>CAXMSE010000084.1:0-10578 GCA_964196195.1 uncultured Gammaproteobacteria bacterium | reverse complement strand
ACCGAACCCCAACGCGGGACAGCCGCACTGCCCGGTCTATTTCGCATCAACCCATGCCGCCTCAGGGTTCACCGATATACCGGCCGACGCGTACTACCAAGCGGCCGTCAACTGGGCCAAAGCCAACGGCATCACCACCGGTACAACAGCAACCACGTTCTCGCCCAACAGCTCGCTCACCCGAGCCCAGGGCGTGACCATGCTATGGCGCCAGGAAGGCCCGTGAGATCGGGGGCACGACGCCCCTAGCCGAGCAGGAACATCGGACTGAAGAGAGAGGCTGGGACACCGCCCGGCCTTTCTCTTCACGTTCATGGTTCGGAGATCCGTCAACTCGTCCTGCGTCTCGACTGTGTCGTAGATCCTCAAGCCAGCAGCTGAGAGGTTCTTCGAATCCGTCGATCCATCGGCAGATATTCGATGGACGGCCCGTGGCCGACACGAGGACCGCGGCCACGATCCAATATCGTGCGCCGGCTGAGAGAAATGGGCCCGGCGATCCCCAAATTTGATAGATCTGAGGTCTAGCTCCCGGGACGGCCCTTAGTGGTCAGGCGGAGCCAGCAGCCCGTCGTCGAGGGCTCGCGAGACGGCTTCTTCTCTGCTGGCGGCGTCCAGCTTCGTCATCACGGCCGAAACGTGGTGTTCGACGGTTCTGGGCGACACGAAGAGCCGGTCAGCGATATCGGTGTTGGTGACTCCTTCGGCCAACAGTTGCAACACCTCCGCCTGTCGCTCCGTGAGCCCACCTGCGTGCGAGCGAGTCTTTCGGCCCTTGCCCCGAGCGAGCCGGACTCCTTGGCCACGTAGTGACTGCCTGAGCTTGGCCGCGACTGCGGTGGCCCCGAGCGTCTCGAGGATTTCGAGTGCTTCGAGTTGGGCGTCCTGCTTGCCGTGAGAGAGCGCAATCGCTCTCTCGTAGGGACATCCGAACTTCGACCACATCTCGGCGGCAGCCAGGGGCTCGCCCTCGATGATCAGCCGATACTCATCGGGAACGCCCTCGGGGACATCGGACAACTCGCCGATCTTCCACCACCAGAAGACGAACGCCCCCGAAGGCCAGGGTGGACCGATCCTTGTCCCCTGGTCGAAAATCTCCCGGAGTTTCGCCGTGAGGTTCTCGTGGCGCTCGCCGGTCAACCACATGTGTTCGGCGAGGGCCGCTCCGGCCGGGTCCAAGTTCTGAAGCTCCCCCGAGGTCTCCGCCAATGTCCACATGAGATCGAGCATCGTGCCGGCCTGGGGACGGGCCTGCCGCACCTGCATCGTGCCGAGGATCCGGGCGGCGACAGTCTGGCCGTGGACACTGGAGTCGGTGACCTCGGTCGCGGCGTCCTCGGCTGCCGCCCAATCGCCCCGCCACAACAGAAGCTCGGCCTGTACGGCCTGGGCGTAAGTCTCCAGAGATCTGATCTCACATCGAGCGGCAGCGTCGCGAGTCCGCTGCGCCAAGTCGGCCGCCCGCCGGATGTCGCGGCGATCCCCCGCCAGCCCAGTCAGGTTGACGAGGGCGTAAACCTCCTCGAACCGGTATCCACCTTCCTGAGCGAGCCGGTGGCTTTCCTCCACGAGAGCTATGGCGCCCCGGTCTCCGCGGCCGCACTCGAAGCTTCCTTTGGCGACCAGCGCGTATATCGTCGACAACTCGTCGTTCGTTTCGCTCGCCACCGCCAGCGCCCGGTCGGCGAGTTCGAGACCCAACTTGTCATCGTCGCTTCGCATCAGCGCGAGCCAGGCGCGCTGGCTCAAGGCGAACGCCAGCTCTCTGCTCGACGGCTTCGGTTCCAGGATGGAGATGGCTTCGTTGGCACAGGCCAGAGCCTCATCGGGACGACCCTCGACTTGGTACACCCGTACGGCGAACGTCAGGGTTCGGGCCAGTTCGCGATCGTCCGCAAGCGAACGGCGGAGGTCGATGGCCCGGGCCACCAGGTCGACTGCCTCGACGTTGCTCAGGTAGGACTCTGCTCTGGACCAGTCCTCGAGGACGCTCGCCTGGTCGGACTCGGCGAGGCGAGCGAGATGGCGTTCCAGTACCCGAAAGTGCTCCACCGCCTCTCGCCAACTCTCCGACGCCATTGCGGCCCGGGCCGCTAGCGGCGTGACAGCGACTATTGCCGCGACGTCATCTGCTTCCCGCGCGTGATGCACGAGCCGCGAAGGATTCGCCGAATCGCCGAGTTCAGCCATCACCGCGCCATTCAAGCGCCGGCGATCTGAGGCACTCAGCGCCGACTCGATCGCTCGACGGGTCAGTTCGTGGCGAAACGATACCGTGTCGTCTTGCACCTGGAGCAGACCACGACGCTCACACTCGGCCATCGGCTCGGGCGTCGGCCCGAGGATTCCGTCGACCAACTCTTGTTCGGAACCTCCCGGACTGACCGAAACCAGGTCCACGATTCGTCTCGCCTCATCGGAGAGGCTGCCCGCCCTGGCCAGCACGGAGTCCTGCACCGAGGATGGCAGGTGATCGACACCGGATGCGACGACTTCGTTCACGAACAACGGATTCCCAGCCGTCAGAGTGAGGACTTCGTCGATATCGAGGTCCGTTTCGCCCACCATTACGCTGACGTCGGCCCGCGAGAGCGATTCGAGACGCATCCGGGCGACATTTTGAGGCGGCAACTCACCGATCACGACGCGCAGTGGGTGATCAAAATCGACTGCGCCGTCTCGATACGTGAGAACCAGCAGTCCATTGGTCCTGGCGATCCGCCGGCCGATGTACCTGATCGCGTCGAGTGTGGCCTCATCGGCCCAGTGGGTGTCCTCGATGACCAGAGCGGTCGGGCGAGGCGATCGGCTGAGCACGGCGAGGCACCCGGCTAGAACCGCCGGGCGATCACCGTCTTGGAGAGGCTGCACCAGTGACGGCTCGTCATGGGCAAAGTCCCAGAACGGACCCAGCGGCTGAGGGGTCAGCAGGTTGTCGCTGAACCCGACGACCACTGTCGCATCCCGCGCGTGTCTCTCCGCGAACTCTCGGATCAGAGCGCTTTTGCCGATTCCGGCCTCTCCGCGGATCAGAACGACCTTGCCGCCCGACAGATCGACTCCCGCGAGGAGTGAGTCCATCGTATCGAGGTCTCGATCTCGTCCCAGAAGCACGGACCGGAGCCTAGAACGTGCTACCCCGGGCCGGGTAGCCCCCGGGTGGAGCATCCCTGCGCGGTGGCGATTGGCAAAGATGGCGGGTGGCAGGACCATTTCTAGGTGGACACCCCCGATGACCGGCCGACCGCACTTTCATACCTTCTGAGAAAGAACATTCGAAACGAGAGTCCAGGAGGCAGAAATGGCACTTTTCATGGACGTTCATAACATCGAGGGTGGCGTGTCGGTTGCCGACGTCGTCGATGCACACCAGAAGGACCTCGATACGCAGGGCAAATACGGCGTGAGCTACCTCAGGTACTGGGTCGACGAGAACGCAGGGAAGATCTTCTGCCTCGTCGAGGCCGACAACGCCGAAGATGCGAACTCCGTTCATCGCGAGGCCCACGGCCTGGTCGCCGACGAGATCTACCCCGTCAGCGAGCACAGCTAAGATTAGATTCCTATCCTGAGGGTGCTAGAACTGATCGGTGTTTTTCGGGAGGGTCCGCCGTACGTGTCGGGTTGGAGAGGGCTGTCGTCGGGCGCGGCGAAGCTGGCCACTCGACCTGGTCTTCGGGGGTTCAGGCTGCTGGTCGGTGCTCGTTGATGAGCCCGTGACAGGTGGTAGGTCGTCTGATCCGCTGGTCGAGTTCGATCAACATCACGCGTCCCAGGCGCGGCCGGTGAAAGGCGCGCGACAACAGGGCGAGGATGGTCCGGTCCGCGGGCGTGAACGTCGGCCTGTCGATCTGTCGTTACAGAACGCGCACCTGATGGCGAAGGGCCAAGATCTCGGCGGCCGCTTGTCGCCGGACACGCCCGAGCCGAGCGATCAGGAGCCGGAAAAGATGTGAAATGACCGATGACACGGCCGGTCACGGTACCGGCCGCCAACGCTGTGACCTGCAGCGACGCGTTCTCGGCACCCCCAGGCCGCAGACGAACGGCCAACCAGCGGACTGGCTCGGGGGAACGCTCTCTAGGCGTTCCCCATTCGGCGAAATCCGTTCCCAACACCACTTGCCCCGAACCCGTCACCAGGGCCGATGGGATTTTCTACCGGCCCGACGGGGGCGGGGAGCGGGGCCGGGAGACTTCGCGGCGCGAAACCCCCGGTCAGCCGTCGACGTTAGTGCCGGTGGTGTGGAGGGCCTCGCCTCTGTCGCGGCCGAGCCGCCTGATGCGACGCAACCGTCGAGGTCGAGGGGTTGTGCCGTGCGGCTTCACCTAGCGAGTGGTTGCCATGGCTGCGGATGACACGGACTCAACCGGGCACTGTTGCGTTGATGGATCCGTTCCCGATACCTACCGAGATGACTGTCCAGGACCAGGCCACGGACAGCACCTTGTGGTGAAGTTCATATTCATTCAAACGGCGATCTGGGGTCCCCGAGGATCATGACCGGCCACGTTGTGGCTCAACGCAACAGTGCCGAGGGCCGGACCCTACTCGCAGGAATATCTCGAAGGAGGTTCTGTCCCTCGCCGGCGAGATGTCGCCTTACCCGACCACCGGTTGACAATCCTGCGCCAAGGTCGCATGGATACCGCGGATCGGCAATAGTTGGACCGTGCAGAGTGTCGGAACCCTCCTACGCATCGGATCGCTCCGGTCAAAGCTCGTGATCCTCGTACTCTCCGTCTCGCTGGTCGCAGCCGGAGCCACTGCTCTAATCGCCTTCGTTGGAGGATCGCGGTCACTCGAAGTGGCTGCTTTCGATGAACTCACCGCGGTACGGGAGACCAAAGCAGCGCACGTGGAAGACTATTTCGCGCAGACCCGCGAGCAGGTCGTCCGCTTTTCGGAGGACCGCATGGTCGTCGACGCCTTGGCGGCCTTCTCCGATGCCTTCTTCGAGTTCGAGTCGGCATCTGGTGACACGCGAGCCCAAGTCGACTCACGGCTCAGCCGGTACTACCAGTCAGAGTTCATCCCGCGCTTGGAAGAGACGACAGCTCGTGCTGCCACTTCGCGACAATACGAGCCCTCCGATCCTCGGGTGCGTGATCTGCAGGACCAGTTCATCGCCACGAATCCAAACCCGACCGGGCAGAAGGACCGGTTAGATGAAGCAGACGACGGCAGCGCCTACTCCGCGGTTCATAGCTTCTACCATCCACTGATGCGGAACTTCCAGCAGGGGTTCGGGTATTACGACGTGTTCCTCATCGAGGCCCAGAGCGGGAACATCGTCTACTCGGTCTTCAAAGAGATTGATTTCGCGACCTCACTGGAAACCGGCCCGCATCGTGATTCAGGGTTGGCCGATGCTTTCGACCGGGCCATGGAGATCCGAGTCGACAGCCCCGATATTGCTTCGCACGCCGCCCTCGAGGACTTCCGACCTTACGCCCCTTCCTTCGGTGCGCCCGCGTCGTTCATCGCTTCTCCGATCGTGGAGGATGGCGAACTGATCGGAGTGGTCGCCTTCCAGATGCCGGTGGATCGCATCAACCAGATCATGACCTCCAACTTCGAGTGGCGAGCCAATGGCTTCGGCGACAGCGGAGAGACCTACATCGTCGGCTCCGACTCCCGTCTTCGCAGTGAGTCCAGATTCCTCGTCGAAGACGAGACCGCCTACCTGGAGGCGATCGAGCGGGCCGGTGTCGATACCGGCACCATCGCCACCATCGACAGCATCGACAGCGCTATCGGACTGCAGCCGGTCGACACTCCTGGCGTCCAGGAGGCCTTGGCAGGCCTCTCCGACACCGACACGTTCCGCGACTACCGTCACGTACAGGTGCTGTCGTCGTATCGGCCACTCGACATCGCTGATGTCGAGTGGGTCATCCTTAGCGAGATCGATGAATCCGAGGCTTTCGAGGCCATCAGGCAGTTCCGCACCTTGGCGTTGTTGTGGCTCCTCGTCGCCGGCGCCGTGTTCGTGTTCGTGGCGGTGCTCTATTCCCGCCGACTCGTCACACCGATCCGGGCTCTCTCCGCCACCGCAGCGGCAATAGCGGCTGGCGATCTCGAGGTAGGAATAGAAGGTGGAGGGTCCGACGAGATCACCGAGCTGGCGAACTCGTTCTCTACAATGCGGGACTCCCTCGTCGGCCTCGTCGGTCGCCAGGATCGCGCGATCGAGGCCCTCACCACACCACTGATCCCGATGGGCGACGGCATTGTGCTGCTCCCCATTGTGGGTGAACTCGACAGTAGGCGGATGGTCCGCATCAGCGACGAACTGGTCGACGGCGTCCATCGACGCGCCGCCCAGGTCGTACTCGTTGACATGACAGGCCTTCGGACCACTGCTGATGCCGACAACGATGACGAAGCGCTGAGCCTGCTGTTGAACGCATTTCGGGCAGTCCGGTTGCTGGGCGTATTGGTGATCATGACGGGAGTCCAAGCCGATCTGGCTACGCGGCTCACAGGATCAGGCCACGACACGACGGAAATGGCAACTGAGACGACCCTGCGGCTCGGCCTGAGACGAGCAGGAGCCCACCTCGAGAACTCAACAGCGATCGCCCCCGCGGAAGGTTCAAACCGATGACGAACGACGATACGCCCGCATTTCTCTCACCTGATCCCGTACACGCTGAGGGCCTCATCGAGCTGTACAACTTCACCGAGGCAGATCAGCAGCGCATCGCCGATTTCGGCACACGAGTCGGCGATGCGGCGATGCCGATCGTGGAAGAGTTCTACGACTGGCTGCCATCGGCAGGACCGTGGTTCCGGGAGCTGCTCAACGACCCAGATGTCTTGGCCCACGTGCGAGAGCAGCAGGTGGAGTACTGGCGAGACTTCTTCAAGGCGGTGGTGGACGACGACTACCTCTGGCGCCGGCGAATCGTCGGCCAGGTACACGCCCGAATCGGTCTGCCCGTGACCGCCTACTTCGCGGGCATGAGCCAATGCCAGAGAAGTATCGCCACACTTATCCGTAACGAAGCGGTCTCTGAAGCGGAGGTCGGACCCCTGATGGAATCGATCGAGCGGTTGGTAGCGCTCGACACAGCGGTGGTGGTCGACACCTACAACAACATCATCGAAGAGACCCTCTCAGAACAGACGGACTCTCTGCTCGCGATGTCGACGCCAGTCACCGAGATCTGGGACGGGGTCCTGTTCCTCCCGATCGTCGGACTGATCGACTCTCACCGGGCCCGCGAGATCATGAACGGAACTCTCGCCAAGATCGCAGAGTCTCAAGCACAGATCTTCATCCTCGACATCAGCGGCGTAGGCGTGGTGGACACCGCCGTGGCGAACAACCTGATTCGAATCACCAAAGCTACGAAGCTCATGGGATGCACCTCGATCATCTCTGGAGTTTCCCCTGCGATCGCACAGACAATCGTGGACCTCGGCATCGATGTAGGTGGAGTTCGCACCACCGCCACCATGCGAGATGCGCTGGCGTTGTCCTTCCAGCGCGTGGGCCTCCAGATCTCAAACGGTTCGTGACGGTGGCTTCGGCGGCCGGCGGTACACGAGTACCTCTCCAGGTCTCGCGGGGCTCTGTCATCGCTTCGGTGCAGGTCGATCTGACCCCAGAGGTGATCCAATCGCTACAGGACGACGTTCTTGAGCTGCTCCGCGATTCTCGGGCATCAGGGTTGGTCATCGATGTCGGGGGGATGGAGATGTTGGATCCGCAAGAATTCTCCGCCCTGCGTCGAGTTGCGAAGATGGCTCAGCTTCTGGGAGCGCGCCCCATTCTCAGCGGTTTCAGGCCCGGTGTGGTCTCCGCACTGATGGATCTCGACGTTGATGTCACCGACGTCGAGGCGACCCGCACCACCGACGATGCCCTCGATCTGATTCGAAGTGCGTCCGAGCCGACGGCGAGAGAACCGAACAAGGGGCGCCGCCTAATCGACGATCAGGAATGGGATGAAGCAGACGATTCAGATCCGATCTGAGCGAAACGTGGCGAATGCAGTGACCACGGCAGCGACGATCGCCACGAGCATCGGGTTCGACCAGACGCGCGTAAGTGCCATTTCAACCGCGGTCTCCGAAATTGCCCGGAACATAGTGAAGTACGCCGATTTCGGACAGGTCACCATCGAGTCCATGAACGAGGCGGAGCCGGGCATCGAGATCACAGCACGGGATCATGGTCCGGGCATCACCGACATCGAGGCGGCGCTGACAGATCACTACAGCACCACCGGCACCCTCGGTCTCGGCCTTCCCGGAGTTCGTCGCCTGATGGATGAACTCACCGTGGAGTCCACTCCCGGATCCGGTACAACCGTCAAAACGAGGCTGAGGCTTCGAGACAGCACCAGGCGCCCATCGAGCAAGCACCCGAGCGCGTTCTTGCCGGCAGCCCAGCGCCCAACTCTTCGAGACCGCAGGACGGTCTTGGGGGCTCGCGCCGACAGTGAAACAGCCGAAGTGCTTGCTGGGTCATTTGTGCGTCCCCATCATGGGGAGATGGTTTCCGGGGATCTTGTGGTGCTTCGCTGGATCGGCGCGCAGGCGTTGCTCGTTGTCCTCGATGCACTGGGCCATGGCGCCTCCGCTGCCCGAATCGCGACGAACGCGGCAACGGCCATCGCCACGATCACAGAGCCCAACGTGCTCGCCACCATCGACACCTTGGATGATGCCTTGAGAGGCAGCGATGGAGCGGCCGCAGCCATCGCAGTCGCCGACCCGCGGGACAGATCGATCGACACTGCCAGCGTGGGCAATGTCCGCATCCGCGTGCTTGGTCCGTCGGGGGTCCGAATCCCGTGGACCGAAGGAACGCTCGGGCAACAGTTTCGGCGCCCGATCGTCCAGCACCGAACATTGGGCCACGAAACCCTGGTGATGTACTCCGACGGCGTGACGGACCGCTTCGACGACAAGGACTATCCCGCCGCCATTATCGATTCTCCCGACTTGGCCGCCAAGACGATCGTCGAACGGTTCGGCAAGGACTACGACGACTCATCGTGTGCAGTGATGAGGTTTGCCCGGTGACGACCCTCGGCACCGTCCCCTTCACAACGGCTGCCTCGATCTTCGATGCCCGATCCAAGGTCCGGTCGGTGGTACTTGCACTTGGTGCCGATGATGTCACGGCTACCCGCTTGAGCACGGCCGTTTCACAGCTGATCCAACACATGCTCCGATTGAGTGGTGCCGGCACGATGGAGGTGCTGGTAGGTGAGAGCCCCAGAGGGGCCAGCATCGGGCTGAACCTGACATCAGGTGAGCCGATCGATACTCCAGCGTTTTTGGATCTGTTCTTCGACTCATGGAAGACCGATGGCAATGAAATCAGGCTTTTGGCTGAACTCGGGGTAGGCGAACCCGATGATCCAGCGATTCACAGCGCCCGAAAGGTGCTGGCCGAGCGGTCGCGCGACCAGTTGCTGACCGAGGTCAGCGCACAAAACGAGGCGCTGGAGAAGGCGAAGGAGCAGCTGGAGCAAACGGTACGCGACCGGACATCCGAGCTCGAAATCACCCTCGGGGAACTTGGGGTTCAGCGCGAGGCCGCTGATCGCGCCAATGCCGCCAAGAGCTCTTTCCTGGCCAACATGAGCCACGAGCTCCGCACCCCGATGAACGCCATCATCGGCTACAGCGAGATGCTCACCGAGGATGCCGAAGATGATGGTCTCGATGACATGGTGGCCGACCTCAACAAGATCAACGCGGCCGGAACGCATCTACTGTCGCTCATCAACGACATCCTCGACCTCTCGAAGATCGAGGCCGGACGGATGGAGTTGTTCCTTGAGACGTTCAACCTGCGCGAGATGCTCGAAGAGGTCGCCTCCACCGCCCAGCCACTCTTCGAGAAGAACCACAACGACTTCGTGATGGATGCCAAAGATGGCCTGGGACTGGTGCATGCCGATGTCACAAAGGTGCGCCAGTCCCTGTTCAACCTGCTGTCGAATGCCGCCAAATTCACTGAGTCGGGCACCATCACCTTGGCTGTTCAACGAGAGGCTAGCGATGCAGGTGAGTGGGTCGTGATGGCGGTGGCCGATACCGGCATCGGCATCCCGCCCGACAAGCTCGGCAAGGTCTTCGACGAGTTCTCCCAAGCCGACGAGTCGACCACTCGCGATTTTGGTGGCACCGGACTGGGCCTCAGTCTGACCAGACAATTGTGCCAGATGATGGGCGGCGACATACTGCTGGAGAGTGAGGTCGGTGTCGGGTCGACATTCACCATCCGGTTGCCGGCTGAGGTTGCGTCAGACCCAGGGGACCCGTGACAATTCTCGAAGGAGAACCCAACTGCCCCGCAGATGCACGGGTTCAACCGTGGGACCAGGCAACTGGTTTGATCAGCCGATCGCTTCGACGGCTTGGGTGTGAGCGATTCGTACGGTCTTGATGATCCTGTCGGCGATCAGGGAATTCCCACTGGCCGAGCATCACTTCGGCATTGATGCCGGTGATCCCCACACCTGCAGCGAGGCAGACGTCCCAGTGCTCCTCGATTATCTCTCGCCCCGCGACGTTGTGGCTGCCCACGGCGCAGTAGTAGGGGCCCT
>CAXMSE010000083.1:0-5642 GCA_964196195.1 uncultured Gammaproteobacteria bacterium | reverse complement strand
GTCCAGAGACTCATGGAGTGTGGTGACGATCGCCACCACCCGCTCGCCAAGGCGCAGGTCGGGCAAGCCGGCGACGGCCGCGGCGTCGACGTCTCGATGTTCGAGCAGTACCCGTTCGATCTCGGTCGGGTAGATGTTGGCACCACCTCTCACGATTACGTCGCCGGCCCGGCCCCTCACCTGGAGTCGGCCGGAGTCGTCGAGTACGCCGATGTCGCCGGTGTTGAGTGCGTCGCCGCGGAGCAGGGCGCGGGTGGCATCAGGCGCCTGCCAGTAGCCGAGGGTCGGCGACCAGGAACCAGCCCACTGTCCATTCGAAGCAGGCTTCAGGCATATCTCGCCCTCGGTCCCCGGGCCCACCGGATTGCCCTCGGAATCACGGATCTGCACCTCGAAGAGGGGCAGGGGAGTGGCCCCGATCGATGGATCGAGGCCGGTGCGGGCCACACCGGTGGGTGCCTCGGAGAGTCCATAGCTGAGAACGGGAACGATGCCGAAGCGCTGGGTGAATGCGTCCCTCGTGCCTTGCGGCGTGCCCGCTCCGCCGACCAGAACCGTGTGAACAGATTCGAATAGGGACGGCTCCACCCCCTCGGCCACCAGATCGTGGAGCATCGTGGGCACGAGGATCGCTCGGGTGAGCCTCGTCTCGGAAACCTCGACGGCGAAGTCGGCTGCATCCGTGTGGTGGAGCACCACGGCGGCGCCACCACGTGCGAATGCGGCGAGGGGACCGAGCACCATGAGGTTGAGGGTGGTGAGTGCGAACGGCGTGCCCGTTCGGTCGTCGGTGCCGGGAGGATCCATCTCGACGCTCACCAAACCCGGCCACAGCAGGTTGTGCTGGGAGTGCACCGCCGCCTTCGGGGTGCCGGTGGTGCCGGACGTGTATGCGAAGGCCGCGGCCTCGTGGGGGTCGATGTCGATCACGCGGGCCGTCGTGCTCTGGGCGACCTTGTCCTGCCAGGCCGCCAATTCATCGACTATGAGTGTCGGATCGCAGTGACCCACCAGTGAGGCTTGCTCAGCGGGGCTGAGTCGAGGATGGAGTCCCACCCAAACCGCTCCACGCCGAGCGGTGGCAAGGAAGCCGACGACGATCTCGGCGCAATTGGGAAGCGACCAGATCACCCGGTCGCCCGGCCCGACGCCGTGGGTTGCAAGTGCACCGGCAGCTCGCCCGACCGCTGAATCGAGTTCGGTGTAGGTCCACACGCGTCCGCCGTCGACCAAGGCGAGACGATCCGGGTAGGTCCGAACCGTGGCGTCGAGGATCGCGGCCACCGACCGAGGCCCGAAGGGGTGGGGCTCGGGCGGGGGACGGTCGATGAGACCGGTGATGTCGTCGATGTCGTGTTCCATTGGGGCTCCGGGCAGAAGTCTCACACATCGCCGATCCGAATCCGCCCACTAGGATCGCGCGCCGTGTCTGACCGTCCTGACCTCGATCCCCGATCCTGGCTGGTGAGTGGTGGCCGCCCGACAGCTCAAGGCGATCCTCTCAACCCGCCCATGGTGCCTGCTTCCAACTATCTACTCCCGGCCGACCGTAGCTATGCCCGCAGTGGAGGCACCCCTACATGGGAAGCCTTGGAAGCCGTGCTGGGTGGCCTCGAGTCGGCGAGGGCGATCTCGTTCGCATCGGGCATGGCGGCCGCTGCTGCCGTGTTCGATCTCTTGGATCCGGGCGCGATGGTTGTGCTACCTGACGACTGTTATCACGGGGTAGGTGCACTCGCCGCGGGACGGGCCGCACGCGGAGCGCTCACGGTGGAGCGCTACTCCGTCGCCGACACCGAAGCGTGGGTCGGCGCGGCCGGGCGGGCAGATCTCCTGTGGCTCGAGTCGCCCACCAACCCCCTGCTCTCGATCGCCGATCTCCGCGCCATTGGAGCCGCGCCTCGCCGTGAGGGATCCCTCCTGGTGATCGACAACACCTTCGCCACGCCTCTGAATCAGCAGCCCCTGGATATCGGGGCCGACATATCGATGCAGTCGGCCACCAAGTTCATCGGAGGCCACTCCGACCTTCTCGGTGGGGTCCTTACCACCCGTAGCGACGAACTCGTCGACGCCCTCGTCACGGCGCGGACCCTGCTCGGCGCCACACCTGGCACCCTCGAGGCCTATTTGGCCCTGCGCGGCCTGCGCACGATGGCGCTCCGACTGGAGACTGCGCAGACTAATGCCGGCGTGTTGGCCCGGCGACTGGCTCAGCATCCGCTCGTCGTGCACACGCGCTATCCGGGACTGGCGAGCCACCCCCAACATGAGATCGCCGCCGATCAACTCGGAGGCTTCGGCAGCCTCATCTCGTTCGACGTTGAATCGGCCGAGAAGGGCGATCGGGTCTGCGCGGCGCTGAGCCTCGTCCAGCATGCCACGAGCCTCGGAGCGGTGGAGACGACGGTGGAGCGGAGGGCGGCGGTTCCCGGCCAGGAGCACCTGCCTCCCGGTCTCCTGCGCTTGAGTGTGGGTATCGAATCGGTCGAAGATCTGTGGACTGATCTCGATGGTGCGCTCAGCAAGTGAGCTCCGCGGTGTCGCGCCGAGCTCCAACAAGCATCAGTCTCGGATCATCCGCTCGTCTCTCAACTGAGGGGGGAGGCCCCACCCTCTCTGGTTCGGCGCCCAACGAAATCTTCGAGGGCGGCATCTCGATCGCCGGCGAGGGCCGGCGCGGTGAACTCGGACACCACCTGCTTCCAGATGCCGGTGGCGCGCTGGGCTGCGTCGAGCGACCCGCGCTCGACCCATTGACCGAAATTGGAGAGATCCGAGACGAGAGGCGAGTAGAAGGCGGTCTCGTAGCGCTCCATCGTGTGTGCTTCGCCGAAGAAGTGTCCGCCCTGGCCCACCGCCGCGATCGCGTCGAAGGCGAGCTCGTCATCATCGAAGCTCACCGGCTGCATGAGCTCAGCGATCTGTTGGAGAACCTCCACATCGACGATCAGCTTCTCGGAGGAGCCGGTGAGTCCTCCTTCGATCCAGCCTGCCGAATGGATCGTGAAGTTGGATCCTCCCAGCACCGAACCCCACATGGCCATGCCGTGCTCGTAGGTGGACTGGGCGTCCACCAGATTGGATGAACTGGCCATCGATGATCGCCACGGAATACCGAGTCGGCGGGCCAGCTGGCCGGTGGCAAACGCACCGCGGGCCGCTTCGGGTGTGCCGAAGGCCGGCGAGCCCGATTTCATGTCGACATTCGAGGTGAAACCCCCATAGACGACAGGGGCTCCCGGCCTGACCAGTTGGGCCACGACGAGGGCACTCAAGAACTCGGCGTGCTGTTGTACCAGTGCCCCCGCCAGTGTTACCGGAGCCATCGCCCCCGCCAGGGTGAAAGGGGTGATGACCGTCATCTGATTCGCCTTGGCGAAGTCGACGACTCCATCGAGCATCGGCTCGTCGAGTTGGAGAGGGGAGTTGGTGTTGATTACCGAGTAACAGTGGGGCGTCGACTCGAATTCCTTCTCGGAAAGGCCTCGGGCCAGGCGAATCATCTCGAATCCGTCGGCTACCTGAGCCGAGCCGCGGGCATAGATGAACGGCACCTTGGTGGTGAGACGCAGCACCCCCGCACCCGTGGCGAGGTGGCGTACGTTGGGGGCGATGTCCTGGGGCTCCGGGCCAGAACTCGTCACGTGGAGTACGTCGAAGTGCTCGGTGAGCTTGGTCTGGATCTCCCAATCCGCGAGGCTGCCCGGGCGCTTGCCTCCGTCGAGGTCACTTACGTTAGGGATTCCTCCGGCGGGGGCCCAAACGACGTGGCGACCTCCCACGGTGTGAGTTGTTGCCTCCGATGCTCCCCTTAGCTCGAACTCTGATGGGGTGGACGCCACGGCCTCCTCCACGAGATCGGGGTCGTAGCGACAAATGTCGTCGTCGAGCATGCAGCCTGCAGCGAGCAGGAGTTCGCGAGCGGTGGGCGACAGGATTCGCACGCCAACCTCGGAGAGGACTCTGAGTGCAGCGGCGTGTATCTGTTCGATCTGCTCAGGGCGGTAGAGCTCATGGGGAGTGAACGGATTCTGGAGATGTCGGTAATCGACCTCGCGCTGAGGGCGCGCCGCCAGCCGTCGGCCGGATCGGCGCGGTCGTCCTGGTCCCCTAGACATCGGTTCCTAGATTAGTAGGATCCGGTCATGACACAAGAGCCCCACGACTACGACGCAATCATCATCGGAGCCGGCGTAATCGGTGGTGCCGTGGGCCATGAGTTGGCCGGGCGAGGGTGGCGCACCCTCAACATCGACAAGGCGCCCATGGCGGGTGCCGGCTCTACGAGCAACTCGTGTGCGATTGTTCGTTTCAGCTACTCGACCGTCGACGGTGTGATGCTGGCCTGGGAGGGGCTGCACTACTGGACCGACTGGGCCAACTACATCGGCACCGACGATGAAAGTGGCCTCATCGACTACCACCAGGTCGGCCAGTTGCTGGTTCGGTCCGAGGACAACCACTCCCACTCCGAGAAGGTGAAACGAATCTGGGACAAGGTCGGTATCCCTCACGAGGTCTGGTCGGTCGACGACATCAAGGAAAGGCTCCCGATTCTCGACATGGGGCTCTACGGACCCCCCAAGCGTCCCGATGACGAACACTTCTGGGATGATGCCAGCGGGGATATAACCGGTGCGTACTTCTCCGGCGAGGCGGGTTATGTCAGCGACCCGCAGCTCTCCTGTCACAATCTCCAGAGAGGAGCAGAAGCCAGGGGTGGAGAGTTCTGGTTCAACGCCGAAGTGGTCGGGGTCGACCACGCCGGTGGCCGGGTGAGCGGCCTAACGCTCGCCGACGGTCGTTCGCCGACTGCGCCGGTGGTGGTGAATGTGGCGGGGCCCCACTCAATGCTCATCAATCAGATGGCGGGCGTCTTCGAAGCGATGAACATCAAGACCAGGGCCCTGCGTCATGAAGTCCACCACGTGCCCTCACCACCGGGGTTCGACTTCATGAGTCGCGGCCTGGTGGCCGCCGACGACGATCTCGGCATCTATTTCCGTCCCGAGACCGGCAATAACATCCTGGTTGGTAGCGGCGACCCGGTCTGCGATCAACGAGAGTTCGTCCATCCCGACCACTACGACACCTCTCTGAGCGAGAGCCAGTGGGAGGCCCAGGTGCTGAGAGCCAATCGGCGCATACCGGAGCTGGGTGTTCCCCACGAAAAGCGCGGCGTCGTCGACCTCTACGACGTAAGCGACGATTGGATCCCGATCTACGATCGCACCGACCTCGACGGCTTCTATGTGGCAATCGGCACGAGCGGGAATCAGTACAAGAATGCCGGTGTGGCCGGCCAGATGATGGCCGAACTCATCACCGCCTGCGAGGGCGGCCACGACCATGACCGGGATCCGGTGATGGTGACGGGGCGTTACACCGGCACCGAACTCAATGTCGGGTTCTTCAGCCGCAACCGCGAGATCAACGCCGATTCGTCGATGTCCGTGCACGGCTGAAGTCGCTTCCGGCGCGGCCCGAGTCCACCGTGATCGAGTCCGTGCTCGCAGTGTTCGAATGCTGGGTGGATCGGCGTCTGTTCGACCCCCGGTTGGAGTCCGCGGTTCGCGACTGGGCCCAACGAGACGATGATGTTCGTCATCCTCTCGAGGAAGCCGACCGCAGGCGGATCA
>CAXMSE010000082.1:0-18240 GCA_964196195.1 uncultured Gammaproteobacteria bacterium | reverse complement strand
TCCAGAGAACCGCTGGCGCCTGCAGTGGTAGATGGAGATGACGGATGGTTGGCAATCGTTAGCTGGAGTGTCAACGCGACGTTCTTCGCGGACGAAAGCGGGATCACCTCGGCCAACATCGACGATGCGGGCCGTCGCGATGCCACCCCCGAGATATCCCGTGCCTTCGGCGCCGATGCTACCTCAACCGGAGCGGCTCTCGGTTTGGACGGAGAATGGGCTTACCGGGCGATCAAACAGGTGGGCAACTACCAAGAGATCTACGACACCAACCTCGGAGCTTTTCTGCCACGAGGAACTCTCAACCGGTCTTACGTCGATGGAGGCTTGCTGTATTCACCACCCTTCAAGTAGGAGGGCAACACAAAAAACAGGGCCGAGGATGTGAGGCGCTCAGGGTTCCGTTCGTTTGCTCCTACCCACCCCGATCCAAGCCTCAAACGAGTGATGCGATCCCTGAACCCAAGAGGGTCCGGGATCGCATTGCAAACTCGTCTCCTCCTTCGAACCGGCCGCACAGACCCCGCTTACAGGTCGACTCTCCGCCACCACCCACCGAAACCCTCTAGAACAAAGGGATTCCTACCCCAGATCCGTGAGAATAGATCGGCCCGTGACACATCTGTGACACACGAGATCGAGCATCGCACCCGGAAGCGAGCCGTCGTTGTACCCGTTCGATGCACTCGCCGAGAGCGCGACCGGCGCAGGTCGATAACGCGGGGCGGCGTTCAAAGGCCACCACGGGGACGCCGTCGGGACGGTCCGTTACGGTTCGAGCAAGGTCGTTCCCGACAGGGGCCATGGGTCAGTATGCGGAGGCCGGGGGTTTCCCGTAACCCGCCTTGGCTCAGCTCAGCTCGCGACGCGTACCACAACTTCGACGCGGCGGTTCTGCGCGCGTCCGAGTTCGTCGGCGGCTTCGTCGCCAGACGATTCCTGCACGATCGGCACCGCTGAGCCCAGCCCGATGATGGAGATATTGGACCGATCGAGACCGTGGGATCCGAAGTAGTCGGCGACGCTGGCTGCACGGTCAGCGGACAACTTGTCGTTGGCGGCACGGTCTCCGATGGCATCGGTATGGCCACGAAGCTCGACTGGCTGGCCGTCAAAGTGGCCTTCCAGTGCCGCGATGATGCCGTTGAGCGCGTCCTGCGCTGGCTCCGACAGATCGCTGGATCCGATGGCAAAGAGCGTGTCGGAATTGAGGAGGAACACGGTGGTCAGCCGGTCCATGTCGTCACGCGCCTGAATCGCAGTCGCAGAGACGTTTTCGAGTTCGACGAAGTTGTCCCCTGGCAGGGCGTAAAGCGAGTCTTCGACCAGCGTCGTTCCGTCCTCCGGCTCGTTGGCAGTGAAGACCTCGCACGGAACCTGGAGCAGAAGACCGCCCCCGAAATCGGTGACTCCACAGATCGGATCTGGGTCTTCGTCCTGGTCGAAGTCGTCCAACCCCTCCACGGCTCCTTCGGGCAGTGTCGACTCGATCGGGGCGTCATCGTCATCTCCCCCGTCATTGTCCCCGTCAGACGGTGCCGTTGTTGGTGGAGACGTTACTGGTGGAGACGTCGTGCTCGATACTGCTGGAGACATCGTGCTCGATGTCGAAGCAGGTGCGCTGTCGTCGGTGGCACTCGCGCACGCTGCCACGAGCCCAGCAAATAGGACCGCCAGGACGGCTCTTCTACCCCACCGCATTTGAAGACCCCTCGCTCGCGGGGCGTGCCCCCAGAACAACTATACCGCTATACCGGAAGCTCGTCGAACGACTCGGTGCAAGACGTCGGCGATCGACGGCGGTTCTCTCAGCGCCGACGAGTCAGAAACGGATGGGACCGAATTCCAGACCCAGGGTTCACCGTGGGGGGCTTTGCTGACACGGCGGCGACACGTACCGTTATTACACTTGGGCCTACACCGCTCCTTAGGCCAGTCCGGTTAGTCTTTCCCCCGCTTACAGGTCGACTCCCCGCCACCGGCAACAGGCTAGACAAGGTCGATGACGAGCGAAGAGACGAGGCCTGCCCACCCGCTGCTGTCGGCCGACAGCCTCCGCTGGGTCGAACATGTGCATCGGCTTGAGTTCGTGGCCCGGAGCGTGCCGCGACGCACTGGGTCGGTCGCCTTCGCGCTGGCCCTACTCGATGAGCGGCTACCGATGAGTTCACGGGAGATAGCGGTCTTCGCCCGTAGCGGCCACGAGACGGTTCGCAGAGCATCCGATGCTCTGGAGAGACTGGGCCTCATCGACCGTCACCGCCGCCCCTATGTCGACCGCCGCGCCCCCGAAACGCACCGATAGCCCCGCCTGATCAGTCGTCGGCACCCGGGCGGCCGCGCCCGCGCTTCACGTCGCCTCGACGCCGTTTCGACTCCAGCCTGCGGCGCTGGCTGCCACGGGTGGGCTTGGTTGCCCGTCGCGGCCTCTCGACCTTGCCTGCTGCCTCTACCCGACCTCGGAGTCGTTCCATGGCGATCTCGCGGTTGCGGAGCTGAGACCGCTCGTCCGCGACAGTGACGCGTATTGCTTCGCCGAGTTTCTCGATCACGCGACGCCGCAGACCTTCGGGCATCGTCGGCGATGAAGGGGGGCGAAACACAGCTTCCACCTTCGTGTTCGAGCGGTTGGCGTGTTGGCCGCCGGGGCCACCCGACGCCATGAAGCGGAACTCCACCTCACTCTCGGGAACGCGCCAGCCCCCGGACATCGTCAGCCGGCGCGTCGAATCGGAAAGAACTCGGTGATGTCCATCTGCAGGAACGCTGCAAGCGCGGCGATCTCCTCGGCCTTGGTCTGGGTGCGGCCGAGGAGGCGGTCGCGCATGGCTTCCCGATTCACCCCGATCACCTGGGCCAGCCTCTGCTGAGATATCCCCTGTTGCATCCGCGCCTCGCCGAGGACCCGACGAATGTGTCCTTGGGTTTCTTTCATGAACGCGCCGTACTCGGCATCGTTGATGCACTCACCATGGGCCCGTCGCCCCATTTTGATGTCCCCCCAGCCGAGTCCCGCCTGACTTCGTGAGCGTACTGCGAGACCTGCGATCTCCACGCCGCGTGGCCCGAGCGGCATTTCAGCCGAGATGATCGAGATGTGAGGTCTCGTTGAACGACCGCAACGACGGCTGAACACCGTTGGTGGTGATCCTTTGGATCGAAGCCTGCTCGACAAAGCAGCGCCATGAGATGTCGATCGAGACACCCAACGCCCAGGCCACGACTGCCTTGATGGGCGACACGTGGCTCACCAGCACGAGATCGGAGGATGCAGCGACAGGAGCGAGTTCGTCGAGAAGTGGCCAGACCCTCGCGGCAAGATCATCGTGGCTTTCTCCGCCCTCGGGGCGCCAGCCCGAGCTCGCCCGCCATTCGCGCCAGGTCGAGGACGCGACGTCGCGAAGGGGCGTGCCTTCGAGCTCTCCGTAGTCGAGTTCGACCAGTCGCTCATCGATCTCGATCTCGACCTCTGATCCGAGCCCGGCGGCTGTCTCGCGACACCGCGCCAGCGGACTCGAAATCACCCGCGCGCCGGTGGGGAGTGCATCAGCGATGGCCCGCGCCTGGGCCCGCCCCTCGGAGTCGAGGGACGGATCTCGCCGGCCGAGGAGCTCCCCGGCCGCATTGGCCTCGGTACGACCATGACGCACGACGATCAGCATCTCTCCCCCATCAGCGCAGGTGTTCTCGAGGGAGTCGGCCCGTGCTCACCAGTTGGCGGCGGTGAGCGGGCCGGCTGAGATCGAGCCGGCGCACCAGCCACAACAGCGCGGCCGCTCCGACGAGCTCCATCACCACAAGGATCCCGATCGGCCGATCGAACTCGGGTAAGGGTGGGTCGGCGATCCCGTCGAGTCCGGCCACCGGCCACCAGAACAGCTCGGTGCGGGTCCATGCAGCAGAGGCGACAAGGAACACAAAGGTGCCGATCGGGATGCCGAGCAGTCGGCGGCGGACCACCCGATGTCCGACCGTGGCGGCCATCACGACGCCCAGAACCAGCACCGAGCCAAGCAAGGTGTGCAGCAGGAGAGGCTTGCCGGTAATGGCCTCGGCCAAGGGCAGCACGCCTCCCAGGGCAACAAAGCGGTAGTCGATGGCAGGACTGTCGAAGACGAACAGCACCGTCAGCACCGCTGCCGCTACGAACCAGAAGAACACGTCAGCGCAGCACCATCCGGCCGCACTCGCTGCATTCGAGTAACGACCCCGATGGTTCGTGTTTCACCCTGTCGACCTCGACCGCGGGCATGACCGACGGACAGCCCGAGCAGTTCGACCCGTCGAAGCGCACCACAGTGGCTGCGCCCATCCCCGGGTGTATCCGTTCATAACGTTCGACCAGGGCAGGATCCACCGACTCGACCGCCGCGGCCCGGTTTGTCGACATCAAATCGATCTCCACATCGATCTCAGCCTCGGCCGTGGTGATCTCCATCTCAAGTTTGCTGATTCTGGTGTCGACGTCGAGGCGGGCGAGTTCCAGTGCCGCGACCCTGCCCGCAAGCTCCTCGGCCTCCTCCATCGCTTCCAAGGCCTGGTCCTCGAAACCTCCCTGGCGCTTCCTCAGCCCCTCGATCTCGTGTTGGAGGGCCTCCAGATCCTTCACCCCCTGGACTTCGCCGCTGTACAGGCGTGAGTCGTCGGCATCAGCCTTGTCGGAAACAATCTGTGCCTCGTCCTCGAAGCGGCGCTGGCGATTGGCCACCTCCACACGCGCTGCAGCGACGGCATCGATCTCGACTTGTTGCTTGGCCCTCTCCCCCAGCGCGGCTTCGAGTGCTCCGCGCTGCTCCATGTTGAGCCGTCGGTGTTTGAGTCGATCCGTCTCTACATCGCATCGTTGGATCTCGAGCAGGGCTTCGTCGCTCATGGTTCTGTTGTACTCGTCGTGGTAGTGGTCGTGGTAGCGGCCGGTGGTGCTTGCGTGGTGCTGGTTGTACTACCTGGAAGCGTCGTTGTCGTTGTCGTGGTTGTTGTGGTGGTTGTTGTGGTGGTTGTTGTGGTGGTCGTGGTGGTGGTCGGCACCTCACATCCGTCGACCTTGCCATCGCCATCGCCGTCCACTGGAATCAACAGGATCGGGCACTTACCGATGCCCTTGTCGAACTCGAAGTCGGGCGCCTCGCAGGCGTCGGTGATGCCGTCCTGATCGGTGTCTCGTTCGGCGTCTTCGTCGCCACACAGGCTCTTGAGCAACTCGTTGTAGTCGTCCTCCTCCTGGTCGGTGCGAATCCGGATCCCGCCTCGCGTGGGTTCCGGCGGCTCGAACTCGATCACCACCAACCCCTCGTGATATTCGGTGTTGAACTGGCCCCAGATGAGGGCGGGGATCGAACCGCCGAATACGTTTCCGATGCCCAGCGGGCCACGATCAACTCCGCGCATCTCGATCTGCGCATCGGGATTGCCGATCCAGATCGCGGTGGAAAGATGCGGGGTGTATCCCACGAACCAGGCATCGGTGAACTCCTGTGCGGTGCCGGTCTTGCCGGCGGCCGGCTGTTCCTCGAGTCGGGCCCGAGTGCCGGTGCCACCCCTCACGTTTGCTTCGAGCACCTGGGTGACGAGGCGAGCCGACTGTACGGAGATCGCTCGCTCTCCGTCGGGCTTATTCTCCAGGATGATGTTGCCCTCGCGATCTTCGACCCGCTCGATGAAGATCGGGTCGACCTGGATGCCGTCGTTGGCGAACGAGGAGTAGGCCGATGCCATGTCGAGCGGGGTGACGTCCTTGGGCCCCAACGGCATCGAGATGGGAAGGTCCGACAGGTCGGCCTGGATCCCGAGAGCCCCCGCCGTGTCGGCCACGTTCGATAAGCCGACGATCTGACCGAGGCGCAAATATGCGCAGTTCGACGATCTCAGAGTCTGGGACCGGATCGATGCGACCGACCCGCCCGGACCGCTGAAGTTGTTGGCCCGGTAGGGGTCGGGGAACCCACCCGGATTCGAGAATTCGCAAGTGCCGATCCCGTTGAGTTGGTCGGCCGGCACGAATCCCTTCTCCATCGCGGCCGCGAGCACGAACGGTTTGAACGACGACCCGGTCGGGCGCCCCTTCTGGGTGGCGATGTTGAACTCGAAGTTCTCGAAGCCCGGCCCACCGATCAGGGCCCGCACCAGGCCGGTACCGGGCTCGACACTCGCCAACGACACCGTGAAGTTGCGTTCGTCAGCGGGCAGGAAGGCGGCAACCGCAGCCTCCGCCTGTCGCTGGGCCTCCGGGTCGTAGGTGGTGAATACCCTCAGGCCACCACCGAACAGGGCTTCGGCCCGCTCGGCGTGGGTGGCCCCCAGCCGGGGATCGTCGAGGAGGCGGCGCCGGACCTCTTCTATGAAGTAGTTGGTGGGTTGCCACTCGGCGGCCACATTGCGGGTGGTGGGCAAGGGGTCGTCCCCGGCGGCCTCGTACTGGAACTCGGAAATCGCTCCGGTGTCGAGCAAGCGTCGCAAGGCGATTTCGCGCCGGTCCCCCGCCCTCTCGGGGAAGCGGGTGGGGTCGAAGCCCGACGGATTCGCGATCAAGCCGGCCAGAAGGGCCGACTGGGCCCAATCCAGCTGGTGGGGCCCGATTCCGAAATAGATCTCGGCCGCAGCCCGCACCCCATATGCCCCACCACCGAAGTAGACGGTGTTGAGATAAGCCTCGAGGATCTCCTCCTTGGTGAGTTGGCGTTCGAGCCTGATTGCGAGCGCGGCCTCGGGGATCTTGCGGTCGATGTCGATCGCGTTACCGATCACCCCGTTCTTGACGAGCTGCTGGGTGATGGTGGAGCCGCCCTGCTCCACACCGCCGGCATTGACGTTTTCAACGAACGCACGGCCTATGGCCTTCGCGTCGACCCCGTTGTGATCCCAGAATCCCTCGTCTTCGACCGCCAGCACCGCGGCTATCATGCGAAAATTTATGTGGTCGAGGGTCACGAGGGAACGGTTCTCGACGTCGAAGAGCACGTCGAACTCGGCGCCGTTCGAGTCATAGACGATCGACCTGAGTGCCAACTCGTCGAGATTGATCTCCGCGGTGGTCGACTCGTTGGCCGAGAACACGTCGGCCACCTGGGGCGCGAGTGCCGCGAGGGAGAACGCCACGGCCACGCCGCCACCGACGACAATGGCCGCCAGTCGTAACAGTCCGACGATGCCACGCACGCTATGCAAGCTACCGGGCCGGATAGCCGAGGCCGCCGCGGCAGTGATGCCGACTGCGTGACACGATGCTCAGATGACCCGGATCGGCATCATCGGTGGAGGACACGGCGCGGCACTCCACGCCCAAGCGGCCTTGTTGTGTGATCGGGTCGAACTGGTCGGGGTCGGCGGGGGGTCGAGCTCCGCGGCCGAACTCGCCGCGGCTGCAGAGGTCCCCGATCTCTCCTTCGATGCCCTCCTGGATCGCTGCGACGCAGTGGTGGTGGCCGTTCCTCCGGCATCCGCGCCCGAGGTGGTTGATGCCCTGGCAGGGAGGGTGAGAGCAGTGCTGGTCGAGGCACCCGTTCCAGCGGACCTCCCCGACCCCGGTTGTCCGGCGATGATCGGTGCCAACCTCCTACACGCCCCCGCCGTTCGGCGCGCCATGCGCATCATTGGCGATATGGCCTCGCCTCATCACCTCGTGATGCGTTCCACTCAGCCTGCTCCGACATGGGGCAGCCACGGCAGCCACGCCTTCGGCGGCGCCGGACTCGATCCGGGCGCACGCCTCGCCCCCATCCTGTTCGCCGCCACCGGCGAGGCCATCGACTCAGCCGCAGCCCGGATCACCGAAGGCCCCGTGGCCGGGGTCGAGGAGTCCGCCACAATCACCCTGGCCCTACCCAGTGGTCGCGCGGCGCGGCTGGAGTCGAGATGGGCCCCCGGATCAGCTCGAGCTGAGCTCGAGGTGGCCAGCGACGAAGGAGTGGCCCTCGTGTCGTTCTTCCCTGAACCTGAGTTGGAACTCAATGGTGTCCCGATGGCCGTGGGGCAGGGTCATCCCCTCGTCGATCTGGGTTTCGTGGCCCAACTCGAACGTCTGGCCGGTCTTCCCGGGAGGTCGGGCACACCCTGGCTCGACCTGGCCACCGGCAAAGCCATCTGTGGGGTGTTGAGCTCTGCGATCGTCGCAGCCCGTCGTGCCTTCGGCTGAGATCAGGCCGCGGTATCGAAAGCGCGGCGCCCCAGGGCAACCAGGCGACGGTCGATCGTCAAGAACTCGACCACGGGGTCGAGCGGGGAATCGGTGGGATCATCGAAGGTGAGGCCCAACCGCGTCTGTTCGGCACTCTCCGCGACCCGGTGGGCGATGTGTACGAGGGTCGAGACGTTGCGCCACGCTCCGTCTGCGTCGGGAATCCGAAACGCGATCGTGGTGACCGATCCCGGCTCGGGTGCCTCGTCGATCGCACAGTCGATAAGAACGCCGGCACCACCGGTGGAGAGATCCACAAGGTGCCCCTCGAACTCCTCGAGCCGGCAAGTCACGAGCCCCAGTTGGACACGGTGGTGAGCGCGTCGTTGGCGACGCAACAGGGCATCGAGTAGGGCTTCCATGGCCACTCCGAGGAAGCCGCTGCTTATCACCAGGGCCACCACCGCCACTTCGGCGGGGAGCCGATCCGGCCAGTCCCGCCACACCGCGATCGCCGTCACCACCACCACGAAGTGGAGAGCCGCAGCCAATGCCATCAGCAAGCCCAGCCCGCGCTTCTGCCCGCGGCGGCGCACACTCAACAAGGTGATGTCGACGCCGATCGAGCGGAGATCGCTACGGAGGATCGAGAAGGGTGCGAGCCGGCCGCGGCCCAGAAGCAGGTGGGCGCTCCATCGAAGGAGGTATGCAGGGACCGCCATGACCAGCAGATCGACCCCCGAGGCCTTCAGGGGCTGTTGGGCCAGCCCCATGGTGGTGACTGCCGCAGCGACCAGGGCCATCCGTTGCAGGGCGCTGACAAGCGGGATGGCAGCCAGGCGGTGAGCTACTCGCTCCGTCGGCACGAGGCGCCGCACATTCGGTGAGAATGCCACCCCGACCCGGGGGGCGAGGCGAACCCACCTTCGTTGGAGACTCTCACCCAGAGTCCGAGGACCCCTGACTCTGGCCAGGGTGAGAGGGACGTAGCCGATACGGAACCCGGAAAGGCGGAGCGCCACCCCCAGAGCGGGGTCGGAGACATCATCATCGAGGTCACCCACGGCGCCGATCGCCGCTGTGCGGATCATCACCGGACCGTCGCCGTACCAGGGGATCGAGCCCCGCGAAGCGAGCGAGGATCTCACTACCTGGTGATCGAACGGGTCGAGCGACCAGTACCCGCCCGGATCGTGTTCGTATGAGGTGGGGTCGGCCTCTTCGATGCCCAACTGCACCACGCCGACGTCGGGGGCCGAGCAGGCGGGAGCGGTCATGGTGAGTAGATCCGGCATCGGTAGATCACCGGCGCGCATTCGCAACACCCACGGTGTCGACACGCCGGCCACCACATCGACCAGGGACTTGTCGGGGTCGGCGATGACCGCTCCAAACCGTTCCGCGATCGTCCGAAGCCACCGCGAACCATCGCGATCGACCACGATCACGCCTTCGAGGCCGTCGACTCGTCGGGTCGAGACGAGGGTGGTTCTCAACTCATCAATCGATCTGGAGCCGGCATCGATGACCGCAATCGCGCTGGGCTTCGGCGCATCCGGTGCCTCGACCACGACAATCGGCGGGGCCGATGCCGACCAGGCCCTCGCTGCGAACACCACCAGACCCAGGATCTCGGCGGCCAGAAGGAACGCGGCAGACAGAGGGGCGACTCCGCCCAGCGTCGCCACGACCCTCCAGGAGAGATACAAGCCGCCCCACGCCAGGGCAATCCAGGTGACCACGCGAACGAGTCCCTCAGGGGCCGGGCCGGGGCGCACAAACGGGTCCACCCAATCCGATCGACCCCAAAGCCGCCGAATTGAGGCACCACGGGGATGCCGGTTGGAATCGATCCCTCCCCATCCGCGAGACTGCGTTGATGCCAACAGACCGACACGACCTGTGAGCTCCGCAGTTGTTGCCACTGCGCCCACCGACTGCACGGTTGTGCTCGTGAAGGTCGCGGTCGGCGACGAGGTCGGTGAGGGAGCGATCGTCGCCATAGTCGAAATGATGAAGATGGAGCATCTCGTCGCGGCTCCGGAGAGTGGCGTGATCGCCTCGATCGAAGCGGCCCCGGGAGATATTCTGCGATCAGGCCAGGTGATCGCAGTCATCGAAGCCCGCGTGGTGAGCGCCTCCGGCGACGAGATCGACGACGCTGCCCGCGGCGTCGATAGAGCCGATCTCGATGAGGTCCTCGGTCGACGACGCCAACTGTTCGACGAATCACGGCCCGAAGCGGTGGCGAAGATCCACGGGCGGGGGCGACGGACCGCACGCGAAAACCTCGCCGATCTCGTCGATCCGGGAAGTTTCGAGGAGTACGGCGGATTCATGTATGCCGGCCAAACTGCTCGCCGCGACGTCGAGGACCTGATCGCCAACACTCCCGGCGACGGAATCGTCGGCGGACTCGCCAGGGTCAATGGCGATCTGTTCGGTGTCGACACGAGCGCCTGCGCCGTGATGTCCTACGACTACACCGTCCTCGCCGGCACCCAGGGCTTTCGCGGCCATCAGAAGAAGGATCGCCTACTCGAGGTGGTCGACCGACTCGGTATCCCCGTGATCCTTTTCGCCGAGGGAGGTGGAGGGCGTCCCGGCGACACCGACCAGATGTCTCTCGCAGGACTCGAGATCATGTCGTTCGCCTGGATGGCCCGCCTCAGCGGCAGCGCCGCGTCGATCGCCATCGTCTCAGGGCGTTGCTTCGCCGGCAATGCTGCTCTCGCCGCTGTGTGTGATGTGATCATCGCCACTCCCGACGCCAATCTGGGTATGGCGGGTCCGGCCATGATCGAGGGCGGCGGACTCGGCGTGTACACGCCCGAGGAGATCGGGCCGGTCGATGTGCAGAGCGCCAACGGCGTCATCGACATACTGGCCGATGACGAAGCCGAGGCGGTTGCCTACGCCAAGCACTACCTCGGGTTCTTCCAGGGCGCAGTGAGCGAATGGCAAGCCCACGATCAGGAACCAATGCGCGATGTGGTGCCCGAGAACCGAAAGCGGATCTACGAGGTTCGAAGGGCGATCGAGCTCCTGTGCGACATCGACTCCCCCCTCGAGCTTCGTCCCACGTTCGGCAACAGCGTGGTCACCGCGCTCGGCCGGCTCGAAGGGCGCCCGGTCGGGATTCTCGCCAACGACCCCGCCCATCTCGGCGGCGCCATCGACTCCGACAGTGCCGACAAGGCGGCCCGCTTCATGCAGCTGTGCGACGGGCATGGCCTCCCTCTGATCGTTCTCTGCGACACCCCAGGATTCATGGTCGGCCCCGAGGCCGAGAAGACCGCCCAAGTCCGCCACTTCGGTCGGATGTTCGTCGCCGGTGCCAGCCTCACCGTGCCCACCGCCACCGTCTTGTTGCGCAAGGCCGTCGGCCTCGGAGCAATGGCCATGTCCGGCGGGTCCTTCCACTCGACCCTCCTCACCGTCGCCTGGCCAAGCGGTGAGATAAGCGGGATGGGGATCGAAGGTGCGGTCACGCTCGGGGCGCGCCGCCAACTGGAGGCGATCACCGACCTCGATGAACGCCAGGAGACCTACGAGAAGCTCGTTGCCCGCCAGTACGCGAGGTCGAAGGCGCTCAACGCCGCGGCCCACAACGAGGTGGATGATGTGATCGATCCTGCCGACACCCGCGCCAGACTCGTCAACCTGTTTCGATCGGTGCCTCCGGGCGACCGACCGGCGCGCCCGATGATCGATACCTGGTAGCTCGGGCTGCCGATTCTGCTCAGCGTCGCCGGCGGCGGCGGCGGTCTGCCCGGGGGGCCGCGGTGCGATCGGGAGCTACCTCGACCTCTACCGCAGGCACTGCGATCGTGCCATCGAGTACTCCACGGATCGCTGCGATGTGGGCCGGAGTGTTGCCGCAACAGCCACCGACTATCTGCACACCGTCGGTGTTGACCCGGTGAGCGTGTGCGGCCATCACGTCGGGGGTGCCGCTGTAGCTCAACTCGGCGCCGTGCCATTCGGGGATTCCAGCGTTGGCCTTGGAGATGATCGGGACGCCCGGGGCAGCAGCTCGGATCTCGGCGAGGGCCGCTTCGGTATCGGCAAGGTTGTTGCCGCAGTTCGCGCCGATCGCGGCCACTCCCAGCTCCGCGAAACGCTGGCCGGCCATGGTGCCGGTGACACCCATCATCGTGCGTCCCGCCGTGTCAAAACTCATGGTGATCGCGATGGGGAGATCAGAAGCGCGCCGAGCTCCTTCGATGGCTGCCTCCGCCTCCTCGATCGAGCTCATCGTCTCGATCCAGAGGAGATCGGCACCGCCCTCTGTGAGGCCCTGGGCCTGGTCGGTGAAGGCATCGACTGCGTCGCGGTATTCGAGCGCTCCGAGAGGTACCAAAAGCTCTCCGGTGGGTCCCATCGATCCGGCCACGAGAACACGCTTGTCCTGCTCGTCGACCACATGTCGGGCATGTTGGGCCGCTCGGCGGTTGATCTCGACCACCTGGGTGTCGAGCCCGTGGAGCGCGAGTCGGTAGCGGGTGCCTCCGAAAGTGTTGGTGAGCACGATGTCGGACCCGGCGTCGACGTAGGCGCGGTGTAGGCCGTGGACAGCCTCGGGATTGTCGAGGTTCATTCGCTCGGGAGCGTCGCCTGCTTCGAGGCCGCGCGCAAACAGCTCGGTGCCGGTGGCGCCGTCGACCACGAGGTGACCGCGTTCAGAGAGCAGATCGGTGAGAACCGACGAGACCGCGGGGGCCACAGTGTTCATAGAACGCAAGATATCGCTGCGCCGGCTGCTAACAACGAGTCTGGCGACCCATTTTCGCCCTAGTCGCGGTCGCGCAACTCCCTGCGGAGGATCTTGCCCGAGGCACTCTTGGGCACAACATCTATCTCCTCGAGCAGTCTGATCTGCTTGTAGGCCACCAGGTGCTCACCGACGAACTCCTGGAGCTCGTCGAGCGACAACGATGCTCCGGGTGCCAGGCTGACGAAGGCCTTGGGAAGCTCGCCTGCCTCATCGTCGGGTACACCGATAACGGCAACATCGAGTACCGATGGGTGGGTGACGATTAGGGCCTCCAGCTCGGCCGGCGGAACCTGGAAACCCTTGTACTTGATGAGCTCCTTGATGCGATCAACAATCGAGTAGTGGCCGTGTTCGTCGAGCACGGCGACGTCGCCGGTGTGGAGCCAGCCCTCGGAGTCGATGGTTTCTGCGGTGGCTTCCGCGTTGTTGAGATAACCCTTCATCACCATGGGCCCCCGAACCCAGAGCTCGCCCCGCTCCCCGACAGGCTGGTCCTGTCCCGACTCGGGGTCCACGATCCGGCACTCCACGTTCGACACAGCCACGCCGCTGGTGCCAGGCCTGACCGAACCCTCGGGAGTGGCGTGACTCACCGGGCTCAGCTCGGTCATGCCGAAACCCTGCACGACCTGGCATCCCACGCGAGCCGCGGCCTCCTCCTGAAGCTCCGCTCCCATGGGAGCGGCACCACAGAAGACCTGCTTCAGCGCGGACAGGTCGTAGTCGTCGACCAGCGGCGCCTTCGCCAAGCCGAGCACCATGGGCGGCACCGCGAAGAAGCGGGTGATGCGATTCGCTTGGCAGAGTTCGAGTGCTTCCTTCATGTCGAACCGAGGCATGGTGATGACGCCGGCTCCGTTGGCCAACATCCCGTTCATGAGGACCTGCATCCCGTAGATGTGGAAGAACGGCAGTGCGGCGAGGCAGACATCGTCGTCGGTGTAGTCGATGATGTGCTCCAACTGGCAGACGTTGGCCACCAGGTTGTAGTGGGTGAGCATCACCCCTTTCGGCAGCCCGGTGGTGCCCGACGAATAGGGCAACACCATCACATCGTCTCGAACGTTCATGGGCACCTGATCGATGGGGTCACCCATAAGATCGGTCAGGGGGGTCACGCCCTCGACATCGCCGATGACGATCAACTCCTCGACATCGGTGCCCTCCATCGCCTCGCGGGCCGTGTCAACGAACATAGGCACAGTGATGAGGCTGGTGGCGCCCGCATCCAGAAGCTGGAATCGCACCTCTTCGGCGCCATAGGTGGGATTGATGGTGGTGAGCACACCCGCAGCGGTTGCCACCGCGTGGAAAACGACGGCGTATTCGGGAATGTTGGGCGCCATGATCCCGATACACCGACCAGGCCCCTCACCTCGGGCCTGGAGACCCCCGGCCAGGCTCAGCGCCGACTCTCTCAGCTCGGCGAAGGTGTATGACGTGCCATGGCCATCGGATACCGCCATCCTGTCCGGGAACCTGTCGGCAACACCGAGAACGTGTTGGGCAATCGAGACCTCGGGGATCTCGACATCGGGGAGCGGGCTGCGGTGGATGATCGTCACGGCGGGGAGCGTAGCCGGTGGATGCACCACGAATCCCTACTGATCGCAAGGGACTTGCTGATGAATTCCCAAAACCTCACGACCCCATGGGATCGACCGCCTTCTGCCCCGCCATGAGTTGCCGTTCGATCTTGAGATCGAATGAGATGTGACCCAATCGCGAGGCCTGTTCGGCCGGTCCTCGGAAAGTGTGGTGGAGGCCCGCCTCCGCGACGTTTCTCTCGACGGCGCCCTGATCGAGGTGCCGATGCCCAGCCATCACGAAGTCGGAGAACGGGTAGCTGTCCGATTCCACGGTGAATCGGGAACGGTCAAGATCCGCCACCGCCGCCTCACCGCCACCGAGAATCGCGTGCTCTACGGCACCCAGATCGACATGACACCCGGGCTACGCGAAGCGATCATCGACGTTGTCGGCCAGATCCAGGACGCCGACAGCCAACTCCAGGAGCGGTGGGAACGCTCCCACTGAGCGCAGACAGCACCGTCGACCAGTGAGTTAGGCTGTCGTTCATGGGTGGTCGACGCCGCAGCTTCCGCAGCCGGTTCGCGGATATCCGAACCGAGCTCCGTGCACGGCGGGCGGGCCAACGCGCCATGAAGTCGCGCAATTTCCGCACCGTGCGTCACATCGTCGGACCGACTGGGAACATGTTCTCCAACGGTTGGGACAAGATGGCCGAGGGCGGCGACGCATTCAACCGCTCGTTCGAGCCCCACATCCCAGCCAGCCTCCACATCTCGCACCGCGACTCCACCCGGTACAACATGCCGATGCCCGTGTCGGAACGGTGTATCGAGGACTGGCAGAGCGGCGTCGAATATGTCGACCCCCACGATGAGTTCGATCTCAGCTCCGATCGACAACGAGGCGATCAAGACCTCTTGAGTTGAGCCGTCCGTTCCCCCGCTACGGTCACGACGATGATGCTGGACGAACCGATGGAGACGATCGCGCCGTGGGACGGCCGCCGAGTGCCGGTGTCCTTGATCGGCGGCTACCTCGGCTCGGGCAAGACCACCCTCATCAACGAGTTGCTCGCTCGGACCGATCGTCCCATCGCGGTCCTGGTCAACGACGTAGGCGAGGTCAACATCGACGCTGCCCTGATCCGGCGCCGCTCCTCTGACACCATCGAACTGACCGACGGCTGTGTGTGTTGCAGCTTGAGCGAGGGGCTCGGCGCAGCCTTCGATAGCTTGCGAGCCCGACCGGAGCCACCCGACCACGTACTCATCGAATTGAGCGGTGTGGCCGACCCCCACCGGGTGGCGCCCTGGGCCAACTCCGATGGCTTTCGACTCGATGCCATCGTTGTGTTGGTCGATGCCGATCAGGTGCTCGAGCGGCTGGCCGATCGCCTCACCGAACCAGTGATTCGACGCCAATCCGAAGCTGCCGATCTGTTCGCCCTGAGCAAGACCGATCTCATCGATGCCAGTGTGCGAGCCTCCGTGGAGTCGGCGCTCGCCGACCTTGCTCCCGACACCCCTGTGATCGACATCGGGACTGCCGGGGTGGCGGGAGTGCTCGACGCAGGCACGCGCAGGCCTGGCGGACCGAGCGAGGTTCCGGCCCCCCAACTCTTCGATCCGCACCACGTCGAACTCCACCCCCTGCCCCGGCCGGCAAGCCTTGACCAGCTGAATCGGATTCTCGACGACTTGCCCCCGTCGGTGGTGAGGGCCAAGGCCATCGCGGCCGGCCCCGACGAGCAACTCCTGCTGGTGCAGCAGGTGGGCAGCCGGCGACTCATCGTTCCCCTTCCCCAGGCCGAGGAGCAGGCCCCCACCGACCTCGTGGTGATCAGCGTCGCCTGAACCTTCAGCTGCCGGCCAGCTCGGCTATGACCTCGCTGAAGGCCTCCAGCCCTTGGCTACCGTCTTGTTGGACGACCACATAGTTGAATCCCCAGCGGTCGCGCCGGACCCTCAAGCTCTCTGCGATCTGAGATGGCGACCCTGCAAGGAGGGCCGGCGACTGGGCGACTCTCTCAGGTGTGGTGTCGAACATCTCGGCGAAGGCGGCGTGGGTGCCCTCCTGATCGTCGGTGATGGTGACGTTCAAGGTGAGGGAGCTGAGCTCGATGGCCTCAAGTCGCTCCCCCGCTACGTCGCGAACTCTCCCGATCTTGGCGTCGTAGGCCTCGGGCATCGAGTCGGCGATCGCATCGAGGCCCACCTCGCCCGCCCGTAGATTGGCCGTGAGTCCAACGATGTCGGCATGGGTTGCGGCCACGCCCAACATGCGGGGCCCACCGCCGCCGATGATCACCGGGGGGCCTCCCGGGCGGTGCGGGGCCGGATATCCGTCGTAGCCGGTGATGCGGTAGTGCTCGCCCTCGTAGTCGAACGGGCCTCCAGCCCAGCATTTCTTGATGATCTCCAGGCTCTCGACCATGCGGTCGATCCTCACCCCGGGCCGGGCGTAGGACAGGCCGGCCTGCTCGTAATCGGTGCGCATCCATCCCGCTCCCAGCCCGAACTCGACTCGCCCTTCGGTGATTTCGTCGAGGGTGGCGATCTCCTTCGCCAAAACCACCGGATGGCGATAGTCGTTGCCGAACACCAGCACTCCGACCTTCAGTTCGGTGGTGACCGCGGCCGCGGCGCTCAGGGCGGTGAGAGGCCCGTACTGGTGATGGAAGTGATCGGGTAGCAGCAGGGAATCGAAACCCTGGGTCTCAGCAAATCGTGCGGTTTCGGTCCAGGTCATGTCGGCGATCGGCGAATGAACCTGGAGACCGAAGCGAAACGGTTTTGGGGCCGGAAAAGTCATGGCGGGGAGTGTGGCACACCTTTCAGCCTCCGGGCCAGGTGTCGCTCAAGCGGTAGCCGCGGGGCCATGGATCGGCCGGATCGAGGATGTACTCGTTGATGCCGGTGATCCAGGCTCGCCCCGAGATGGTGGGGATGATGGCGGGCCGGTCGCCTACCGTGGTATCGGCCGCGATGGCACCGACGAACTCGGAGCCGATCACAGAACCCATGACGAGCCTGTCGCCCAGCTCCATCTCGCCGCGGGCCCGAAGTAGAGCCATCCGTGCGGATACACCGGTACCGGTGGGTGACCGATCCAGCTTCCCGGGGTCGATCACCGATGTGCTGCGCATCGTGAGCAGGCCATCATCGACTCGCTCCAGCGGACCGGCTATCTGGCAGAAGGAGATGTGGTTCCAGTCGGGATTATCGGGATGGGAGAAGCCGAGTTGCTCGTTGGCCGCGGCGGTAACCCGATGCCCCAGTTCGGCGAGGTGCCGCGCCGATGCAGGCTCGATTTGCACCCCGAGATCTGAGGCATCCACCATCACGAAGCTGTCGCCTCCATAGGCCGTGTCGACCCGGATCTCGCCGATCCCGTCGATCCCCAGTAAGGCGTCGAGGCGAGAGACGAACGAGGCGACGTTGGTGATCGTGATCCGTTCGGCCTTGTTCTCATTGCAGGCTGCCTCCACCCGTACAAGCCCTCCCGGCGCCTCGATGGCGAATCGGGTCACAGGCGCCTCGATGGGCACCACACCGGTCTCCAGCAAAACGGTGGCGACGCAGATCGAGTTGGATCCCGACATCGGTGGCGTGTGGCACGGCTCCATGATGATGAATCCCGCCACGGCTTCGGGGTGCACAGGCGGGACGAGCAGGTTCACATGGCGAAACACACCGCCCCGCGGCTCGTTCAGCACGAAGTCGCGCAACGACCCATCGGTGGCGATGAAACGGGACTGCTCCCAGAGGGTGTCACCGGGGGGAGGATCGACCCCGGCGATGATCACATCACCCACCTC
>CAXMSE010000081.1:0-13606 GCA_964196195.1 uncultured Gammaproteobacteria bacterium | reverse complement strand
GGGATCGAGCAGTCGCTCGTGGCCGAAGCAGCGACGTCGCCCCCGGCGGCACCTTGCGAGGTGAACGCCACACAATCAGCAACTACCGATTCGGTGCCATTCGGTGTGCTGGGGAGGGCATGGGTGACGGTGACTCCGAGGATCTCGCTGCTGTTGGTTAGTGTCCCCAGATTGTCCACGACCGACGCCGCCTCCACGCCGTCGGCAAGCTCGGTGGTGGGGCCGAACGTGTCGTGGTTCCAAGGCGTGAGCATCCACTGCTCGTGGAGTTGCACCCCGACTGATCGACCTTCGTGGGCATCGTGCGACGAGACCTGCACAGACCACACACCGGGAGGGAGAGGCTGGCCGAACGGGATGCGGTAATGGTCGTAACCCGATCGTGACCAAACCGGGACGTCGAGCGCGACAACAACATCGCCGACGCAGCCTCCCGAACCCTCCTCCGACGCCTCCGCAGGCGTGGACACGCCTACGAGAACCCCAGTTGAGATCAAGGTCACGCCGAACAGCAGCTTCCACAGCTGTCGCAGCCTCACATCACACTCCCGTACTCCGCGTACGGAAATCTAGTGGCCAATCCGCCCACGGAGGGTGATGGCCCCGGGGGTGACACCTCGCCCCGGGGGATCAGCGAAGCGCCAACTCCCGGCTCTCGGCGGGACCTTCGACGGTGACACTGACAGTATCGCCCTCGACATAGCGGCCCTCGAGAATTGCCATTGCCAAGGTGTCGCCGATCTCACGTTGGATCAGGCGCTTGAGAGGCCGAGCACCGAACGCAGGATCGTAGCCACGTTCGGCGAGGAGCAGCTTGGCCTCATCGCTCACCTCGAGGGTCAGGCGACGGTCGCGGAGGCGGCCGGCGAGGGCGAGGAGTTGGATGTCGACGATCTCGACCAGATCCTCTTCGGTGAGGGCCCGGAACCGAACGATGTCGTCTATGCGGTTGATGAACTCCGGGCGGAAATAGTCGCCGGGCTCGCCTTTCAAGTTGGAGGTCATGATCAGCACGACGTTGCTGAAGTCGACCGTGCGGCCCTGTCCGTCGGTGAGTCGACCGTCGTCGAGGAGCTGGAGCAGCACATTGAACACGTCGGAGTGGGCCTTCTCGACTTCATCGAGAAGGACGACGCTGTAGGGCCGCCGGCGAACCGTCTCGGTGAGCTGGCCTCCCTCGTCGTAGCCCACATAGCCGGGAGGCGCCCCGATGAGGCGACTCACGGAGTGCTTCTCCATGTACTCCGACATGTCGATGCGAACCATGGCTCGTTCGTCGTCGAACAAGAAATTGGCGAGAGCGCGGGCCAACTCGGTCTTGCCGACGCCGGTGGGGCCCAGGAACAAGAAACTGCCGATGGGGCGACTCGGATCGGACAGACCGGCTCGGCTCCGCCGGATTGCGTTGGCGACCACGCTCACCGCGGGGTCCTGGCCCACCAGCCGCTTGTGGAGGTGATCCTCCAGCCGGATCAGTTTCTGGACCTCGCCCTCCATCAGACGCGAGACGGGCACACGGGTCCAGCGACTGACCACTTCGGCGATGTCCTCTTCGGTGACCTCCTCTTTCAGCATCGAAGACTCGGCCTGAATCTTGTCGAGGGTGTCTCGGGCGTCGGCGAACTCACGCTCGAGCGCGGGGATGCGGCCGTAGCGGAGTTCAGCGGCCTTCTCGAGATCACTCTCGCGTTCGACTTCGCCACGAACCCGCTCGAGCTGCTCGTTGAGCTCACGCATGGCGGCAATGGCATCGCGCTCGGCCTGCCAGCGGGCAGTGAGACCGGAGAGGTCTTCGGTGAGATCGGCAAGCTCGCGGTCGAGGTCGTCGAGGCGCTCGCCGGACGCCGCGTCGGTCTCCTTGGCGAGGGCGAGCCGCTCGATCTCGAGCTGGCGGATCCGGCGTTCGACGATGTCGATCTCGGTTGGCACCGAGTCGATCTCGATGCGGAGGGAGGCCCCGGCTTCGTCGACGAGGTCGATCGCCTTGTCCGGCAGGAAGCGACCGGTGAGATAACGGTCGCTGAGTACCGCGGCCGCGACCAGAGCGGAGTCCTGGATGCGTACGCCGTGGTGCACCTCGTAACGATCCTTGAGTCCTCGCAGGATCGCGATGGTGGCCTCGACCGATGGGGGCTCCACCATGACCTGCTGGAATCGGCGCTCGAGGGCGGGATCCTTCTCGACGTACTTGCGGTATTCATCGAGGGTGGTGGCGCCGATCATCCGGAGTCGGCCCCGGGCCAACATCGGCTTAAGCATGTTGCCGGCGTCCATTGCGCCCTCCGCGCCGCCTGCCCCCACAACGGTGTGCATCTCATCGACGAAGGTGATGATCTCGCCATCGGCATCCTCGATCTCCTTGAGGACGGACTGGAGGCGCTCCTCGAACTCGCCTCGATACTTGGCGCCGGCCACCATCGAAGAGATGTCGAGGCTGATGAGGCGCTTGCCCTTGAGGCTGTCGGGGATGTCGCCTTCCACGATTCGGGTGGCGAGACCCTCCACGATGGCGGTCTTGCCAACTCCTGGCTCACCGATCAGAACTGGATTGTTCTTGGTTCGTCGCGACAGGACCCGTATGACCCGCCGGATCTCTTCATCACGTCCGATGACGGGATCGAGTTCACCCGAGCGGGCGGCGTCGGTGAGATCATGGCCGAACCGCTCGAGGGCCTGATATTGGTTTTCGGGAGTCTGGCTCGTGACGCGATGGCTGCCGCGCACCTCACGAAGCGCGCCCAGGAGAGTCTCACGATCGATCCCGAGTCGGTCGGCGCTGGCGAGCAGGAGATGCTCAGTGGAGAGGTACTCGTCGGAGAGGTCGTCGCGAACCTTGCCGGCGGCATCGAGCACATCGGTCAGGGCTTTGGAGAGCTGGGGGTCGGATCCGTATGCGTTGGGAAGGGCGGCCAGCACTTCCTCAACCTTGTTGCGGGCGCCCAGTACGTCGACGCCGACGCGGTGCAACATTGGCAAGACGATGCCTTCCTCCTGGCCCAGCAGGGCCGCGAGCAGGTGCTCGGGAAGGACTTCGGGATGGGAGGCCGATCGAGCGGACTCAGTGGCCGCAGAGAAGGCCTCAGTGGTTTTCAGGGTCCAGCGGTTGGGATCGAGTGCCATTCAGGTGCCTCCAGCAGCATCAAGCATAGTGTGCAGAAAACTTGAGTGCAATACACTCAACTTCAACACAGGCCTGGAAATTCCTACCATTGGCCGAAATCACATAATTTTGCCCGATTCTCAGCCGAGCACCGACAGGCTCACCCCGAAATCGCCGCGGTGATCGCTGTACAACGCCTTTACTTCGAGGCCCACCGCGGCCAGCTCTTCGGTGAGACGGGCGATACGGAACTTGCTGGACACCTCCGTGCGCATCAGCTCCCCTGCACCGAACGACACCTGGAAATCGAGAGCGGCAATGGACACCTCTTGGTCGACACGGCTTCTCAGGCCGATGTCGATCCATTCCTCATCGGGGTCCCAGCGCGCCACGTGGTCAAACGATTCAGAATCGAAATCGGCTCCGAGTTCACGATTGATGACCTCGAGGATGTTCTTGTTGAACGCTGCGGTGATCCCGGCAGGATCGTTGTAGGCGAGCTCGACTCGGGTAGTGGACTTCACCAGGTCGGTGCCGAGCAGGAGGTGATCGCCGGGCGCCATGCCCTCGACAATCTGGGCCAGAAGTTCCTTACGAGCGACCGGCTGGTAGTTGCCGATCGTGCCACCCAGGAAAACCACCAGACGTCGGCCACCCGTCGGTAGGTGATGGAGATGTCGGTCGAAGTCGCCCACGACTCCGTGAAGCTTCAGCCCCGAATAGCGCTCCGCAAGCCGGTCCGCAGACGCTCGCAAGAACTGCTCACTCACGTCGAACGGTATGAACCGCCTCAAGCGACCATCTTGTCGGGCCGCGTCGAGAAGAGCGAGGGTCTTGTCTGATGTCCCCGAGCCGAGCTCGACGATGGTGTCGGCGCCGGCCTCGGCAATGATCGCCGGCGCGTGACACAGCAGGATCTCACGCTCCGCCTCGGTGGGGTAGTACTCCTCGAGGCGGGTTATCTCATCAAAGAGCTGGCTCCCTCGATGGTCGTAGAACCACTTGGGAGGGAGCTCCTTGGGCACCGACCCGAGCCCATCGACAACATCACGTCGAAGCGCGGCATGGAGTTCGTCAGGTCCCAGATGGACATCGACTTCCATCTCGGTGGTCACTGTCGGCTCCCGTCGTCGGCGAGGCGCAGCCCCGAGAACATCCACCGGCTGTGGGTGGGGAAGAAATTGCGGTAGCCAGGTCGGACGTGATCGCCGGGCGTCACACATGCGCCACCTCGCAGGACCTGCTGGTCGACCATGAATTTGCCGTTGTATTCGCCTACCGCACCGGGTGCGGCCCGGAATCCCGGATAGGGCGCATAGGAGCTGGCTGTCCACTCCCAGACATCTCCGTAGAGCTGCTGGAGGCCTGCTGTCGGATGCGCAGCGGGGACAGGATGCAACTGCTCTGATGGAAGGAGGTTGCCCACCTGTTCGACCCCCGCCGCCGCGTTCTCCCATTCGAATTCGGTGGGAAGCCTCGCGCCGGCCCATCGCGCGAACGCGTCGGCTTCGAAGTAGCTCACATGCACGACCGGCTGGGCAGGATCCACAGGGTGAACACCGTTGAGGGTGTGGATCTCCCAAACATCGGAGCCGGGTCGCCAATAGAGGGGAGCATCCCAGTCCTCGTGCTCGATCGTGTGCCAGCCGGCCGACAGCCAGAGATCGGCTCGGCGATAACCACCGTCGGCCATGAACTCCAGCCACTCGCCGTTGGTGACGAGACGGTCGCCAAGCCGGTGCGGCTGGAGCAGCGCCGAGTGTCGGGGACCCTCATTGTCGAAATGGAATTCGTGGCCGATGTGGCCGATATCGACGATGCCACCCGGGTGATCGATCCATCCCTGGGGGGAAGGCGACGCGTGAGGCTCGGCCGCGCGCTCGCGATAGGCCGGAGCGAAGTCGTTGAGCGAGAGAACGTGCTTGATGTCCATGAGCAGCAGCTCTTGATGCTGCTGCTCATGATGGAGTCCGAGCTCGATCAGCTCAATCAGATCGGGCCGCTCCCCAGCTACAGCATCGATGAACCCAACCATCTCCTCGTCGACGCGACGCCGATACTCGGTGATCTGGCTGTTGTCGGGCCTGACGATCAGGCCTCTCTCAGGTCGGGGATGCCGGGGGCCAACCGCCTCGTAGTAGGAGTTGAAAAGGTACGCGTAGCGCTCGTGCACGGGCGCGTAGCCGCGCTGGTGGGGTTGGAGTAGGAAGGTCTCGAAGAACCAGGTGACGTGGGCCCGGTGCCACTTCGTGGGGCTGACGTCGGGCATCGACTGCACACACTGATCTTCGGGTGAGAGTGGTGTCGAAAGTTGTTCGGTGAGATCGCGAACCGCTTGATAGCGGCTGCTCAGCGAGACCGGGTTACCGGCGGTCTCGGCCGGCTTTTGGACAGCAGTCACTTGTGACCACACGCCGCATTACGCCATTCCCGATCCCGAATGGGGCCGAGACGAAGCCAGAGCTCGAGTTTCATCACATCCTCCTCAGATAGGCCTGAACAGCAACGACGAGAGCGTCCTACTTGTTCCTGCGCCGTCCAGAAGTGTCGCAAACCGCTCAGTCTGACGACCGTCGGCGGCGCGAGGGAGGAATCAGGACTGGCGCTTGAAGATGGTGACGCTCTGGTTGAGCGGCACGAGATCGCGTCGGTACTTGCGGTGGGTTGCCTCTACCGCGCTGGACGTCTCGGCGTGGGCGCGGGCGAGGCTGGCCTCGAGGTCGGCGATCCGCAGCTCGAGATCGAGAACCCGTTTCACGCCGACGAGGTTCATGCCCTCGTTGGTGAGTTCCTGGATACGAGTGAGCAGGGCGATGTCGGCGTCGGAGTAGCGGCGGCTTCCCCCTCCGGTGCGAGCCGGGTCGACCAGACCCTTGCGCTCATAGATGCGGAGGGTCTGGGGATGCACGCCCGCCAACTCGGCGGCAACGGAGATCACGTAAACCGCTCGATTGAATCGGTCGGGGTCCATGGCTTGTGCTCCTTTCGGATTGGTGGCCCTGCGGGCTACTGGGTGCCCATCTGGGCGCGGGGAGATTCGGGGCTGAGCGCGGCGAAGGCTTCCACCGCTGCTCTCTGTTCGTCGCTGAGTTCGGTGGGCACGGCAACGGCGACAGTGACGAGGAGGTCGCCCGCTCCGCCCTTGCCCCGCACACGGAAGGTCTTGCCGGCGTTGGTGCCGGCAGGGATCCGCATCTTCACCATGGCGCCGTCGAGGGTGGGAACCGAGATGTCGGCCCCGAGTGCGGCCTCAGCGAAGGTGATCGGCACCTCGAGGGTGAGGTCGTTGCCGGCTCGCCCAAACAGGGGGTGGTTCTTCACCTTGACGTGCACGAACAGATCGCCGGGTGGTCCGCCACCGCGGCCCGGACCACCGCGGCCCTTCAGTCGTATCTTCTGACCAGATTTCACCCCGGCGGGGATTCGCACCTTGACTTCGCGAGGCCGGATCTCCGAACCACTGCCGCGACAAGCGGGGCACGGGTCGGTGATGACCGAGCCTCGACCGCCACACGCAGCACACGGCCGACTCATCGAGAAGAGACCCTGATTGTCGTCGAGTACGCCTCGACCGCCACAGTTCTTGCACTGCTGGGGAGTGGAGCCGGGGGCGCTGCCCGAACCCGAGCAGGTGGAGCACGCTGCCTCACTGGTGAGGTGGATCGTGGTTTCGAGACCCTTGACCGCATCGTCGAAATCGAGCTTCAGTTCGGCTTCGAGGTCGGCGCCTCGTTGAGCACGGGTCTGCTGGGGACCACCCCCGCGACCGCGTCCTCGCCCGAAGAGCCCTCCGAGCATGTCGCCGATGTCATCGAAGCCCACGTTGAAGCCGCCCGGGCCCTGACCGGGAGCGCCACCGCCGCCGAACATGCCACCGGCCATGGGACCCATGTGCCGAACTTCGTCGTAACTCTTGCGCTTGTCGTCGTCGCCGATCACGTCGTAGGCGGCCGACACCTCCTTGAAGCGTTCCTCCGCCGAGTCGTCGCCGGGGTTTGCGTCGGGATGAAGCTGGCGGGCGAGTTTCTTGTAGGCCTTGGAGATCTCCTTGGCCGTTGCCTTCTCGGATACGCCGAGAACGGCGTAGTAGTCCTTCTCGAACCACTCACGCTGGGGTTCAGCCATCACACACCTCCTTCGTCGGCTTCGCCGCGTCGTACGCGGACCCGATCAACCCTTCACCTTCACCATCGCGGCCCTGAGCACTCTCCCATTCCAGGCGTAACCGGTGCGCAGAATCTCGGCAACGATCGGTTCGGTCTGGGAATCATCGCCCGGTTCGCTGATCGCCGCCTCGTGGCGGTTGGGATCGAATCCCTCCGCTTCCTCGGCGATCACTTCGAGTCCCTGTCGCTCCAGCACGCCCATCAGCTGACCCGAGATCTGCGCGACCCCTTCAACGCCCTGTTGGGCAGCGGCGTCGCAGGCGTCGAGCACGGGGAGCAGGGCCTCGGCGAGCCTCGCCCCGGCCTGGGCCGCGAGCTCGGCGTTTCGTTTACCGGTCTGCTTGCGAAAGTTGGCGAACTCCGCCGACACGCGTTGGAGGTGATCGAGGTGCTGATCACGTTCCTCGGTGACCGCCTCGAGAGCGACAACGAGACCCTCCACCGTCAGCGGCTCCGGATCTTCGAAGAGATCCTCGGCTGCTGGGATGGACTCGATCTGGTCGTTGTCGACTTGTTCGGGAGCTTCATCAGCCGAGATGGCCGATGAGTTCGTCTCGTCGGCGTCGCTCACGACGCCTCTTGATCATCTTCTTCGTCGATGATCTCGGCATCGACCACTTCGTCATCGGCTGGTGCGCCCGCATCAGCTTCCGACTCACGTTCGGCCTGGGCGGCAGCTTCGTAGAGGCGCGCGCCGAACTCCTGGCTGGCGGTCATCAGGGCTTCGGTCGAATCCTTGATCGCTTCCATCTCGGTGCCCTCGAGCGCCGTCTTCACGTCGGCCAGCTTGGCCTCTATGGTGGACTTCTCGTCGTCGCTGACCTGTTCCGCTTGGTCCTTCAGGAGCTTTTCGGTTTGGTAGACGAGGGTGTCGGCGGTGTTGCGGATCTCCGCCTCTTCCTTGCGCTGGCGGTCCTCCTCGGCGTGGGCTTCGGCATCCTTCACCATCTGATCGATGGTGTCCTTGTTGAGCGAGCTCTGACCGGTGATGGTCATCGACTGCTCCTTGCCGGTGGCCTTGTCTTGGGCCGCGACGTGGACGATGCCGTTGGCGTCGATGTCGAAAGTGACTTCGATCTGGGGCAAGCCACGCGGAGCCGGGGGAAGATCGACCAGCTGGAACTTGCCCAGGGTCTTGTTGTATTGGGACATCTCCCGTTCACCCTGGAGCACATGAATCTCCACCGAGGGCTGGTGGTCTTCCGCGGTGGTGAAGGTTTCGCTCTTGCGAGTGGGGATAGTGGTGTTGCGCTCGATCAGGGTGGTCATGACTCCGCCCTTGGTCTCGATGCCGAGCGACAGGGGGGTGACGTCGAGAAGGAGGACGTCTTTCACCTCACCCTTGAGGACACCCGCCTGCACAGCGGCGCCGATAGCGACGACCTCGTCGGGGTTGACCGTCTTGTTGGGCTCGCGACCTGCGATCTCCTGCACGAGAGAAGCGACTGCCGGCATGCGGGTGGAACCACCCACGAGCACGACATGGTCGATCTCGCCCTTGTCGAGGCCTGCATCCTTGATGGCCTGCTCGAACGGCTTGCGGCAGCGGTCGAGGAGGTCGGCGGTGAGCTCCTGGAACTTCGCCCGGCTCAGCTCATAGTCGAGATGAAGGGGACCGGCATCGGTGGCGGTGATGAAAGGCAGGTTGATCTGGGTGGACTGGGTCTGGGAAAGCTCGATCTTGGCCTTCTCGGCGGCTTCCTTGAGTCGCTGGGCCGCCATTGCGTCGGCGGTGAGATCGACGCCGTGGTCGTTCTTGAACGACTCGGCCAGCCATTCGATGACCGCGTCGTCCCAGTCGTCGCCACCGAGGCTGGTGTCGCCGGCGGTGGACTTGACCTCGAACACACCGTCGCCGAGCTCGAGTACCGACACATCGAAGGTGCCGCCACCAAGGTCGAACACGAGGATCGTCTGGTCGACCTCATCCTTGTCGAGGCCATAGGCGAGAGCTGCTGCGGTGGGCTCGTTGATGATGCGCAGCACTTCGAGACCAGCGATCTGGCCTGCTTCCTTGGTGGCGGTGCGCTGGGAATCATCGAAGTAGGCAGGAACGGTGATCACGGCCTGGGTGACGGTGTCGCCGAGGTACTCCTCCGCATCACGCTTGAGCTTCATAAGGGTGCGGGCCGAGATCTCCTGGGAGTTGTAGGCCTTGCCGTCGATGTCGATGCTCCAGTTGGTGCCCATGTGGCGCTTCACCGAACGAATGGTGCGCTCGGGGTTGGTGATCGCCTGACGCTTGGCGACCTCACCGACCAGAACCTCGCCGTCCTTGGCGAAGGCGACGACCGACGGGGTGGTGCGCGACCCCTCGGCATTGGGGATCACAACGGGATCACCGCCCTCGAGGACGGAAACGCCGGAGTTGGTGGTGCCGAGATCGATACCGACTGCCTTTGGCATGGGATTTGCTCTGCTTTCTGAGGATTCGTTCTTCTTGGGGGAATGTGCAGGTATGACAACCGAACACTATCGGTCGAAATTCCCGAATACACCGAAAACCTGAGCGTGATACCATCAACTTTCATGCAGGGGTCACGAAAGTCGATACGAGGTCCCGCGAAAGCGAATCTCAGTAGGGCAGGCCCACATAGTTCTCCGCCATCGACGCCAGGGCGTTGTCCGAGGAGAAGAGGTAGGCGAGATCGGTCTGCTGGAGCTTCCGGTCGTAGCTGATCGCATCAGGGAACGCATGGAGGAGGTTGGTCATCCACCAGGAGAACCGTTGGGCCTTCCAGACACGGGCCAGGGCCTTTTCGGAGTAGGCATCCAACCCGGTGTCGTCGGAGTTCTCGTAGTGATCGACCATGGCGCGGTAGAGATACTGGATGTCGGAGGCCGCGCTGTTGAGCCCGCGGGCACCGGTGGGAGGAACAATGTGGGCAGCATCGCCGGCGAGGAAGAGGGTTCCGTAGCGCATCGGCTCAGCCACGAAGCTGCGTAGCGGAGCGATCGACTTCTCGATCGACGGGCCAGTCTGCATCCCCTCGGCCACCTCAGCGGGAAGGCGACGCTTCAGCTCCTCCCAGAACATGTCGTCTGACCAGTCATCGACGGAGTCGGTGAGCGGCACCTGGATGTAATAGCGGCTCAAGACCTGGGACCGCAGAGAGCACAGGGCGAATCCCCGTTCGTGCTTGGCGTAGATCAGTTCCGGAGACACCGGCTTGGTCTCCGACAACACACCGAGCCAGCCAAAGGGGTAGACCCGCTCGTACTCCCTGCGCACGTCGGCCGGAATCGATGGTCGACTCACTCCGTGGAAGCCATCGGCACCGATGACGTAGTCGCAGTCGATCCTGACGCTGTCCTCGCCGTCTCGGTAGGTGACGAAGGGTGCGTCCGACGTGAGTTCGTGAAGCTGCACGTCCTCCACACCGTGAATAACCACGCCATCCATCCGCTCGCGCGCCTCGTAGAGATCACGGGTCAGCTCGGTCTGGCCATAGACGATCACCGAGTCGCCGCCGGTGTGGTGAGCAAGATCCATACGGTCCATCACCCCGTCGTGGGCGATGAAGAAGCCCTCGTGGATCTCGCCCTGTCGGTCCATGCGCTCGCCACATTCGGCTTCGCGCAACAGGTTGGCGAAACCATGCTCCAGGACACCCGCACGGATGCGACCGAGCACGTATTCGCGGGTGTGCTTCTCCAACAAGACCGTGTCGATCCCCTTCAGATCGAGAAGTTGGGAGAGCAGGAGCCCCGACGGCCCTCCCCCGATGATGCAGACCTTCGTCTTCATATAAGTCCCCTCGACGCTTTCTGGAGTGACCGTAAGCGCGATGACGACCCGACAGGAAGTCATCAGCGAGTTCGGTTTCCTCGACCGGGAGCACAGCCATGGCCCGCTAGTTCGGCCGCACGGCGCGTGACAGAATGCGTCGACTCGGCCATGAAGAGAGCAACGATGCCAGCAAGGGTTGACGAGAAAAGGTTGTGGAGCCACCTGATGGCTATGGCCGAGGTGGGTCCGACCGCCAACGGCGGTAGCAATCGTCAGGCCATCAGCGATGAGGACGCGGCGGGGAGGTCCCTGCTGCTCGAGTGGGCCACCGCTGCGGAGTGCACCGCCGAAACCGACGAGATCGGCAACCTGTTCATCCATCGCCCGGGACGCGATGAGTCACTCCCGCCCGTGCTGATGGGCAGCCATCTCGACACCCAACCCACCGGCGGACGGTTCGACGGCGTCTACGGCGTTCTCGGTGGTCTCGAAGTGATCGAGTCGCTCAACGACATGGACCACCAGACCGAAGCGCCGGTCGAGCTCGCGGTGTGGACCAACGAAGAAGGATCGCGATTCCAATATTCGATGATGGGCTCAGCGGTCTGGGCCAACTGGCTCGAACTCGACGCCGCCCTCGGCCTCGCCGACAAGGACGGCCTCACCGTGGCCGAAGAACTCGACCGGCTCGGCTGGGCGGGCAACCGGCCTGCCTCCCCTCATCCCTACACCGCCGCCTTCGAGCTCCACATCGAGCAGGGGCCGATCCTGGAGGCCGATCAGCTCGACGTGGGTGTTGTCACCGGCGTCCAGGGGTTTCGCTGGTACACCATCCGCATCACCGGCGATCCCGCTCACGCCGGCCCCACCCCGATGGAGGTCCGCCACGACCCGGCGGCAGCCATTGCCCGGATCGTCAACGAGGTCTACGCCACCGCCGCCGACTTCGGACCCTGGGGGCGATCCACTTTCGCCCAGTTCCATTCCGAGCCCGTCTCCCCCAACACCGTGCCCGGCCTCCTCACCTGCTCGCTCGACATTCGTCACCCCGTCCTGGCCGATCTCGATGCCATGGAGGCACGGATGCGGGCGAGTGTCGCCGCGGCAGCAGAGGCGTTCGGGGTGGGGGTGGAGATCACTGTCGACAACGACTCACCACCCGTGGCTTTCGATCCCAGGTGTATCGGCTGGGTGCAGGCGTCGGTCGACGATCTTGGCCTCACCAACCAGCAGATGGTTTCGGGAGCAGGCCACGACGCGTGCTACCTCGCCCTCCACTGCCCCACCTCGATGATCTTCGTTCCTTGCGATGGAGGGGTCTCCCACAACGAGGCGGAGAGCATCACCGCCGAACAGGCCGAGCACGGGGCCAGCGTCCTGCTCGGCGCGGTCATGAGAGCCGCCCAGCTCAAGCCCTAGCGCCCACCACTCTTCGCCGGTCGTGCAACGACTACCGTCGGAGCCATGTACGACCTGATCCTCGTCCGTCACGGCCGGTCCGAATGGAACGAGCTGAATCTCTTCACCGGCTGGTACGACTGCCCCCTGATCGAGAAGGGTCGAGCGGAGGCTCGCGCTGCGGGCCCCCTGCTCACCGAAGCAGGGTTGTTGCCCGATGTGGTGCACACATCTCTCCAACAACGCGCCATCGAGACCGCGGAGATAATCCTCGCCGGTGTCGATCGGCGCTGGATTCCGGTGCGTCGTCACTGGCGCCTCAACGAACGGCACTACGGCGACCTCACCGGCCTCGACAAGGCCGCCACCCGCGAAAAGCACGGTGACGCGCAGCTCCAGACCTGGCGCCGTAGCTACGACACGCCACCACCTCCCATCCGAGCCGACAACACCTACAACCCCAATACGTCAGCGGCCTATGCCGATCTTCCTCCGGAGCTCATCCCCCTCACCGAATGTCTGGCCGATGTGGTCGACCGAATGCTCCCCTACTGGTACGACTCGCTGGTGCCCGATCTGAGAGCCGGCCGCAAGGTGATGGTTGCCGCTCATGGCAACTCGCTGAGGGCCCTGGTTAAACACCTCGACGCGATCCCGGACAACGAAATCCCCAACCTCAACATCCCCACCGGCATGCCCTTGCACTATGTGCTGGACGCCGACATGGCGCCTGTGGAGGCCATGCACCCCCTAGAGCGAGCTCTCGATCCCGAGGCTGCCGCGGCCGGAGCAGCCGAGGTCGCCGCCCAGGCAAAGGGCCACTGACCCCCCCCCAAACCCCCGTTCTGGTGTAGCCAAACCCCGGAAACCGAACCCCCGCTACACCAGAACGAAGTCTGGCTTGGGAGCGAGGCGGCGGAGGCGGTCCACCAGCACGTCGGACCGGTGGTAGATCTCGAAATCGGTGACCGAGATCACGCACCAACCCTCGCTGCGGAGCTTGGCATGGCGCCGGCTGTCTCTGGTCTGGTCGGTGAGCGATCCGTGGAAGAGGGCCGGATCGACCTCCACGATCAGGTTTCGTCGCCGGTCTACGAAGTCGACGCGCCCTATCCAGGCCTCGTCGTCACCGACATCGAGTTGACGCTCGAAGGCGTTCAAGCCTGCTCGGCGGGCGAGCTGCTGGAATCGAGCCTCGGTGGAGGAATCCGG
>CAXMSE010000080.1:0-10886 GCA_964196195.1 uncultured Gammaproteobacteria bacterium | reverse complement strand
CTCGACCTTGCCGATACCTGTCGCAAAATGCGAGTGCCAGAACATAGTCATCTTGTCCTGGAACGGAGTGGAAGTAGTGGCCATCCGATCCAGCCACCAACCGTGGGCCAGCTGATGTCCGATCCACCAGTCGTCAGTCCCTGAGAACGGGCGTGTCACCCCCGGGGCGCCGGCGAGGTTGGTCACTTGATCGACCGCTTGTTGGCGGGTCTTGCCTATCAGAGCGTTTACCTCTGCGGCGGAGCCACCAAATCCGACACGGCGGAGAAGATGAGCGGCATCGCTAGCGCTGAGAAGGGTAGAGGCCGCCATATCAGCGTTCCCCCAACTGTGCGGACAACATTCCGTACTCCCATTACCCGCGAACGTGACTGTACACGACACATCGGCTGATCGGCCGTCACCTTGAGACGCGCCAACCGTCAGCAGAGGTTCCGGTAGACCTCCGCCATTTCGCGGGCGGCGCGGGCCCAGGTCATGGCTTCAACCCTGGCCGTGAGTTCGGGATCAACAACCGGATCCTGGAGCGTGTCCGACACCATTTCGGCGAAGGCGATCGTGTCGCCGGGCGGCACGAGTTCTAGTAGGTCTCCCACCAGCTCGGGGAGCACGCCCACTGCGGTGGCCACCACCGGGGTGCCTACCTGAAGAGCCTCGAGCGGGGGCAGTCCGAACCCTTCGTGAAGCGAGGGGAACACCAGGATGGCGGCGGATCGCAAAAGGGAGGCTCGATCGTGATCGTCGACATCGCGAAGGCGATGAACACGGTCGCCGACTGGCGACCGCGCGATCTCGGTGGCGAGTAGATCTTCATCATTGCCTTCGGGGCCGGCGATCACCAGCGAGATGTCGGTGGGGAGCATGGGGAGGACCGCGAGGAGATCACTGAGGTTCTTACGACGCTCGACCGTGCCCAGAGCGAGCAGGAACCGGCCACCACCCACCAAGTCCCGGGCGCGGGCCGGGTCGCCCGGACCGACGGGGGCGACACCGTGGTGAACGACGGCGATCCGAGACGGGTCGACGCCGAGCTCGCGAGCGGCCTCGTCGGCCACGGCCTGCGACGATGTGTGCAGGGTTGTGCCCGCGGCGAGCGACCGAAGTAGTGGACCCGCCATGGCCGCCACCTCGGGGCGGACCCATTCAGGGTGGGTCATCGGCGTCAGGTCCTGCAGCGAAACAAGCGATCGCGGCGACGGTGGTGCCAGGAAGTTCGTGCCGTGCACCACGTCCACCCGTCCTGCGATCAGGCGAGAGTTGGGAAAGCTGACGCGGCGCCACAGTCGCTGGGCCATACCGGCTGGGAATCGGCTGCGACGAACCGGGAACCCCAGATCAGGCCGACCGGCACGGGCCGAGAGCATCCAGCCCGTCAACTCGATGTCGTCGCGTTCTTTGAGCGCATCCACGAGGCCACGGGTGACCTGGTGGATTCCCGAGCGTGGCCCGAGTAGGGGAGTGACATCGATCCCGACCCTCACCGGACGGGTCATGGGACGTAGACCCCGTTGAACATGAGCACACTCACCGCCACCATCCCGACTGCGGAGGTGGTGGGTACCCAACGATCGAGCACGGGGCGCCGACTCACGATGGCGGCGGCGATCACCAGTGGGAAAGCGCCGAGGGCATAGCGCTCCATGGAGTTCAGATTTTCCGCAGAGATCAGCAGGAGGGTGGAGGGCAGGGTGTACGCCCACAGGTCGGCCGAGAGCGACCGAATTGCGACAACGGTGAGTCCGATGATGATCAGGGCGGCGATCAGGTGGAAGGCTTCACCCTCATCGCCCCGGATCGCATCGGTGAATGCACTGATGAGGCGGCCGACCGGCTCGGTGATGTCGCCCCGCAGCTCTCTCTGCCGGTCGAGGGGTGCACTCCAGTCGTCGAGAGCAATGGCCGACCAGGCGAGGAACGTGAGTGAGCCCGCGGGTGCTGCGGCGATGCTGAGAAGGGCAAGCGGACTTCTCTGGGCTCGTTGTCGCCATACCGCCACTGCGGCACTCAGCGCGAGCAGACCCGCAACCGGCCGGGTGAGGCCTGCGAGGTATCCGAGCATCGCGGCTCGAACCCAGCGATGACCCCGCAGCGACAGCACCATACCGAGGCCTAGCACAAGGAAAAGTGCTTCTGAGTAGGCAAGGACGAGGACAAACGCAGGTGGGAACAGCGCCAGGATCCGAACGGCTCTCTGGGCGGTACGAGCGTCGTGGGTTTCCAGCATCACGAGCCGGTAGAGCATCACTCCCGCCACGAGTGCGAACAGGTTGGCCATCACCACCAGAGCGAGGTCGGGTCCACCGGTGAACCAGCCGACGAAGCGGCCGAGAAGGGGCCACAGGGGGAAGAAGCGCACGGCGGGATCATCGGCTCCCAGGTAGCCGACATCGGCGATCTGGCTGTACCACGTGCCGTCCCACGCCAGCAGGCCATCATCGACGGGAGTGAATGTCGGAGGGGGTTCCAGTCGGTCGACGACGGCTCGGGTGATCACGAAAGCTGTGGCAACGTAGAGGCGCGCCTCGAACCAGGTTGCGACCGCCGAGCGAAGGTCCGGACCGATGGTTCTTCTCATCGCGTTTCGTACCGGATGAGGAACATCGACTCGAAGACGTCGCTGTTGGCGACGACCCTGTGGGGAGTCCGAAGGCTTGTGAATGTGCCGGCCATCAGTGCACAGCGATTACTAAAGCCGAGATAGCCGGTGGAACCCACGAACCAGATGTCGCCGTCACCGGCAGAATCCGACTGGGTCCGGGCGAATTCTTCGGGTGGGGTGGCTTCGATCCGGTCGACATAGTCGCGCCAGTCCACCGTGACCCCATCGCCGGAAGGATAGGCGGCGACGGTGATCGGGGCATCCAAGTAGTGGGTGGTGGCCGGGCCGATCTGATCGGGACAGAACACGATCATGTCGCCCGGTCGGGCCCCATGACTGATGGCAGTGGCGACCTCTTCGCCCTGCGAGCGCGTCCGGCGAGCTTCGTCGACGCCAACGGCGAGGCCCAGCAAGACCACCAGCACGAGTGAGACGGTGCGTGCGGGGTCGGGGAGTACCGCGATGCCCCTCCCGGCGAGCACCATTACGAATGGCAGCACCACGGCCGCATAGCGGGCTTCGAATGCCCCGGCTGTTGCCAGTGCAGCGAGAGCACCCACCGCGAGTGTGATCACGAGAACAGCGGCTTCGACGTGGGCGGGCCCGGAGCCGGCGAAGCTCAGTTCGAGCCGGCGTCCCACGGCCACCGCAGGCGCCAGCGTGCCCACCAGTACCAGAAAGAGCAGCAAAATGCCGAGCGTCTCGCCCTCGAAGCGGTTGTTGCCGCCGATCGCTTGCAGTGTCTCCACCAGAACCTCGGTGGGACGAGCTCGTTCGGCCCACGGAGTGCCGGTGTGGGCCAGTTGATCGAGGAAGACATCGATCCAGATGAGCAGGCTGGCTGCGCCGAGAGCGATCGCCGAGGCCGTGCGGATCGAGGCCCGTCGCACTGAAGCCTCGCCCCGGCGGGCAACCTCGGCGAGCACCAGCACCGCTCCCGCCAGGACGAAGAAGGTCCAGTAGTGGGTGTGCACGAGAGCTGCGGCGCAGATCGCGACCAGGCCGACGCGGCCGAGGCTGGATCTCTGGTGGGCCCGCTCGGTAGCCCACCAGCCGATGGCGACGAGGAAGGCCACGAACGCGTACATGCGGGTTTCGGTGCCGTAGCGCAGCAGGAACGGCGAAGTGAGGGCGACCGCGCCCGCCGAGAACGCTGCTGTGCGACCATAGGGCCGGGCGAGCAGCCAGATGAACGGCACCGTTGCCAGCGAGAACACGCCCGAGAGGGCCCGGGTGGCTCCGGCCGATGATCCGAAGAGGTCGATCCACCATCCGAGCACCAGGTAGTAGAGCGCCGGGTGGCCATCTCTGCGGAGGGCCTCGGCGAGGGGAACGTCGCCGTCGGCGATGTGCACCGAGAGAGCCTCGTCGAGCCACAGTGGGGAGTCGGCGACAAAGCGCAGAATGATGCCGCCCCCAAGCGCGACAACGGCGACGGCCGGCCCCACGCCCCGCCACCGCCATCGGGGGGTTTCGTCGGCCCGATCCGAGATGCGGTCGGCGGTGGTCACGGGATTGGAACCTAGTCCCAACGAGGGCCGGAGGCGGTAACCGGTGGCCCGGGCCGGGAGTGGGCCCGGCGCAGCTACTCGATGACGGCGACGACGTCGCCGCCGCCGACGGAGTCGCCTTCGGCGACCCGAATCTCGGTGATGGTGCCGGCCTTCTCGGCCACCACGCTATTTTCCATCTTCATGGCCTCGAGCACGACGATCGGATCGCCGGCCTCGACGGTGTCGCCCACTGCCACCGAGACTTTCACGATGGTGCCCTGCATCGGCGCGGTGACGTCGCCGCTCCCACTGCCGCCAGCCGCCCCGCCTGTCTTGCGCCGGCTACGGGTCGGCCCGCTGCCCGCGTCGGCGGTCTCGGGGACCCACATCGAGACACTGAAACGCTTGCCGTTCACCTCGACGTCGAGCTCTCGCTTGACCTTGCCATCCGGGTCGTCGGTGGCCCCGCCGGTGGACGGCGATGCGACCATCGACAGATCGAGGGTCTCCTCCACCCATTTGGTGGAGTGTCGGATGGCCGCGAAATCGGGATGCTCTAGGATCGCGATGTCGGCCGGGATGGTGGTGGCGACCCCCTCCACCCGGAGCTCGCCGAGAGCACGCAGCATGCGAGCAATGGCGGTGGGGCGGTCATGGCCCCACACGATGAGCTTGCCGATGAGGTTGTCGTAGAACTGACTGATCTCGTCGCCGGCTTCGTAGCCGGTGTCGAAACGAGTACCGAAGCCGTCAGGCGTCGACAGGGCGGTGATCGGGCCCGGCGACGGGAGGAACGCACCCCCGGCAGGATCCTCGGCGTTGATCCTCACCTCGATGGCGTGACCCCGTACCTCGATGTCGCCCTGGGTGAATGCCAGAGCCTCGCCGGATGCGACCCTCAGCTGTTGTTCGACCAGATCGATGCCGGTGACCAGTTCGGTTGCCGGGTGCTCGACCTGTAAGCGCGTGTTCATCTCGAGGTAGTAGAACCCTCCGTCCTCGTATAAGAACTCGACCGTGCCGGCGTTGACATAATCGCAGCCCTTCGCCACCTTCACCGCGGCCTCACCCATCGCGGCGATGATGTCGGCCGGGATTCCCGCCGCGGGGGCCTCCTCTATAAGTTTCTGATGGCGCCGCTGAGCCGAGCAGTCGCGAGTGCCGAGGTACACGCAGTTGCCGTGGCTGTCGGCCAGGATCTGCACTTCGACGTGTCTGGGCTTGGTGAGGTAGCGCTCCATGTAGCACTCATCACGACCGAAATAACTCATCGCCTCGCGCTTGGCGGAGTCGAGTTGATCGGCGGCCTCATCGGCGGAGCGGACCACCTTCATGCCGCGGCCACCACCGCCGTAGGCGGCCTTGATCGCAACCGGCCAGCCCTCGGCGTTGCCGAAGGCCACGATCTCATCGGGGCTGGTGATCAGCTCCGTGGTGCCGGGAACGCCTTCGACATTGACCTTCTCGGCTGCCTCACGGGCGGAGATCTTGTCGCCCATGATGTCGATGGCCGACGGTGGAGGGCCGATGAAGGTGACGCCTCGCTCGGTGATGGCACGAGCGAAGTCGGCGTTTTCGGAGAAGAAACCGTAGCCGGGGTGGACAGCATCGGCGCCGCTTGTCTCGATGGCCGCGAGTATCGCGTCGGTGGCGAGGTAGGACTCCGCCGCGGTCTGGCCACCCAGGGCGTAGGCCTCGTCGGCCAGTCGAACGTGAAGGGCATCGCGATCGAGATCGCTGTAGACGGCCACACTCGGAATACCGAGCTCGCGGCATGCCCTGATCACCCGGACCGCTATCTCTCCCCGGTTTGCGATGAGAACTTTCGAAAACACGTGCTAATCACTAGTCCAATGAACGCCCAAGATACGACACCAGAGCATAGTGCGTTCCGTCGAAGTGCCACAGCGGCGTCCATGGCCGGGTTCGCGTCCTTCCGCCACATTGCCTCCACCGGGTCGACCAACGCCGATCTGGCCGATGAAGCCCGTACCGGCCTGATCGAGCCGTCCGTGCTCGTCAGCGACTTCCAGAGCAAGGGCAAGGGTCGCCTCGATCGCGCTTGGCAAGCCATCGCCGGACAACACCTGCTGGTGAGCTTCCGCCTGGTGGTGGACGCACGCTCTCCATCCGATGCGGTCAACGCTGTGGCCGCCGCAGCGCGTGAGGCGGCCGACGGTCTGATGGATTCATCGGTGGCACTGAAATGGCCCAACGATCTGGTGGTGATCGACGGGCCGAAGCCGGGAAAGCTCGCAGGAGTGTTGGCTGAGTACGTGCCGGGCGACTCAGGCGTAGTTGTCGTCGGCGTGGGACTCAACGTGGGTCCGATCACGGTGGAGGGGGCCACGTCGGTAGCGGACTGCGGGGGAGCTCCCGACCGCGATCGTCTTCTGGCCTCCCTGCTCCGGGGTCTACCTCATCGGCTCGCTCACCCCGATGCTGTCGAGCAGGAGCTGAGACGCCACTCCGCCACTCTCGGCACGCGTGTGAAGGTCTCATTGCCCGGCGGCCTTGCGCTCACCGGCACGGCGATCGACGTCGACGGGGATGGCCGCCTCTTGGTGCACGACGGCGAAACGGTGCACGCCGTCTCCGTCGGCGACATCCTCCATCTGCGGCCCGATACCTGACCGATACCAATACAGGGGCGCGACGCGACTACGCTCCGGCGCCGTGGTGGCCGACGGCAAGGTTGTCCTGCGGCGAACGTGGCCGCAGCGAATCGTCATGATCGCTTGTGTTGGGGTGATCGGCGGTGCCCTCGGCGCGGCCTGGTTCGTGCAAAACCTCTATGTGGCGGTGGCCGAGATCCCGCGAGTTCAGTTCTCCGGCGACCTGCTCATCACCGAGACCCCACCCGGCGATCCTGTCAACTTCGTGGTGATCGGCAACGACAGCGCGCTCGGAATCGATCCCGGCGATCCGATCCACATAGGTCGTGTCTACGACGACAGGGGCACCCACAACGCCGACAGCATCTCGCTGGTGCGGGTGGATCCGGTAGCCCGCCAGGTCTGGGTGTTGTCGATCCCGCGCGACCTCGTCGTCGACGTCCCTGGAAGTCGAGAGTGGAAGATCAATGCCGCCTCACTGATCGGTGGCCCGGAGCTGCTGGTGCAGACGATCAGTGAGACGTTCGACGTTCAGCTCAACCACTATGTGCAGCTCGATTTCCTGGCGTTCGAGGCCGTGGTCGACCAGTTGAACGGCGTACCCGTGTGGTTCGTCAACCCAGCCCGCGACCTCGAGAGCGGCCTCGATGTGCCCCTGGCCGGCTGCGTTGTACTGGATGGTGAAGGCGCGCTCTCCTACGTCCGTTCTCGCAACTACGAGGAGTTCATCGAAGGAGCATGGATCTCTGTCGGCAATGAGCAGCCCGACCTCGCCCGGATCCGACGACAGCAAGACTTTCTGGTACTCGCACTCGATCGTGCGGTGGCCCGAGGCGCTCGAAACCTCTCGACGATGTCGTCGCTGATAACCGCGGGCGCTCAGAGCGTGGTGCTCGACCAGGGCCTCACTCCGGCCGAACTCATCGATCTCGCCGAGGCGTTCACCGACTTCGACCCGGCCTCCTTGCAACGCTTCTCTCTAGAGGTCCTGCCCGAGCGCAACTACCGCGACCTGGGCGACGTCGCTCACTTCGTGGACGGACCAGTGAACCGGGAGGCCCTCGACATCTTCCGTGGCGTGGCGGACGGTTTGGCGCCGAACGATGTTCGTTTCTCGGTGGCCGGTCCCGACATCTTGGTTGTCGACAGCGAGGCGGAAGTGTTGGCGAGCATCGAGTTCGACATAGCGGGCCAACGCCAGCTGGTCGCGGCCACCGAGCCGTCGATCATCGTCTACCCACCGGGGGCGATCGACGAGGCCGAGTTGCTGGCCCGTTACCTCGTACCGGTTCCCGCCCTGGTCGAGGATCAGGCGGCCACCGAACTCACCTTGGTACTCGGCCAGGACCACGAGGAGGTCACCTTCTTCTTCCCCCAGGACCTCGATGAGGTCCGTGAGGCCATAGCCGCCCATGGCCGCGTCGATCTCCCCGACCTGGGCACGACGAGCACCAGCACGCTCCCGGTGGCCAGCTCCTCCATGAGCTCGACCTCGCTCTCGGCGGGCGACAGTGCGGCCGCCTCGTCAACGCTTGCTCCCGTCACCAGCCTGTCGAGCGCCCTCGGACGTCCCCCCGAGGGCGAGTCCTGCGGCTGACCTTTGCGGCCAAATCGCAGGCCTACACTCATAGCTGGCGCGCTGGTGCCGATTCGGGATACGAAACCACGTCCAGGAGCGAGAATGAGCAGCATGATCGCCATCATCGGCACTGGCTACGTAGGCCTTACCACCGGTGCCTGCTTTGCCCACCTCGGCCACCGCGTCATATGTGCCGACATAGTGCCGGAGAAGGTCGAACAACTTCAGCGGGGCGAGATTCCCATCCACGAGGCCGGCCTATCCGAACTCGTCGCCGAGGGCCTCGAATCAGGCAACATCTCCTTCGTGTTGGGGGCCGAGAACGCGGTCGGCGATGCCGACTTCGTGTACCTCTGCGTGCCCACCCCACAGTCCTCCGATGGCTCCGCCGATCTCAGCTATCTGCGGTCCGCCGCCGCCGAGATCAGCCCTCACCTCCAGCCCGGTGTGGTCGTCGTGAACAAGTCCACCGTTCCGGTGGGCTCGACCCTGCTGGTGGAGCAGGCCTTGGGGCGCTCCGACATCCCCGTGGTGTCGAATCCCGAATTCCTGCGCGAGGGCACTGCGGTCGACGACTTCCTCAACCCCGATCGGGTCGTGATCGGCGCCGACGACCAGGCCGCAGCGGCGCGGGTTGCCTCGCTCTATCTCAAGGTCAGGGCACCAATCATGGTCACCGACCCGGCCTCGGCGGAAACGTGCAAGTACGCCGCCAATGCCTTCCTCGCCACGAAACTCTCGTTCACCAACGCGATCGCCGCGGTGTGCGAAGCGGTCGGGGCCGATGTCAACGATGTCTTACTCGGAATGGGATACGACCATCGCATCGGACATGAGTTCCTACGGCCCGGCCCCGGCTGGGGTGGTTCGTGCTTTCCCAAGGACACGCGTGCGATCATCACCATCGCCGAGGACGCGGGATACGACTTCTCCCTGCTGCGAGGGGTCGTGGAGGTCAACGACGAACAGTTCGAGCGCGTCGTCGGCAAGGTCGAGTCGGTGATATCCCTCGAGGGCAACACGGTGGCCATGCTCGGTTTGGCCTTCAAGGCGGGTACCGATGACGTTCGCGAGTCACCTGCTCTCGAGGTGGCAAAACGTCTCATCGCCAAAGGTGCCCGCGTCCGTGCCTACGATCCCGCGGTGCACAGCACCGAGATCGATGGTCTCGAGGTGGTGGGCGATGCCTACGCGGCCTGCGAGGGAGCATCAGCCCTGGTGGTGGCCACCGAATGGGACGAGTTCAAATGGCTCGATCTCGACAAGCTCGCCGATTCCATGCTGGCCCGCCATGTGGTTGACGCCCGCAATCTGCTCGACAGGGGCGCACTTCGACGCCGCGGGTTCACCTATCAGGGCATCGGTCGTTCCTAGTGCCGCGGATCGTCATCACCGGGGGAGCCGGCTTCCTCGGTTCATATCTCAGCGATGCCCTGTTGGCCCGTGGCGACCAGGTGGTGGCAATCGACAATCTCGTCACCGGCAACGTTGCCAACATCGAACACCTCTTCACCCATCACGGATTCACCTTCATCGAACACGACGTGTCGGGCTATGTGTGGGTGCCGGGTCAGGTTGATGCCGTTCTCCACTTCGCCAGTCCCGCTTCGCCGATCGACTATCTGGAGATGCCCATCCAGACCCTGAAGGTCGGTTCCCTGGGCACCCACAACACACTCGGGCTCGCCAAGGAAAAGGAAGCGAAGTTCTTCCTTGCATCGACCTCGGAGATCTACGGCGACCCCCACGTGCATCCCCAGACCGAGGACTACTGGGGAAACGTGAATCCGGTGGGACCCCGAGGCGTCTACGACGAGGCGAAGCGCTTCGCCGAGGCGATGACGATGGCGTATCACCGCTATCACGGCCTCGACACGCGAATCGTTCGCATCTTCAACACCTACGGCCCTCGGATGCGGCCCAGCGACGGGCGCGTAGTCTCCAACTTCATCGTTCAGGCTCTGCAGGGCGAGCCGCTCACCATCTACGGCACCGGCACCCAGACCCGCAGCTTCTGCTTCGTCGACGATGAGATACGCGGTCTCATAGCTCTCCTCGACTCCGACGAGACCGACCCTGTCAACATCGGCAACCCCCACGAGTTCACGGTGAGAGAACTCGCAGACATCGTCATCGATGTGGTCGGTTCTTCATCCGACATCGTGACGCGGCCCCTGCCGTCCGATGATCCCACCCAGCGCTGTCCCGACATCACCCGCGCCCGAGAGATACTCGGGTGGGAGCCGGAGGTGCAGCTCCGCGAAGGGGTCGAGCGCACGTTGGAGTACTTCTCCACCTACCTGGCGATCTAGGAGCGGCGGGATTCAGCCAGCTCTCGATTGGCCTCATACCAGTCGACTGTCCTGCCCAGGCCCTCACGAAAGTCTGTGGTGGCACTGAACCCGAAGAGTTCCCTGGCCCGGCTGGCGTTGACGGAGCGTCGGGGTTGGCCGTCGGGCTTGCTCTGGTCCCAACGGATTCGGCCTTCGAAACGGGTGACCTCGGCAACGATCTCCACCAGTTCCCTTATTAGGAGCTCACGGTCGGCGCCGAGGTTTACCGGTTCGGGGCCGTCCCAATGCTCGGCCGCTCTGACGATG
>CAXMSE010000079.1:0-131667 GCA_964196195.1 uncultured Gammaproteobacteria bacterium | reverse complement strand
CCGCCTGCCCGACAATTAGGCGGCCTTTTCGAGTCGGTCGACGGGCTCCGCGGCGGGGAAGTCGACAAGTTCCGGATTCGCCGTGTGCCGCTGATGCCTCCTCACGCCGACGGCGGTCACGATGCTGAGTCCAATGAGGGCGACGGCCGCGCCGACGATCGCATCGACGACATAGTGATTGGCCGTGAGCACCACCGCGGTGGCCATGAGCACGGGTATCGCCATCCCGAACGACCTCGCCATCCGGTTGGCTGAGGTGCGGTAGATCATGATCCCCACCAGCAGGTTCCACCCGACGTGCAGGCTCGGCATGGCGGCAAATTTGTTGACCAACTGGGGTGGCTGCAACACCCGATAGGCGTTCGAGTTCTCGGTGACGGTGTCGACGAATCCGCCGGGGAGGAGTCGGGGTGGCGCCATCGGGATCAGGGCGAAGATCACCAGGCCGAACGCTCCGGATACGAACATCGCGTTGCGGAGCGTCAAATACTCGCACCGGTGGCTCCGGTAGAGCCACACGAACGTAGTGATGATCACGGGCCAGTGGCCCCAGATGTACACCCAATTGGCCGCGATGACGACAGATTGATAGTCGAGAACTGGATGGAGATGCCGAGAACAAGCCTTCGCAGGGACTCAGCTGCTCTGAGTTCCTCTCCCAGGCCGGTGCGTGAATCTCTCTCGCTGCGGAGGGTGATGCATGCCGCCATCGTGGTGACCTCCTTGTGCAGTGCCGTGAGATGGTGAACGGATCAACGCGCGTCGGGTCCCGGTCACTCGAACTTTGTTGGTCAGCCGACCATCCAGATTGGGGTTGTCGGCTCAGTTCGAACCGTGGATCGCGGTTTCGGGGTGGTAGGCGGCCCAGCCGTATGCAGGCTCGCCCACGAGCCGATGCAGGCGCCCGGCCGCCCAGAGGACGCCGATCGTCAGACGTGAGAGGGTGGGAAGAAGAATCACGTCTGGTTACTGGGGGAATGATGCGGCGCACAAAGATCGTGGCAACCGTGGGTCCGGCATCACTCGACCCGCCCACCCTGCGGCGAATGATCGATGCCGGGATGAACGTGGCTCGAATCGGCTTGGCTCACGGAACACTCGAGGATCACCTCACCTCGTACAACACCCTCCGCCACATCGCAGCTGAGATGGACGCCGATCTGTCGATCCTCGTCGACCTGCCGGGCCCGAAGGTTCGCTGCGCGCCGTTCGTTGATGGAGGCGTGGAAATTGCCGACGGCAAGAATCTGCTCATCACATCCGGTCGCGACGGTAGCAATTCTGACGTGATCTCGGTCGACTACGACGGCCTGACGAGCAACATGCAGGCCGGCGACCGGATCGCCCTCGGCGACGGAAACATCGCCATGATCATCGAGTCTGTCGACGCCGACGGAATCGCGGCCCGGGTCCTGAGGGGCGGACGAGTCCAGGGCCGACCCGGGCTACAAATCCCCTCGGACCGCCTCGGCCTACCGACGCCCACTCCCGAAGATCTCCGCCTCGTCGATGCGTTCGTCGATGTCGGGGTCGACATGATCGCGGTCTCGTTCGTCCGTTCCGCTCACGATGTCAGACGCGTCGGAGTGGAGCCGGCTCCCCGGGGTCCCCTGCTGATCGCCAAGGTGGAGACGGCGGCCGCGGTCACCAACCTCGAGGGGATCATCGAGGCCAGCGGAGGGGTGATGGTCGCGCGAGGCGATCTCGGCACCGATTTCGCGCTCTCCGAACTCCCCCACCTTCAAAAGCACATCATCCGGCGCTGCCTGGCCATGGGCCGCCCGGTGATCACCGCCACCCAGATGCTCGAGTCGATGGTGTATGCGCCCACGCCCACCCGGGCCGAGGCTTCCGACGTGGCCAACGCTGTGTTCGATGGTTCGAGCGCCCTGATGTTGTCGGGAGAGAGTGCGATCGGCGTCGATCCGGTGAACGCGGTGGCGACGATGGCGGAGATCATCAACCGCGCCGATGAGGAATTCGACCACAAGGCCTGGGCAAGAATGATCGACGAATACGACTACGAAGACCCGAACGTCGACGCGGCACGAGCCATCACCGATGCCCTCACTTCAGCGGCCTGTCGGATCGCCGAGGAGATCGATGCGCGGGCGATCCTGTGCCTTTCGCGCACTGGGTTCACGGTGCGCTCCGTCACCCGATTCCGCCCCCGAACCCCGGTGCTCGCGTTCAGTCCCGACGAATCCGCGGTCCGACAACTGGGCGTGAGCTGGGGTACCCGCGCCGCGCTCAGCGAGGAGCGGTCCAATGCTTCTGAGATCCGCGATGATGCACTCCGGATCTCCCGTGAACAGATGGGGTTGGAGAGCGGAGAGCGGGTGGTGGTGATCTCGGGTCAGTCGACCAAGACGCTGGCCACCGACACCATCCGCGTGATGAGTATCCCCTGAGTCAGCTCGCCACAGCTGGGACGCGCCAGCTCTCGATGAGCCCGACCATGGAGTCGAGCAGGGCGTTGATCTCATCGCCTCCGGCTCCACTGCGAATGGTGACCGCTGTCGACATTGTGAACGACATCAGCGCGTCGGCGTAGACCCCAGCCATGCCCGGAGCGATCTCACCCGTCTGCTCCGCCCTCTCGAGCGGCCCACCAAGACCCTCGCGCATCATGGTTCGGTAGCGGTTCGACAACTCGGTCACCGAGTCGTTACGCAAGCCGAGCTCGGTAGAGGAGTTGATCGCCAAACACCCGCGACCACCGAACTCGCCGTTTACCTCCATGCGCATCAGGTCGACGAATCCGAGCAGGGCATCGAGTGTGCCTTCGGCCATGGCCTCCTTGAAGGTGGCCTCGCGAATGTCCATGTAGTGGGTGAGCACCCGCTCGAACAACTCGTCCTTGGAACCAAACGTGTTGTACAGCGACGACTTGTTGAGACCCGAAGCATTCACGATCTCGTGGAGTGAGGCCGCCTCGAATCCGCACTCCCAAAAGAGCGCGACCAGGGAGTCGAGCACCTCCTCCTCGTCGAAGGAGCGCGGGCGGCCGCGACCCTTTTCGGCTTTGGTGGGAGCGGTCATGAACCCACCGTAAACAACCTCGGAGCATTTGTGAACCCCTTGGTCCGAAAAACTCCTTGACAATTTAGGACCAGTCGGTCCAAAGTACTGAAACGTACTGAACCGCTCAGTCCATAAACGTGTCTGCACGCTCGGCTCACTTTCCAGGAGTTCCCAATGACCGCAACAGAAACCCTCGACACAGCACCCCCATCGACGCCAGATCCGCGCCGCTGGCTGGTGTTGGCCGTCATGTCGTTGGGAACCCTCATCGTGTTCCTCGACCTGACCGTGGTGAACACCGCACTCCCCGCCATCTCAGTCGATCTCGGTGCCACCACCTCTGAGCTTCAGTGGGTGGTCGACTCCTACGTCCTCGCCCTCGCCGGGCTCCTGCTTCTCGCCGGCTCGATCGGCGATCGCTACGGCAGGCGCCGCTGGATGAGCGTCGGCCTGGTTACATTCATGGCCGGCTCGGTGGTCGGTGCCCTGTCGAACTCCATACCTACTCTGGTGGCCGGTAGAGCGATCCAGGGTCTCGGTGCCGCCTTCGTGCTGCCCGCCACGCTCAGCATCGTCACCAACGCCTTCCCCCGCGAAGAGCGCAACAAGGCCATCGCAGTGTGGACGGCAGTAGGAGGCATCGGCATCGGCTTCGGTCCCGCCATCGGCGGCTACCTCGTTGATCGATACGACTGGGCGGCGGCCTTCTGGATCCACGTCCCGATCATCCTTGTCGCCCTTGTCGGACAGGTGGTCGTTACCGAGAGTCGTGACTCACGGGTGAAGGGACTCGACGTGCCGGGCGCCGTCACCGCCACCCTCGGCATCAGCGCACTGGTGTTCGGCGTGATCCAAGGAACCGAGGCAGGATGGACCTCACCCACGATCCTGGTGAGCTTCGCCTCTGCGGTGGTGCTTCTCGCGGCCTTCGTGGCCATCGAACTACGCACCACCAACCCGATGCTGCCCCTGCACTTCTTCGCCAACCGCGACTTCACCGGGTCGGTCCTGATCATCGGCCTGATGTTCTTCGCAGGGCCTGCCACCTTCTTCTTCCTCACCCAGTTCTTCCAGATCGTGCAAGGACGCGATCCCTTCGAAGCCGGCCTCCTCATCCTGCCCAACGCCGCGGCGATCATCGCCGCCTCGGCCATCGCGCCCAAGCTCGCAGCCCGAATCGGGCTGCGCGGCACCGTGATGATCTCGGTGTCGATCATGGCTATCGGGATGCTCGCGTTCTCTCGGGTCGACGCAGGCTGGGATGCTCTCACCGAGATCCTCATCATCATGGGGTTCGGCTTCGGCTTCGGGCTCGGCATGCCGTCGCTCACCGACTCGATCATGGCATCGGTTCCGGTGGAGGATGCCGGGGTCGGCTCCGCGGTCAATGACGTGAGTCGTGAACTCGGCTCGGCTCTCGGTATCGCCGTGCTCGGCACCTTCATCAACAGCATCTACCGCAGCAACATCGACGACCGCCTCTCCGGTCAGGTCCCCGAGGACGCAGTCGAACTCGCCCGTGAGGGCATCGGAGTGGTGGCCGCCGCGTCACCGAGTCTCCCGGCCGACGTTGCCCAGACCACCTTCGAGGGGGCCGGCCATGCCTTCGTTGATGCGATGAACAGTGGCTTCCTGCTCAGTGCCGGGGTGATGGGCGTGGCCGTTGTCATCGCAGCCACCCTCCTACCGCGAACTGCTCGCGTCAGCCAGGTCGAGCGAGACACCGAGACCGTTCTCGCCGCCTGATCACAGCACGACCGGGAACTCGCGGTCCGGCGGTCGACGTGGCATGCTCGTCCGGTTACCTACGGAGGTATCTGTGACCGAAGCAAGCTCGCCGACCGCCGGGCATCCCGATCGTTGGGCGATCCTCTGGATACTCAACCTCTCACTGGTGCTGATCGTGGCCAGCGTGAGCGCACTCAACCTGGCCATTCCCACGATCCAACGTGAGCTCAACGCAAGCGCTTCCGAGCTCGTCTGGATCAATGCGGCCTATGCACTCGTGTTCGCCGGGCTCCTGCTCCCCGCCGGAGCGCTCGGTGATCGCCTGGGGCGCAAGGGTGCACTCCAGTCGGGGCTCAGCATCTTCATCGCCTCCGCCCTGCTCGCCACCTTCGCCGACAGCTCCTCCTAACTCATAGTCCTCCGAGGGCTCATGGGCGTTGGGGCATCGCTCACGATGCCGGCCACCCTCTCGATCATCACGGTGATCTTCCCGGCCGAGGAGAAAGCAAAGGCCATAGCCATCTGGTCGGGATTCGCGGGCCGGGCGGCGCGATCGGCATCCTTTCGAGCGGCCTGCTGCTTGAGTGGTTCTGGTGGGGATCGGTGTTCCTCGTCAACGTGCCGATCGCCGCCCTGGCCCTCCTGCTGGTGACGCTGCGGGTACCCACCAGCCGCGACGCGATGCAGCGGCCCTTCGACCCCGTCGGGGGCGCCCTGTCGATAGCCGGGCTCGTCGCCCTGGTGTACGGCCTCATCCAGGGACCCGAGTTCGGCTGGACCGACGGTGCTGTCATCGGTGCATTCATCGCAGCTGCGGTATTCCTGACCGGCTGGGTTCGAGTGGAGCTCGCCCACGCCGACCCCATGCTCGATCCCCGACTCTTCAAGCTTCGCCCGTTCTCGATCGGCAGCTTCACCATCACCAGCTCCTTCCTGGTGATGTTCGGCATGTTCTTCGTGCTGACCCAATACCTCCAGTTCGTGCTCGGGTCGATCCTGCTTCTCTCTGGCGGCATGGCACTCGTCTTCCCGGCGGCAACTGAGCTGATCGTGGGATCACTCCCCCAGGACAAGGCCGGAGTTGCGTCGGCCATGAACGACACCACCCGCGAGGTGGGGGGAGCGATCGGCATCGCCCTGCTCGGCACCCTGCTGTCGGTCGGGTATCGAGACGGCCTCGGCTCAGCCACCGATCCACTCCCTCCGGATGCGGCCGAGGCCGCCCGCGACAACATCGGCGCTGCCCTCGCCATCGCTGCGGAGGCTCCAGGCGGGGAGTTTCTCGCACTGGCCGCCCGCGATGCCTATGTCGATGGCAAACGTCTCGCCATGTTCGTAGGAGCGGCCGTCTTCGTCGTCTCCGCGATCATCGTTCGGGTGGTGGGCACCGGAGAGTTAACCACCGAGTCAGCGTGACTGATTAGACCCGCCAACGGCTCACACCCTGTTGATCACATCGAGAGCGCGATCGATGTCGTCGACCGTGTTGTAGAAGTGGGGGGCCAGGCGGATCATCCCTCGGCGGCGTGCCACATCCACTCCACCTGCCACCAGCCGCTCCCCCACCTCCTCGAGCGGCCGGTGGAGAGGCCGCGCGAATAGAATGCTCGACTGCCGGCCGATGGGCCCCCGAGGCTGGACCTCGAACCGCGTGGAGTCGATCCCTGCCACCAGCATGTCGGCCAGTGCGAGGTTGTGGGCGTAGATCCGATCGACCCCCGTCTCGAGCACCAGCCCTGCAGATTCGGTGAGAGCCGCGAAGTTGAAGAAGTTGGCCGTGCCGAAGACGTCGTGACGGGCCGCGTTGTGGGGCGCCTCGATCCCGTCGAGGTCGAGCACTTCTTGGGCCAGATCATCTGCTGTGAGGGCACTGAGCCAATAGAGCTTGCTGGAGGCAACCCGGTCCATTGCTCGGGGCCCGAGCCACAGCAGTCCGGTGCCGTAGGGTCCGCAAAGATACTTGAATCCGACTCCGACAAGCGCGTCGATCGGCTGAGAACCGGGGCTGATCGGGATTGCGCCGATCCCCTGGGCACCGTTGACCACGAGTAGAGCGCCGACGCGGCGACAGAGCTCTCCCACCGCGTCGAGGTCCACCACATGACCACTGAACGAATGGACCCAGGTGAGGCACACCACACGGGTCGCCGGTGTGATCTCGGTCGCTATCTCCGCCGCGGTCAGCACCTCGCCGGTGGGTTCGAGTTGCTTCACCACCACCCCGGTCTCCCGGAGGCGCAGCCACGGCAAGACATCGGAAGGAAAGTCGTTGGCGGCGACGATCACCTCATCACCGGCCACCAGATCGAGACCATTGGAAATGAGGTGCAGGCCATAGGAGGAGCTGTTGGCCAGTGCAACCTCGTCGGTGTGTGCGCCGAGGAGTTGGGCCAGCACGCCTCGGAGCCGAGCTGGGATCTCGGTGAATGGCGCAGGCGTCGACATGTGGTGGGGTTGCTGCTTCCAAGCCACCATCTGTCGTGCCGCGTCGGCGGCCCGATCGGGCAAGGGACCCTGGTGCGACGCGTTGAGCCAGACCCGCTCAGACGGGAGCCCGAATGCCGATGCCATGTCCAACAACTCACCGCTCACGCTGACCCTTTCGAACACGCCCGCGGCGAACTGTACGTCAAAGCCCGCCGCTGGGTCGGGTCAGATTGTCGCGATGAAGGCCTCGAGGCCATCGAGGTCGATCGCGGCGATGAGCCGGCCCTCTTCGTCGTGGTCGAGGTCGAGGGACGGGCAGAAAAACTCGTTATCTCCAATGAAGAAGTCCGGCGAGCCTCGCACCCCTCGGCATTGACCCTCGGCGTAGTCGTCGAGCACTGCTCGACTCGCCTCGGCTTGGGGTGCGTCCAGGCCATGTCTGGCGGCGATGCCGGCCAGCACCTCGGGATTGCCGATGTCGCGGCCCTCTTCGAACAACTCGTTACGCAACTCGAGACTCACTCCCAAGCCGGTCGCCACGTCGACCCCGTAAGCGGCAGCAGCGAGGTTGAGGGCAGGAACGGTGGTGGTCGGAAAGCGATCGGGTCGAAACCCGGTGAACAAGTGCTTTCCGAGCTGGTCGCGGAGCACCTCGATCTTTAGTCCGGCCGCTTCGGCCGCCATCGGTGCGTCGTTCACCCATTCGAGGGGCCACGCACGAACCCGGCACGCGACCTCGGGGTGCTGCTGGGCCAGACGCTCAGAGATCAGCTTGAGGCCGACGTGGGTGAACGGACAGGTGACATCGGCAAAAACCTCCACCTCAGCAGACACGAAGCACTCCCGACATGATCGATAGGCGGATCAGATGACCCATCGTCAGGATCCCGCCCCGGCGCTGCCGGCAACAACACGGGCCGACTCCGCACCCAAACCCGTACTGGTGTAGCCAAACCCCGGAAACCGACTCCCCGCTACACCAGAACGGCGTGCTGGGGCGTGGGCGTTCTAGCCGCCGGGCTTCGTTGGTCTTCGCCCCCGGCCGCTGGGCGACACGAACTTGTCGCGCAGAGAGCCCAGGGTAGGTATGACACCCCGGCGAAATCCCAAGAACAGCGTCACGGTGACCACCCCGTAGAGCACTTCTCTCAGCTGGGCGTAGGAGTCGAGGATCTCGTCGAGGATGGTGAACACCAGCGCACCGAGCACCGGTCCGAGCAGGGTGCCGATCCCACCGAAGGCGAGCATTACCAATACCCGGACGTCGACCTTGCCGAACGAATAGGTGGAGGTACCGATGAAGCCTCTGTGATGAGCGAATATCGCTCCGGCCACGCCAAGCATCGCGGAGCCGATGAGCCCCGCGTATACGCGGTATCGAGTGACATCGACACCGGCCAGTTCGGCCGCCACTTCATCGTCGCGCAGGGCACGAAAGGCCCAACCGATATGGGATCGCTGAAGCAGCTTGAACAAGACCAGATACACGACCGCCAGCGCCAAGAACACGTAATAAGCCTTCACCTGGCTGTCGAGAATGGTGTCGCCGCCAGCCTCGATTCGTAGCCCGTCCTCCCCGCCGGTGAGATCACCACGCCCAAGAATGAAATTTTGGTAGGAAAGCGAAAAGGCCAGGGTCACGATGCCCGTGAAGATCGTGTCGAGAGATCGACTCACCGCAACCCAGCTGAGGAGCCCGCCCACGATGGCGGCGAAGGCGCCGGCCACGACGATGCTGAGCAACATCGGGATGCCAACCCGGTCGCTGAGGATGGCCGACGCGAACCCGCCGATACCCGCCAGTGCACCGGTACACAAGAAGAGTTGTCCCGTACTACCGAAGATCACGTTGAAGGCAATCGTGTAGGACAAGAACAACAGGCCGGCGATGATGACGGTCATCATCGAACCCGAATCATGGAAATTCAGCGGAACCAGAGCGAGTAGCACCGCCACCACCGCGATCGGTGCGAAATCTCGTGGGGCCGAAGCCGATCCGGTCGGACCCTCGGCGACCGCCTCCTCCATCGCGGACTCAGCGGAGGCGGTCATGACTTCTCTCCGAGCAAGCCGCTCGGGCGTACAACGATCGTCACCGCGGCCGCCATCAGCAACACGATCGTGGTGACGTAGGACCCGATGTAGAACGCGCTGAATGTATTGACGATTCCCAGTAGGACGCCGGCCATGAAGGAGCCGGACACACTGCCGAGGCCACCCACGACGGCCACGATCAGGGCGAAAATGGTGAGATCGACACCGGCGGTCGACACCACTGGTGTGCTCATGGCCCGGGTCACGGCCACCACACCGGCCAAAACGCCGCTCAAACCGAAGACCACCGTGCGTACGGTGGCCGGGTTGACGCCGCAGAGACGGGCGCCCTCCTCGTCTTGGATAACCGATCGAGTGGCGCGGCCGAAAGTGGTGAGTCGGAAGAACAAGACGAGCACGGCGCCCACCATGAGAATGATCCCCGACGCGATGAGGGAGCCGCGGCGCATATTGACGCCCAGGATCGGGATCGGGTCCCCGCTGATGCGGATGGTCAGGGCTTCGATCGGGTACTTCCACTCGAGTATGCCGTCGATGATGAAACCGACCCCCAGCATGAGCAAGAGGCCGAGCAGCACCCGACTCTCGCCTCGTTGCCGGTAGACGGGTTTCATCAGGGTGAGGTCGATCAACAAGCCGAGTACTCCGACGGCGACCACCCCGATCGCCACCGCAACGAGAGTCGAGGCTCCCTTGTCGATGAGACGGGCAATGACGATCGCCGAGAAGACGACCATCTGGCCGTGGGCGAGATTTACGACTCCGCCCAACCCGTACACGAGGGTGAGGCCCACCCCCAAGATGGCGAACTGGAGGCCCAATACGATCCCGTCGAGCACTACCGCTGTCATGCGTTACTCCTCATCACACACCCAGGTACGCCCGGCGTACACCAGGGTCGTCGGCCAATTCCTGCGACGTGCCGGTCAGTTCGATGCGACCGTGATCCAGCACATACCCTCGATCGGCGAGTCCCAGCGCCAGCGGGACCTGCTGCTCGGCCACCAGGATCGTGAGGCCCTCGGTGCGCAGCTCGGCCAGCGCCGCGTATGACTCGGACGCGAGCAGGGGGGACAGGCCGGTGGTGGGCTCGTCGAGCATCAACAAGCGAGGCGAAGACATCAGGGCCCTACCCACCGCGAGCATCTGTTGCTCACCGCCACTCATCGTGCCCGCGTGTTGGGAGGCGCGTTCCTTCAGCCGGGGGAAGGTGTCGAACACAAGGTCGATCTGGTCTTGGCGGGGACGCTTGGGGTAGGAGCCGAGCGCGAGATTGTCTCGCACCGACATGTGGGGGAAGAGGTGACGTTCGGCCGGCACGTACACCAACCCGGCTCGGACGACCGCATGTGCCTTCTTGGCGGTGAGGTCGACATCTCCGAAGTGAACCGTCCCACCGGTGGCGTTCTGTAGGCCACATATTGCCTTGAACATCGTGGACTTTCCGGCGCCGTTCGAACCGATCACCGCGACCACCTCGCCTTCTCCCACCGACAGGGAGACGTCGTGCACAACGTCCTCGCCGAGGTACCCGGCCGAGAGTCCGTCTACTCGCAGCAGCTCGTCGGTCATATCTTCATCTCGGTGCCCAGATAGGCGGTTACGACGTCGGGGTGGCTCATCACATCTGTGGGGCTGCCATCAGCCAGCACCTGACCGAAGTTCAAAACGACGACACGCTCAGCGAGACTCATGACGGCCTTCATCACGTGCTCAACCCAGATCACGGTGATCCCGAGTTCGTCTCTGGCCATACGCACGATGTCGATCGATGCCTGAAGCTCGGTGTCGTTGAGGCCCGCCATGACCTCATCCAGCAGTAGGAGTTTCGGTTGACCGGCCAGGGAGCGGGCCAATTCGAGGAAGCGCTGCTGGTGAAGGTTGAGCGAGTCGACCTCGGCGTCGGCGTAGTCGACCAGGCCAACAAAACCCAGAGCCTGCTCTGCGCGCTCGAACGCCACCGATGGTGTTGGCCGCTCGCCGACGACACCGAACGTGGCACCGACGATGACGTTCTCGCGAACGGTCATCGACTCAAAGACGCGAGGAGTTTGCAGGACCATAGAGATGCCCCGCTGACGAACCACATGGGGCTTCAACCCCACCAGTTCTTCACCGAGGAATGTGGCGCTGCCACGCGTCGCCGGCTGGAGCCCGCTGATGGCCTTGAGAAGGGTGCTCTTACCAGCACCGTTCGGGCCGACGAGGGCGAGAATCTCGCCCTCGTCGACCTTTAGGCTGACACCGTTGACGGCTGGAAGGCCGCCAAAGTGCTTCTCGATGCCGACGAGCTCCAGAACCGTCACTGAGCGGATGCCTAGTCGAGTCGGGGACTAGGGAACAAACGGATCCAGTGGCTCGGAGAGGAACAGCTTCTCCGGCCACCAATCGCCGGACTCGTTCAGGCCATCGGGAGCGGGGCCGGGACCGACTTCGATGAGAAGCAGCTGGGACGTGGCGAGCTCGCCCCATTCTGTCCAGCTGACCGGTGCGGCCATGCCGTCCAGTTCGAAGGTCGCACCGTGGAGGTACTCGGCAATAGCGCCGGGATCGTCTCCTACCTCACGAACCGCTTCGGCCAGCATGGTGACGACGCCGTAGCCTGCGACTGCATCATCCTCCATGAACCCGAGGCCCGAAGAGGCGATATAGCGCTGGGCCAGATCGGCGTAGGAGTCGCCGAAGTAATCGGCGCAGCTGTAGTCGACATAGCGGCCGACACCGACATCACCGACACCTTCCATCACCGCCGAGAGAGAAGCCGACGGCCCGCTGACGTTTGCATCGAAGCCGAGGTCGGCAGACTGGAGCAGGATCGGGCCGGTCCCTGGCGGGTGTCCGGTGGCCAAGATGAGCTCGGGATCGAAGTCGTCGAGGCTGCGCAGGTAGGTGGTGAAGTCCTGTTCGGGCACCGGAGCCACCTCCACCTTGAGTTCAATCTCCGCGATCTCACCGAATGCGTTCTCTGCAGCGGACTTGAACGATTGCCCCCACGCGTAGTCGGCGATGATGGCGCCGACCCTGGTGAAGCCCTGCTCACTTGCATAAGCCGCCCATGGTGTGGCCAGCATTGGAGCCGCCGGCAGGCAGGTTCGGAAGGTGTAGCGGCTGTCGGTGGTGAGGATCGCTGACGAGCCCGCCTTGCTCAAGAACAGCGGGATACCCGCTTCCTCAGCAACCAGCGTTGTGGCCTGGCCAACGCCACTCGAGATGGCGCCGCCAACGGCGATAACACCGTCTTCGTGCAGGCGCTCCATCTGCAGGACGCCCTCTTCTGCGTCGGATTGATCATCAACGATGATCAGCTCCAACATGCGGCCATCCACACCCCCCGCGGCGTTGATCTCGTCGACGGCCAGTTGCATGCCGGCGCTCGAATGGATACCCCACGCGGTGAAGGGGCCCGTCAACGAGGTGAGCGAGCCGATCTTGATCGGCTCGGTGTTGACCGGCTCAGCGTCGTCGCCATCGTCGGCAGGCTCAGCGTCGTCGCCATCGTCGGCAGGCTCCTCGTCGTCGGCATCCAAGTCGTCGTCCTCGGCAGCCGTATCGTCGCTGTCGTCGCCGTCGTCGCCGGCATCGTCGGACGTGTCGTCCGCCGATGTGTCGTCGTCATCGCCGCACGACGCGGCGAGAAGGGCAAACACTGCAAAGAGTGCCACCCACAAATGTCGTTTTCTGGTCATTGATCCCCCAAAGGTTGCCGTTAGCGGCGATGGCAGATTGTCAACAACCCAGCAGATTGTCAACAATCCCGAACTGGCGCGGACCCACACATCGCCCCGGGTCCACACCTATTCTGCACCGACAGGCCCCCTCGATGACAAGTTGTTCGATCTCGTGACCGATCGCTCCAGCCTCGGAGTCCATCGATCCGGGACCGAAGTCGACCCGCCACGGTGACCCTGGATGGCCGGTCGGCTCAGTCGACGAGCTCGGTGAGCAGGCCGTCGGTCACGTCGTAGACAAAGCCGCGGATGTGGCTCTTGTAGGTGATGAACGGCGACATTCTCAGCCTCTGGATCGACTGGCGAACGTCGGCGTAGGGGTCGTTGAATGACTCCAGCGCCCACACCGGCTTTACCCCGATCTCGGCTTCGAGATCGTCTTTGAAGTCGTCCTCACTCACATGTTGGAGACCACAGTCGGTGTGGTGCATCAGGAGTATTTCGCGAGTGCCCATGAATCTCTGAGACAAGCACAGCGAGCGGATCACATCGTCGGTGATGACCCCACCCGCATTGCGAATGATGTGTGCTTCACCATGGCCGAGGCCGAGGATCTCGAAGGTGTCCATCCTCGAGTCCATACAGCTCACGATTGCGAGCCGCCTGGTGGGGGCAACCTGAAGATCGGACACTTGGAGATCCGCCGCCCCGGCGCGGTTGAGAACCACTAGAGCATCGGTGTTGGGAGTGAAATCATCCTCGTTCACCCTGAGAGAACTACTACATAAAGCACCGGAAACGGACGAATTTCAACGTGAAGTTGGCGGCCGAGTCGTGCCGCCTGCATCATGCGCTCGGCGACGTCGCCTCAAACCCTACGAGGAACACCTATGTCCAACGCCAACATGCCTGGCCATTACCACGCCGAAGGCGACCCTGTCGGCACCGTGCGCTACTGGGATGGCAGCCAGTGGACGGGCGACCCGATACCCGCTCCGCCCAGTTCCCCCGGCATGGCCCCACCACCCCCGGGCGATCAGGGCCGCTACGCCGATGTCGGCATACGTATCGGGGCCAGTGTCATCGATTTCGCAATCAACATCGCGGTGACCCTGGTGCTCGTGGTGGCGCTCAGTGCTGACAACTCCGTGAATGTCGGCCTCGCCGGGAGCACCCTCGTCACCCTGGTGGCGTTCGGTATCTACACGGCGATCCTGGCCCAATATGGCGGCACCCCCGGCAAGCTCATGGTCGGCTTGCGAGTCACGACGGCAGAGGGCACGACGCCCCCCGGTTTTCCGACAGCCGCAAGGCGAAACGCCCCCTTCCTCATCACGATCATCCCCCTCTTCGGGCTGCTCGCGATACTGGTGATGCTCATTGTGAGCATCGTCTTCGTATCGAATGACGATGAGTGCCGGAGTGTCTTCGACCGTGTCGGCGACACCCGTGTGGTCTACAAGAACAGGCTCTCGACCATCGAACCCATGCCCTGAGGCAAGGGGCGATCAGACGACATCTACATCAGTGGCGTAGGAAGGTGTCCGCGCCGGCTGGGGCGGTACACCGGCGCTCGTCGGGTAGATGCGGGTTTCGGCCGACACAGGCCGAGGTGGATCGGACTCGAGCCACAACCTGAGCAGGTGGCGCTCAGGCTCCTCCGCAGGATCGCTGAAAGCAGTGCGGTCGTGGAGCACGGTGTAGTTGTTGGCGAAGATCGGCTCCTCGTCGATGGCCTGCTCCGCGAATCGCGAGTAGCGGTAACCGCGGTAGGGGCGCTCGAGAAGTTCGGGATGGTGTTCCCTCATCCGCTCGTGGATCGTCATGGAGCTCACGAGGTGGTCGGTACCGCCCTCGGTGGCGAGTCGGAGGCACAGGAAGCTGAGGAAGTCGGCGGGATCGGTGTGGGGCGTGAGCTCGTCGTTGCGGCGGTAGGCGCGGGACCCAGAGGAAGGGCAGCGCCGGCCGCCTCTGTCAGTTCGGCTACATCGATCTCGATGGCAAGGCTCTGGTCTGACACGAGATCTTCGGCGCGCCAGAGGCTCTCGGTAGGGATGGCCGTCACGGAATTCGATCCTAGGTCGGCTTCAGATCGGTGTTCTCTCAGAAATCCCCGATATTGAGCAGGAACGAACACCTGTTCGTGTTTGATGGAACAATGACTCCGGACCTCACCGAACTCAACCCAGCTTGGGCCGGCGGGGCGAGCCGATCGGAGTTGCTCGATGCGATGGCTCAGGCCTCGGTGGTTCAGCGTCAGATCGATGCCGCGCTCACGGTCTGTCGAGTGGAACTGGCTCTGCGTCGACCTGCCGGATCGGGTCCCTCAGCCGCCGATGAGGCCGCCACCAAGAGGGCTACCGGCTGTTCGAAAGCGGAAGATCGTCGCCAGCAACGGCGCTCATGCGTTGCCCTCTCTGTCCCCCTGCTCGGAGACGCATTGGGCGATGGCATGGTGAGTGGCGCCCACCTGGATGCGGTCGCCGATGTGGTGCCCGACGACATGATCGAGGTCCTCGCCGACAGTCGCGAAGTCCTGGAGTCCGCGTTCGACACCGACCCGGACGCCTTCCGCAACAGGGTTCGCAACTTCGTAGCCGATGAGGAGCGGGCGCGAGGGATCGACCGAGCCAAGCGGCAATACGATCAACGTGGAGCCTCGATAACCAAGAACCTGCGCAGCGGCATGACCGAGTTGAGCGCCTCCTGGGAACCGGCCGTCGGCAGCGCACTCAGATCGATTATGAGGGCCGAGTATCGCCGCCTCGCGTCCGCCGACCAACAAGCTGACGACCCCCGAGCACGTCGCCGAACGTACCGCCAAGCAGCGCATGACCGACGCGATCGCCAACGTCATCCGGGGCGGCGCGGGAGCGACGTCGTCCGACGATCGGCTTCCTGTGCTGATAGTCGAGCGCAGCGCCCTCGACGGCACCGACGAAGGCGCACCTTGTGGGGTCGAAGGCGAGCCGGTCTCGCCGGAGGCCGCCCGTAGGTCCACCTGCGACAGCAGGGTCGATGTTCTCACGCTCGACCAGTCGGTTCGGCCAGTGTCGCTCAACACGGTCAACCGCCACGCCAATTCGAAGCAGAGGCGGGCGCTCGAAGCCATCATTCACCACATCATCCCCTGGGAATCGAAGGCTGAATCGGCCCTGATCGATCTCATACCGCTGTGCTCGCGCCATCACCACATGGTGCACGAGGGCGGTTGGACGCTCGCTCGATCTCCAGACTGGATCGACCGGTGGGCGGGTCCGGATGGCGAGGTCCATGAGCGAAAACCCAAACCGCTCCCAGGGCTAACAACGAGGGCCGCCTGAGAAGGCTCGGCCTGCCCTCGTTCGCATCGACCTGGCTGCCGGACTGATTTCAGGTGAGGCGGGGCCGCCCGGCCGCCACCGCGACCGCGGTTCCCTCCACGAACATGGGTCGGCCTTCCACGTCGATCGTCTTCTCCAACCACGATGTCTCCACGTCGAACTCCCCGGCTCCCGCATCGCGAACGGCGACGGCGGCGGCTTCCGACACCAGTTCGAGGGCTCGATCGCGAGCGTCGGGACGCTCCCAAACGGTTTCGGGTTCGCTCCCTGCATGGATGCGGTACACCCCTCGCCGCGGGGCGGTTACCGTGATCTCCTTGCGCACCCTCACCTTGCCCACCACCGCACCGATGGCGTTGGCCACGTCGGCATGCTCGGGGATCTCCACCGTTGAGCCGAGCAGGGAACCGACCGCCGGGTAGTAGGTCGAGGCGGGGGCGCCCAACCCCACCAGGGGCACCGCCAGCCCGATACCGAGGCGAGTGCTCACCGCCGTGCCGTCGAGGGACGCCGCTACGAGCTCTGAGGTGGAGGCCTCGAGAGGCAGGCCGTCGCTGTCGAGGGCCGCTCCGAGCACTGCTTCAGCTGATCTACGCACCAAGGCATCGACCACGAGGGTCGAGACCTGTTCGGGCGTCTCGGCGATGGCTGCTCCGAAACGGTCTCGCCGACGAGCGAACAGCTCCGCCCCCAGGCGCGCCGCTTCGGCATCGAAAGTGGACTGGTTGCCGAGCACATGACTCGCGTCGGTAGGGGTGAAGGCGGCCACACGCACGAGGGACCGACTCACCAGGCGCCGCAAGGCCCGCTCCTGGACACTGCTCGACACCACCGAATCAACCGCCACCAGCCCATCCCCGATCGCAGTAACAACCCGGAGCTCGTTGGGGTCGAGTCGTGCCCCGCTCGCTCTCGCGGTGAGCCTCACCAGGCGACCATCGTGGACACCCGGAACATCTTCGCCGAGCTGGCGTCGGAGCACGCCGAGCACCGCGTCGGGCTCGGCGCCGGCGAGGAGACTCAGGGGCACCACCCGCCGGGGCCCGATTTCCAACTGGGCGCCGATGGCCCGATCGGCGAGCCGCACCTCGCTGTCGCCGCCGAGCCCGTGGGTGTGCATCCTCACCGCTTCCACCATGGTCTCGTGACCGCCGACATCAGCCCCGTCGGGGCCCGCCTCCGGCTCACCGTCCCTGAGTACCGCGATGTCGGTGGTGGTGCCGCCGATGTCGGCGATGATGGCATCGGCGCGTCCGGCCAGGTGGGCCGCTCCGATCAGGCTCGCGGCGGGACCCGACAGAATCGTTTCCACCGGGCGGTCCCTCACGAAGTCGGCCGACACCAGAGAACCATTGCCTCTCACGATCATCATGGGAGCATCGACACCACGGTGGGCGAGAATCTCCGCGGTGGTAGTGACGAGGTCGTCGATCATCGAGATCAGGCGGGCATTGAGTAGCGCCGTCACTCCCCTCTTGGGGCCGTTGAGCTTGGCCGAAAGTCGATGGCTGCAGGTCACCGGCTTTCCTGAGCGCTGCCGGATCAGGTCGCGGGCCGCAAGCTCATGATCGGCGTTGCGGGTGGCGAACTGGGCAGTCACCGCGAAGGCGTCGACGTGATCGGCCACCTCGTCGATGCGCGCACCGAGGGACTCGAGGTCGAGGGGCTCCACCTCATCTCCGTGGGAGTTGTGGCCGCCGGAGACGCCGATCACCTCATCGTCTCCGATCGCCTCGCGCAGGCCGCCACGATCGAGGGCGCCGTCGTCGAAGCCGATGGTGACGAGGCATGCCGGACGGCCCGTACCCTCCACGAGGGCGTTGGTTGCGAGTGTCGTCGACAGCGACACCAATTCGATCGCAGCGGGCGTCACCGTGGGGTGGCCGCCAGCCCCCGCGCCGAGAACTCGGTCTATGGCCGCCTCGATGCCGATGGCGAGATCGTCGTGGGTGGTGGGCGCTTTCGCCTTGGCGAGCACCTCCCCACTCGCGTCCTCGTACAGCACGGCATCGGTGTAGGTACCACCGGTGTCGATTCCCAGCGCCAATCGTCGCGACTGTTCCCCCATCGCTCGACAGTCTGCCCGTGCGCGTGGCCTCACCACGACATACCGTACGCAGATGAGCCCCGCCCCCCGGTCCGAACGCCCGAACATGCCCGGATACGGAGTCACCGACGACCCCACCGGCCTGCTCCCGTGGGAGTGGGCCGAGCAGAAACTGGTGGCCACCCGCAATTACTGGCTGATCACCGCCGACACCGCGGGCCGGCCCCACAGCATGCCGGTATGGGGGGTGTGGATGCCCGACTCACAGCGCTGGGGCCTCGGGTGTGCGAGCACGGCCCGCAAGACCCGCAACATGCGAACCAATGGTCGGGTGGTGGTGACCAACGAGGACACTGTGGAGTGTGTCTCGGTGGAGGGCCGGGCCGTCGAGGTGAGCGGAGCGCACGCCGACGCCCTGATCGAGACCTGGGTAGAGAAATATCACGACGGCACGTGGCCGCGCGATGAGATGGCCGAGTTCCTTCGGGCCGGCACCACCTTCGAGGTGATCCCCGAGAGAGCATTCGGGCTCATCGAACGACCCGAGGAGTTCTCCACCGCCGCTACCCGTTGGGTCTGGGATTGACCCCAAACCACCGTGGGTCGGGGCCGGTTCAGGGCCAGAGGGGTTCGTCGATCTCGAACCCCACCGGCGTGCCCCAGGTGTTGCGGTAGGAGACCCAGTGTGCGGGCTTTCGCTTGGCGACTCCCCACTTGCCGGTGGGGTAACCCATCGGAACACAGCACGACATTTGCCATCCCTGGTCGGCCGGCACACCCAGCACCTCGAAGGTCTCCTCGTTCTTGAAGTTGAGAACGGTGGTGAGTGACGACCCGACGCCGTCGGCACGGGCCTGCAACATGGCACTCCAGACTGCGGGATAGATCGAGCCGCCCGAGCCGTCGCCACGGTCGAAGGCGAAGAGAAGCAGGGGGTAGCTGGCGAAGTTTTCCTGAGCCCAGTTGACCGACTTGATGATCCGTCGAAACTCGATGGATGCCGGATCGTCGTTGGCGCCAGCCGATTCCACGCGGTCGGCATAGACCGTTGCCCAGAGAACGTCGATGCACTCCCGGTAGAGGTCGCCGAGCTTGGCTCTCTGCTCGATGTCGTCGACCAACATGAACCGCCACGACTGACCGTTGCCACCGCTCGGGGCGCGAACGGCGGCATCGAGGATGCGCATCTGCACATCTTCGGGTAGGGCGTCGGGGGTGACCCGCCTCATGGCGCGGGTCGTGTAGAGGGCTTCGCGAATGTCCATACCCCAGAGTTGACCAGATTCACTTTTCATGTGCAAACCGCCGATGGGGGCCTGTGACCAGCTTTCTCGACTATCTGTTCGAGTCTGAACGACACTGCTCTTGTGGGCACCACGAGGGTTCTCACTGCCATGGATTCAGCAACCAGGCCTGCCTGTGGTGCGAGTGCCGGACCTTCATCGATCACGAGAGTCTCTGGGCACGACAGCCCGTCTCCTGAGTCCAGTCCTACACCAACGTGATCACGCCCACCGATCTCCCCGTCGCGCTCTCTGCCGCGACCTGATCGGCGCCCCGGCCCCGCCGAGAACCTCTCTCGTGAGACCACGCGAACCTTGTTCGCCGCGCCGCGAGAGCTGTCCGTATCCACCCCGACGCTCAATTCCTCGAACGGAACTCTCATACAGGAAATGCTCAACCAGGCAATGGTGCTGGAGCGCGCTCGACAGTTACGCCACCTCGAACGCCGTCGACACCCCCACAATTCCGGTCGGCCCACCAAGCCCCGACCGATCGCCCGGGCCAACGCCGCTGGCGACGGGGGCGGCGCTGACCCCGAACCAGGGCCGGGCGCCGTACCGTGAACAGCATGGCGCCCGGCCCTGATGAACTTTTCGACCCGGTTCGCGAGCGACTCGGCCACGGATTACGCCTGATGCTCGCGGGCAAGTCGGAACGGGCCGAGTTCGTCTTCGATCCCGACACTCCGCGCCTCTTCGGGCCTGAGAGTGCCGCCTGGGCGGTCCACAGCGACGTGTCGATGCTCGTGGGTGGCCTTCGAGCCCTCCTACTCCAGGCGTTGCATCCCCTCGCCATGGCCGGTGTCGCCGATCATTCCACCTATCGCACCGATCCCCTGGGGCGCCTCCAACGCACCGGCTCTTTCATCGCCACCACCACCTTCGGCACCATGGCGGAGGCCGAACAGGTCATACAGGTGGTGCGCCGCGTTCACGATGGTGTGGTGGGCCGCGCTCCTGACGGGCGGCCGTACTCGGCCAACGACCCCCACCTTCTGATGTGGGTGCACTGCACCGAGGTCGACAGCTTCCTTGCGGCACGGCTTCGCTACGGAGAGGTGCCCCTCTCGGCTGAGCAGGCCGACCGCTACGTCGCGGAGATGGCGATCATCGCCGAGAAGCTCGGGGTGATCGATCCGCCCCGGTCACGTCGGGAACTGCGAGACCAGCTCGTTGCCTTCCGACCCGAGCTCCAGGTTGGAAGCCAGGCCCGAGGCACGGTGCGATTTCTTCTCATGCCGCCGCTGGCGCTGGCTGCCCGACCTGCCTACGGGGTCGTCTCCACCGCCGCGATCTCCCTGCTCCCCCGCTATGCCCGCCGCAAGCTCTGGCTCCCGATCGCCCCCCTCGCCGAACCCGCCGCCATCAGGCCCGCCACGGCACTACTTCTCCGCACCCTGCGCTGGGCTCTGGGCGACCACCCCACCCGATCCATCAACACCACCTGAGCGGCCCCGGTCGCCCGCCTAGAGTCGGCGAATGGATCTTGTCGAAGTTCAGGCCCTGATGGACGATCTCTACGGCGAGGCCGACCACGCCCGCGGGATTCCGGCCACTGTGGCCTGGCTGTGCGAGGAGCTCGGCGAACTCGCCCAGGCTGTCCGCAAGGGAACTCCGGAGCAACAACTGCACGAACTCGGCGACGTTCTCGCCTGGCTGGCATCACTGGCCAACCAACTCGGCCTCACCCTCGACGACGCCATGCGCCGATATGTGGAGGACCCGCCCTGACCCTTCCGGTCGGGCGCCGGCTCAGATCAGATTCTGGGCGAGAAGGCTCTCCGCTATCTGGATGGTGTTGAGCGCGGCACCCTTACGGAGGTTGTCACCGGAAATGAATAGGCTCAGGCCGTACTCCACGGTGTCGTCCACTCGAATTCGGCCGACGAAGGAGTCGTCGAGGCCCGCTGCGTGGAGCGGTGTGGGCATGTCGGCGAGCTGGACTCCATCGGCCGCGGCCAGGAGTTCGCGGGCCCTTTCGGGCGTGATGGGCGAAGAGAAGCGGGCATTGATCGAAAGGGAGTGGCCGGTGAACACCGGAACCCGCACACATGTGCCCGACACTGCCAGGTTGGGGAGACCGAGGATCTTGCGGCTCTCGAAGCGCAGCTTCTGTTCCTCGTTGGTCTCCTCGCTACCATCCTCGACCAGAGAGCCAGCGAACGGCACCACATTGAAGGCGATCGGCGCGGGGAAGTTGTCGCCCGCTTCGAGGGCCACCGCCCGACCGTCGTAGGTGAGCGTCGGCCCGTCTGCGCCCACCTTCTGAGCCTGCTCGTCTAGCTCGCGCACCCCGGACAGACCGGCCCCCGACACCGCCTGGTAGGTGGACACCACGAGCGCTTCCAAACCGGCTTCATCGGCCAGCGGCTTGAGCACCGGCATCGCGGCCATGGTGGTGCAGTTGGGGTTGGCCACGATCCCCTTGGGAATCGACCGGAGATCGTGGGCGTTCACCTCGGGCACCACGAGGGGCACATCGGGGTCCATGCGCCAGGCCGAAGAGTTGTCGATGACGATCACGCCCGCCGCCGCAACACCGGGGGCGAGCTGCTTGCTGGTGTCGCCACCCGCTGAGAACAGGGCGACATCGAGGCCCGAGAAATCGGCGGTGGCCGCGCCCTCCACGGTGATGTCGGTGCCGTTCCACTCGATGGCGCGGCCCGCCGATCGGGCCGAAGCGAACAGCCTCAAGGAGTCGACCGGGAAGTCGCGCTCCGCCAACAGGGTGCGCATCACGCCGCCCACCTGGCCAGTGGCACCAACGATTCCTACATGCATGGGCTCAAGGTTACAGCCCGCCGACCCACGGTTGCCTGCCAATTAGCGGTAGGCGATCGCGGTCAGTCGGCCGGGTGACGATCAGCCCAGTTCGTTGGCACAGAGGACCGAAACCTCGGTGAATCGATCGCCACAGGTATCGCCGAATCGTTCATAGTCGCTTCCGAACGGCGAATCGAAGTAGAGGTCGTCGCAGGCCTGGCCGTCGCCGCCCGCACACGCGTCCCAGAGGACATCGAGCACCGGATCATCGCCCCTGGTGTTGGCGTCGGAGTCGTCGCTGCCAAAGAGATCGGAGTCGACATCGGAGTCGACATCGTCGAGCAGGTCACCGAGCCCGGGGGCCAGGCATCCGAACACCGCCTCCTGGGCATCCTCAGGAATGTCGGCATCGCCGAGCACACCGTCGGAGATGCTGTCGACGCTGATGCCATTCTCCGCGAAGGCGGTGAGAACACAATCGACGTTGTCGTTGGTCATCAACCCACTGTCGACCATGTCGGCGCGGAAATCTTCTTCCGCGCTTCCTCCGCAGGCCGAGGCCACCAGCGCCAGAATGCTGGCCATCACGATCGTTGCTCGCCTCATGCTTGTCCTTTCGGCTGCCGCGCCGAGTACCAGCGCACCTCATTGAATAGTCGGCTCAACTCCACTCGATTTGAGCGGTAGCAGCCGAATCAAGCGGCGGCACGGGCCACTCGACCCCGGGCGTATCCCGCGGTGGCCCACATCAGACCGAGCACTATCGCGCCGGCACGACGGAATCCGCTGGACTGGCCTCGGAGGCCCTCCCCGATGCCACGCGCCACACCCATCGGAAGCACCTTCCGGGCATAGGTGCGCTCGGCCGCGAGGCCATCATGGGAGCCGACATTGCGGGCGACGAGCGCCTTCGCCACGCCTTGGGCCCAACACCTCGACCTGAAGTATCTGAACTCTCGTCGATCCGGAGAGACCCGGTGTACGACATCGAGACGAGGGTCGAATACGAGCCGGGCCTCGGGGAAACGCTGATGAAGTCGGATGCAGTACTCGGTCTCCCTACCTCTGACGGGGCTTCTCTCGGGCCGCTCAGCGCCGACGGAAAACCCACCGATCGTCTCGAACACCTCACGGCGGAACGACATGTTGCAGCCGATCAGGTTGCGCACCTCGGCGGGTTCGCTGGGCAAGCCGAGGTATGAGCAGCCGACTACCCAGCCGAATTCCGAAGGGAACCACTCGGGTTGCTCGGTTCCCGACCAAATCGGCATCGCTCCCCCACCCACGCCCGCCACGTCACTGTCGACATAGGCAGCCAGCATCATGGCGATCCAGTTGGGGTTGGCGACGCTGGCATCGTTGTCGAGGAATGCGACGACATCGCCGTCACACCACACCACACCAGAATCCCGGGCACCGGCCAGACCCTGCTTGTCGGTGTTGGTGACCACATCGATCCGCAGCTGACGCGACTCGCCGAAACGTCCCGAATAGGTGTTGGCCGCTCGTTCCAGCAGGTCGTCGTTGTGATCGATTACAAGAACCACCTGATCAGGGGCGTGGCTCTGCTGGGCCAGTGACGTGATGGCGCGGGCTATGTCGTCCCACCGCTCCTCGGCGTGGGCACAAACGATCACGCTCACGGTCGCAGGGCAATGAGCCGATGCGTGGTCCTGGATCAACGGGGTGGTGACGGCTGCCATTCTGATCACCTCACGGTCGTGGTATCGCTGTGCCTGTCGGTCGGGACCGACCGGGCTTGAGCGCACGGCAGTTCGATTCTCGAAGGCGCCATCGAAGCGCCCGGGGTCAGCCCTGGCGCGACGCCCAGTAGGAGTCGAGTCGCTCCATCAGCTCGGTCTCGGGTAGTTCTCCCTCGCTGCGCTTGAGCTCGAGCAGCCACTTCATGATCTGGCCCACCTCTGGCCCGGGCTCGAGCCCCAGATGAGCCATCACCGTCGCCCCGTCGATCTGGGGTCGTTCCGCGGCGCGCCGATCTTCCTCGGCGAGTTCGGCGATGCGCTGCTCGAGATCGTCGATCAGGGCCTGGAGGGCATCGGCCTTGGCCTGGTTGCGGGTGGTGGAGTCCGACCTGATGAGCGCGTTGAGTCGACCGAGCAGGGGGCCGGCGTCTCTTGCGTAGCGCCGGATGGCCCCGTCGGACCAGCCATCGGCATAACCCTTGAATCGGCCCGAGAGCCGAACCAACTCGGCGACATCTTCAACTACGGCCTCGGGGTAGCCGAGCGCCGCCAGCCTCTTCTTCGCCATTCGCCCGCCCACCACCTCGTGGTGGCGGAAGGTGACCCCGCCGTGCTCGAAGCTGCGCGTTCGCGGCTTGGCTATATCGTGGAACAAGGCGGCGAGCCTCACCACCAGATCGTCGGGCGTCTTGGCGACCACGGCAACCGTGTGGGCGAGGACGTCCTTGTGGCGGTGGACCGGATCCTGCTCCATCCGCAGGGCCGCGAGTTCCGGTACGAGCTCATCCATCGCACCACTGTCGATCGCGGCCCACAGCGAGCGCGACACGTCGGCGGCGGTGAGTAGCTCCGAAAGAGCAGCAGCAGGAATGGCGGTGGTGGGCACGGCTCGAAAAGTCTAGAGGTGAACGGTGCCCACGTGGGTCTTACTCGCCTGATCGGTGAGACCCCGACTTCCGGCTCAGTACACTTCCCCGATGACGCTGACCGAGCTCATTCACAGTGACGACGACCGAATCCCCACCAAGGTGCTGGTCATCGTGGCCCATCCCGACGACATCGACTTCGGTACCGCGGGCACCGTCGCCTCTTTCACCGACCATGGCGTGGAGGTGGTCTACGCGTTGGTCACGAGTGGCCAGGCCGGCGAGCCCGCCGATCTCATTCCCGCCGAGCTCACCGAGATCCGCCAGGCCGAACAGACCGCGGCCGCCAAGGTGGTGGGCGTCACCGAGATCCATTGGCTCGGCTTCCCCGACGGCGCGATCGTGGCCAGCCTCGAGTTGCGCAAGGCGATCTCTCGCATCATCCGGATCGTGAAGCCCGATCTTGTGATCAGCCAAACACCGGAGCGCAACTGGGGCCGTATCTACGCATCGCATCCTGATCATCTCGCCACCGGCGAGGCGGTCGTGGCCGCGGTGTACCCCGACTCCCGCAACGGGCATTCGTTCCCCGAGCTTCTGGCCGAAGGACACCTGCCTCATTCGGTGCCGCGCCTGTGGCTGATGGCCGGCTCCGACAACAACCTCTTCGTCGACATCTCCGCCGCCATCGAACGCAAGATCGAAGCCCTGCTCGAGCACCACAGCCAGAACGATCCTCGAGCCGAAGCCCTCCCGGAGATGATCCGCACCTGGTGTTCCACCGCGGCCCGCGATGCCGGTTGTGACGCCGAGTTCGTCGAAGGTTTTCGCCTCGTACACACCGAGTAGGCGCCTGGCGCCCGAACTCACATAGTGTCGAATCATCACGGCGGGAAGATTGTCGGGAACCAGGGTTGTCGGCTGAACGTCTGACACGCACTGATTCTCGGGAGGCTTGATCATGACGACCAAACGGCGGACCCTGCGATTCTGGCTGCCATTGCTGTTGATCGCAGCGGTGCTCGCGGCCAGCTGCTCCGACGGCGGCGATGACAGTAGTGCCGGCGATACCGCCTCCTCCGCTGACTTCGGTGATGATGCAGGCGACGACAGCGGAGACGACTCAGATGCTGGCGGCAATGCCAGCGACAGTTCCGGTGCCCCCCAAGAACCGGCGGCCGACGGCGACGATGCCGAAGGCGAAGCCGAACCAGGGCTCGCGGTTCCCACCGCCCTCACCGGTGCCGACATCGGGCGTGACATCGTGTTTCGAGCAACGATCGGGGTGGCGGTGGCCGATGTGGCCGCCGCGGGCCGGGAGGCAACCCTGATCGTGCAGAGCCTGGGCGGGATCGTGTTCGGCCAGAGCACAACCGTCGACCCGTCGCCTCGCACCGTACTCACCTTCAAGATCCTGCCCGCCGACTTCGATACCGCGCTCGAGCAACTGGCGGGGGTCGGTGAGCTCGTCGACCAGACCATCTCCGCCGACGACGTCACCGATCGGGTGGTCGATCTCGAGAGCCGGATCAGCACCTCGGAGGCCAGCGTGCTCCGGCTGAGAGGTTTCCTTGAGAATGCAGGCGACATCAACATCATCGCCGACCTAGAGCGCCAACTCCTCGACCGCGAAACCACACTCGAGACCCTCAGGGGCCAACTGCGCACCCTTCGCGACCAGGTGAGCCTGGCCACCATCACCGTAACGATCACCGAGAAGGGCATCGAGACCCTGCCCGCCGAACTGGCCGTGGAGAGTTGGCTCGGCGACGACGAGGCGTCCGCCTGCCCCGGTTCCACCGAACTGGCCACTTCCCGCGACGGATCGGCTGTGTGGTGCATCGAGATCGAGAACGTCGGTGATGCCGATCTCATCGACCTCGAGATCGAATCAGAGGCCCTTCGCCTTCGCACCGCCGACTTCACCGTGCGCAGCGGCGAACTCGCCCTGCTCGCTCCCGGTGATCGGGTGGTGGCGATCGTCGAGCTCGATCTCGATGATGGTCGGGTGCGGCGCCGAGATGCCCGCAGCGGGTTGTTCCTCGACGTCGTCGCAAGCGCCACACCGGGCGACAATCCCGACGCCGAGGTGTCCGCTCGTTCCGATGCCGTGCTGCTCGCCGACTCCGACGAGCCCCTTCCCGGGTTCTTCGATGCCTTCTCGGGGGCGGTTACCGCCCTCGCCATCGTCGCCAGCATCCTACTCTTGGCACTAGGTGCGGCTCTACCGTTCAGCCCGTTCGCCCTGATCGGCGTCTGGATCTGGCGCCGCAACCGAAGTCGTTCTCTCCCCGCGCCGCCACCGGCGCCCCCTGGGAGCGAACCGACTCAGGCCGAGAAGTAGCGGCGCTCGATACCGTCGAGCACCGCCTCGAGCCCGTCAACCACTCGTTCCTCACTCGACAAGAGGCTTGCGTACGCTTCCCGGAAGCGGGCCATGGTGGGATCTTCAAGCTCGGGTGCGGAGGCCGTGGCATCCACCGCGAGCTGGCGCACCATGTTCTGTTCCTGCACCAGGGTGCCGACGACCCAGCTCGACGCCACCGAGAAGGCCAGGGCTGCGAGGCGCATATCGTCGGTGGCATCGTCGAATATCCCCACCACCCTGCTCATGAACTCCTGGCCTCGGGGGGTGGACACCGGTCGCTCCACGAGGAGAGGGATCGCGTTGGGGTGCTCACCTGCGATGTGGACATAGCCGGCAGCCATCCGACGGGCCTTGACCCGCCAATCGCCGGCCGGCTCGCCATAGCTCACCAAGATCTTCACGTACAGCTCATCGGTGACGGCCAGGAGTAGGTCGTCCTTGCTGGACACATGGTTGTAGAGCGACATCGCCTCAACCCCGAGCGATACCCCGAGCTTGCGCATACTCAATCCATCGAGCCCCTGGGCGTCGATCAGGTCGAGCGCCGCCCCGGCGACCCGATGACGGGTGAGAGGCACACGCTCCGTGACGGCCATGGCATGGAGTGTAGGCGCCGCTTGGGGGCCAGCCGCTCTAGGGACACCACTCCAGCACCGAGAACGCACCCATCCCTGCCATATCGAGCAGTGCCTCGGCCTCGACTATCCGGCTCCGGCCCCGAATGGCCGGAAGATCGCTGCGATGAGCTCCTTCGGCCCAAGCAGTCCGACCCTCCTCCACCAGATCATCGATTCCGTGAGCCTTCAGGAACCCGGCTTGAGAACGCACCGAATCCGCCTCATGACGCAGCTGCAGCTGATCCAGGTCGACGTCGCTGGTGATATCGGCCGAACCGGGGTCGTCGAGCCATCGCCGAGCATCGTCGTGGTGGCGAAACGATCGGAGCCAGCCCGGCCCGCGGTCGATGAGCTCGGCGCTGGTGGCGCAATAGTCGAACACCACGACGCGAGCACCGGGGTGGCGGCGGTGCATCTCTCCAACCCACTCGCGCGCCGCTTCCTGAACCGGAAGGCGGGCGCCGATGGCGGTGTCCTCCGGCACTGTGGGCGGCTCGACCGGGCGACCAAGCTGCTCGACGAACCGTTCATCGGGGCCGACGTCGACCACCAGTTCGTGCCAGCCATCGGCGGTGAGCTCGACTATGTCGAAGGGCAGGTTGTCGAGGAGTTCGTTGGCAAGGACGACGGAGGCATCAGCCGCATCGGCAGCCAATTCGGCAACACTTGTGACCACCCGGTGGACGAGGTGTTGGGTGCGCTGGGATTCAGACCGTTCCACCATCGTCCAGGTGAGCGCCTCCGCTACAAGGCAGGCCGGCTCGGCCGCCAGCACCGAACGGGCGAGGGCACCGGGCCCGGCTCCATACTCCACCACATCGAAGCGATCTTGGCGTCCCGCGGCCTCCCACCAGGTGTCGAGGGCTCGGGCGATGACGGCTCCGAAGAGAGGGCCCACCTCCGGAGCGGTGAGGAAATCGCCCCGGCGCCCGGCTCTGCCACCAGAGGTGTAGAACCCGTCGGTCGGGTCGTAGAGAGCCGCGTCGACGAAGGCCGACACCGACATCGGGCCCGTTTCGGCGATCTGGCGCCGCAGCCGATCAGGGAGCAGCGCGCCGTTCATCGACTACTCAGCCGCCGACCCCGGCGAGCAGACTCACCTTGGTGACCTCACCGACCAGACCCGGCAGCACACCGAAGGCGATGGTGGCCCCGGCAGTGAGCACTAGAGCCGAGGCAATGGACACTGGAATCCGCACCGGAGCGGTGTCGCCTTCGGGAGCGGGCTCAGCCCACATCTTCACGCCGACCCGGGCGTAGTAGTAGAGCGCTATCACCGAGTTGACGGCCACGAAGATCCCCATCACCACGCCGGCGGTGGTGTTGGCCTCGATCACCGCGCCCATGATTCGGAACTTGGCCCACCAGCCGCCGAGCGGGGGAATTCCGGCCAGGGCGAAGAGGAACACCGTCATGGCCACGGTGAGGCCGGGTGCCCACTGGAAGAGGCCGCGATAGTCGTCGATCTCCGCTGTTCGGGTCTTGCGGGCCACCGCAATCACCACGGCGAAGGCGCCGAGGTTCATCGCGGCATAGATGACGAGATAGCCCACCGTGGCGGCGAGAGCAGAGTCGGGAACGTCGCTCGCAACCGCCAGCGGGGCGAGCATGTAGCCGGCTTGGGCTACGCCTGAGTAGGCGAGCATGCGCACCATGTTGGTCTGGCGCAGAGCAATGAGATTGCCGACGGTCATGGAGAGCGCGGCCAGGATCCAGATCACCGGCTCGTAGACATCGTCGCGGCCGAAGAAGCCAACGAACAGCATGTTCATCAGGGCGACGAACCCGGCTGCCTTCGATGCCACCGAGAGGAAGGCGGTGACCGGGGTGGGGGCACCCTCGTAGGTGTCGGGGGCCCAGGTGTGGAAGGGCACCGCCGAAACCTTGAACGCGAAACCGACGATCACAAAAATGATGCCGAGCACCACCACCGCCGACGGATCACCGGGTCCGCTGACCGACTCGTTGATGTCGGTGAGCAGGGTAGAACCCGAGCCCCCGTAGAGCAGGGACATGCCGTAGAGCATGATCGAGGAGGCGAAGACACCCATCAGGTAGTACTTCATGCCCGCCTCATTGCTCTTGAGGTCGCGCTTTCGCCAGGTGGCCAACATGTAGGCGGGTATCGACAGCAGCTCGAGGGCCACGAAGATCGTGATCAGGTCGCGGGCCGAGGCCATGAGGATCATGCCGAGAATCGAGCTCAACAGGAGTCCGTAGTATTCGTTCTCCCAGTAGTCGCCCTCAGCGATGTAGTTGGTGCTGAGCAGGATCACCACATAGCCGGCGAGGACGAACACGGCCTTCATGATCAGGGCATAGTCGTCGACGACGAACGCCCCGTCGAACATCGCCCGATCGGCACCGTCGACCGCCAGGGTGACGATGGGAACCATGGTGGCGAGAAGTCCGATGGAGGCCACGATGGCGGTGACCTTGCGCCCCTTCTCCAGCCACACGATGTCCATCAGGGTGACGAGCGCGCCAAAGGCCAGGAGAGTGAGCTCCGGGGCAGCCGCGTGCCAGTCGATGTCCGGCCGGACAAAGTCTGGGACTTGCTGGGCGAGCAGGGCGAGCATGTTGGATCAGCCCCCGAACGCGGCCTGGGTGGCTTCAGCCACACCCTCGCAGCCCGCCGGGAGCTGCAAGCAGTTGTTGAGCGACTCGATGACGGCCGGATCGGTGATCTCGAAGATGAGCCCGGGGGCCACACCGAAGACGAGGATGAGCGCAAGCAGAGGCGTCCAGGCGATCCATTCGATGCGGGTCACATCGGTGATGTTGGGGTCGTCGGCGAATTCCTCTGACGGCTCACCCATGGCAGTGCGTTGGAGGAGCCAGAGCAGATAGCCAGCCGCGAGAACGGTGCCCACCGCGGCTATCACCATGAAGGTGCGGAATGTCTCCTCCGGGAGGCCGTTGGCGGGCTGATACGTGGCCAGGATCGCGGGGAACTCGCCCCAGAAGCCGGCCAAGCCGGGCAGACCGAGCGAGGCCATCGTGATGAAGCCGAGGATCCAGCCGAGATGGGGGGCCTGCACGAGCATGCCGCCCAGGCGACCGATCTCGAGGGTGTGGTAACGCTCCTTCACCGAACCGGCCACGAAGAAGAGCATGCCGGTGATCAGGCCGTGGGCGACCATGCCGAAGATGGCGGCGTTGATGCCGAAGTCGGTGAGGGTGGCGATTCCGAGCATCACGAATCCCATGTGGGCCACCGAGGAGAACGCGATCAGGCGTTTCATGTCGGTCTGGGCCAGGCATCCGAGTGCGCCGTAGATGATTCCGATCACTGCGACGAGACCGATCCAAGGAGCCCACGCTTCGGCCGCTTCGGGCAGCATCGGGATGGCGATGCGGATGAAGCCGTAGGTGCCGAGCTTCAGCAGGATCGCAGCCAGGATCACCGATCCCTGGGTGGGTGCTTCGGTGTGGGCGTCGGGGAGCCACGTGTGGAACGGGAACAGGGGGACCTTGATACCGAACCCGAGGAACATGGCGCCGAAGATGAGCAGCTGGGAGGATCTCACGATTCCTGCGCCAGCCGCATCGGTGAGGACCCTCATGTCGAAGGTGCGCAGTAACTCGCCGGTGGTGGCGTCCTTCGACAAGAAGAACAGGGCGAGGAAACCGAGCAGCATCACGGCTGAGCCGAAGAGGGTGAACAGGAAGAACTTCAGCGATGCGTAGCGACGGTTTGGGCCACCCCACACCGCGATCATGAAGAACATCGGGAGCAGGACGACCTCGAAGAAGACGAAGAACAAGATGAGGTCCTGAGCGACGAAAGTGCCGATCATGCCCGTCTCGAGGATGAGCATCAATATGAGGAAGGCCTTGCCGTTGCCCGGTTCAGGGATGTGGTTCAACGAATAAATGAACACCAGCGGCATCACCAACACCGTGAGTGCAATCAGGGGCAGCGACATCCCATCGAGGCCGAGGATGTATCGCGAATTGATGACCTCGATCCACTTCTCGTCGGTGACGTACTGCAGCGTTCCCGCCGAGCCGTAGTCGAAGTCGAAGAGGAGCACCACGCCAAGGGCGAGCGCCAACAGCGAGGCGCCCAGCGAGATCTGCTTGTGGGTCCCCTCTTTGTCTCGTGGGATGAGCATCATCACCAGCGCGCCGGCGAGCGGCACGAATGTGATGGCGGTGAGGCCCCAGTCGTTGAGGAAATCGGTCATGTGTGTTGTTCCCGGTTACCAGTCAGAAATTTGAAATCAGGATGGATCTAGAAAGCGAGGATGATGATGAAGGCGCCGGCGAGGATGGCCGCGCCGGCGAAGAGGATGGCGGCGTAGTTCTGGATCTTGCCGGAGTTGATGTGGCGCAGACCCTGGCCGGAGGCGTCGGATGCCCTGCCAACGCCGTCGATGGTTCGGTCGATGGTGCCCTGGTCGATCTTTTCGTAGATCAGGCGGCCAGTGGCCACCGATGCGGTGCCGGTGGTGTCGATGGCGCGGTCGATGACATTCTGGTTGACCCAGTAGGCGGCGCGGGCGAGGGGACCCTTGGTGAAGCCGGTGATGACCCCGGTGTAGAGATGATCTAGGTAGTACTTCTCCACCAGCACCTTGTGGCCGACTCGGGCGAGGCTGTTGGTGCTGGTGAGCCCGTCGGGTAGGCCGGTGAGCGATTCGCCGAGCTGCTTGCTCATGCGATCGACACGCACGAAGTAGTAGTAGAAGGCGAACAGGCCACCGCCGATGGCGATGACGCTCGAGATGATCGCGAGGGACCAGCTGGGCCCGCCATGGCTGATCACTGGGAAATAGGACGCACCGGCTGGCTCGATGAAGTGACCGAAGCGCTCCTGCCAGGAGTCGGGGACGAGCTGGAATCCGCTGGGCAGATTGAGGAGCCCGGCCAAGATGGCGAAGCCCGACAACACGTAGAGGGGCACCAGGATCCGCGGGCCCGACTCTTGGGGGTCGCCATGCCCCTGGGCATGGTCGTGGTCGGCATCCTCGGCGTGGGCGTCGTCGTGATGCCCACCTCGGTATTCACCGTGGAAGGTGAGGTAGATGCATCGGGTCATGTAGGCCGCGGTGAGACCGGCGCCGATCATGCCCATGGTGAGATGGAAGGTGTACGCGCCGTTGCCGCCGGTGCCTCCGAACAGGCCCCAGCCACCGGTGCCAACGAGGATCTCGTCCTTCGACCAGAAGCCCGCCAAGGGGAAGACGCCCGCGAGAGCGAGTGAGCCGATGATGAAGGTGACGTAGGTCCTGGGCATGAACTTCTTCATGCCTCCCATGTCCTTCTTCATGTCGAAGCTGTGCACCGAGTGAGCCACCGATCCCGACCCGAGGAAGAGGTTGGCCTTGAAGAAGGCGTGGGTGAAGAGGTGGAACACCGCCGCGGTCCAGGCGCCGACACCGAGAGCCATCGCCATATAGCCGAGCTGGCTCACCGTGGAATAGGCGAGCACCTTCTTGATGTCGTCTTGCACGAAGGCGAGCAGGCCACCGAACACGAGGGTGATCGCGCCCACCGTAGCCAGCAGGTTGATGCTCGACCCACCGATCTGCATGCCCTCGAAGAATACGGGGTAGAGCCGGGCCACCATGAAGATGCCGGCCACCACCATGGTGGCGGCATGGATGAGCGCCGATACCGGCGTGGGTCCCGCCATGGCATCGGGCAGCCACGTGTGGAGAACGAACTGGCCGGACTTCGACATCACCGCAGCCATCAGACTGGCCGCAGCCACAACGAGTGCGGTGTGGCCGACATTGCCGGCGACGATCTCGGAGTTGATGGTGACCGTGTCGAAGGTGACGCCACCGCCCGCCGCGAAGAACAGGGTGATCATGCCGACCAGGAGACCGATATCGCCGACACGGTTGGTGAGGAAGGCCTTGAGGGCAGCGTCGGAGTTGGCCTTCTCCTCCCACCAATGGCCGATGAGCACAAAGGAGCAGACGCCCACCAACTCCCAACCAACGATCATCTGGATCAGATTGTCGCTCAGCACGAAGAAGAGCATCGCGGCGGTGAACAACGACAAGAAGGCGAAGAAATGGGTGTAACGGCGGTCGCCGCCCACATAGTCGGTGGAGTAGATGTGCACCAGCAGCGACACCAGCGACACCACGAAGAGCATCATCACCGACAAGCCGTCGACCAGGATGCCGGCGTTGAATTCGATCCCGCCCGACTGGAACCACTGGGTGGAGTTTTGAACCGCCACATAGGGGTTGCTCGCCTCGTGGCCCTCGCCAGCGTCTTCCGCGTGCTCGTCGGTTTCGGCGTGATCGCCCTCTTCACCGTCTTGTTGGGCAAGGGCCGCAGTGAGGGTGAGATCGTCTGACCCTTCCGACCCGTCGGCCTCCACCACCAGGGCGTGCTCCTCGGCGCCGGGCACCTCGAAATTCTCGCGATGATCGAGCCAGGCGAACCCGGTGATTACTGCCAGCACAAACGAGAGCCCGACCGCGGCAATGCCGATCTCGGCTCCCTGCTTGGGCATGCGCTTGCCGAAGAAGAGGATCAGCAGGAACGAGATCGCCGGCAACAAGGGCACGAGCCAGGCGTTTTCGAGGAACCAGTTGGCGTCGTGAACGACGCTCGAACCCCCGGAGACGGCTTCAGCAGCAAGAACAGAGAGAGTCACGGCGACCTCAGCCCTTCAGCATGTCGGCCTCGGAGAGGTCGATGCTGCGGCGGTTGCGGTACATGAGCAAGACGATGGCGAGACCGATGCCGACTTCGGCAGCAGCAACCGCGATCGTGAACAGGGCGAAGACGGAGCCACCGACATCATCTTGTAGGGCTCCGAAGGCGACGAGGTTGATGTTGACGGCGTTGAGGATCAACTCGACCGACATCAACACGAGCATGGCGTTCTTGCGAACGAGGACGCCGTAGACACCGATACAGAACAGGACCGCAGCGAGCAGCAGGAACTGGTTGAGAAGCATCTCAGTCCCTCCGCGCCACGACGATGGCCCCGATGAGGGCGGCGAGCAGGAGCACCGACACCGCCTCGAACGGCACGATGTACTGGGAGAAGATCGAGTCGCTCACCAGGGTGGTGGACTGGGGCTCGTCGATCACGAGACGGACATCTTCGAAGGAGTCGACGAGGGCCACAGCCATCACTGCGAAGAGCAGCACGCCGGTGATGGCGGCCATGGCCCGCTTCTCTCGCGCGACCGATTCGTCGTCACCCATCGAGGCACGGGTGAGCATCACACCGAAGAGGAACAAGACGATCACGGCACCGATGTAGACGAGCACTTGGGTGACGGCCACGAACTCGGCACCGAGGAAGATGAACTGCACGGCCACTCCCGCGAGCACAACCACCAGCCAAAGGGCGGCGTGAACCACGTTGGAGGTGGTGACCACCCTCAACGCGGCCCAGATCATCGTGATCGCGATCACCCCGAAGAAGACGTTTTGGGCGACGTAGATGTCGGCATCGGCAGAAGCGGCGGCGAGAAGAGCGCTCATGTGGGCGGCACCTTCTTGATCTTGGCTTCCGAGCCTGCTTCGTAGGGCTCGAACTCCGGCACCGTCTCCATCCACTCGGCCAGGCGTGACTTGTCGTGGAGCAGATCGGCGATTCGGGGCTCGGAGAACTCGTATTCCGGGCTCCAGAAGAGGGCCTCGAAGGGGCAAACGTCGACGCAGATGCCGCAGTACATGCACAGGGCGTAATCAATGTCGAAGCGGTCGAGTGCATTGACCTGGCGGGGCTTGCCACCGGCCCGGCGAGGAGGTGCCTTCTCCTTGTGACCCTCGATGTAGATGCACCAGTCGGGGCACTCTCGAGCGCACAACATGCACGCGGTGCAGTTCTCCTCGTGGAGGGCGATGACCCCGCGCGCCCGGGGAGGCGGCGCTTCCTTTTCGTGGGGGTACTGCACCGTCTCCGCACCCTTGACCGGGTTGGGGATCGGCTTCTTCCACCCGTCGGGGAAGACGGTGCGAAGCAGGGTTCCTCCGGTGACGCCGAGGCCTTTGATGAGTCCAGGTACGAGTGCCATGCGAGTCCTAGAAGGCGACCTTGAGGATGCCCGTCACCATGATGTTGGCGAGAGCGAGCGGGATGAGAACCTTCCAGGCCAGCTTCTGGAGCTGATCTTCACGGAAGCGGGGGAAGGTGAAACGGAACCAGAACACCAGGAAGGTGAGGCCCACGATCTTGGTGAGCATCACGATGGGCCCAAGCACATTCATGATGTTGTCGTCGGGGTCGATGCCGGGGATGTACCAGCCTCCGAGGAATAGCACCGCTGCGATGGCGGAAAACACACCGGCGGTGGCGAACTCGCCGATGAAGAAGAGCAGGAAGCGCATGCCGGAGTATTCGGTCATGTAGCCGGTGACCAGTTCCGACTCGGCGATCGGCATATCGAAAGGCGTCTGGGTCAGCTCGGCCTGCATGGCGATCATGAAGAGGAGGAAGCCCACACCCTGGGTGAGGATGTAGGGGTTGCCGATGCCGCCCCATCCGAAGATCGCTCCGTCGGCCTGGGCGTAGACGATGAGCTGCATGTTCATCGTGCCGGCCTGGATCACCACACCTACAACGGCGAGGATCAGGGGGAGTTCGTAGGCAATCAGCTGGCCGGTGGCTCTCAGGCCACCGAGCAGGGAATACTTGCTGGCCGAGCCCCACCCGGCCATGAGGATGCCGATGACCGAGATCGACGAGACAGCCATCGCCAGATAGACACCGATGTCGGAATCGATGAACCAGGCATCGGGACCACCCGGCACAACCACCACCAGTAAGAAGGTGGACATCAGCACCACGAACGGTGCCGCAGCGAAGACGAACTTGTCGGCCTTGCGGGGGAAGATGTCTTCCTTCTGGAGGAACTTGCCCACTTCGGCCAACAGTTGCAGCGACCCGAACGGGCCGGCTTCCATGGGGCCGAGCCGACTCTGCATGAACGACACGAGCTTGAACAGGTGGACGTAGACCAGGGTGCCGGCGATCAGCAGCACCGCGGTGAGGCCACCGACCACCCGAAGGGAAGTCTGCTGCCAGTAGGCGAGTTCGCCGAACAGAAGCGTGGCATCGATCACCGGTCGATGTCTCCCAGGATGAAGTAGAGACTGGCGAGAATGGTGATGATGTCGGGCACATAGACGCCCTGCAAAAGCCAGGGTGTGATGGAGATGTTGGAGAACGACGCCGATCGGATCTTCACCCGGTACGGCACCAGATCGCCCTTGGAGATGACGTAATAGCCCATCACGCCGAGGGGATTTTCGGTCTCCACATAGGCCTCACCCGCGGGCACCTTGATGATGCGGGGAACCTTCGCCATTATCGGGCCCGACGGCAGCCCGTCGAGCAACTGGTCGATCATCTTCGTGCTCTCGCGCACCTCCTGGAGACGAACCCAGAAGCGGGCGAACGAGTCGCCGTCGGGGTGGGTCCAGACCTTCCAATCGAGCTCGCTATGGACAAGACCGCAGGGATTGTCGCGCCGGGAGTCCCAGTCGACGCCGGAGCTTCGGATGTTGGCGCCCGAGAGGCCGTAGGAGAGCCCGATGTCCGCGGGGATCACACCGATGCCACGGGAGCGAGCCGCGAAGATCTCGTTACCGAGGACCAGTTGCTCCATCTCCTCACAGAACTGGCGCATCTTTCTCATCGCGCGCTTCGTTTCGGTGATCCAACCAGCGGGCAGGTCGTCCTTGAGGCCGCCGATGCGATCGAAGTTGGGGTGGAAGCGTCCGCCAGTGACCGCTTCGATCTGGTTGAGCACATGCTCACGGTCGCGGAACGCGAAGAAGGCCGGAGTGGTGGCACCGAGTTGGAGAGCCATGTCGCCGAGGAAGAGTGAGATGTTGGCCACCCGGCTCATCTCGAAAAGGGTGGTGCGGATCCACTGGGCGCGTGGCGGCGCCTCGACTTCCATCAGCTTCTCGGCCGCGAGGATGAAAGGCACCTCGTTGGCGAAGCTGCCAACCCAATCGATGCGGTTTACCAGGGCGGTGACCTGGGGATAGGTGCGGACCTCGGCGAGCTTCTCGTAGCCGCGGTGCATGTAGCCCATGACCGGCTCGGCGGAGATCACCTGCTCACCATCGAGCTTGGCGATGATGCGCAGGGTGCCGTGGGTGGCTGGATGCTGGGGGCCGAGGTTGAGTGTCATGCCCTCGGTTTCGAGCTCTAGGTTGAGACGGGCGTCGGCGGCCTGAGCCGCGATGTAGGAGAGCTTCTCGCGATCGCTTATTGCAGTCACTCTTCGCCCCCGTTGTTGTCGCCGGCCTCCGCCGGATCAGCGGTGGGCGCATCGTCGTCGGGCATCTGTTCGACGTCGACGATCCCGGGCCACGGCTTCATCCGCCGCGCCAGGAGGGGGTAGTCCTTGCGCAGGGGATTGCCTTCGAACTCCCCCGGCAGATACAGGTGGCGCAGGCCAGGATGACCGGTGAACTCGATGCCGTACATCTCCCAGCATTCGCGCTCGTGCCAATTCGCCCCGGGGTAGACGCCGACCCAGCTCGGAACGCTCAGATCGTTGTCGGGGATGTCGACCTTGAAGGTGATTCCGAGTCCGTTCACCACATCGTTGAGGCGAGCGAAGACCTGGAAGCGGGTGTCGCCGCCCGCCACTCCTGAGTCGATCGTGGAATGATCGGTATCGCCCTCGTCGGCGGAAGGCGAGTCGTCGCTTCCGTCGAGTTGGAGATCGACCTGGGCGTCCATGTCGCGGCCGAATGGCGAGGGCATCCAGTCGATGCCCGAGAGGAAGCTGAAGTAGCCGAACCCGAGGCCGGTCTTGGTGAATTCGGCGGCACCGACCCAGGAGTCGCGAGACACCCGAACACAGAGATCATCGCCCGCCACGAGGTGCGACTCGATGAAGCCTTCGCCGAGGTGGGCGGTGAGGCGGGCCACCAGATCGTTGCGGGCGTGGTCGACCGCAGCCTCCTCTTCGCTGTCGGTGGGGGTGTCAGTCGATGACAATCGGATCACCCCTCCAACGCTGGGCCATGTCTTCGTTCTGGATCCGCTCCTGGAGCAAGATGATGCCCTCGAGCAGGGCCTCGGGGCGAGGCGGGCAGCCGGGAACGTACACATCGACCGGCACGATCTGGTCGACACCCTTGGTGACGGAATAGGAATCCCAGTAGGGGCCACCACAGTTGGCGCAGGACCCCATCGAGATCACATATTTGGGTTCGGGCATCTGCTCGTAGAGCCGCTTCACCGAAGGCGCCATTTTGTCGGTGACAGTGCCCGACACCACGAGGAGGTCGGCCTGGCGGGGACTGGCCGGTAGGGGGATGACGCCGAGGCGCATCACGTCGTAGCGCGGCGACGCAAAAGCAGCACCCATCTCGATGGCACAGCACGCGAGGCCCCACTGGTATACCCAGAGGGAGTACTTCCGGCTCATGTTGAGCAGGCTTGTTATGCCCTTCGGGATCTTCCCTGACTCCACTAGACCCACTTGAGCACTCCCTTGCGCCACGCATAGAGGAGGCCCAGGAGCAGGATGAAGATGAAGATCGCCATCTCGATGAGGCCGAAGATCTCATAGGCCTCGAGGCGGGCCGCCCACGGGAAGATGAACACTGCCTCGACGTCGAACATGACGAAGAGCAGGGCGAAGATGTAGTAACGGATGTTGGCCTGCGACCACATGTCGCCGGTGGGATCGACGCCCGATTCGTAGGCCTCGGTCTTGGCGAGGTTGGGTTTGTCGGGTCGCAGAAGCCGACCCAGGCCGAGGAAGGCGCCAACAAGGGCGACACCGACAAGACCAAAGATCGCGACAGTGAGATAGCTACGGAGAAAATCCGACACGAGGTGTGAGCCTACTCAAGTGTTTTTGGGCAGAACAAAACCGGGGAAGCGGGTGCTTCCCGGCGCCGAGAGGCTACCCGCGAGTGGGCTGGATCACCGGGATCGGGCGGGGTGTTTTCGAACTATCACCGCTTATCCCCGGCTCTCGGGCCCCTCATCACGGATCTCGGTGAGTCCTTCCATCGCATTGCGGAGCTTGTCGATCCACTCCGACTCGTTCTCTGCGACGAGTTGTACACACCAACCGACCGCATCGCTGCGACTCCGCGCCACTCCCGCGTCGATGAGGGTGTCGAGGATGCCTCGTTCCTCCATGCTCAACCGGGTCATCACCGGGACGCTCGCGGTGGTGAAGCTCACGGATTGATCACCACAAGTGGCCGCCCACGAGACCCGCCGGAGGAACAAGGCCTGGGCCCTCTCGGCGATTTCCATGCGCTCACCACGGGAGCTCTCGCGAAAGGCCCCGATACGGGCCTGAGCGGCAGCCGCCGCGTCGCCTTCGGCATCGAGCTTCGGGGTGGCGAGCTCGCCGGTGATGATCATCTCGTCGCGGTCGAACTTCACCACCACCGGTTCGGAGAACCAGTCGTCGGGAAGATTGCCCGCGAACCAGGCATTCAACTCTCCCGTGCTTACTTCGGGTGGCTCGACATGGCGTCGGCCCCGTCCCCTGCCTCGTCCTCTGCCGGCCATATCAGCTCTCATCCATTCGTCGGGTCGCGCTCTCGTCGCAGTCATTTTCATCTCGTTTCCGAACTCCTGTAATTATGTAATGAAGATTACTTAAGATGAGAACGAACACCAACCCGGTGCCTCAGAATCGAAGCGAACTCTCCCCTGCTGATGAACTCGCGGTGGTGGATTGGGTCGGGGCTGGGTTGGGCATGGTTTCGACCCGCCCCGGCAAGCACTGGCTGAATGCCCAATCCCTCCGAGCGCACCAGCAGGGCCGACAGCTCCGAGGCGCTCATGGGCCTGCTCGGAGAGAAGGTGTCGCGGCCGGTTCCGGTGGTGAGCCCCACGTCCAGCATCCACCCCACCGCGGCATCGAAATGATCGTCGGGCGATACATCGGAGAACCCGTGGCCCACCGTCGCCAGGGGTGCTCCGTAGAGGCGCCACAGCACCGACGCCGCCTCACCGCGCGTGATCGGCGAATCCACACAGAATCGGCCGCCGCCACAGCCCACCACCACTCCACCGGCGTGAAGCCACCGGATCGCGTCGCGGTGCGGCGAGCTCTCGACATCACAGAACCCCTCACCGACCAGGCCCGCGCCCGCGCAGTCCTGGCCTCCCACACCCACCCAGACGAACTCCCACGGCTCGGGGTCGGGGCCCATCTCGACTCCATCCGCCGGATAGCTGGGGATCCACCCATGGGCGCGAGCGTTGGCAAAATCATCGGCTGCCAGCCACTCGTACGCCGACGTCGACGCGAAGCCCCCACGAGACCGGCCCGGCTGGGCGAGATCAACCGCGTAGCCGCTGTGGTGTTTGGAGAATCCAGGAGGAGCCGCGGTCGCCAGGGCAGCGTCGATGCCGGCGTCGGATGTTCGACCCCCCAAACGTCCGAGGAAGAGCGAGCGCTGAGTATCGAGCGACCGATGAGCCGACACGATCGCGAGAGAACGGCCACTTTCGGCCGCGGCAGCCTGCAGGCGCTCCCACGCGAGCGCAGCCGCGGGTTGCAGGCGCCATCGACCCACCTCCACCAGCGCCCCCACGGGCACCGGCTGGCGGCTGTAGCCCCTCTCCTCAGCTTTCTGCACGATGCGAGCGTCGAGCTCCCGGTCGCCGGTGATCGTGCCGATCAACTCTGCGGAGTCGGGACCGCCACCCGTGACCGCGGGAAGAATCGCCTGGTCCCACATAGCGATGTAGTCCGCCACAGCCGGCGGGCCCGGCTCGGAGCTTCCGGAAGTATCAGCCGCGCCGGGAAGTGGGCTGATCAGAGCGACGGCGACCAGGAGTGCGGCCGCGATTGCCTTCGTCCGTCCTGGGCTCACCATAATTCTGTCGGCAACCCTAGCTCGGGCTTGGCTGCGGTCCGGCGAGCTTCGCGCCGACCAAAAGCGCCCGTCAGGTGGCGGGGAAGGGGATCACCCGGCGGGCCAACCAGCTCGACATCGCGGCCAGGATCGTGCCCGGTCCGCTCCGGGCCATCACGGTTTCGAGCCGGGGCAGCACACCAGCCGCGCTCGGGCGGGTGAGAGCCACCGTGATGGCAACGATTCCGAAGGCAACCACCACCCCCGCAAACAGCGCCACCGCCACTCTCAGGGCCGGCACCACATCGAGCGATGGTGTGGTGGCGATGAGTACCCCGGCCCCGATCAGCAGAAGGCCTGAGGTAGGAGTGACGTTCCTGGTGATCAGGGCGAGATCATCGCCGAATCCGCCGGGGCTGCCCCCATCGATCACCTCGAGCACCGGACTCAGCAGATGCATGGCGGCCACCGCTAGCAGGGCCACCACCACGAGCTCACGAGCTTCATCCCAGCTGACGGGGAGCAAGCCGTCGTCGGCATCCTCTTCGCGGGCCACGACTAGCCGGCAGCGACGAGATGGGGGACGGCGTCGCGGGCGAGCTCGTCGATCGGGCCGGGCACGATGCCGAAGCCGAGGGTGATTACCAGCGCCACGCCGATAGCGAGCGCCGCCGCGGGATGTACGCGCGATCCATCGTCGGCCGGACTTTCATCGGCGGTGCCCACATACATCGACAACACGATGCGCAGATAGAGGAAGGCGGAAACCACGGCTGTGACCATCGCCGCGATGGCCAGCCAGTACGAACGGGCCTCGACCGCCGCTCCGATCACTTCGAACTTGGCCACGAACCCGGTGGTGAGCGGTACCCCCGCCTGGGCCAGGAGGAAGATGGTGAACGCGAGGGCAAGAGCCGGGCGGCGCGCGGCCAACCCATCGAGATCGTCGAGCGAGGTGGCCCGATCGCCTCGACCCGAGACAACCGTGAGCACGCCGAAGCTGCCGATGACGAGGAAGGTGTAGGCCACGGCATAGAACACCACCGAAGCCGTGCCCTCCGGACTCGATGCCTGCACGCCGACGAGGATAAAGCCGGCGTGGCTTATCGACGAGTAGGCGAGCATGCGTTTGGCGTCGCGCTGAGCCACGGCCAGCACCGACCCCACCACGAGGGTGAGGAGGGCGAGGGCATAGACCGCAGGTTGCCAGTCGGAGCTGTAACCACCGAAGGTCACCACAAAAACACGCACCAAGGCCGCAAAGCCGGCGACCTTCACCGCCGAGGCCATGAATGCCACCACCGGAGTGGGTGCGCCCTGATAGACGTCGGGGGTCCAGGAATGGAACGGCGCGGCGGCCACCTTGAAGCCGAGGCCCACCAGCAGGAGGGCGAAGCCGGCCATCAACAATCCATCGTCGACCAGAACGACCGAGTCGAGGAAGATCCTGATCTCGATCAGGTTGGTGGAGCCGGTGGCGCCGTAGACCATGGCGATGCCGTAGAGCAGGAAGGCCGACGAGAAGGCGCCGAGCACGAAGTACTTGAGACCGGCCTCCTGTGATTCGCTGCGCCTCGCGTGCATGGCGGCCATGATGTAGACAGCGATCGACAGGGTTTCGAGACCCAGGAACAACACGATGAGGTCGTTGGCGCCGGCCATCACCACGCCGCCGCTGGCCGACAACAACATCAGAACGTACATCTCCGGCCCGTCGAGTTCCTCACGACGGAGGTAGTCGTCGAGCAGGAACGCCACCAGTACCACCGCCGACGCGATGACGCCGGTGATCACCAGCGAGAATCCGTCGACACCAAACTGGTCGCCGATGGCGTTGAACGGTCCGGTGGAGGTGAAGCGATCGTCCCAGAGGGCCCACACCGCCGAAATGGCCGACAAGCCCACACCGGCGGTAACCGCCGCGTCGAGCCCGATCTGCATCGTGCGCACCAGCAGGGCCGCGACACCCATCATCACCAGCAGGCCGATGTAGAAGGCGGGTTCGCCCACGTCGTCGCGAACCGAGGCCAGAGGCACGTTCTCGCCCGCGTAACCACCGGCAACCCACATGCCGAGCACCGTGATCGGACCCACGAGGGTGACCACCTGCAATTCGATGTCGGCCGGTAGACGCTTCACGACCGACCGGAACATCACGAGCACCAGGGCACCAACGCCCAAGATGGCCAGCGGCAACAAGCCGGCCCAATCGACATCGGGAGTGCTGACCGGAAGGGTCTCGATCTGGGCGAGCATCACTCCCCCTCTCCATGATCGCCGTCACCGGATTCGAGGTGTTCGAGATCCTCGAGCTCGATCGGGTGGAGTTCGTCGGCTTCGGCTTCGTGGAAACCCTCGACGTTGGCTTCGACATGGGCGATCAAGGCGTCGACCGCAGGTTCCATGCGCTCGATCACCGGCTTTGGATAGACGCCCATGAACACGATCGCAGCGAGGAACGGCAGCATCACAAGGCCCTCTCTCAAGGTGAGGTCCTTCATGGTGGCGTTCTCGCCTTCGGCGGGGCCGTGGAACACTCGCTGGTAGGCCCAGAGCAGGTAGAGGGCGGCGATGATCACACCGGAGGCCGCCACCACAGCCCACCATCGGTGAGCCGCGAACGCCCCGATGAGGGTGAGGAACTCACCCACGAAGCCGTTGAGCCCGGGCAGTCCAATCGACGACAACATCACCACCATGAACACCGCGGCGAGGATCGGAGCAGGCTTCTGGAGCCCGCCCAACTCCGAGATCTGCCGGGTGTGACGGCGCTCGTAGATCATGCCCACGAGGAGGAACAGGGCCCCGGTGGACACACCGTGGTTGACCATCTGCAAGATGCCGCCCTCGAGCCCCTCGGTGTTGAGGGCGAAGGTGCCGATGATGATGAAGCCGAGATGGGCCACCGATGAATAGGCCACGAGCCGCTTGAGGTCGCGTTGCATCGTGGCCGCGATCGCTCCATAGATGATGCCGATCGTGCCGAGCGTGAGCATCAGGGGAGCGAAGTAGACGGCTGCTTCGGGGAACAGGTAGATGCCGAACCGCAGGAAGCCATAGGTGCCGAGCTTGAGCATGACGCCGGCGAGGATCACCGATCCCGCGGTGGGCGCGTTGGTGTGAGCGTCGGGCAACCAGGTGTGTACCGGGAACAGCGGCACCTTCACCGCGAACGCGATCGCGAACGACAAGAAGATCCACCGGGCAGTAGTGGTGGCCAGGGCCTGCGACTCGGCGATCTCGACCAGATCGAAGGTGAGGGCGTTGCCGGTCTCGGCCGCGGTGAGGAAGGCGGTGGCGAGAATGCCGACCAGCATGAAGGCCGAACCGAACATCGTGTAGAGGAAGAACTTGGTGGCCGCATAGGCACGATCGCCATGGCCCCACTGGGCGATGAGGAAGTACATCGGCACCAGCACGATCTCGAAGAACACGAAGAAGGCGAAGAGATCGAGGGCGAGGAACACACCCATGCAGCCCGCCTCGAGCACGAGGATCCAAGAGAAATAGGCCTTTGGCGTGTGCTCCGCGTCGATGGCCACGATGGCCAACGGGAACAAGGCCCCGGTGAGCACCACCAGCCAGAGCGAGATGCCATCGATCCCAAGCGCCCAGGAGATACCGAGGCCTTCGATCCAGTCGGCTCGATCGACGAACTGGAAGCTCGCCGCAGCCCCGGTCTCGAACTCGTACATCACCCAGGCACTCATCGCCCCCACAGCGGCCGAGACGAGGAAGGCGACCTGCTTGAAGTGCTCGGGCCGGCTGGCCGGCATCATCAACAGCACGACCGCACCCAGAACCGGGGTGACCACGAGTGCGGTGAGGACCGGGAAGGAAGCGGCCGAGGAGGCTGCAATCAGGGCGTGCATCAGAACGTCGTCCTAACAAGGAACCAGGCGAGCAGACCGACCGCACCGATCGCCACCATGGCGGCATAAGACCGGACCAGGCCGGTTTGGACCCTCCGGAGTTCACCACTGCCGGAACGCACCACCCGGCCCACGCCGTTGACCATGCCATCGATGATCGTAGAGTCGAACCAGGCGATGAAATCGAAGCCCTTGCGCCCCGGGCCGCCCATGAAATTGGTGATTGCTTCGTCGTAGCGCCAGCCCCGGGCGAAGATCGACAGCTCCACCTTCGACGCCGGGAACCGGCCTTTCAGGTACACCGCCGCTGCGGCACCTATTCCGAGAGCACCACCACCGATCGCCACCAGAGCCAGGAGCCACAGGGTGGCGCCACCACTCTCGAGGTGGACCGCGTTGTGGAACAGGGAGGGCTCGAGCCACTGGTCGAGGAAATGAAGATCGCTGCTGAACGGCAGGTTCATCACCCCGGCCACCGCGGCCGCCGCGGCGAGCACCACCAGGGGCACGGTCATCTGCCACGGCGATTCGTGAGGGTGGTATTCGCGCCGGGCGCGGGCTACTTCGGGGAGATCCGCCTCATCGAGATCGCCGAGATCGGGCTCGTCGAGAATTGACACCACAACACTGCCGCCCGAATCGGCCGCCGCAGTGACTACCGCTTCCACTCCCGCACCGGCCCTGGCGACCTCCTCACGGGCACTCTCGATGGTGACAGTGGCTTCGGTAAGGCCCGCTCGGGCCTTCTCGACGCCGTCACCGGCCTTCTCGAGATTCTTGGAGGCCTTCTCGGTGGCCTTCTCATCGGTCGGGTCGGCGTCGGCCATCTCCGACTCGCGTTGGGCGAGCTTTTCGGCCGCCTTGTCGACCTTCTCAGTTGCCGAGGCAACCGCCTGCTCGGCGCTGCCCACACCGGACTCGGCATCGGCCACCGCGGCTTCGGCGTTGGCGACCCGGACCTGCCAGAGCTCCTCGATCTCCTCGGGCCGCACGTCGGCGAACCGATAGCGGCCGTAGAAGGTCATGAACACCTGGCGGCTCATGTAGAAGGCGGTGAGTACCGCGGTGATGAGACCGATCGCCCAGAGGGCCGGATTCTCTTCCCAAGCGTGAGCGAGGATCTCGTCCTTCGACCAGAAACCCGCGAACGGAGGCACGCCCGCGATGGCGAGCCAGCCAATTATGAAGGTGGCCGACGTAATTGGCATGAGCTTGCGCAGGCCGCCGTAGTGACGCATGTCCTGGTCGTCGTCCATGCCATGGATCACCGAGCCCGATCCGAGAAACAGCAAGGCCTTGAAGAAGGCGTGGGTGATCATGTGGAAGATCGCGGCCACGTAGGCGCCGGTGCCGACCGCGAGGAACATGTAGCCCAACTGGCTCACCGTGGAATAGGCCAAGACCTTCTTGATGTCGTTTTGGGCCAAGGCGATCGTGGCAGCGACCAGTGCGGTGGTGACACCCACCCAGGCGATCAGCAGAGGCGCCCAGCCGGCAGCCTCGGCGATGATCGGGTTGACCCGGGTGAGGAGGTAGACGCCAGACGTGACCATGGTGGCCGCGTGGATCAGGGCCGATACGGGGGTGGGACCGGCCATGGCGTCGGGCAACCAGATGTAGAGCGGAATCTGGGCCGACTTGCCAGCGGCACCCACGAAGAACAGCAGGGTGATGGCGGTGGCGGTGGACTCGCTGAGCCCGCCCGCATTGCCGAAAACATCGACGTACTGGATCGAGCCGACCGCGGTGAACGTGAGGAACATGGCGACCATGAATCCCCAGTCGCCGACGCGGTTGGTGACGAACGCCTTCTTGCCGGCCGAGGCGTTGGCTTCATCGGTGAACCAGAAGGAGATCAGGAAGTAGGAGCACGCCCCGACACCCTCCCAACCGAGGAAGGTGATGAGCATGTTGTCGCCAAGCACCAGCATCAGCATTGAGAAGGCGAACAGGTTGAGGTAAAGGAAGAACTTCGAGTAGTTCTCGTCACCGTGCATGTAGCCGATCGAGTAGAGATGGATCAGGGCCCCCACACCGGTGATGAACAGGGTCATGGTGACCGACAGGGGATCGACAAAGAAGCCGACATCGACGGCAAGATCGCCGGCCGGTACCCATTCCCAGAGGGTCTGCACGAAGCGGCGCTCCGACTCGTCCTCGCTGACCAGACCGAAGAACACCACGAGAGCCGACACGAAGGACGCGCCCATTGCGCCGGTGGCCAACCAGCCCGCCGCAGGTTCGCCCAGGCGGCGACCGAACACCAGGATCAGAAGGAACCCGAGGAGGGGAAACGCCGGGATCAGGAAGGCTGCTTCGAGCATGATCGTCAGCCCCTCAACACCGATACGTCGTCGGCATTGGCATCAGAACGCCGACGGGTGATGGCTACTACGAGGGCAAGGCCCACCACGACCTCGACCGCCGCCACCACGAGAACGAAGAACACCGCGATCTGACCACCCACATCGTTGAGGTCGGCGCCGAACGCCACGAACGAGATATTGACGGCGTTGAGCATGAGCTCGACGCACATGAACATCACCAAAGGATTGCGCCTGACAAGTAGGCCCACCGCGCCGATCGAGAACATCAAAACCGAAAGGACGAGGTACCAGGTGGTGGTGAGTTCCATCAGGCCCCGCTTTCGCCGGCCGCGTCGTGGCCTGGCTGTTTGTCGCGTGGCGCGACCGGAGGAAGATCGAATGAGGCCGGCTCGAGATCCTCGAGGCGTGCACCTCGCGACACCGAACGAGTGAGCACCACCGCACCGATCACTGCGATGGTGAGCAGGGCGGCGGTAATCTCGAAGGCCAGCGCATAGTCGCTGAACAGGACCCGACCGATGCGTTCGATGTCGGTGACGGGCTGGCCGTCGGCACCGATGCTGTCGAGGGCAGTCTCGGCAGGCTGACCGGTCTGGGGATCGAACGTGGCCGACGATCCGGTTGAGCCGTCGACGGCCACGATCATGACGGTGAGGCCGATAGCCAGCAGGGTGCCCCCCAGCACAGCAGCGAGGGGTCGCTGGCCGGCAATGGGATCGACATCGAACTCCTCGGCCTTGTCGACGCCGAGCAACATGATCACGAACAAGAACAGGATCACGATGGCGCCCGCGTAGACCACCACCTGCACTGCGGCCAGGAAGTGTGCTTCCTGGAGGACGAACAACACCGCCACACCCATGAGGGTCTGGATGAGGAACAGGGCGGAGTGCACCGGGTTTTTCGACGCGACCACGCCAAGCGCGCCCACCAGAGCGATCGCAGCGGCGACAAGAAAGACGACGACTTCGGTCATTCGACCTCACCCCCCTCGACCGGGGCCGAAGCCACGTCGGCCGACTGGCCCACTTCCGGCGCCCGTACGCCATAGCCGAGCTCGCCCGCCCAATGGACCACGCCCTCGTAGCGATGATCACCGGCCGACGAGGTGGCCCTCATCCAGCCCGAAGTGAACTGATCCTCGCCCTCGCGCCAGTCTTCCCACGGCATCTGCTGAGGCTTGCCGTCGTCGTCGACCACCAGTTCGTTCTTGGTGTAGATCGCGTCGCTGCGGTTGGTGAAGGAGAACTCGAAGAGCTTCGATTCGGTGATCGCCTGGGTGGGACATGCCTCCACACACAGGTCGCAGTGGATACACCGCAGATAGTTGATCTCGTAGACGAAACCGAACCGTTCGCCGGGTGAGGTGGGATCGTCGGGATCGTTATCGGCGCCGCGCACATAGATGCAGTTGGCCGGACACACCCCGGCGCAAAGCTCGCACCCGATGCATTTCTCCATGCCGTCTTCGTAGCGGTTGAGGACATGGCGGCCGTGGAGACGCTCGGGCTTGGGGCGCTTGTCGTCGGGCTCCCCCTCCTTGGCCCTTCCACCGCGGTACTCGCCGGTTACGCGATCTTCGAACAGCTTTCGGAATGTGACGGCAAAGCCGCGGAAGTACTCGGCGATGTCAGCCACGATCGGCCTCTTCTCGAACTCGTTCGGCGCGAGCCGTGTTGATTGCCCCGATAAGCAGACTGCCGAGCAGGGTGAACGAGATTATGCATCCGACCATGAAGGCCAGGGTCTCGTTGTAGCTCCAGTCGCGATCGTCGCCCAAGCGCAGCCCGGCGAGCAGCAGGAACCAGGCCAACGAGATCGGAATCAGCACCTTCCAACCGAGGTCCATCAGCTGGTCGTAGCGGAACCGGGGCAGGGTGGCCCTGAACCAGACGAAGGTGAAGAGGAACGCCATCAGCTTGATGAAGAACCAGACCGTCCCGATCCACCAGCCTTCGGGCAAGAACAGTGCGGGACCGGCGGGACCGCCGAGGAAGAGGATCACGATGATCGCCGACATGGTGATCGTGTTCATGAACTCTGCGAGGAAGAACAAGGCGAACCGGATCGACGAATACTCGGTGTGGAAGCCGCCCACGAGCTCTTGTTCGGCCTCCACGAGATCGAAGGGGGGTCGGTGGAGTTCAGCGGTGCCCGCGATGAAGAACACGAAGAAGGGTACGAAACCGGTGACGACGATGTTCCAGTTGGGGATGATGCCCCCGTAGCCGTCGCCGGCCTGGTCGATCACCATGTCGTGAGTGCTCAGCGATCCGGTCTGGAGCACCACCGCGGCGATGGCGAGGCCGAGAGCGGCCTCATAGGAGACCATCTGAGCCGATGCCCGCACCGCACCCAAGAGGGGGTACTTGGAGCCTGAGCCCCATCCGGCGAGCATCACGCCGTAGATGGCGATCGAAGACATGGCCAGAAAGAAGAGGATTCCCATCGGGGGATCGGCCACCTGGAGGAAGGTGTCGTGGCCAAAGATGCTCACCACACCATCGGAGCCGTCCTTGCGGTTGAAGTCGCCGCCCAGAGGCACGATGGCGAACACCAGGAAGGCGGGCACGAGGGCCAGGTAGGGCGCGAGCTTGAAAACGAAACGATCGGCATTGTCGGGGACGAGGTCTTCTTTGAAGAAGAGCTTGATGCCGTCGGCAAGGGTCTGGAAGATCCCCCACGGGCCCGCAATGTTGGGGCCGATGCGGTTCTGCATGTCGGAGATCAGCTTGCGCTCGAACCAGATCATGAGCATCACGGCGATGAGAAGGAAGGTGAACGCCACCCCTGCCTTGAGGAGGGTGACCAGGACGTCGCCCAGGCGGTCTCCGCCGTAGAGCGGGTCGGCAGCAAGCATCATGAGCGCTCCACCCTCACATCGGTGAACGGCGCACCTGCATCGATCAGGGAACTGGCGGGGGATCCCGATGCCGACCAGGGGACGTGGGCGGAACCGGGGGGAAGGCTCGGATCAGCGAACGCTGGAGCAAGCAGATGACCACGGCTCGATTCCACCTTCACGATGGTGCCCGGCTTCACCCCGAGCTTGTCGAACTCCGTGGGGCTGAGCCTCACGTCGAGCCCTCGGGCCAGGCCCCGGCTGGAGTGGCTGTGACGAAGAGCCACGCCATCGTCGTACATCGATCGGGTGGACACCAGGCGCAGGGAGTAGGCATCGTTGCTCGGCACGCCAGCGGTGGTGCCGGCCGGCGCGGCGATATCGCCATTGCCCTCCACGAGCACCCCGTCGATACGACCTGCGGCGAGAGCCTCTTCGCTCAGGCCGCCGTGGACGGGCGACACAGAAACGAGTTCGGCCCGAATCGACTCGGGTGAATCCAGACCGAGATCGGCGCCCAGACGGTGGGCGAGCTCGGTGGCCAACATCCAGTCGGGGCGAGCCGTTCCAGGCGGGGTGACCTTCTGCTCACAGACGCTCACCCGGCCCTCCAGGTTGGTGAAGGTGCCCGACGACTCTGTTGGGCCGGCCGCCGCGAAAACTATGTCGGCCGCCATTTCGATGGAGTCGTTGCGAACCAGATCGATCGCAATGACGGTGCCCGCGCCCTCGAGCCCGGACGCGGCCGCGGCGTGATCGACGAAATCGTTGATCGGATCGGCACCGAGGAGGACGAGCACATCGATGTCGCCCGCGGCGGACGCAGCGAGGATGCCCGCCGTGTCGAGCCCCGCCGACTCGGGCACGCCGGGCCACACCTCGCCGACCCGTTCGGATCCGGCGGAGAGGGTGGCGCGTCCCGGAAGCAGTCCCGGTGAGAGTCCGGCATCGAGGGCGCCGTGGATGTTGCCGCGCCGCAGCGCGCTGAGGAAGGAGACATCGTCGAGGGCGTTGAGGTTGACCGCCGCGTCGGCGATCGATTCGCCTGTCTCAGCTAGAGATGCCCGGCCGAGAACCACCGTGACCGGCCCCGCGACCGCAGCCGCTGCGGCCGTGATGGCCTCAGCGGGGACACCGGCAGTGTCGACGGCCTCGCCGCCGACGGCGGCGACGAGAGCGGCCGTGAGTGCGGGTAGCTCGCCCGGGCGGGGATGCAGGGAGTGCGAGGCGAGGCCCGAAAGGCCGCCGGCTCGGGGCGTGATCTCGATCAGGGTGGCACCGTCGTTGAGCACCGCATGGCGGAGCCGGAGGTAGAGGGCACCGAGCTCCTCCTTGGGATCAGGACCCATGAGGATGATGGTTCCGCCGGGGCGGCAGGCGTCGTCGATGGTGGCTCGCGGCAGGCCGAGCACAGCCTCGACCGGAAGCCCGTCGCCCAACTGGGCGTCGACATTGTCGGTGCCGAGCACACCCTTGGCGAGCTTGGCCCAGGCGTACTGGGACTCGTTGGTGAGGCGGGCGCCGCCGATCATCGCAATCCGTTCGGGTGCGGTGCCTTGGAGGGCCGCCACCGCCCGGTCGAGGGCATCGCCCCAGCCGGTGGCGACGAGTTCCTTCTGGTCGTTGCGAACCAGGGGCGCGCCGAGGCGCTCCTCGGAATTGAGAGCCTCGAAGGCGAAACGCTCCTTGTCGGACAGCCAGCCCCAGTTGACCGGGTCGGCGTCGACGCCGAGAAGCCTGAGCACCTGGTTGCGCGACGACTGCACAGTGATGCGCGACCCGACCGAATCGGTCCAGGCCGTGGAGATCGTCTCTTCGAGATCCCACGGACGGGCCTTGAACCGGTAGGGCTTCGCGGTGAGGGCCCCGACCGGGCAAATCTGGACGGTGTTGCCGGAGAAGTAGGAGGCGAAGGGCTCGTCGGGGAAGGTGTTGACCTGGGTGTTGTTGCCGCGATCCATGAAGTGGATCAGGGCGTCGCCGGCCACGTCGTTGGCGAAGCGGGTGCAGCGATCACAGAGGATGCAGCGCTCGCGATCGAGATAGACGGTGTCGCTGATGGCGATCGGCTTTTCGTAGTGGCGCTTCTCCTCTACGAAACGAGACTCGCCGGGCCCGAAGGCAACCGTCTGATCCTGGAGAGGACATTCGCCACCCTTGTCGCAGACCGGGCAGTCGAGAGGATGATTGACGAGCAGGAACTCGAGGACCCCGTCCTGAGCCTTCTTGGTGAGATCGGTCTCGGTCTCCACGGTCATGCCGTCGGACACCGGAAGCATGCAGCTGGGTTGAAGCGCCGCGCCCCGACCGGTGTCGACCTCCACCAGGCACATCCGGCACATGCCCACCGGCTTCATCCGCGAGTGATAGCAGAAGCGGGGGATGTAGGCACCGGCTCGCTCGCAGGCATCGATGAGTAGCTCACCGGGGCTGGCCGCGATCTCGCTGCCGTTGATGGTGACGTTGACCGTGTTGGCTTCGTCGGCGGGGCTCATGACATCGCCTTCTCGGCCGCTACGGGAATCACATCGCGCTTGGTGATCTTGGACTCGTACTCGTGACGGAAGCGCCGAATGGTGGAGGCGATCGGCGCCACCGACGAGGGGCCCAGCGGGCAGATCGTGGTCTGCTTGGGCGGGAACGGAATGGCATCGAGCTCTTGGGCCGGGTCGGCCGCCACCGGGTAAGGGCCGGGGCTGATGTTGTCGGCTATGTCGAGAAGCAGCTCGATGTCGGAGGGTCGACCCTCACCATCGAGAATACGCTGGAGCACCCGCTCCTCCCATGTGGTGCCTTCACGACACGGCGTGCACTTGCCACAGGACTCTCGAGCGTAGAAGCGCACCAGCCGTAGGGCGGCCTTCACCGCGTCGGTGGTCTCGTCCATCACCACGATGCCACCCGAGCCGAGCATGGAGCCGGCGGCACCGACGGGACCGGCTTCCAGGGGAAGGTCGAGTTGCTCCTCGAAGAACCAGGGCGCGGATCCACCGCCAGGCACAAACATCTTGAGCTCGTGGCCGTCGCGGATGCCCTGGCAGAAGTTGTCGCCGTAGAGGAGATCGCGAAAGCTGGTGACGCCGTGTTCGACCTCGTAGACGCCGGGCCGCTTCACATGCCCTGACACTGCAAACATCCGAGTGCCGGGTGACTTCTCCGACCCGTAGGTCTTGTACTGGCGGGCTCCGTTCTCGATCACCCAGGGCACGTTGGAAAGGGTCTCGACATTGTTGACGATGGTTGGCTGCCCGTAGAGGCCCACAGCAGCCGGGAAGTAGGGGGGCTTGAGGCGAGGCATGCCCCGGTTGCCTTCGAGACTCTCGATGAGAGCGGTCTCCTCACCCACGATGTAGGCACCCGCACCCCAGGTGAGCACGATGTCGACGCTGAACTCGGTGCCGAGGATGTTCTTGCCGATGTAGCCCTCGGCGTAGGCCTCGTTGAGGGCCTGGGCAATGCGCTCCTGGGCAAGAGCCATCTCGCCGCGCACATAGAGGAAACACTGCTGGAGTCCGAGGGCGTAGCAGGTGATGAGGCAGCCCTCGATCAGCTGATGGGGATCGCGTTCCATCAAGAGGCGATCTTTGTAGGTGCCCGGCTCGCTCTCGTCGCCGTTGACGACGAGGTAGTAGGGGAACTTGCCCGGGGGCAGGAAACCCCACTTGATGCCGGCCGGAAAGCCCGCACCGCCGCGGCCGAGCAGGGTGGCTTCACGAACCTCGGAATGGATCTCGGCCGGTTTCTTGTCGAGGGCAGACCTGAGCGCCTGGTAACCACCGGTGGCTTGGTAGCGCTCAAGGGTGAAGGAATCTTCGTAGCCGAAACGGGAGGTGACGATCTTCGGTCCCTCATTGTCGACATAACCCGGGGCGTGAGGCACGTAGGAATGTGTGGGCATCAGGCCCCTCCATCCTTGTCGTCGGACCCCTCGGGAACATCGTTGCGAGCCATCCACACCGGCGCCTCGCGAGCATTCTCTGGCGCAGTGATACCGGCGCCCGTGCCTGCCGGAATCGCTTGGCGAACCAGCGCCAGGGTGCCGTGTTCGGGGATGTCGTCGGCCCGACCGTCACGGATGTCGTGGACCATCTGATCGAAATCTTCGGTGCCCACCCTCAGCTTGTATCGATAGTTGACCTGGAGGCACGGAGCCTCGGTGCACGCCGCGATGCACTCGACATCTTCGAGGGTGAACATGCCGTCGGCGGTGGTGCCGCCCGCCTTCACCCCGAGAGTCTCCTCGGCGTGAGCGAGGAGTTCCTCGCCCCCCAGGATCTGACAGGAGAGGTTGGTGCACACGTTGACCATGTACCTGCCCACCGGATGGAACTTGAACATCTCGTAGAACGAGCCGGTGCCCTTGACCTCGGCAGGTGTGGTGCCGGTGAGCTCGGCGATCTCCCGCATGGCATCGTCGCTGACCCATCCGTGCTGCTCCTGGGCCAGATGCAACAGGGGGATGGTGGCCGACTTCGGCTTCGGGTAGCGCGAGATGATCTCGTGGGCGACCACCAGGTTGGAGGTGTCGAAGAAGCTCATCGGTCGACCTCGCCCATGATCGGGTCGATCGAAGAGATGATGGCGACGCCATCGGCGATCAGCCCGTTTTGCATCAGGTGAGGCATGGTCTGCACATTGATGAAGCTCGGGCCTCGCACATGCATGCGGTAGGGCTTGGAGGTGCCATCGCTCACCATGTAGACGCCGAGTTCGCCGCGGGGTGACTCGACCGCTGCGTAGGTCTCGCCTTCAGGCACCTTGTAGCCCTCGGTGAAGATCTTGAAGTGGTGGATGAGCGCTTCCATCGACTGGTCGATGCGGACACGCGGCGGCGGGGTGATCTTCTTGTCCTGGACCCGGTAGTCGCCTCTCGGCATGTTGTCAAGGATCTGTTCGACGATCCACATCGACTCGCGGATCTCGTTGAGCCGGATCGCGTAGCGGTCGTAGCAGTCGCCGTAGCTGCCCACGATCACGTCGAAATCAACTTCGGCGTAGGCCAGGTAGGGGTCGTCGCGGCGGAGGTCCCAGGCGAGCCCGGTGGACCTGAGGATCGGGCCGGTAGCCGACAGGGCCAAGGCTTCATCGGCGTTGAGCACCCCGACCCCCTGAAGGCGTTGGCGCCAGATCGGCTGGCCGGTCATGAGGATGTCGTATTCCTCGAGACGGGGTGGGATGAGCTTCAAGAGGCGCTCGATATCGGCTTCCCACCCGTCGGGCAGATCAGCCGCCACACCGCCGGGGCGGATGTAGTTGTGGTTCATGCGCAGGCCGGTGACCTTCTCGAGGAAGCGGAGCACCTCTTCTCGCTCGCGCCAGCCGTAGATCATCATGCCCACTGCGCCGAGGTCCATGCCGTTGGTGGCCATGAAGAGCAGGTGAGACGCCATGCGGTTGAGCTCGCACATCAGCATGCGGATCCAGGTGGCCCGCTCCGGCACCTCGATGCCGAGCAACTTCTCGGTGGCAAGAGAAAACGCCAGCTCGGTGAAGAGGGGCGAGGCGTAGTCCATCCGCGTGACGTTGGTGCAGCCCTGGATGTAGGTGAGTTGTTCGGCCTGCTTCTCCATGCCGGTGTGGAGATAGCCCACAACCGGCTTGGACCGCAGAACCGTCTCGCCCTCCATCTCGAGCATCAGCCTCAACACACCGTGGGTGGATGGATGCGACGGGCCCATGTTGAGCAGCACCCGCTCGTCGTCCTCATCGGTGGTGGGATCGTTGCCGATCTCCGCGCATTCCGCCTCGCTCATTCGCAGCACGGCGGAATCGTCGCCACGACGATAGACCCGGTTGGTGGGCGGATCGTCTGGCACTTCGGCTTCGGGTTCGCCGGTGTCCTGGTGCACGGTGCTCATCTGACGTTGCTCGCAGATTTGAACTGCACGGGGATCGAGCTCACCGAATAGTCCTTGCGCAGAGGATGGCCCACCCAGTCCTCAGGCATCAGAACGCGGCTCATGTCGGGGTGGTCGGTGAATTCGATCCCGAACAGATCGAAGACCTCGCGCTCGAGGATCTCGCTGCCGGGCCAGAGGTCGAACATCGATGCGACGGTTGGCTCTTCGGCCGGCACCTGGACCCGCATGCGGAGACGCTCACGGCTCTGGGTGTTGAACAGGGAGGTGACGATCTCGAAGCGCTGGGGATCCACACCGTCGGGGAGCCTGCGGGTGCCGGCGTAGGTGAGGAAGTCGACCGCGGTGAGGTCGACGAGAAGGGCAAAGCCGTCACCATGGGCTGCGCTGGCTGTGTCGAGATAGTCCGCTACCGGGGTGTGGAGCACCGTGTCGCCGAGCGAGTCCTCCACGAGAGCCCCATAGCGGGTGGTGGTTTCGACTTGTTCTGGGGGGTCGGCCTCGGGCTCCGCCTCTTCGGCGGCCGCTGCTTCGTCGCTCACGTTCAGCTCCCGATCGAAAGTCCGGCGGTCTGGCCGTCGCGCTGTTCGATCATGATTCCGGCACCACTACCGGAGGCTTCGCGGCGGCGGAGCAGTTCACCGGTCTGGATCTGTTCGTGGAGAGTGAAGATCGCATGCATGAGGGTCTCGGGACCAGGGGGGCAGCCGGGTGCGTATACATCGACCGGCACGATCTGATCCACGCCTTGAACAATCGCGTAGTTATTGAACATTCCACCACTCGAAGCGCAAACACCCATCGAGATCACCCACTTGGGTTCCATCATCTGGTCGTAGACCTGGCGCAACACCGGGGCCATCTTCTGGGAAACCCGGCCCGCGACGATCATCAGATCGGCCTGACGAGGCGATGCCCGAAAGACCTCCATGCCGTAGCGGGCGAGGTCGTAGTGAGCCGTGCCCGCAGCCATCATCTCGATGGCACAGCACGCCAGCCCGAAGGTGGCGGGCCAGAGGCTGCGTGCCCTCGCCCAGCGCACGAGGTTTTCGACAGAACCGGTGAGGAAGTTGTGCTCGAGCCCCTCGAGGCCGTCGTCGAGGATTTCGCCGGTCTCACCAACGCCGGGGAGATGCACGATCAGGCCGCCTCTTCGTCTGTGCCGTCGGACTCATCTGAGCCGACGCCCGCGGCATAGCCACGGTCTTCGAGGCCCACGCGTCGCACCGTGGATTCGGTGGTGCGCTGGGCCGACACTGCGCCGGCCGGCCCGGCCACCTGCTTGAGCGGCCCCCACTCGAGGGCTCCGTTGCCGATGAGATAAACGAACGACTCGAACACCGCGAACGAGAACGCCATGATGACGACGAGCCCGAAGACCCCGAGGCCACCGTAAGCCACCGCATACGGGTAGAAGAAGATGATCTCGATGTCGAACACGATGAAGATCATGGCGACGAGGAAGAACCGCACCGGGAAGCGCTCAGGAGTCTCTCGGGTGGGCACGATGCCACACTCGTAGGCGGCGCGTTTCGCCGCCGACGGATCACGCGGCGCGAGCAGGCCCGATGCGATGAAGCTCCCCGCCGCAAAACCTGCGGCGAGGACAAAGAGCGCCAGTAGAGGGAGGTACTGGGCGAGCATGCTGTTAGCCCGCCTCGAACGCGGCTCGGCGGGCCATGACGAGCTTGTCTCGCTCGTGCATCATGTAGCACAAGCCGAGGAAGATGAGCAGAGAGCCGATGGCGATGAGAGCCGGCACAAGTCGGAGGTTACCTAGGTTTCGGATCATGACAATGGAAACCACGGGAGCGGTGACATCAACTTCGGGCCGCTTGGGTGTCTGACCCGGCAGGTTGGTGATCGATTCCTCGGTGACCCGCTGGATCTGGATGATCCCGTACCGAGTGGGATGCTTGATCGTGAGCGCCGTGCGCACCTGGGTGCTGATCCGATCCCAGCGATCCGGATCGTCGGGCAGGCCACGCTTGCCGCCGATGGTGTACGCATCGAGCACCTTGAACTCGCCCTGGCTGGCGAAGTCGAACTCGCTGCTGCCGAGAAGCATGGCCAGCGCCGATGCCTGGGCTTCGCCGGCCTCGGCGGTGGACAGCAGGGACCAACCCCCGAGCTCAGAGGCGTCCTCGGCGAGCAGGCTCGGCGCCACCGCGGCGAGCTCCGACAGGGTGGTGTCCTGATTCTTGGCCTGTTCGTCGAGAGCGAGCTGATCGATCTCGTTCGTGCTGAGGCCTTCGGTCTGATCCGGGGTGAGGGTGTCGACACTGACGACGCCGTACTCCTGCCAGGCGACCTGGACCTCGGTGACCCGAGTGGCCTCCGCGGCACTGAACCCACTGGTGTTCAAGGTGGCGAGGGCGTTGGATCCATACTGTTCGACAAGAGCATCAGCTGCGGCGATCACCACCTGGTGAGCGGACGGTAGATCCTCGCTGTGAAGTTGGTTGGCTTCATCGAGAGCGGCGAAGGTGAGATGGCCCTCGGAGTCGCTGCCTTCGACTATCTCCACTTCCTCCCAGATGGGCGAGTCGCCGGCGTAACCGATGCCGTAGAGCCACCAGACCGAGGCCATGATGGTCATCCAGCCGAAGAACGCTGACAGAGAGATCAGGGTGCCGAGTCGAGCCCCTGAATTGGTGGCCACCAGCAGCCAGATCGAACCGGGCAGAACTACCAGCCCGGTGAGCACCGCCATGAAGCCGCGGAACTCGGGGTCCCACGCAAGCCCGCCAATGATGTCGAGCATCTCCATCAGAGGTTCCTCTCGAACGCGACGATCGCATCGATCTGCTCTTCGGTGAGCAGGGCCGGATAGGTGAACTCGGTCTCGTTACTGAATCCCGGGCCGGTCGGATTCGACTCGATGTTGGGGCCGAACCCCGGCATCTGACCGTTGCCGCCCGAGCCACCCCGTCCGTAGGTGACGCCGATGCTCTGGCCGAGGCCTATGAAGGTTGCGTGACTGCCCGGGGTTTCGAACTGGACGAGGGTGGTGCCGTCGAGGAGGCTGGGACCGAAGAAGCCGCCCCCCTGGACGTAGCCCTCAAGGAGGGGACCATCGTGACCGTTGTCTTCGATGGTGAATTCCGATGCGGCGTCGTAGGACCAACCGAAGGTGTGGCAACGCGCGCAGCTGTAAGTGCCAGCGGCCGCCTCGTTGGTGAAGAGGATTTCGCCGTAGCTCTGGAACTTCTCCTGGCCAGGCACTCCACCGGGAGTGGACAGCAGCTCAAGCGCCGCCGAGCGCCAGAGCTGCTCGTCGCCCTCGTTGTCGAGGGAGGAGTCGGCATCGAGAGCCATGTCCCAGGCGAGATCGCGCACCGATGTGGCCTCCTCGAGCCAGACATCGGTGGCCCTCGACAGCGGTGCTTGAGCAGCCGTCTGGGCGGCGAGCAGGGCGGCTCCGGCTTCAGTGTCGGCCACGCAGATGTCGGCCTCGTTGTCGGTGCACGTGAAGTCGAAGTCGGCCCGACCCGCGAGCCGGACTTCGAGGGCGGCGGCGCTCTTGGCTTCATCAGCGTCGCGAACCAGTTGCGCCCAGTCGTCGCCGCGTTCCGCCAGGATGAGATCCTCTACACCCGACCGGACACCGCCGGCCACCTCACTGCGAATAGTCGACTCATCGAGCTGGATCCTCCGGATGTAGAAGACGATCTCCTCGAGTTGTTGGACGGTGAGTGGGCCGCCGCCGCCGGCCCCCCACGCAGGCATCACACCGTTGCGACCGAAGTTGAGGGTGTGGAGCACCTCATCTTCGGTGAAGCGGGACAACAGGGTGTTGAGGGCGGGTGCCTTCCAGTTGACCTGAGCGACGAACTCACCCGACTCGGTGGTGATGGCGGTGCTCACCGAGCCACCGGCGCCATCGGCACCGTGGCAGTTCACGCACTGGGCTCCCTCGTTGTAGATCTCCTCGCCGCGATCCGCGAAAATCCGATGACTGTCGACCACGCGGCCTTCTTGGCGGCCCGGCTCACCCAGCCAGTAGAGAGGCAACGAGATCGCAACGATCGTGAGGAGCACAAGGCTCGAGCCGAGGGCCAGATCGAGCGTCTTGCCCTCTAATTCTTCGTCGTCGACGTAGGGCCGGCGGTTGGCGGCCAACTCGGTTTCTGAGCCGAGTTCGTCTCGCGCCGCGAGAATGTTGAACAGGACATATACGACACCACCGATGAAGACGATCGCCAAAATGACGAGGCCGATGGTTCGTTGGGTTGAAGCGGCAAGCAACATGCGGTTGGAGAGGAGTCTCGGTGGTGTTGGTACGGGAACGGAGGGAGGTTACTCGTGGGAGGCTTGGCCGATGCAGTTGGGTCCTTCGGCCTCCTGCCCTGTGGTGTTGGTGCCGATCGGCGGACCCTGGATGACGGTACCGGTGTCGACGATGAGGGAGCCGGATCCGTCGACCGACATGGCGAAACGGTCCATGCCCCGGGGAGCGGGCCCGCCCTTCTTCTCCCCGACCTGGTTGTACTGGGAGCCGTGGCACGGGCACTCGAACCATTGCGATGTGTCGCAGTTGGGCACTCGACAACCCAGGTGGGGACACTTCTGAAAGAGGGCGATGATCCCGCCATCGAGACCCAGGCTGGCGCCGGCGTCCATGCCGGCGAGTTCGGGCGGGGAGTATGCCTCACGGGCCTTCTCGATGGCTCCGCTGGGATACTCGGTGAGCCACATCCGTCCCTCAGCCTTGTAGAGGAAGCCCTGGTTGGAGCGGATCTCGGCGAGCAGGTCGCTCACGAGCCCGACCTTGAGAGCCGAGCCGAAGCCACCTCCCACCTGGGGCCAGAGGAAGGCCAACGACGCCGCGCCGAAGCCGGCAATGCCCAGTTGCATCATCAACACGATCGACCGGTTGAAGAACTGGCGCCGGCTCACCCCGATCGTGTCGGGATCGGGCGGCACGTAGGGCGCAGGGGGAGCCACACCGCGGGCGGCGAGAACCAGCTCCTTCGACGCGGCCTTACGTTCGAGCACGGCGGCCTTCTCGACCTGCTTGCCCGAGAGTTCTCCTTCTGAACCGAGCGACGAACTCGCCCCGGCTCTCCTTCTCGCATCATCTGACATGTCGGCGACCGCGGCGGAGTCGCGTTGGCGCAGCCCGGACAGGATCGTGATACCAGCGAGAATTATCAGTGCGATGACTGCAGCAATGAGCATCTAAATGCCTCCTTGGGTCACAGCTCGAAGAAGAGTCCGGCTTCCCAGGGGAAGACGAAGTTGAAGCCGGGTCCCCGGAAGAACGAGCCAATCATTACCAGTGTCGACCAGAACATCAGATGCATGGTCATGAGCGAGATCGCGAACTTGCGATCTTCTGGCTTCTTGGAAGGGTTTCGATCGATATACGGGGCCATGACGAGGATGATGAGGGCGATACCGGGAATGGTGACACCGGCGACCATCGGGTGGAACATGGTGAGAAGTTCCTGGAGGCCAAGGAAGTACCAAGGTGCCTTCGACGGGTTGGGAGTTTCGTTGAAGTTGGCCAACTCCAACAGGGGGGCGTTGACGAAAACCGAAAAGATCGTGGTGAAGGCCGTGATGAACAAGGCGGCCGCGAACTCAATCACCAGCAGGTGGGGCCACGTATGGACCTTGTCCTGAGGCAGGCTCTTCACATCCTGGATCGAGCCGGACTTGACGACGGTGAGCAGGCGCTGGGTATGACCGCCGGGCCCGGTGGGGACCGGCGCTCCACCTGCGGCCGCGGGCGCCGCCGCAGGAGCAGTAGCCACCGCGGTGCCGCCACCACCACCGGCATCGTCGCCGCCGGCCTTGGCCTTGGCGGCCTTGGAACGTTCGAGCAGGTGGGCCGGGATCTTCGACGCGGCCGCTTGTTGCTCGGTACTGAGCTCTTGTGAAGGCGCGTCGCCACCGGCCGCGCCGGCTTTGGCAGCCGCTGCCTTGGCTCGGGCCTCCTCGGCCCGTTTACGAAGATGCTCTGGAACTTCGGTCATCGATTCTCCCCCGCCCTACAGCGGACCCGAGATGCCGCCGTCCTTGCGGACCCGCCAGAAGTGGATCGCCATGAAGATGACGGCCACGAACGGCAGCAGCAGGACATGGAGCACATACCAGCGAAGCAGGGTGTCGGTTCCGATCTCGACGCCACCCAGCAGGACAAATCGAACCTGGTCGCCGAAGACCGGAGTGAAGCCCATCATGTTGGTACCGACGGTAACCGCCCAGAGCGCCAGCTGATCCCAGGGCAGCAGGTAGCCGGTGAACGAGAGCAGCAGGGTGAGCTGCAGGAGCATCACGCCGATCACCCAGTTGAACTCCCGCGGTGGCTTGTAGGCGCCGTGGTAGAAGACGCGCGCCATGTGCAAGAACACGGTGAGCACCATCAGGTGAGCGGCCCATCTGTGCATGTTCCGCACGAGCAGGCCGAAAGTGACTGATGTCTGCAGGGTGTAGATGTCGTCCCATGCCGCAGCGGCGGTGGGCCGGTAGAAGAACATCAAGAAGATGCCGGTGACTGTGAGGAGGATGAAAAGGAAGAAGCTCAACCCACCAAGGCAGAGGGTGTAACTCACCTTCACCGCGTGGCGCTTCACCTTCACCGGGTGGAGGTGGTAGAGCACGCTGTTCATGATCACGTAGGACCGGTTACGAGGGCTGTCGGTGTATCCCTTCCGGAAGATCGAACCCGGCCTGAAGATCGAGTTCCAGGCCTGGGAGCCCTGGATCTGATCGCCGAGTTGGCTCATTTGGTCCCGCATCCGCTGGGGTAGCGGCTTTTGGACTTCGTCGTCGGTCTTGGCCATTTGTGGTTCGTTTCTCCTGCGCCCGGCTCAGCCGAGCCGCATTCCGTATCCGTAGCCGTGTGCGTTTGTGCGCTGATGCGCGTCTCCCCCGACCGGCGCGTCGCCGATCTTGCCGAGGATTATTACCCCGGTGGGACAGCGATCGACGCAGAGCGCGCAACGAGTGCACACATCATCGTCGATCGTGAAAATCACATTGTCGTTGGGATCGCTGCCGGGCTGCTCGGTGCCGACTGCTTCTTCGATAGCGTCGGGGCGCACCATGAAGATGCACTTCCACGGGCAGATGTCGACACAGCCCTCACACATGATGCACTCGGACTGGTCGATGTGGATGAACTGCTTCGGCTTCACCCGCTGGCTCAACCAGGCCGCGTCGACCTCCTGGAGGACATAGTCGTCGCGGAACTCCGGCATCGCTGGATTGGCATCGGTCGTCGTCACGACTCGGCACCCTCCCTTACGAGGGGACGACCGAAGGCGGAGCGCTCAGGCGCCATCTCGGCCTGGGCGTCGCCGCGACTCTGCCACATGGACCAGAGTGCGATGTTGCCGCCTAGAGCGACGAGGTAGATGGCCACCGCGACGAAATCGCGGATCACCACATAGGTGAGGCGGATCGGCGACCAACCTCCATCCTGCTGAGACTCGAGAATGCCACCGGGGCCGACGAAGATCTTGTCGACGCGCCAGTTGAGTTCGTTGTCGGCCCAGGAAAGCCACTGGTGCGGGACCACCCCGTACACCCAGAACATCAAGAAGAAAACGACCAGGGATCCGAGCATCGCTTCGCCCCACGTGGTGGGAGTGTCGACCGACCGCCTCTTTGCGTACGCGACGATGCCACCGCTGATGGCAAAGGCGATGATGCAGGACAGTGCGAATGCAACCACGCTCGGCTCCTGGAGGAGGCGGGACCCACGTACTTCGTGAATCCGCGCACAAGTGTAGACCCATTGGACCGGAGCCCTCGGGGTTGAATGAACGGTCTACCACGGCGCTTTCGTTCTGAACACCACCAGCGCGTAGAAAAACCGGTTGGCGGGACATTCCTCGTCAGACTTGGCCGGACGTGCGACACTGCCTCTATCCTCACGAGGTCTGTTGCCACGATTTGCGTCGAGGCGCCTCACAGATCTGTCCTGACCCCGCACCGGAGACCAAGGTGACCGAAATACCCGAGCACCTCCTCAAGCGTGCCGCCGAAGCCCGTTCCCGCACGGCCGGAGGTGGAGGTGGAGATGCTGAGTCCGCCGCTCCCACCGCCACCTCAGCGGCCCCGGCGCCGGCTCCCGCACCGATCGCCGCTGCCGCGGTTCCTGAGGAGCCCGCAACCCCCGACCCGGTAGCCCCCTATGTGGAGGCCGGCCTCGGTCGTAAGCGGGTCCCGGTCTGGATCATCCCGGTCCTGTTGTTCCTGCCCATCTGGGCCATCTTCTACGTCGGCTATCTCGAGCGTCCCCCCGCTGCAGGCGGAGGCCTTCTCGCTGAAGGAGCCGAGGTGTACGCCACCAGCTGTGCGGGTTGCCACGGTGGCACCGGCGGGGGCGGCGCCGGCCATCAGCTCAACGGTGGCGAAGTGCTGCTCACCTTCCCGAGCCTCGCAACCGGTGCCGCGTTCGACGGCATCGCACACCATCTCGCGTGGGTATCCAACGGCACCGCCGGCACCGACGCTCTCAGCCCCCTTGGCTATGGCGACCCCGCCCGTCCCGGTGGTGGCCGCGTTCCCGGCGGCCTGGCCCAGATGTCGGGCTTCGGTGGAAGCCTCTCCACCGAAGAACTGGTGGCTGCGGTCTACTACGAGCGCTTCACCCACGGTGGCCTCGATCCCGCCGCTGCAGAAACCGAGCTCCTCGTACTCGAGGAGGTTGCCCTGCTCATCGATGAAGAGGGCCTCGATCTGGGTGCAGGTGTCGCGGTCGAAGAGATGCAGGCCATCGTCGACGAGGCTCGCGCCATAGCGGGCGCCGGCGGCGAATCCGCGGCCGGCTGACACCAGCCCTGATCAACCAAGTCGGGCGGCCAACTCGTCGGCCAACGCCGAGAGTTGTGGGTCGGCTGCCAACGCAGCCAGCTTCGCTTCCACCGTCTCACCCCCAAGAGGCCAGCCGAACACCCACGCCGTAAACGTCTCTGACAGGTCCTCGTGGGCGGCGCTCATCGCGTATTCGTTCACATGGTCCGCCGATGATTCGCTTCCCACGTCGCCGGGCCAGAACGAGTCGGCGAAGTTTGCCAACACCGATCCGGAGGCGGCACACCCGAGTTCGATCCGGGTGCCGTCGCACTCACCATCGCCGAAGGCGAACACGTCGGAGTCGAGGGTGACGACATGGCTCAGCTCGTGCACGATGGTCTCGACCACGAGATCTCGATCGTCGATATCGGCGATGTCGAGGCTCAGAACCCACCCGCCGCCGGCGGCCGGATGCACAACACCCACCAGACCTCGGGCCTCCTCCTCGATCACCGACAGCTGGTTCAGCTCGCCGGCCAGCGAGTCGGGCCATACCGATTCGACGATCTCCCACATCTGCTCGAGGCCAGGATCGGTGATCGGCTCGCGGGGAACGCCGTCCACCACGACCACATCACCCAGCCTCACCACGTCTTGACGGTAGGTAACCCGCTCGACCGCACGGGCCGTGTCGTCGCCCAGGGCGACGCCCGCCTCACCCACCCTGGTGCTGACCTCCCGCGGCGAGAAAGCTCCCGCCGAGTACGCGACGAGAGAGCCTGCTAGCGCCACCACCAAGGCAGCGGCCGGGGGCCATCTGGAAGGAAGGAACATGTAGTCCCCAAGGCTACGAGAATCGCCCGGGGCCACACATGGGGCAAACGGCTCCCTGCGGTGGGTCACCGGTCCGCGGACCGCGACCCGCGAACATGGGTCCTACGGTCGAAGCGGGCCGATCACAGGGGCAATGCCGAGGAGACACGTGGACATCACAACGAGCGAAGAGTGGACGAGCCTCACCGGCCGAGGCGCCGACTTCGACAAGTTGCAACTGCGCGCCCTGTTCTCCGACGATCCCGGCCGAACCGAGCGCATGACCTCGACAGTCGGCGACCTCGTCGTCGACTGGTCGAAGCACCGCGTCACCGATGCCACGGTTGCCGAGCTCGTCGCTCTCGCCGAGCGGGCCGACCTCTCCGGGCGAATCCGCGCCATGGTGAGCGGCGAACACATCAACACCACCGAAGACCGAGCAGTGCTCCACACGGCTTTGCGCGCCCCCGCAGACCGGGTGATCGAGCTCGACGGCGTCGACATCGTCGGCGACGTCCATCGCGTGTTGCGCCAGATGACAGCTTTCACCGACCGGGTCCGCGACGGCGACTGGACCGGCCACACCGGTCGACCGATCCATACCGTCGTCAACATCGGCATCGGGGGCTCCGACCTCGGACCGGTCATGGCCTACGAAGCACTGGCCGCTTTTCGCCACGACCGGGTCCGCTGCCGGTTCGTTTCGAACGTCGATGGCAGCGATCTGGTGGCCGCCCTCACCGGACTCGATCCCGCCACCACGATGTTCGTGATCTCCTCGAAGACGTTCACCACCCAGGAGACCCTCACCAACGCACGCTCCGCCCGACGCTGGCTCGTCGACCAACTCGGCCAGGACGCGGTCGCCAAACACTTCGTGGCCGTCTCCACCAACGCCGAGGCCGTGGCCGAGTTCGGAATCGACACCGCCAACATGTTCGGCTTCTGGGATTGGGTCGGCGGCCGCTACTCGATGGACTCCGCCATCGGACTCTCGCTCATGCTCGCCGTCGGGCCTGAAGGGTTTCAACAGATGCTTGCCGGGTTCCACGCGGTCGACGAACACTTCGTGTCGATGCCGTTGCAACACAACGTGCCCGCCCTGCTGGGACTCATCGAGGTCTGGTACCGCAGCTTCTGTTCACTGCCCACGCGGGCCGTGCTCCCCTATTCGCGCTACCTCCACCGATTCCCGGCCTACCTCCAACAGCTCGACATGGAATCCAACGGCAAGCAGGTGCGAGCCGATGGCACGCCGGTCACCTACGAGACCGGCCCGATCGTTTGGGGCGAACCCGGCACCAACGGCCAGCACTCCTTTCACCAACTCCTCCACCAGGGCACCACAGTCGTGCCTGCCGATTTCATCGTCTTCGCCCGACCCGACCACCACCACAGTGAGTTCGCCGGGATCGAGGACCACCACGATCTCCTCGTGGCCAACTGCTTCGCCCAGTCCGAAGCGCTGGCCTTCGGCAAGACCGCGGAGGAGGTCGCGGCCACCGGCGTGGATCCGACCCTGGTAAACCACCGCACGTTCCCCGGCAATCGGCCGTCCACCACCATCACGGCTCCGGCCCTCACTCCATCAGTGCTCGGCCAACTGATCGCCCTCTACGAACACCAGGTGTTCACCCAGGGCGTGGTGTGGGGAGTCAACTCCTTCGACCAGTGGGGCGTCGAACTCGGCAAGATGCTGGCTCTCACGATCCTGCCCGAGCTCAACTCCGACTCGCTCACGACCCTCTCCCACGATGAGTCCACCAACGCCTTGATCAGGCGCTACCGCACCATGCGCGGACGCGCTTGATTCAGGTCTGGGGCCGCCATGAATGATCGCCGGTGAGCTCCCACGACTCGTGCTCCCTCACAGCATCAGCGGTGCGGGCCACCATCCGTTCGAAGAGTTCCTTGCCCCGTTCGGTGGTCTCACCGGCGCTCACGCCGGTGAAGCACCAGTGGCAGAGCCAGAAATTCAGGCCGGCACGGTAGCTCATCATCGCGTCACCGAAATCGGAGTAGCCACCACCAAGATCATTGATCGTTGCTTGGTAGAGCTTCAGAAGTTCGGTCTCATGAGCTCGCCGCAGCTCAGGCTCGAGATTGCTCGACAAGAACGGGCAGATATCGCCGAAGCCGTCGCCGCGACCAATTATCTGCCAGTCGATGAGCACAAGCTCATCGCCATCGAAGAACATGTTGTCGAGGCGAAAATCGTTGTGGCTGAGGGTGTAGCTCTTGTCGCCGTAAGTCTGGAGCCAGTCGCTGCACGTGGGAATCCACCGCTCGATGTGACCCACCAGATCCGAACCCAGCAGATCACCGAGCTGATCGACAATCACCGGGAACGCATCCTCGTACATGCCCTGCAACGCGAGGTTCAGGGGACTGTCGATCGGCGGCACCCAGTCGAGATCATCGACCCTCCCCCACCAGCGCCCGTGGATTCCGGCTGCAGTTCTCATGGCCGCGCGGGCATCCTCCAAGCTGCCGCCCGCGTGGTGGTCGCCGGGGCGAAAATGACCGACGTCTTCGAGGATGAGGCAATACAACTCATCGTCGGGTTCGGCGCCGTTGTAGAACGCCCTCGGTGTCCTCACCTTCAGCTTGGGGATGATCTCGTTATAGGCGCGGTGCTCGCGGAGATAGACGTCGAGCATCAAGCCGAGGGGCTTGAGATCTGAGTCGGTGGTGGGGATCTTGGCGATCACAGTGGACGGACCCTCGGCGTCTTCGGCGTAGGTGAGAGTGAGACGGGCGAGTTCTCCGAGAAACCCCTCCCCCACTGCGATGCGTTCGCCGGAGACCGCTTCCACCGGCTGGGCGAGCACCTCGCTGAGAAACTCTGAGTCGACTTCGTCGATGGTCCTCGGGATAGCCATGCCCCGCGACCCTACGGCCGCAACCTCCTCGGGACCAGCGCTCCTATTGCTTGGCCACCACGAGTTGGAACTCGATAATCCCTTCATCGGCCACCGACACGACGATCGCCGCCGACGGGGTGGACACACCGAAGTCGGCCCACACGATGTCGGCCGAGCCAACCAAGACACCCAGGCCATCGTCACGGACAAGGGCACCGATCGAGAAGGAGACTGCCTGGGTTACTCCCTTGATCGTGAGGTCTCCCTGAGCTTGCACCGTCACCTCATCGCCGTGGGCGACGCCATCACCGAGGGCCACGGGCTCGGTGAGCACGAAGGTCGCAGCGGTGAATTGCGACGTGCTCAGAGTGCCTCGGATCGCTCGTTCCCGCCGACTGTCATTGGAGACGATCGTGGTCATGTCGACGGTGACCTCCGCCGCGACGAGGTCGCCGGCCTCGATCCTGAGCGAGCCGCTCACCCCCCCGCTCCGACCAACCGCGGTTGTCGCGCCGACGACAAGCTCCTCATCCACGCGGAATCCGACGAAGCTTCCGCTCGCGGTGTCGAAGTCGAACGAGCCGATCTCATCGTCGATAATCCACATACCGTCGATGCCGCCGTCGACTCCATCATCGGGATTGGGAGCCTCCGACTCTTCCTCGGCCTCTACCGGCTGCTCATCGGGCGCCTCATCGGCGGCCGCGAGATCCTCGTCGAGTTGGTCGGCGGCCGCGGCGAGATCAACCGCTGGGGGCCCCTCGTCTTTGAAGACGAGCCACCACACCCCGACGCCCACGATCGCCAGCACCGCGACCGCCCCGCCCAAGACCATCTTCTTGCCCATCAAATCTCCTTGTCCAAAACCCCGAACCCCGAACCCCGGGGCTTTTCTGAGCAGTTCCGCGCGCTCTGCGCGCGCACGCGCTCAGAAAAAGTCGGGTGGAGGTGCCGTTTAGAGCGTCGCGGCTACCTCGACGACGGCGCCAATAGTGGCATCGATCTCGGCATCGGTGTGCGCGAGCGATGGGAAGATGACCTCATAGGCACCGGGGGCGAGCGCCACGCCCCGGTCGAGCATCCCGTGGAAGAAGCGCGGGTAGACACCGTTGTCGGCCGCGGCCTTCGCCGATTCGAACTCGGTGGGAGCCTCCGCGGTGAAGAAGAGGCCCAGCAGGGGTCCGACACGCGGCACGACCGCAGCCACCCCCGCACCGTCGAAGGCGGCCTGCATGCCGTCGCCCAGGCGGGCGGCGATCGCCGTGAGTTGGGCGTAGGCCTCGACCGTGAGATGTCGCATCGCCGCCAGACCGGCCGCGGTGGCGAGCGGGTTTCCCGACAGGGTGCCCGCCTGATAGACGCCGCCCAGCGGGGCGAGGTTGGCCATGATCTCGTGTGACGCGCCGAACGCCCCCATCGGAAGGCCGCCACCGATCACCTTGCCGAAGCACCAGATGTCGGGCTGAACTCCGAAGAACTCGGCCGCGCCGCCGCGACAGAGCCGAAAACCGGTGATGACCTCGTCGAACATGAGGAGGGCGCCGGCCTCGTCGCAGGCAGCCCTCAACCCTTCGAGGAACCCCGGGGCCGGACCGATGAGGCCCATGTTGGCGGCGATGGGTTCGATGCACACCACGGCAACGGTGTCGTCGATCTCAGGAATCTGGTTGTAGGGGGCGACGATAGTGTCGGCCACCGCACCAGCAGTGACGCCTTCGGAGCCGACCAGACCCTGCTGTGCTACTCCCGAACCGCCCGCGACAAGCAGGGAGTCGCAGTGGCCGTGGTAGTTGCCCGCGAACTTGATGATGCGATCGCGTCCGGTGGTGCCCCGAGCCAGACGGATGGCCGACATGGTGGCTTCGGTGCCGCTCGAAACGAGTCGTACCTTGTCGAGGCCCTTCACCCGAGATGTCATCTCCTCGGCGATGAGAACCTCGTTTTCGGTGGGGGCTCCGTAGCTGGTGCCCCGGGCCGCCGCATCGGTGACGGCGGCGATGATCGCGGGGTGAGCGTGGCCGAGAATCGAGGGGCCGTAACTCTGCACGTAGTCGATGTAGCGGCGGCCCTCCACGTCGAACACGAATGGGCCCTCGGCCCGCGCTACGAAGTAGGGGGTGCCACCCACCGACCCGAACGCCCGCACCGGAGAGTTGACCCCTCCCGGGATGACGGCCTGGGCACGAGCGAAGAGGGACTCGTTGGACACCACAGGGTTGGCTGGCTCGGTCACTGGAGTCCTTCGGCGATCAGGCGGGAGAAATAGGTGAGGATGATGTCGGCTCCGGCCCGCTTGATGGCACTGATGTGTTCGAACGCCACCGGCTCCAGTTCGAGCCACCCTTGAAGGGCCGCGGCGTGCACCATCGCGTATTCGCCACTCACGTGGTAAGCGGCCAGAGGGATGTCGATCTCGGCTCGCGCTCGCGCGATCACATCGAGGTAGGGCATAGCCGGCTTGACCATCACGATGTCGGCGCCCTCCCCGATGTCTTCGCGAATCTCTTCCATCGCCTCTCGGGCGTTGGCGACATCTTGCTGATATCCCTTGCGGTCACCGCCTCCGACGATGGTGACATCGACCGCGTCGCGGAAGGGGCCGTAGAGGGCTGTGGCGTACTTGGCGGCGTAGGCGAGGATGGCGACCTGGTGGAAGCCGGCGTCGTCGAGGGCTTCACGGATCGCGAACACCTGGCCGTCCATCATCCCACTCGGGGCGACGATGTCGGCACCGGCCACGGCCTGGGCGACTGCGATCTGTTCGTAGATCTCCAATGTGGCGTCGTTGTCGGGCTGACCCGAGTGGTCGAGCACGCCACAGTGACCGTGGTCGGTGTATTCGTCGACGCACAGGTCGGGGATGATCACGAGATCGTCACCATGGTCGTCGCGTAGATCCTCGATGGCGAGCTGCACTATGCCTTCGGGGTTGAAAGCCTCGGACCCTTCGTGGTCCTTGTGCTGGGGAACGCCGAACAACATCACCGCCGGTACACCGAGATCCTTCAGCTCACGGACCTCTTGGCGCAACGACTCTCGGCTGTGTTGAAACTGGCCTGGCAGCGAGCCGATCGCCTGGGGCTCGTCGATGCCCTCGCGCACGAACAGCGGAGCGATGAGGTCGTCGGGGTGGAGCCGGGTCTCACGGACCATCCGCCTGAGTGCGGGGGTTCGGCGAAGACGGCGGAGGCGGCGCTGCGGGAAGGTCACGGCCCGAGGTTACCGACCCTGGCCGCATGGTCTCCACGCGGCCTCAAAGCCCGAACCGTTCATAGGGAAACTCGAGGAGCGACTCGAGCACCAGATCGGCGTCGGGCGCAACGTCGAGGCGGGTTATCCGGTTGGGCACCACCACACAGGTCATCCCCGCCGCCTTGGCCGCCGCGCAACCGTGCTTCGAATCCTCGATGGCGACCGCAGTCGCGGGATCGACATCGAGGGCTGCGCTGGCAGCCAGGAAGAGATCCGGGGCCGGCTTGCCGTGGTCGACATGGTCGCGGGTGCGCACCGCATCGAAATGGTGACGTATCTCCAGGCGCTCCAGGTGGGCGTCGACCCACTGGGAGGGCGAGCTGCTGGCGATTCCAAGGGGCAGGCCTGCTTCTCGAGCGGCGGTGATCACCGCCTCGACGCCGGGCAGTATCGGCGTGGACTGGCGGGTCGTGTGATGATCCTCGCGAGCCCTTTCGAGCACGCTCGGGTCGGGCTCGCGTCCGAGTCGGCCCCGGAGTATCTCTTCGAGAGTGTTGTTGTCGGCACGACCGATCGAGTCGACCCAGTCATCGAGAGTCATGTCGAGACCATGAGATCTGAACGCGGTGCGCACCATCAGAAACACGGGCCACTCCGTATCGGCAATCGTGCCGTCGAAGTCGAAAATGATCGCCGCCGGAATCACGAGCCGAATCGGGTTGCCATCGCGTCGACTAGGCCGGGGAGGGTGTGTACCTCGGCCTCCACGTCGACCGTCAACCCGCGGGCCGACACCGTGGCCGATGTGGCGGGACCGATCGAGGCGATCGCCGCGGGCAGACCGGAGATGCCGACCGCGTCGATGAGATGGCCCACTGCCGATGACGAGGTGAACGCAACCACATCGGCGGCACCACACGCGTCGGATGCTTCCTGGTCGACGGCCACCGGAGTCGTTCGGTAGGCGGCGACATCGGTGACCGACCAGCCCATCAGGCGTAGCCCCTCGGGCAGAACCTTTCGTGCTGATTCGGCACGAGCGAGAACCACCTGCCCACCATCGACGGGAGGCTCCGGGAACACTTCGAGCAGGCCCTCCGCTATCGACCGGGAAGGCACCAGGGTGACGGCGAGCCCAGCGGCTTCCGCTCGCGCTCGGGTGCCGGGACCGATGGCAGCCACTCGAATGCCGGCGCCAAGCCCGATCTCGACCGCTGCGTGTGCAGCCCGAGCCGCCCCGTTGGGACTCGTGACCACCAGCCAGTCGCCCGGACCGAGACCACTCAGCGCCGAACCCAGTCGGGCTCCCCCGTCGGCGGGATCGACGATCTCGATGACAGGCACCTCCACCGTCGTGGCGCCTACCGCCTCGAGCAGATCGATGAGGGCCGGGGCCTGCTCACGAGGTCGGGTGACCACCACACTCAACCCGGCAAGAGGTTTAGGGGTCACCGGAGGTCGGACAGCAGGTCTGCGCCGCCGGCGTCGTCGAGGAGATGGCGAGCCACGCTCCGACCCAGTGTGTCGGGATCAGCCCCGAGTCGACGTTCCCTGATGAGCACCCGTCCATCGAGCGATGACACCATGCCCACCAGTTCGATCTGGTCATCGACGATCACCGCGTGGGCACCCGCCGGAAGATCGCAGTCGCCCCCCAGCTCGGACAGAAACGCCCGCTCGGCATCAACCACCCGTCGAGATGCCTCGTGCTCGATGGATCTGAGGGCCTCGATTGTGGCGGCATCGTCGATGCGGCACTCGATGGCCAGCGCTCCTTGGGCGACCTGGGGCACCATGACCGAAGGGTCGAGACGGTCGACCACGTCGGGGACCACGCCGAGCCGATCGAGCGCGGCGGCCGCCATCACGATTGCATCGAAACCAGGCGCCTTCTCCAGGCGGGTGGCGATGTTGCCACGGAGCTCGGAGAAGTTGAGGTCGGGACGATGCCACGCGAGCTGGGCGCGACGCCGCACGGACCCCGTGGCCACGTGGGCCCCCGGACCGAGCGAGTCCCAGGTGGCACCGATCAGGGCGTCGCGGGGATCGGCTCGAAGAGGCACCGCGGCCAGGACCAAGCCGTCGGGCGTGGAGGCAGGAAGGTCCTTGCCGGAATGAACCGCGAAATCGGCGCGTCCGTCGAGCACCGCGGCCTGCACCTCCTTCACGAACACTCCCTTGCCGCCCATCGAATGGATCGGCACGTCGGTGCGACGATCCCCGACGGTGGACACCACCACCTCTTCGCTGGGCTCACCCAGCAACTCGCCTACGTAGCGGGTCTGCCAGAGGGCGAGGGTGCTGCCGCGAGTGGCCGCGCGCAGGGGCACGCCACGCCTACAGGTCGAAGAGATCGCGCAGCGACTCAGCGAGCCGGTCGCCGCGGGCGTGGCCGGCCGCATCCTTCAACCGCACCGTGGGCTCATGCAACATCTTGTTGACGATTCCCTTTGCCATCGACTGCACCGCATCACGCTCAGCAGGCTCGAGACCGGCCAGCTTGGCGGAGAAGCGAGCAAGCTCGGCATCGGCGATCTGGTGACCGCGCCCACGCAGAGCGCTCACCAGGGGGGCTACTTCCCGGGCGGAGGTGAGGGCTTGGTAACGGGTGACCTCTTGGTCGACAATTGCTTCGACATTGAAGACGACGCGGCTGCGTCCCTCCATCGTCTTGTCGACGAAGGCACCGATGTCGTCCATGTCGAGCAGGGTGACGCCGGGGAGATCGGCAGCCGACGAATCGACATCGCGGGGTACGGCGACATCGACGATGACCAGCTCCCGTCCGGCCTTACGTTCGATCAGTGAGGCGACCTCGCCTGCTTCGAAGATGAGTTCCTGGGCGCCGGTGGTGGTGACCAGGACGTCGACCGAAACGAGGGTGTCGGCCAGGTCGGTGAGGGCGACGGCGGTGCCACCACATGCTTCGGCGAGCCGCACGGCTCGTTCCCAGGTGCGGTTGGCGATGAGGACATCGGTGGTGCCGGCGGCGACCAGGGACTTGACCGTACCTTCGGCCATCTCGCCTGCGCCGAGAACGAGTACCCGCTTGCCGGCCAGCCCACCGCTGCGATCGTCGGCGAGGGCGACGGCGGCCTGGGACACCGACGCGATGCCACGACCTATCGATGTGTCGGTGCGAACCCGTTTGCCGGTTTCGAGGGCATGGCGGAAGAGGGGCCCGAGCACGCTGCCGACGGTGCCTTCGTCGGCGGATCGTTCCCACGCATCTCGGACCTGGCCGAGTACCTCGTGCTCACCGATGACCGCGGAATCGAGCCCTGCAGTGACCGAAAAGAGGTGGCGGGCCGCTTCGGAGTCGTGATGGGCGTAGAGGTAGTCGACGATCTCTTCGGGCGGGAGCCCGGCGTGGCGGCCGAAGAACTCACGGATGTCCTGGTATCCGCCGTGGAACCTCTCGGCGAACGCGTAGATCTCGACCCGGTTGCAGGTGGACAGCACCACCACTTCGCTGAGGTTCTCCGCGGAGCCAAGATCGGCGAGAGCCTTGGGCAACTGGTCGGCCGCGACGGTCATCCGCTCGAGAGAAGCGAGCGGAGTCGATCGGTGGTTACAGCCGATGGCGACAATCGACACGGGTGAGGACCTCAGGCAGACGGAAAGAGCTGAACACTCATTGAACAGCCTGACGGAACCGTATCGGCTTTGCCAACCCATGGCTGAGGTCGAAGGTCACTGTTCTGACCAAAGATCTGCGTTTCATCCGGTACCGAGAGAATCCGAACCGGTGAGATGGAAACCGAGAATCAGGAGCTCGGTGGCCAGGTCGACGGATCGGATCTCCACGTCGTCGGGGACGACCAACACCGTCGCGGCGAAACTCATGATCGAACGGATCCCCGCTTCGATCAGTCGGTCGACGGCATCCTGGGCCGCCTCTGGCGGTGTGGCGATCACACCGATGGCGATGTGGCTGTCGTTGACCACCCGGGCGAGATCACGGGGCGCGTGGACAGGCACACCGTCGAGCATGGTGCCGACCTTCTCGGGATCGTTGTCGATTGCCGCCAGGATCGGGAATCCTCGCTCCGTGAAACCAGTGTGGTTGGCGAGTGCCCGGCCGAGATTGCCGAAACCGCACACCACTACCGGCCAGGTGTTGGCCGCTCCCAGTGCTCGACGGATCTCGAAGCGGAGGTATTCGGCGTCGTAACCGACTCCACGGGTGCCGTAGGTGCCGAGATAGCTCAGATCCTTGCGAACTTTCGCCGCGTTGACGCCGGCGAGGTCGGCGAGTTCGTCTGATGAGAAGGTGCCACCCCCATCGATCAGGAGTCCATCGAGGCCGCGCAGATACAAGGGAAGCCGAGCGACAGTAGCGTCGGGGATGTGACCATGGCCGGTCATTTCCCCCAAGGTAGAGACCTCGTGCACCATTTCACAAGCTCGGCGATGCCAATCCCGTTCGCGTCCGCGAGCGTAGAGCAAGAAGACCCGGCCCTCTCCTCATGAAGGACGGTGTCGCGGAGCTGGTTCACCCGCTTCGCAGCCTCGCTGCGCCGCAAAGGTTCGATCTCGATGTCGGCCCCCTCCCATGCCTGCTCCGGTCGGAGCACCTCCTCCGAATCGGACTCGCGCCACGGCATCCAAACCGCGACCCTGCCAGTCGGAGGGCACCGGGGAGATGAATCGTCCATACAGGTGGTAGCGACCAAGGCCGCCGCCGACCCAGTCCGGCAAGCGGATGAGCCGCTCGACCCGCACCGTGAGGCCTAGACGCCGAGTTCGCGCCGCACGATCTTTCCACCCATGCCGCGTGGTATCTCGTCGACCACATCGACCTTGGTGGGGCACTTGTAGCGAGCCAGTTCCGTGGCACACCACTCGATGAGGTCGTCTTCTTCCACGACCCGACCCTTCTCCGGCACGACGAAGCCCTTCACCGCCTCCCCGCTGTGAGGGTGGGGTATACCGATGACACCGGCCTCCGCGACAGCGGGATGGGCGGCCAGGACCCGTTCGACCTCCGCGGGATAGACGTTGAATCCCGAGACGATGATGAGATCCTTGGCGCGGTCGACGAGGAAGATGAATCCATCGTCGTCGACCACGGCAATGTCGCCGGTGTGGAGCCAACCGTCGCCATCAAGGGCCTGGGCGGTGGCTTCCGGGGCATCGAGATAGCCGCCGAAGACGTTGGGTCCGCGCACCAACAGTTCGCCGGCATCACCGATGAACACGTCGTCGCCGCTCTTGTCGACGATTCGCACTGCGAGGCCGGGAAGAGGCCGCCCGATCGAACCCACCGGTACGTCGTTATCGGTGGACATGCAGACGCTCGGAGATGCCTCGGTGAGGCCGTAGCCCTCGAAAATCCGCACCCCAAACCGCCCCATGACCTCCTCGACCACCCGATTGGGGAGCGCGGCCGCGCCCGACACCGCGAGGCGAATCGAAGACAGGGCGTCGTCGCCGATGAGCTCGACTTGGCTCAGTGCCGTCCAAAGCGTGGGCGGACCGGCCAGCACACTCACCTGTTCCTCGGCCACGGTCTCGAACACCGACATCGGGTCGAAACGTTCGACCAGAACGATGGTGCTGCCGGCCCACAGGCTGAGATTGAGGATCGAGTTGAGCCCGAGCACGTGGAAGAGGGGGACCACGCACAGCGAAACGTCGTCGGGGCGGGCCACCGGGCCGCCGGATGCCTGCAGCTGGCGCAGGTTGGAAGCGAAATTGTCGTGGGTGAGCATCGCCGCCTTGGGTGTGCCGGCGGTGCCGCTGGTGAACAGCAGGGCGGCGAGATCGTCGTCGGCTCTCTCGACCATCGGCGCGGGCTCGACGGACTCCCGCAGCGAATCGAGATCTACGGAACCTTCGAGATCAACTCCTTCGGGAACCAGTACGTGCTCGAGTAGGGGCACCTTTTCGCGGTCGAGGTTGCCGAGCAGCGCCACTCCTGCAGGACCAGCGATCACCGCCTTCACGCCGGCGCTGATGAGCTCACGCTCGACCTCGGGCGCAGGGCTCTGAGGGTTGAGGGGAACAGCCACCATCCCCGCGCCCAGCAGGCCGAACCAGGCCCTCACAAAACGAAAGTTGATACCGCAGAGGATCGCGACCCGATCGCCGGGCTGGAGGCCGAGCGACACGAGCACGCCACGGGTCTTGGCCACCTCTTCGCGGACGCGTCCGTAGGTGATGCGGTCGGCTCCCGCGATGATGGCGGTGTGGTCGGCAGGATGGTCGTCGAGCAGTGTGGCGAGGTTCACAGATTTCCCTACAGCAATTGGTGCGCACCGAATACTGACACGGACGGGCGCGAAACCGGTGTGTCGGCCTCAAGGATCGTGAGCTGGCAGCCGACTGGAATAGGGTCATGCGACGCGCCCACGACCCCCAGACACGAACCCGGGTTTCAGCGCGTCTGGGCGCGGCCAGTTTCATGCTGCTCGCGCTGGTCGGGTCCCTCACCGCCCGCGGTGCCGAGGAAGCTGCGGCCAACGCCGGCGATGAAGCCTCGTTCGTTGCCTCTCTGAACGCCGTGCGAGCGGGGGTCGGTCTCCCGGCTCTCACCACCAACTCGGAACTGGCGAGCCTGTCGCGTGGACACGCCCAGGTGATGGCCGATGCCGGAGAAATCTTCCACGCCGACCCGATCAGCGCGGGATACACCGGTCCGTGGGCGAAGATCGGTGAAAACGTGGGCATAGGTGCCAGCGTGTCGGTCTTGGTCGACGCCTTCGTGGCCAGCCCCGGCCACTACGCGAACGTCATCGACCCGGCGTTCACCCAGATCGGTGTCGGTGTCGTCTGGAAAGACGGAGCCCTCTACACCGCTCATCGATTCCTCCAGGTCCCGGGTGAGGTGGCCACCGCCACGACGGCGCCTCCTCCGCCGAGCACAACCACGGCTCCTGCTCCCACCACCACCGGCGTGGCCCCACCACCCACTTCCCCACCGGCGACCGCCCCACCCGCCGACACACTGCCCCCCTTCGTGCCGCCCTCGATCGCAGCAGCGCGGGTCGTCACCCTGCTCGAGATGCTCGAGCTGGTCGGAACCTGAGCCAGTGACGTCGCCGACAACAGCCATACGGACCGAGTCGCTGAGCCGTTCATTCGATGGTCGCCTCGCCCTCGATGGACTAGATCTCGAAGTGGCCTCCGGTGAAGTGCTGGCCCTGCTCGGCCCCAACGGAGCCGGGAAGACCACCACCGTCCGCCTGCTCAACGGTGTGCTGCGGCCGGACCGCGGCACGGCGACGGTGTTGGGTCTCGACTCGACCGAAGATGGCGATGAGGTGCGACGCCGCACCGGTGTGCTCACCGAGAACGCCGGCCTCGATGATCGCCTGTCGGCTCGCGAAAACCTCGGATTTGCTGCTCGGATCAGGGGGTTCAGCGCCGCCGAGGCCGCCAAGCGGGTCGATGATCAGTTGGAACGTTTCGCCATGGGTGATCAGGCCGATCTCCCGACGGCCGGATTCTCCACCGGTCAACGCAAGCGACTTGCTCTGGCCCGGGCTCTGCTTCACGACCCGGAGATCCTCTTCCTCGACGAGCCGACCTCGGGTCTCGATCCCACCGCCACCCGCGACGTGACCAACCTGATCGGCACACTCGCCCGCGAGCACGGCCGTACCGTCGTGCTCGCCACCCACTTTCTGGGTGAAGCAGGCCGGATTGCCGACCGCATGGCCGTGCTCGACCACGGTCGCCTGCGGGCGATCGGACGCCCCGATGATCTTGCTGCCGAGCTCTGGGATGGCATCCCCGCCGATATCGACCTCGGTCGGCCCGCGACATCGTCGGTACTCGATCTGATCGCCGCCATCGAGGGCGTGATCCACCACGAGGTGAGGGCCACCGGCACCACGATCAATGTCCGCGACCGGGCGACCTTCGCTCGTGTACTGCACGCTCTCGCCGCCCACGATGTCGATGTCTTCGGTGCAAACCTCAGGCGGGCCTCGATGGAAGACGTCTACTTCGCGCTGGAGAACAGGTTCGCCACCGAGCGGGAACCGGCAACATGACGCTCGCTGTTTCAGGACGGAATCGGCGTCGCACCCCCGTCGACTGGCCGGTTGTGTGGTCGATAGTGCGCCGCGACCTCACCGCTGTTCGCCGCAGCAAGGGGGTGGTGATACCCATGTTGCTGGTTCCGACCCTGCTGATGATCGTGCTCCCACTCGTGATCGGGATCGCGGCTCGGCGGGTGAGCGGCCCGACCACCTCCATCAGCTTTCTGGATGCGATTCCCAACCGGTTGGCCGAACCGATCGCGGCACTCCCTCCTCAGGAGCAACTTCTTACCCTCGTTCTCGGGTTTCTCCTCGCCCCTCTCTTCTTGATCGTGCCCCTGATGGTGTCGGCAGTGATTGCCGCCGATGCGTTCGCGGGTGAGAAGGAAAGGCGCACGATGGAGACACTCCTTCATCTCCCGATCACCGATCGCGATCTCTTCCTCGCCAAGCTGCTCACGGGAATGGTTCCGGCCCTGGCTGTCTCATGGGGCGGGTTCGCCGCGTTCACCGTGGTGGCCAACGCCGTCTCGTGGTCCTACGTGGATGGCCTGATCGTGCCCAACCAGCTCTGGCTGGTGATGATCTTCTGGGTTGCTCCCGCGGTTGCCCTGCTCGGCCTCGGGATCATGGTTCGGGTATCCGCCCGCTCTCAGACCGGCCAGGAAGCCAACCAGTTGGGGGGCGCGGTGATCCTGCCTCTCATCTTCCTCACGGTGGGCCAGTCCACCGGCCTTCTGCTCGTCGACATCACGGTGGGCCTCACCGTCGGTGCGATCATTTGGATCCTGGCGGGGTTGCTCGTGTGGCGCGGGGCGCGCCAATTCACCCGCGACCGGATCGCAAGCACCATCTGACCCAGCTCAGCGCGCCAGTAGGAAGAACTGCAGCGCAGCTGCGCCGAGAATCATGAAGAGCAGGATTGCGACGACGATCGTGGTGCCGGCCCTCATGACTCTGGCTTCCCGCGCCCGAGTTCGACCGGTGTCGATCGTCCCGTACGGTCGGCCTCGTCGAGGGACCTGATCCGCACTTCGAGTCCCTCGCCCAGTTGGAGCTCGTCGGCCGCTGAGCCACGGGCGACGGCCACCGACAGCAGGCCGCTCGAGTCGACCAGCACACCCACGCGGCCGGTGGGTATCTCGGCGTAGGCGCCGACTCGGGGTGCCACCCAGTCTTCACCGTCGATCTGCACGACCAGCTCGTTGCCGAGATCCTCGATCTGTTGGGGGTCGACGTTGAGCTGGCAGTTGCCGAAGTGGTCTACCCACAGCACCTCGCACAACAGCTCGTCGTTTTCGAGATGAGAGATCGGGAGCACGCCGGGCATCAGTGAGGCCGGATCGATCTCGGCGCCCAGTTCGGTGATGGGCACGCCGTTGCAGAGGTGGGCAGCCGCGGGTGCGAATAGGTCGCGCCCGTCGAATGTTGCTCCCCCATTGGCCGGCAGGCGGTATTGGGGGTTGGTGAGCTCCACGGCTCGCGTGGTTCCGCCGACCAGACCGACCGCCGGAGCGAGCAGTCCGTTGTCGGGGCCGACGAGGACAGACATGCCGTCGCCCACTTCGAGCGCCACTGGTCGGCGAGCAGTGCCGACCCCGGGGTCGACCACAGCCAGCACCACGCCCGGGTTGAGATAGTTGGCGGCGCGGGCCAGAGCCAGGCCGCCCGACCGGGTGTCGTGGTGGGCGATTCCGTGGGTGACATCGATGACCCCGACGTGGGGAGCGATCGATCGGATCACCGAATGCACGACACCGACGAATTCATCGGCGTGACCGAAGTCGGAGAGAAACGAGATGGTGTCGTAGCGGCGGGTCACACCGACGACGTTATCCACCGAGCTCGCGGGATCGATCGGCGGCGGCCTTCACGACCCTCCCGATGAGTGCCACGAAGTCGGCTTCGGCGAACACGGCGAGGCCCGCGGCGGTGGTGCCGCCCGGCGAGGTGACGTTGGTGCGCAGCACCGCAGGGTCCTCCCCGCTCTCGGACAACAGGGTTGCGGCGCCGAGGAGGGTCTGGCGCGTGAGCGCGTCGGCGGTATCGGCGGTGAGGCCTTCGGCGATCCCCGCGGCGGTGAGGGCTTCGGCCAGGTGGAACACATAGGCGGGGCCCGAACCCGAGACACCGGTGACGGCATCGAGGTCGCGTTCGGACACAGTTGCGACGGTGCCCACCGCGGCGAGTATTCCCGCGGCCCACTCCATGTCGACTTCGGTGGCCGCCCGCCCGGCGGCGATGGCTGCCGCCCCCAACCCGACCAGGGCGGGGGTGTTGGGCATGCATCGCACCACCACGGCCCCTACGGGCAGGCCGGCTTCGATGGCGACGGTTCGCACTCCGGCCGCTATCGACAGGACGCGCTGCACTCCGGCTTCAGCCAGGGTGGGCAATACCGCAGCGACGACGCCGGGCTTCACCGCTATCAGAGCATCGATGGCGTCGACCGGTGATTCTCCCACCGACAGGCCGGGGTGGGCGGCGGCGAGAGCGGCTCGCCTTTCCGCGGAGGGCTCGACCACATGGACCTCGTCGGCCAGGGCCCATCCCCGTTGGATGAGGCCCCCGAGGAGGGCCTCCGCCATTTTCCCGCCACCGATCATCTGCAGCTTCATCACGTGGTGCACAGTAGCGGCTCACTTGCGTTCGACGGAGGGCGCTACCCCACACTTCCCCGAGCGGGACACCCTCCATCGAACTTCAGTAATACTACATGAAATGATATGAAACGCAATACTACTCACCGAAGGTCAGTCTGAGAACCTCGACCCGAAGCCGATGCGGAGCGCCGGCTTGAAGATGCGCTCCACATAGGCCCACATAGAACCCAGGACGCGGTCGAGCTCAGCCTCGCTGATCGCCGCCACGGGAAGGGAGCCCGCGAGGAAAACCGCGTCCTCCTCCCCTATCCGCAGGCTCAGTCCGGTGAAGTCCTGGTTTCGGCGCAACAGGTAGGCGTAGAACTCGGCGTGGTTCTCGTCGGGCGCGGGCATCACATAGGTCTCGAATCGCAGGGTCCTCTGGCCGAGCGTGAACCAGGCGGTCCACACGTCCTTGTCTTCGCCTCTCACCCTGACGAACCAGCGCCGCTCACCTGGCTCACCTCGCTCTACGGCTTCGACCGCGGAGTTGTCGGCTGACTCGGCGACGAGCCACTGGTCGATCCGGAGTTCCAGCGCAGCCAGTTCTTCAGGAGTGGCCGGCGGCGACTGCATTCCTTAGCTATGCCATACAGTCGACGGGGACCCGCACCGAGAGGTCGTCGTAGACCCGGCGCAGTCGGGCCGCCATCGAAGTCCACGTGTAGGCCGTGGCCGCCTCGGCGGCCCGCGTCGAAAGCCGCTCGGCAAGCACGGGGTCGTCGAGAATTCGACGCACCGCCGCCGCATAGTGATCGGGATTGCGGCCGCTCACCCGCAGGCCCGTGCGGCCATGGTCGACGAGGGTGCGAAGGCCGCCCACATCGGAAGCCACGACGGGGGTTCCACATGCTGCTGCCTCGAGAGCAACAAGACCGAACGACTCCGAGCGCGACGGAACGAGACAGAGGTCGGCAGCCCGGTAATAGGTGGAGAGGACATGGTGAGGCTGGGGCGGCACCATAGTGACGCGATCGGTGAGGCGAAGATCGGCGATGAGTTTCTCTATGCGCTGAACCTCGTGGTCGCCTTCCATGCCGCTCGAGCCACCCACGATAAGGAGGCGAGCATCGTCGCGCCCGAGGCGGTCGAGAGCCTCGACGGCCACGTCGACTCCCTTGAGGGGTTGGATCCGGCCGACGAAGAGCAGCACCGGCTCGTCGCCCAGATCGAGAGCGTGGCGCGCTCCGCGCCGGGAGCCCGGAGAGAAGAAGGCATGGTCGACCCCGGGAGGAACGATCTCGATGCGTGATGGATCGGCGCCGTAGTGGGTGACGAGTTCGTGAAGCTCTGTGACCGAGTTGGCGGTGATCACGTCTGAGCAGGCCACCACCTGAGCTTCGGCGTCGATACGGGCCTGGGGCTCGGTGTCGCCCGTCTCGGCCTTCACCCGGGCCAGGGTGTGGAAGGTTGAGACGAGAGGGAGCTCGAGCTCGTGTTTCAGTTGATGTCCGGCCACCCCGCTGAGCCAGTAGTTGGCATGGATCACGTCGACCGGCTCGGCTAGGAGGTGGTGGCGGACCCCACTGGTGAATTCGTCGACGACACCGGGGAGTTGCTCTTTGGCGAGATCGATGGGGCCCGCGTCGATGTGCACGACCCGGAATCCGGGCTCGACTTCTACGACGGTGGGGAGGTCGCGGCACCAGCGCCTCACGTAGACGGTGCAATCGGTGCCGGCCTGAGCGAGCGATGAAACCAGTTCGCGGACATAAACGTTCATTCCACCTGCATCCCCGCCCCCTGGCTGAACCAGTGGAGACGTGTGCAGTGAGAGAACAGCGGCGCGGTTCACGACCGCATCCAACCGTTGGCCCGGCGCCAACATTCCCATCGCGTGAAATTCCCCGCCGGCCCTGGAGTCACGTCGGTGTGTTGGGGGCTTCCCCAGAGGCGATACGGCGGGCCAACTCATCGTTGAGGCAGTCGATCGAAGAATGGAGCGTGCGACGCGATGTGGAGAGGTCGTCCTCGAAATGACGGAGAGCGATCACCGCTGCCGACAGCTCATCGGCACCGAGTTCGGCCACGGCCATCACCACCGAAGGTCCGACCACGGCGTCGAGTGCACCGGTGAGCGGCCCCACCACGTGTTCGGGAGGGTCGAGCTCTTGATCCACCCGGCCCGAACCCGGGCCCCGAACTCCGGCGCTCAAGAGCTCGGGGAGTCGGTCGACGAGGTCGCCCAAATCTCCACCCCCACCCTCAGCGCGGCGCCTGGTCTCTTCGACCATCAGGTCGAGGCGGCCCTGGGCGAGGCGACGGACGTAGGAGGTGCCATTTTCCAGATCGGAGCATTCGGCGCGCATCTCGCGGAGCTGGTCGGTTGGGACATCGACCAGACCCGTCAGGTAGGCAGGCTCGAGTACTCGTTTCAGTTCAGGGATCATCGAACTCTCTCGACATCGGCGAAATCGCCGGGTGAAGGAATCAACTGTACCGTCCGCTTGATCAGCCACCCGAAACCGGCGGTAGGACTGCGACCTCGTCGTCGTCGGTCACGAGATGTTCGGGCCCGACGGGTTCGCCGTTGCACCACACCTTGCAGGTCGCGAGAAGGGCATCGAAGTGTGCTCCGTAGCGAGCCGACGCGGACTCGAGAACTTCGCCGACGGTGGCCCCCGGAATCGTGTCGGACCCGGTACCGGCGGCTTCTCGGGCCGAGGCGAACAGTCGGAGGCGGGCCATGGATCTCACCGTATCGGATGGATGTGAGCATCCCCGAGGGTGTCACGAGGCGCCAGTACGGTCGGCCGCGCGATGCTGAATCTCCTCATGGCCCGCCACGGGCAATCGGTTTGGAACGCCGACGGCCGGTGGCAGGGTCAGGCCGACCCTCCCCTCTCCGACCTCGGTCGCGCCCAGGCCCATGGCGCCGCCCTCCAGGCCGGTTCCTTCGACGCGATCGTGGCGAGTGATCTCGACCGTGCCCTCCACACCGCCACGATCATCAGTGAGGCCACCGGTGTCGGACCCGTGCTGGTCGACCCCAGGCTCAAGGAACGCCACGCCGGCGAATACGAGGGCCTCACCGTCGACCAGATCGAAGTCCAGTTCCCCGGCCAGCTCGAGGCCCGCGTCTTTCCCCCCGGCTGGGAACCCACCGAGAAGCTACTGGCCCGTGCCCTCGGTGCCCTCGACGAGATCATCCACCACACCAATGGTTCCGGCGATGTCCTCGCCGTGAGCCATGGGGGCGTGATCTACGCCCTGGAGGGCCATCTCGGGCTTTTCCACGAACGCATCGCCAACCTCTGGGGGCGGTGGCTCCACCATGATGGACAGTGGCGACTGGGCGAGCGGGTCCAACTCGCCCCCGACGACGTCGCCGACGAGAGCCAGGACATCCTCTGATGGCCAGGCCCCTCGAGATCCCCCCACACGATCCGAGCCATCCTGCGGTTTCCGCTCGGCGGATGTCCACCCGTTATCCGGTGGAAGTGATCCGTAGCGACAAGCGCAACAAGACAGTGTCGGCCCGAATCGTCGACGGTGTGATCCGGGTGCGCATCCCCGCGTGGATGACCACCACCGACGAAGAACAGTTCGTCAACGACGTCGTGGAACGCATCGAGCGCGAGCGCCAGTCGTCCGCCATCGATCTCGAAGCGCGGGCCCGCACCCTCGCCGACCGGTTCGAGCTCCCCCTCCCCGCCTCGGTGAACTGGTCGAAGGTTCAGCGCCAGAGGTGGGGATCGTGCACCACCGGGTCCGGCGACATCCGCATCTCAGACCGTCTGGTCGCGGTGCCGCCATGGGTTCTCGATCATGTGATCATCCACGAGCTCGCTCACCTGATGGTTCCTCACCATGGCCCGGAGTTCGACTCCCTCGTCAACCGCAACCCTCTAGCCGAGCGGGCCACCGGCTACCTGATGGCCGTCAACGACCGGCCCCGCTGACGCCACCGCGAGCAGCCATCCAATGTGCTTCGTCGATGCCGATCGGGGTCGACGGATCGGCGTCGGTCCAAGCCCAGAGCTCCTCGGATATCGCCCGCCAGTTGGCCGTCACCTCGAGCTTGCCCATGAGCGAGAACAAGCCGAGATTGATCCGTTGGATGAGAGCGAAGGTGGGAGGCACGTTGGTGTGCTTGAGAATCGCGTTGGTCTTGGCGTCGAAGGTCTGACGAAGCAGCTTGGCGCTGTACTCACTCGTCACGGTGAAGGGCACATCGTCGAGAATCAACTCGTAGTAGGCGGCGAACCAGTCGAATATCTCGTCGTCGCTGAACGGCGCCCCCGGACGTAGCACCGCCACGTCCTCCGCGGTGCGGCGGAACCCGGCCGGGTCGCGCTCGACCATGGCCCTGATGAGGCGGGCGAACTGTTCGACCTCATCAGGGTCAAAGTGCTTCACCAGCCCGAAATCCAGGAATGCGATACGCCCGTCGTGGGCCAGGAGATAGTTGCCTGGATGAGGGTCGCCGTTGAACACGAAGTTGCGGTTGAGGCTGCGAAAAACGAAGCGGTAGAGAACCTCTCCCACCCGCTCCCGTTCGGGCTGGGGACGGTCGTAGATCGCTTCGAAACGCTCACCGTCGACGAACTCGGTGGTGAGCACGGAGCCGGTCGAGAGCTCACCGATCACGTCCGGCACCCAGATGTGGGGGTGGCCCCGAAAGTCGTCGGCGAATCGACGCTGGTTGTCGGCCTCGCGCCGGTAGTCGAGTTCTTCGGTGATGCGGGCTCTCAGCTCCACCATCAGCTCGTTGGGGTCAAGGCCGGGAAACACGATGCCGAGCAGCATGGCGATCGTCTCGGAGTTGTCGAGATCGGCCTTGATCGCGTCGGCGATACCGGGGTACTGCACCTTCACCGCGACCTCGCGGCCATCGAGGGTGACGGCACGGTGAACCTGTCCGATCGATGCGGCTGCGATGGGCTCGGGGTCGATCTCACCGAATAGTTGATGGAGCGGCAGCCCGAGGGAGGTCTCGATCTCGGTAAGAGCGAGGTCGGGCGGCATAGGCGGGGCGTCGGCTCGCAGGCCGGCGAGGGCCTCGCGCATCGGCGCGGGCATGCCCCCGTCGAGGTAGCTGGCCATCTGACCGAGCTTCATCATCGCGCCCTTCATGTGGCCGAGCGAGGCCACGACGTCTGCGGCCTCACGCCTTTCGAGGTCGGCCTGGAGGCGTCGCCTCTGCTCGTCGCTCGCCAGCCGGGATCGAGCCCTGGTAAAGCTGCGGTCGGTGGCACGGCGCACCACAAGTCGAGCCATGTCGACACTTCGCTGGGTCCGACCAACCGACGAGATAGGACCCGTCAGGTCGGGCCGACGCCCGCTACGCCGAAGCAGGACGACCCCCGCTGAGGTGGTGGCGAGAAGGACGACAGCGCGAGCGACGCGCCCCATGTCAGTCGTCGACGGCTGGGGTCGGCTCGGCGAGCGACGAGGCGAGCTTCTCAGCCTCGTCGAGGTCGTCGGCGTCGAGCGCGGTGAGGGCGGCTTCAACGGTTTCGAGATCCGCTCCGAGCTGGTCCAGCTCGGCATCCTCGCCGTCGGTCTCGACCTCATCGTCGCCCTCGTGCATCGGGGTGAGGGTAGCCATCGCTGAGCCCAGTCCGTTGGTCAACTTCGGATCGCGTCGTTCATCGCGACGACGAGTTCGACCACCACCGTTGGGGCATCGTGATGCATGAGATGGCCGACGCCGTCGACCAACTCGACGCGGGCATTGGGGCCGATTGCCTCCGCGGTGAGAGTGGCCATCGCGTCGGTGCCGTACTCGTCGCCAGTTCCCTGGGCGACCAGGGTGGGCACCACCACCCGGTGCAGCATCGGCCGAATGTCCCACACCGAGAAGCCGGGATGGACCCATACCCCGCTCCACGCTTCGAACAGGGCGGCCGGGTGCTGGTGGTGGCGCCCGAGGCCGGCGATGATCACCTCAGGTGCTTCCCGCATCGCTGCAATCCGGTCGTCGCAGATCGGCTCCACGAAACTGTGCGCGGCGAGAGTGATTACCCCCGCCTGGCGAAGGGGACGATCGCTGGCATGGATGAGGGCGATCGATCCGCCGTCGGAATGACCCACGAGCAACGGATCCTCGAGATTCAGCCGGTCGATGAGGGTCGCCAGCAGTTCGGCCTCCCGGTGCAGCCAGTCGACCGGCCAGTGGTCTTCAGGTACCGGCGCCGACGCACCGTGACCGGGTCGGTCGTAGGCCATGACACAGGCACCGGTCTGGGCTGCGATCATCTCCGGGACACCGCGCCACTGGCCGATCGAGCCCAATCCGTCGTGCAACATGATGATGTCGGCGGGGCCCTCGCCCCACGTGGCGGTGACCACCGAAGCGGCGCTGAGCTCGACTCGAGCGAATTCGGGCTGCGTCACACCCGCACGTAGTCGAAGTCGACCGGCCGGGTGTTGATGCCGCTCGAAGGTGGCGCAATCCACGCCGCCATCTTTCCCGGCTCCGACTGGGGCACCATCAGGGACCCGACGTGCGCCCTCTCGGCGGCCGAAGGCAGCCACTGGTCGGCGTTGGCATCCCACTCGGCCTGGGTGAGGAGCATTCCGTCGGGACTCACGTGATGCTCGGCAAAGGCACCCACGTCGCGATGAAAACCGTGGTGGGGAAGAGCGAACTCAAAGTCGATGCCGTGATCGGCCAGCACCCGATTCCAGCGACGAACACCCTTCTCACAGTCATCTGAGTAGCCCTTGCGCAGATCCTGGTTGACCAGGGCGCGAGCCGTCATGGTCTCGTTCACGAACGCACCGTCGGCCACCGTGGTGTAGATGCCCTCGTGACCCATCAGCACATGGTCATCTTCGAAGGCATCTTCCGCGAAACGGCCTTTCAGGCCGGCCGCGAAGTAGTTGGCCGCATTCGTCGAGCGCTCGGAGCCGAAGAGGTCGAGCGATACGGAGTAGTGGAAGTTGATGTAGCGCTGGAGGGTGGTGAGATTGATGCCCCCGCGGGGCTCCACATCCTCGGTGTCGTGGTCGTTCATCAACTCAGAGGTGCGCTGGACGACACGCCCGATACCACTGGCCCCCACGAACATGTGATGGGCCTCCTCCTTCAACATGAAGTCGCAGGTGCGGCTGAGCGGATCGAACGCCGACTCACGAAGGGCACCGAGTTGGTACTTGCCGTCGCGGTCGGTGAAGTAGGTGAACATGTAGAAGCTCAGCCAGTCGGGGGTTTCCTCGTTGAAGGCGCCGAGGATGCGGGGGTGGTCGGGATCGCCCGATCGACGCTCGAGCATGGCGTCGGCCTCATCGCGGCCGTCGCGGCCGAAGTATCCGTGCAACAGGTACACCATCGCCCAGAGGTGACGCCCCTCTTCGACGTTCACCTGAAAGAGGTTGCGGAGGTCGTAGAGACTCGGTGCGGTGGCGCCGAGGTGGCGTTGCTGTTCGACCGAGGCGGGCTCGGTGTCGCCCTGTACCACGATGAGGCGCCGCAGATCGGTGCGGAACTCGCCGGGCACCTCCTGCCAGACCGCTTCGCCCTTGAGGTCGCCGAAACCGATCCTGCGGTCGTCGTCTGCATGCGACAAGAAGATGCCCCACCGGTAGTCGGGCATCTTGACGTGGCCGAAGTTGGCCCAGCCCTCCTTGCCGACGTCGACCGCGGTGCGGAGATAGACATCGCTTCTCTGGAATCCCTCGGGACCCATCTCCATCCACCAGTCGGCGAAGCGGGGTTGCCAGTTCTCGAGGGCGCGTTGGAGGCGGCGATCGCCGGCGAGGTCGACGTTGTTGGGGATCCGACTGGAGTAGTCGATTGCGGTCATGTCAGCATCTCGTTCGGTCGTAGGTGGGACGGCTTCCTGTGCCGTAGCTGCGCAGGGCTCCTTCGGGTCCGCTTGCGTTGGGCCGGATGAAGACCCAGTTCTGCCAGGCCGAGAGCCGGGAGAACACCTTGGTGGCCATGGTCTCGGGGCCACAGAATCGGTGGTTGGCTTCCATGGCGGTCATGGCATCGGGGGAGAACGTGGCTCTCTCCTCGATCGCGAGCCGGATCTCGTCGTGCCAGTCGAGATCATCGGGCGTCGACGTGACCAGGCCGAGATCGGCTGCGGCTGCGGCTGCCAGTGGGGTGTCGACCGAAGCGGCGGCGGTGGCCGCGGCCGCTTCGTCGCCCCAGAACCGTGACTCGATTCGGCTGATCCCGTTGAGCATCGGCATCGACCCGGTGTTGACCGCTGTCAGCTGGATGGTGGCTTCGGGGAGAGGGTCTTCGTCGTCTTCGAAGATGCCGTCGAGCATGTACGACCGGTCGGCGGCGAGAGCGAGTTCGGCGAGGACACCGACGAAGCACGATCCCGGGTCGATCACCGCGAAGATCGAGCGGGCAGTGAGGTCGAGCCGGGTGAGAACCCGCTTCCACAACAGGGCGGTCTCCCGCTGGGCATGACCCTGGGGCTCGGCCAGCGATGCGTCGTGCACCAATGCCTCGGCGGCGTCGCCGCTGGTGCGCAACACGAGCGTGCCGATCTCCGGCTCGTTGAACCGGAGGTGGCAGAGAAGATCGTCGAGCTCACGGGCGCACGCGAGCGGCCAACCAGGATCAGCTGATGCGGCAACCTCGATCGCCGCCGAGCGCGTCGACCGGTCGATCACCGCCTGTACCCATCGGTAGGAGACGATGTCGCCGACGGTGTGGGCGAGCGGGGCCAGGCGCACCGCGTCGGCCTCGCCCTCGCGGTCGGACTCGTCTGCCAGTGCCAGGGCCCGCTCGCGAACCGCGGCAGCGAACAACGATGGCGGAGCCAGTTCATCCACCAACCCCCAGGCGATCGCATCGTCACCCTGCATGCCTTCGGCGCGGGTTGCGAACACGTCGGCACGGTCGCGCCGGACGTGGCGCTTGTCGGTGAGCCGCGTGAGCCCACCGGTGCCGGGAAGCACTCCGAGCAGGGGCACTTCGGGGAGCGACACCGCGCTCGCGCGGTCGTCGACCAGCAGGAGGTGATCGCACGCCATGGCGAGCTCGTAGCCGCCGCCGGAGCAGGCTCCGTTTATCGCGGCGAGGAACCGAAGCCCGGAATGGGCGGAGGCCTCTTCGATCTCGAGGCGGGTCTCGTTGGTGAACTTGCAGAAGTTCACCTTGTGGGTATGCGACGAGGCGGCGAGCATCCGGATGTTGGCTCCTGCACAGAAGGTTCCTGCGATCGCCGAATCGATCACCACACAGCCGACTTCGGGATGTTCGAACCGGATGCGTCGAATCGCGTCGGCCAACTCGATGTCGACACCGATGTCGTAGCTGTTGAGCTTGAGTTCGTAGTCGCCCATGAGCCCACCGCCGACATCTACCGCCAGCGAAAGGGTGGCGATCGGCGGCTCTATGTCGAGACGCCAGTGCTTGTAGGTGCTCGGCTCGCGCTCGAACGTGAGCACGGCTTCGCCTTCAGCGACCGAAGTTTCCATTGGTATCTCCCCTCGAGCGAGAATATACTACGATTCGTTCACGGATCACAAACACTTTGTCGAATATTAGATGAACCCACCTCCACACAATCCTGGCCTAGATCTGGCGCCCGTCCTGGGCGCCCGCCACGACCGCACCGCCACCGCTCCGAGCGTGCGCTCTCTGCTCGTCACCGTGCTCGGTGAGCTTGTGAGGCCCTCCGGCGGCTCGGCATGGACCCAATCCTTGATCGAGCTCCTCGACGACTTCGACATCGAACCCGCCACCGTGCGCCAGGCGATCAGCCGACTGGCCACGGAAGGTTGGCTCACGAGCACCCGCGTGGGCCGCCGCACGCGCTGGCAGATCACCCCCTGGGCCGCCGACCTTCTCGACTCCGGAGCGGAACGGATCTACGCCCTCGGCCAGCCCCGCCGATCCTGGGACAAGCGCTGGGTCCTGCTCATGGCGAGTGTGCCCGAGAGTCGCCGGGATCTGCGTTACCAGCTCGGAGTGGGCCTGGGCTGGGCGGGGTTCGGCCCGATCGGAGCCGGCACGTGGGCGTGCCCATGGGCCGACCGCGAACTCGAGGCGGTGGCGATCGTCAACGAGCTCGGCCTCCACGACGTCACCGTGTTCCACGCCCAAGTTGGCACCACCGGAGACAGCCACGATCTAGCAGCGCGGGGTTGGGACCTTTCCGCGGTGGCCGACGCCTACGTCGACTTCATCGCCAACACCGACTTCCAGCCCACCGACCCCAGGTCCACGGCCGTGGCACTCATTTCGTTGGTCCACGCCTGGCGCCGCTTTCCCCTCCTCGACCCCGGCCTTCCGAGCACCCTGCTCCCGGCCGACTGGCCCGGCGACCGCGCTTCGGTCCATTTCGCCTCGGCTCGGGCTCGGTGGCACCAGCAGGCTGCAGACTGGTGGTCCGAAACCGAAGCCCTGTTCTCCGCGCCGAAAAGCCGGCGCACGGCTCTGTAGGGTCTCCTCGCCGAGAGGAGTGTTGATGCAGAAGCTGTCAGTCAAGTCGGTCGATGGCACCGAGATCGTCGCCCATTGCCTCGGTGGCGATGGGCCAGTGCTGATGATCGTCCACGCCACCGGCTTCCACGGCCGTGCCTACATCCCGATGGCCGAATCGCTGCTCGACGACTTCACGGTGTGGGCGATCGACATCCGAGGCCACGGCGCTTCGGCGGTGCCGGCCAACGGTGAATTCGCATGGGAGAGGTTGGCCGCCGACCTGTTGGCGTGCATCGACGCCCTCGAAGTGTCGGAGATATTCGCCTTCGGCCACTCAATGGGAGGTGGGGCCCTGCTGATCGCGGAGACCGTCCGTCCCGGACTCATCCGCGGCGCCTACCTCTACGAACCGATCGTATTTCCGCGGGAGTACCTCATCGGACGTACGCACAACCCGATGGCCGAGCCCGCCCGCAAGCGGCGCGAGGTGTTCCCGTCGCGTGAAGCCGCCATGGCCCGATACGCCAGTCGACCGCCTCTCAACCAGCTTCGCGCCGACGCACTCCTCGCCTATGTCGAATACGGCTTCCATGACCTCGAGGACGGGTCGGTACGCCTCGCCTGTCTGGGCGAATCAGAAGCCCGCACCTTCGAGTGCGACGAGAAGATCACGCTCGACCGGGTCGAGGGGCTCGAGTTCCCTCTCACAGTCGGTGCCGGCGGTGTGGGGGGCTATCCCAACCCCGCGGCCTTCGCCCCGATGCTCGTCGACACGGTTCCCGGCTCCAAGCTCATCATCTACGAGTCGTTCGGCCACTTCGGACCACTCGAGGCGCCCCGGACCATCGCCCACGACGTGAGAGCAGCCCTGATCTAGTCAGCCAAGGATGCAACGCCGGTCCGCGAGTCTCCTTCTGCGGCCGGCTGCCACCGACAAGCGAGCGGCCTTGAATTGGCCGATCTACTGGCTTGTTTCTCAGCGGTCATGCCGGCCTTGCTGGAGTGGAGATCTGGTTTCGGTGACGCCTGGATGACGGCGGTGAACGACTCTGACACCATGAGAGACTTGTGGCGAAATATCCTTGTCAGTCTTGTCGTGACCATGGTCGCGGCACCCAGCGCCGCCAGCGCGCAAGGCGACGACCCTAAGGCCGAAGCGGAAGCTGCCGAAGCTGCACTCGCCGCGATCGGCCTGACGTTCGAGGAGGTGCTGGCCGAGGACGCCAACTCGTCGTGGGACGGACTCGGCCTGTTCTCCGAGGACAGCACACGCTTGCTCAACGCGGTGAGCGAAGAAGTCCCGTTCGAGACGTACGCCTTCGGCGATAGCAAGGACGTGCCTCCGATCCTGGAGGTCGACGGCTCCATCGCCACCGGAGCAGGCACCGCTGTCTGGCGCCTCCCCGACGACTGGACCCCGCCAGCTGAAGGCCTCGGCGATTCGATGGCGTTTGCCCAGACCCCAAGCTCGCAGCTCGCTCCCGGCGACGACGTTGTCTTGCTCTGGCTCGAGTTCGACAGCAGCTACGACTTCTCGAGCGGCCTCACCCTCAACGAAGGTTTCCCGATGACCATTCCGGGCCTCCCGGTGTGGAACTCGACGTTCGCGGGCGACACCTGGGAAGGCGCCAACCTCATACCCAATGCGGTATACGACGGCGCCACCCTGACATTCGATGTGAAGGGTTACGAACCTCCTCAATCGTTCCCGCTCGTCGATTTGTCGGGCTTCTACTACCGCAGCGGGAACGTCATGTCGGTCGCGTTGTCGCTCGACGCTCTCGCTGAGTTCGTTGCGGCTGCCGCAAACAGCAACGCCGCCGCGCCCGACCAGGGCGAGACGCAAACGCTGCTGTACACCGGCGGCGCAGAGACGACGACCGCACAACTCGACTTGGGACAGGTCCTGCGGGGGGTTCTCGTCAACGCATGGATCCACATCGCGATTTCGCTGTTTACGCCGGGCATCATCCTGCTGGCGCTCGGGCTCTCGATCGCGGCCGGCGTCCCCGACTTCAGAATCATGAGCCCACTTGGTCTCATCTCGCTCTATCTCGAGGCCCTAACACCAACGACCCCCACGACTCCGACGGTCGCGCCGACGGTCGCGCCAACGACGACCCCCTCGACGGCCGCGCCGGCGACGTCGGCCCCCGATGAGACCGAGGGCGGAGCAAATCCCAGTGGATCGACATCGTCCGCCGTCGACATCTGGTGGCTGGTGTTCGCTATCGGGGTGGCGGCCATCGTCGCCGGCGCGTTCTGGGTCTGGTTGGTCGGCCAGAAGGAGAAGAAGAAGCCGAACTATGTCGGTGGCACCCGCGTCCGAACGAAGAAGAAGGACGACCTCCACTCGACGCCCCGTGAATCCACGCCCCCCGATACCAGAGAGCGACCGCCGTGCGATTGGGCCGTGGTCTTCCAGGGCGACACTCAAACGACGTACCTCAAGAAGCCCGCGCCCGGGCTGAAAGAGTGCTGCACCTACTACATCCGGGTCCGATCGATGACCCAGATGCACGACCAGAACGCGTCATTCCGCCAGGACATCCAACCTCAGCGGACCTACATCCCAGACATCGATTTCGGGTGGAACGGGATCGACTACGAGCAGAACGCATCGACCCGTAGTGGCCCGCTCGGTCGACAGGACTGGCAGCACGGCGATGGCAACCCGATCGACCAGTCGGCGCTGAGCGAGGGTGAGGGGTTCTGGCAGCAGGGCCAGGGCGAGATTCCACCCGAGCTGGTCGCCCAAATCGGCCACCACGACACGACCCAGATTCGGGTATCCCTGAAGTCCGGATGCACCGGGCACGAGAACACCTATGAGTCACGGGGGAGCGGCGAACTGATCAATCTCCTCACGTCGGAATGCACCAACGACGCTCCAGGAGAGTCATGCCCGGTCGAGCTCACCGCGCAGGGACTTCACGTCGCCAGCGTCTTCGGCGACCTCGGCTTCAACTTCGGGTCCTGGACGGGGAGCGATATCGATGAGCTCGAGCGCTATTTGGAGCAGTCGAGCGAGCGGGGCGACGACGAGCCATTCCCCGTTCCACCTGCACTTCCCAACCCGGGAAAGTGGGACGGCCACACCCACGACACAGCGCTCCAGACGCCGACGCGCGAGCAAACGTTCGCCGACGGCGACCACTCCGTGAAGACCGGAGACAATTGGTTCACCCACATCAACAGCACCTCGTGGTGTGAGGCCGCGCAACAGGTCCCCGAAGCCGTCTACGACACCACCGAACGAGTGTCATCGCATGTCGACGCTCGTTTCTCGTACAAGTTCTGGATCCGCGCCACGATGGAGAAGGAGCCGTGCGAGCCCGGCCCCTGCGCAGGCCATACCGAACTCCAGTGTCACGACACGCCACGGTTCGAGCTGACCCTCGATGCCAGCACGAAGGAGATCGACGTCGGCGGGAAGAAGTACGCCATTTTCCGGCCTGTCTCGGCCGATCGCAACAACCCACCGGCGTTGCACCAGTGGCAGCGGTGGGAGCTGCTCTGACCTCGACAGCTATGAGGCCATGCTGGTCGCCTCTCCATCCCGAAGTGACAATATTCTCAAGACGACGCTCCGCGGTGAAGTCGAGTAGGGCTTGGTGCATCTGACAGGGCCTGGGACCATGGTCTTCGGCGCGACCACCTGGGATCGCCTCGCAATCACAAAGGGGAGTGAGATCATGCGAATGCGATCGATGGTTCGGCGTGTTCTAGGCGGCGGAATCGCTTTGACAATCCTGGCGGCAGTGCCCGCTTCTGGAGCGCTGAGCCGATTCCTGGACGTGTCCGACACCAACACCTTCGTCAACGACATCGAGTGGATGGCAGATGCGGGCGTGACTAACGGTTGTGGTCCAGACCTGTACTGTCCCGACGACTCGGTCACCCGCGGACAGATGGCCGCCTTCACCCATCGACTCTCCGTCAACAAGGTCGTCGACGCAGCAACCGCCGTGACGGCGGACAGCGCCACCACCTCCGGCCACGCCACCACCTCCGACAGCGCCACCACGGCGACTTCGGCGACTTCGGCGACTTCGGCGACTTCGGCGGGCGACAGTGCCCTACTCGACGGACGAGCGCCGGCGACATACGACACCTTCGTGATCGGCGATGCTCGGTTCGCCGCCGATGGGGGTGGCCAAATGGGTCTCTGCGGGTTGGTTGAGCTGCCTCAGTGCCCGACCGCCTTCGGCGATCTGTTGGCTGAAGCGAGCTTCACGACGCTGGCGACAAACTCGATGATGGCGGTCACCGGCACGACCACGCTGTGGGCTGGAGGCCCGGCTCTCACCCCGTCGGTCTATGTGTGGCTACAGATGGATTCGTCGGCCTGCACCGACAGCATCAACGCCCAGGCCACCGGCGCCTACAGCCGACAACGGATGACGAGCGGTGAGGAGGAGTCCGTGTCGATCACGGCCGTCTTCGAAATCCCCACTGCCGGGGCTCACTCCGTCGCCCTCTGTGGCCAGCCCTTCGCGGGCAACCTCAGCGTGCTGACGTCCAATATCAGTGGTGTGGTCTCCGCCAGTCCCAGCAACATTCGGTCCCAAACCGTCACGCCTGCTTAGAAGAAGCGTGCCATGACAGGGCATTGACAAGGGGGTGACAGCACTTCCTCGAGCAGCGTCCCTCTTCGACGACGGTGCCTCTGCTCGAAGCGACCCTGATGGTCAACATGGGCCTCGGGTCCATGGTTGCCGCGTCCTCGGCGAAACTCGGCACTCTGAGTTGCTCTTCGGAGTCAGATCCGGCCAGAAAGTGGGGATGGAACCTGAGAAGCCCAGTGTGTGGAGGCTCGTCCCGAGCTTGCGGCGCCGACGCCCCTGAGCCACATAACCGCAGGTCAGGCGGCTCGATGCGCAACCCTGAGATGGCCCGCGAGATCACCAGCTGCTGGACCTGTTCGGTGCCTTCGAAGATGTCGTGGATCTTGATATCACGATCCCGGTGAGAGCGGCGCACTTATCGAGCGCACCGCCAAGGTGAGCTAGCGATCGACCCAGCCGTCGAGGTCGTAGTCTGCGAGGCAGTCGTCGACGAGTTGGCAGTAACGGGCCATGTCTCCTCTTTCGACAGACCAGCCGATCGCGTCGAGGCGCTGCTGTTCCTGGTTGCCGGCGTAGTTGCGTTCGTAAAGCGCGTGACGGCCCGCGAACTCGCTGTAGAGGGCATCCCAGACCAGCTTGAACAGCTTGATCCGGTCCTCCGCGCCCATTCCCGTGCCTCGGAAATACTTGTCGATGGTGGGTCTGAGCTCCTCGTTTTGAAGGTCGGCCACGCCTGAGACCGTGTAGATCGGTGCCCCGGCCAGGTACGACTCGAAGAGAGCACGAACCTTGTCCCAGATATTCGTCGCGTAGAGCCGCGCCGCGGCCGCGGTCTGTACGCGCGGCACAACAGTGCCGCCGATACCCGGCTCGGGGTCGGCCACCATGGCGGTGGTGAGCGCACTCACCAGCTCCTTGGCCGCAACCACTTCACCGATGGCTGCCCTCACTCCTCGGAAGTCTGATGTTCCCGAGGCCTCGGTGGCTCGCATCAGCAAGCCGGCCGCGAACTCGAGCTTCACCGACAGGCGCGTGCACGACTGGAGGTTGTAACGGTTGTAGAACCCCGAGCCCGTGTAGAACCCCTTCGCCTTCTCAACATCGCGAAACACCAGCACGTTCTCCCACGGGATGAAGGTGTCTTCGAAAATGAGCACGGCATCGTTTTCATCGAAGCGGCTCGCGAGCGGCGCGTCGAACGGACTCCGGGCCGCGGCCTCATAGGAGGGGCGGCAGATCAGCTTCAGCCCGGGAGCGTCCATATCGGCGATGAACACAAGGGCCATATCGTCATCACGGCCGGGCTCCATACGCGCCGCTACCCCGCTGTTCATCGCCACGAAGGTGGCGTGGGTGAGCGCAGATGCGGTGGCGACCATCTTGGCCCCGCTGACGTAGATGCCGTTGTCGTCCTCACGATCGAGGGAGACGAACACGTCACGAACATCCATCCGGGCCTGGGCGCGATCGACGGGCGGGTCGATCAGCACATGGTTCATGAACATCACCTTCGATGCCGATCGGTGATACCAGTCGAGGGCGTTTTCGGCGTACTCGCCGTAGTAGCTGTGCCCTTCGGCAAGTTGGGCCATGAACGATGCCTTGTAGTCGGGGGTGCGGCCCATCCATCCATAGGTCATCCGTTGCCACACCGCGATGGCGTCGCGGGCCCCCTTCAGCTCGTCGGGGGTGTAGGACGGCGCGAAGAAGCGATGGGTTCGGTTGCCAAACCGGTCGTCCATGGTCAACACGTCGTGGGTCTCCGGCGCGTGCAGCGCGTCGTACAGCGAAGCAATGGTTCGCGCCGAGTTCCGGAATGCCGGGTGGTTAACCACGTCGGTGACCCGCTCACCGTCGTACCAGACCTCACGGTCGTCTTGGAGGCTGGCGAGGAAGCCGGCGCCTGTGTACATCTGATTCGTACCAGTCACGCGGCACCACTTCTCTCACTCGTCGACGAGCGCCACCCTACGCGAGTCCCGATGAGCCACCGACGGTGGGACCAGCCGGTATTGCGGCGACCAATTGGCGGAGTCCTTAGACTCCGCGAATGACCCAATGGGCACCACATCCGGTTCAACAGCTCGGTCGGTCGGTCGAGCGCGTCATCCGGCCGACATCGGTGGGTGCGGCCCTCGCCGCGCTGCACGATCATCCCAGCGCTCACCCCGTGGCCGGCGGCACCGATCTACTCCTCGATCTTCACCGGGGCGGACCCGGCGAGGCGGTGACCCTCGTCGACCTCACCACCGTGCCCGAACTCCGAGGCATCACCATCGACGACCAGGTCGTCTCGATCGGAGCGACCGCCACCCACAACGAGATCGTCGCCCATCCTGGTCTAACCGTTGCGGCACTACCTCTGGCCCAGGCCTGCATCGAGATCGGATCACCCCAGCTCCGCAACCGAGCCACGGTCGCCGGAAACCTGGCCACGGCCAGCCCTGCCAACGACACGATCTCGGCCCTTCTCGCCCTCGATGCATCGATCACCATCGCTGGACTCGCCGGCTCCGACCTGGTCGAACGAGTGGTGCCCCTCGACGACTTCTTCACCGGCTTTCGCAGCACCGTTCTCGGTCCCGGTGAACTCATCACCCGAATCAACTTCCCCGCTCTCACCTCCGACGATGAGGCTCTCTGGGTCAAGCTCGGCAACCGGCGCGCCCAGGCGATCTCGGTGGTCCATCTCGCGATCGTGTTGAGGCGGGAAAGCGACGAAAGCATCAAGGTCGCCCGCCTCGCGATCGGGAGTGTGGCGGAGCGAGTCGTGCTGCTCCCCGATGCCGCGTCGGCCCTCGCGGGCACCATGCTCGACGACGATGCGATCGCGGCCGCCGGAGCGGCCGCGGGAGCTGCGGTCACGCCGATCGACGATGTTCGAGCCACCGGCGAATATCGCAGCGCGATGATCCCCACCCTCGTCGGACGCGCCCTACGAGCAATTCGCGACGGGCACGCGGCAAGCCAGTGGCCCGCCAACCCACCGTGCCTGAGCGCATCGAAGGCAGCACCACCCCCCGGCGCCCGCGACATCGACGACACGACGGAAATATCCGTAACCCTCAACGGTGTTCCACGGCGAGGCACAGGCGCCGCATCCGCCACCCTGCTCGATTGGATCCGCGATGAGTGCGGCCTGCCCGGCACCAAGGAAGGTTGCGCCGAGGGCGAGTGCGGGGCATGCACTGTTCGCCTCGACGGCCAGGCCGTCATGAGCTGCCTGGTGCCCGCGGCCCAGGCCGACGGCGGCGACATCGTCACCATCGAAGGAATCGGCGATCCCGATCAGCCCCACCCGATCCAGTCGGCGTTCGTCGACGAGTTCGCTGTGCAGTGTGGGTTCTGCATACCCGGCTTCATCGTGGCCGGAGCCACCCTCCTCGACGAGATCGACGACCCCGACGACGACCAGATCAGACTCGGCCTGTCAGGCAACCTCTGTCGCTGCACCGGCTACTACCCGATCATCCAGGCAGTGCGCACCGCAGCCTGGGCAGCCTCATCCGACGACAGGAGCCAACGATGACCGTCGGATCTGCACCAACCCGCCAGGACGCCCCGGCGAAAACGTTTGGCTCGGCTCCGTATCCCGCCGATGCCGTCCCTGCCGATTCCCTGCACGCCGTCATCGTCTTCTCAGGCCGTCCTCACGCCCGCATGTTGTGGATCGACACCAGCGCCGCGATGGCGGTGGAAGGTGTGGTCGACCTCATCACCGCCGCCGATGCCCCGGTCAACGAGTACGGCCTCACCATGCGAGATCAACCCGCCCTCGTAGGAGTGGAGCACACCACCGAGGCCGCGGTCGACGGCACCGTCAGCCGGTGGGAGGCTGACCAGATCGCGGTCGTCGTGGGCGAAACCCTCGGGGCGGCCCGCCGGGGCGCGGCCCTGCTGGAAGTGGAATGGGAAGACCTTCCGCTGGCCAACGACATCGACGAGGCGCTCGCCCCCGGCGCCATCCTGCTCCATCCAGAGAACGGACTCCCCACCAACGAGTACTACGGGCTCAAGATCCGAAAAGGCGACCCCGGTGTGGGCTGGGCCAAAGCCGATGCCGTGGTGGAAGCCACCTACCAACTCCCCCACCAGGAGCACGCATACCTCCAACCCGAAGCAGGCACCGCCTACATCGATGGCGAAGGACGGGTCACCATCGAATGTGGCGGCCAGTGGACCAGTGAGGATCGCGAGCAGGTTGCCCATGTCCTCGGCCTGCCCGACGACCGGGTACGGATCGTCTATCTCGCGATCGGTGGTGCCTTCGGCGGCAAGGAGGACATGTCGATCCAGATCGCACTCGGCCTCGCCGCCATGCGTCTCGCCGAGCGGGGCGAACACCGGCCTATCCACTGCCGTTGGTCGCGCGAAGAATCGATCGTGGGCCACCACAAGCGCCACCGGGGACGCATCCATGTGAAACTCGGCGCCACGAGCGAGGGGATCATCACCGCGCTCGAGGCCGACGTCACCCTCGACGCCGGGGCCTACAACTACACCTCCAACAAGGTGCTCGGAAACGCCCACCTCTCGGTCGCCGGCCCCTACCGCATTCCCAATGCACGCGTCGACAGCCGGATCGTCTACACCACCAGCGTTCCCGGAGGTGCTTTCCGCGGATTCGGCGGCCCCCAAGGCGCCTTCGCCCTCGAAACAACGATCAACAAGCTCGCTCTGCAGCTCGGGATCGATCCTGTCGACTTCCGCCTCCGCAACGCGATGGTCGACGGCGACGAGGGCATCACCCAGGCGACAATGCCCGAAGGGGTCACATCACGTGAGGTGATCGAAGCGTGCGCCCAACGCAGCGAGTTCCTCGAACCACTGGCCGACCCGGCACCGTTCTCCCCTATCGCCTCGCTGCCCCCCGAACCGGGTGCGATCCGGCGAGGCCGCGGCTTCGCAACCGGGATCAAAAATGTCGGCTTCTCCTTCGGATTCCCTGAACGGTGCGAGGCCGAAATCCACCTCCACGGCGACCCCGGCGACGACCGGCCGAGCCGGGCCGATCTGTTCCACGGCGGTGCCGAAGTCGGCCAGGGTAACCATCTCGCCATGCGTCAGATGGCGGCCGAAGCCACCGGCGTTTCCCTCAAATCGGTAACGGGCCATTTCTCCGACACCGCCACGAGCGGTGATCCGGGCTCGGCCAGCGCGTCACGGCTCACCTTCATGTCGGGCAACTCGATCCTGGGCGCGGCCGAGGAAGCCGACAAGGCCTGGCGAGACGGAGAACGCCCCGCGGTGGGCCGCTTCCGCTACACGCCACCGCCCACCGAGGTCCTCGACCCCGATACCGGCGTCGGCCAGCCCAACTTCTCCTACGGCTACATGGCCCAGGCGGTGGAGGTCACCGTCGACACCGGCACCGGTCACATTCGAGTCGACCGGGTCACCTCCACCCACGATGTGGGCAAGGCCATCAACCCGGCCCTCGTGCGGGGCCAGATCGAAGGCGCGGTGGTGCAGGCCAACGGATACGTCCTCAGCGAAGATCTGCGTGTCGACCAGGGCTTCATCACCAATCCCCGCCTTTCGGCCTACCTGATCCCCGGAATCGGCGACATCCCGACAGTGGTCGATTCCCAGATCCTCGAGCTCGCCGACCCGCTGGGACCCTTCGGCGCGAGAGGCATGGCCGAGATGCCCTACATCACCTACGCGCCAGCGGTGATCGCCGCGGTCCACGACGCCACCGGAGTCTGGTTCGACGAGTTTCCCCTCACTCCGAGCCGGGTTCTCGCCGCCCTGGCACAGAGCTAGGTCGGCCGGGCGGCTAGGAGAGCCGGGCGGGCTGGAACCGGCGGGCCACCTTTCGATGAAGGGTCAGCATCTCGTCGAGCCGGGGGCTGACGATCAGGCCGCTCTCCACCACCGCTTCGCCGGCGACGATCGTGTGCCACGCGGCGGTGGGCCCGCACCGCAGCCATCCCTCGATCGGGTCGTCGAGCACTCCGGCGAAGATCGGGCCGTCGAGCTTCCACACGGCCACGTCGCCCACCGAACCCACCGACAGTTCCCCGAGCTCCCCCTCGCGCCCGAGACATCCGGCGCCTCCTCTAGTGGCGATCTCGAGGGCCAGACGGGCACTCATCTTGTCGGCTCCGGATTTGAGCTTGCCCTGCAGCATCAACAGCCGAGCCTCCTGCCAAAGCGAGCCTGCGTCGGCCGACGACGATCCGTCGCAGCCGAGACCCACCGGACATCCGGCGGCCACCAGATCGACCACCGGTGAGATGCCCGACGACAGGATCATGTTGGAGCTCGGGCAGTTAGCCACCCCTACCCCCGCCGCTCCGAGACGAAGCACCTCCTCGGGGTTGGGCATCACCACGTGGGCGCCCCACGTGCGATCGGTGAGCCAGCCCACCGACTCGTAGTAGTCGACCGGTCGGAGCCCGAACTGGGAGAGCGAGAAGGCATCGTCCTCGGAGTTTTCCGCCAGGTGGGTGTGGAGCCTCACGTCGAGCTTCGCGGCCAACTCGGCTGAACGCCGCATGAGATCCGGCGTCACCGAGAACGGCGAGCACGGGGCGAGAGCGATCTGCACCATCGACCCGTGGCTCGGATCGTGGTGCAGGGCGACGTAACGCTCTGATTCGGCGAGGATCTCGTCCTCGTCGCGTACCGCATCGTCGGGCGGAAGACCACCGTCCTTGACCGACAGGCTCATCGAGCCGTAGGTGGGATGGAACCTCATGCCGAGGTCGGCCGCCGCCTCGATCTCGGCACCGAGGAGATCGCCGGCCCGCTCGGGCTGGAGATAATGGTGATCACTCGATGTTGTGCAGCCGCTGAGGGCGAGCTCGGCCAGCCCCACCCACGCCGCCACGTTCTCAGCCTCCTCGTCGATGTTGTCGGTCCACGTCTGGTAGAGGCTCAGGAGCCAGCCGAAGAGAGGTTTCGACGTCATCGGCGCGTAGGCACGCGTGAGGTTCTGATAGAGGTGGTGGTGGGTGTTGACCAGGCCCGGGGTGACTAGACACCCGCGGGCATCGATCAGCCTCTTGGCTTCGGGTCGGGCGTCGGTCGAGCTACCGACCGCAGACACCAGGCCGTCGCGGATAGCCACCCAACCGCCCGGGAGTTCCCGGCGCAGGTCGTCGACGGTGGCCACCATGTCTGCGTCGTGGATGAGGAGATCTGCCGGATCATTCATGATGGTTCGTCAGCCCGTTCGATGGCGTTGAGGTAATTGTAGATCGTGATACGGCTGACCCCCATCAGCTCTCCGACCGTTTCGACCGCCTTCCTGAGCAGGAAGGCTCCCCTCTGATCGAGGAGCCGCACCGCCGCCTGCTTGTCCTCGCGGCCGAGATCAGCGAGGCGGCCACCGAGCTCGGACTCCACACCCTCCACGAGTCGATCGAGGGCGATGTGGAGGTCACTGAACCGCGCCGCAGCACCAGCATCGCCCACACGAATCTGCACCGCGGTGGCTCCCGCATCGAGGGCCGCTTCCAGCAAGGACGCCACCGCTTCGGTGACAAGCGGCGATGGGCCTTCGATGGTGGTTGCGAACGCGCCGACGTCGGGTTCGAGACCAGCAGCGCGGGCCGCCTCGAGCGCAGCCTTCACGTGGGGGCCCGGAGATCCCTCCACAAAGGGCTCGATCAGGAACTCGGCACGGATGGGTTGGATGTTCTCCACTTCGGTCATTGGTTGACAGTTTGTTAAATTCCACCAACGATGACAAACGTGAACCCACAAGAACTTCGGATCGACATCGATCGCCTGGCCGAAAAACTCGCCGCGCTCGCGGCGGTCAGCCCCATCGAAGGCACCGAGGGTTGCGCACGGCTGGCTCTCACCGACGCCGACAAGGCAGGCCGCGACCTGGTCGTGTCGTGGATGCACGACCTGGATCTCGAGATAGCGATCGACGGGATCGGCAATGTGGTGGGCACGATGCCAGACCTCGACGACCGGCCGCCGGTGATGTGTGGTTCCCACATCGACACGGTGCAAACCGGTGGTCGCTACGACGGAAACCTCGGCGTACTGGCCGGTCTCGAAGTGATCGAAACGGTGCGAGCCTCCGGACTCACCCCCAGCCGACCGCTTGCCGTCGGGTTCTTCACCAACGAAGAGGGAGCCCGCTTCGCTCCCGACATGTTGGGCAGCCTGGTCTATGTGGGCGGGATGTCGGTGAAGGAGGCCCACCGCATCGAGGGCATCGATGGCACCATCCTCGGCGCCGAACTCAACCGCATCGCCTACCTGGGGACTGGGCCTCTCCCGGCCTCTCCGCCTCACAGCTACGTCGAGCTCCATGTCGAGCAGGGGCCCGTACTCGAAGCCGAAGGCACCACCATCGGTGCCGTAACCGGCGTTCAGGGCATCAGCTGGACCGAGGTTCAGGTCACAGGCCAGTCCAACCATGCAGGCACGACACCGATGGCACTGCGCAGAGATCCCGGCGTCGTCGCCTTCCGCACCGCCGCGTTCGTCCGCGACCTCGTCCTCGAGCTCGGCGGCGCTCAGGTGGGCACGGTCGGCCGGATCGAGCTCCACCCCAACCTGGTCAACGTCGTGGCCGCCACCGCCACGTTCACCGTCGACCTCCGCAACACCGACAACGATGCTTTGACCGAAGCGGAGAAGCGCGTCGACGAGTTCCTGCGCATCGCAGCGGAAGCAGAGGGAGTAAGTGTGGAGACACGGGAGCTGGCCCGCTTCGATCCTGTCGCCTTCGACGAGAGAGTGATCGCGCTCGTGGCCGACACGGCCACCTCATTGGGATTCTCCACCAAGAAGATGCCCTCGGGGGCCGGCCACGACGCCCAGATGCTCGCCCGCGTCTGCCCCACCGCCATGGTGTTCGTACCGAGTGTCGGCGGCATATCGCACAACCCGGCGGAGCACACATCCGCCGCCGACCTGGAGGCCGGCGCCAACGTGTTGCTCCAAACCATGCTCCGACTGGCGGAGGAAGAGGCGTGACCGATCTCGATCACGACGCTCCTGCCCTCGGCTCCCACGAGGCCCCTCCGAGCCGCACCCTGAAGGTGGCAGCGGGCCAGCTGGGACCGATCGCCCGCCACGAGCCCCGCACGAATGTCGTCGCCCGACTCGTTGCTCTTCTGGAGGAGGCCGCGGCCGACGGCGCCGAACTCATCGTCTACCCCGAACTAGCGCTCACCACCTTCTTCCCTCGCTGGTATGTGGAGAACGAGCCCGACCTCGACCTCGACAGCTTCTATGAGACCGAGATGCCCGGGCCCGACACTTCGCGTCTCTTCGACCGGGCCAAGGAACTTGGCGTGGGGTTTTCTCTGGGGTATGCCGAGATGACCCCCGACGGCCACCGCTACAACACCCAGATCCTCGTCGATAGGAAGGGCTCGACAGTCGGCAAGTACCGCAAGGTCCATCTCCCCGGCCATCGGGAGTACGAGCCGTGGCGCGAGTTCCAACATCTCGAGCGCCGCTACTTCGAACTCGGCGATTCCTTCGACACCTGGAGAGCCTTCAACGGTGTGGTGGGCATGGCCACCTGCAACGATCGACGCTGGCCCGAGACCTACCGTTCCCTCGCTCTCGCCGGTGCGGAGCTAATCCTGATCGGCTACAACACTCCCCTCCACTACGCACCCGACCCGAGCCAGAACCGGCTTCAAGGGTTCCACAACCATCTCGTCATGCAGGCAGGTGCCTATCAAAACGGCTGCTATGTGGTGGGCGTCGCGAAGGGTGGCCTCGAGGAGGGCGTCGACTCACTCGCCGAGAGCTGCATCATCTCTCCCACCGGCGAGATACTCGCCGAGTGCGTGACCAACGGCGACGAGATCGCCACGGCCGACATCGATCTGGCCATATGCGCCAAATTCACCCAGACCCTCTTCCAGTTCGAGCGTTACCGTCGACCCGAGGTCTACGGAACCCACGTAACCCAGAAGGGTCCGATTCCGCCGCCCGCGACGGGCAAGGGGCAACACGATGGCTGAGTTCACGATCAACGGCGAGACACGTAGCGTTGGCGACCACCACGACAATCTGCTGGCTGCGCTACGCGACGAGCTCGGAATCACCTCACCGAAGGACGGCTGTTCTCCGAGCGGCCAGTGCGGCTGCTGCACCGTGCTGATCGACGGCAAGGCCCGCATCTCGTGCCAGACCTCGCTCGAGAAGGCCGAGGGAGCCGCGATCACCACCCTCGAGGGGGTGAACGCTGAGGAACGCGACCGGATCGCCACCACCTTCGCCGCTCACGGAGCGCTCCAGTGCGGCTTCTGCACTCCCGGCATCGTGATGCGCACGGTGGCCCTGCTCGGCCGCGACAAGCCCCTCACCCGAGACGACGCCTCCCGCCATCTCGGGGCCCACCTCTGCCGTTGCACCGGCTACGTCAAAATCCTCGACGCGGTCGAGGCGCTCGCCGAGGGCGAGACACCCGTAGCTATCAATGCGGGTGGGCTGGGAGCGCGGGGCGTCAAGTACGAATCGCAAGCTCTCTCGCTCGGCGAACGCGACTTCATCGACGACATGCAGCCCGAGGGGTGTCTCCACGGGGCCGTTGTGCTCACCCAACACGCCCGCGCCGACATCGTGTCGATCGACGCCTCCGCTGCGCTCGCCGCGCCGGGAGTGGTGGCCGTGCTCACCGGCAACGACGTTCCCGGCGAGCTGAGGTCCGGCATCATCTACAAGGACTGGCCCCTCTTCATTCCCACCGGCGGTCGTACCTCCTATCTCGGCGATGTGCTCGCACTGGTCGTCGCCGACACCCGCTCCAGGGCCCGCACCGCCACCGATCTCGTCGAGGTCAGCTACGAGGTGCGCACCCCGATGACCGACCCCGCCGAAACTCTCGGTTCTGATGAGAATGCCGTGTGGGGCCTCGAAGGCAACATGCTCAGCCGTTCGGCTTACGTTCGGGGCGACGTCGAGGCAGCCTTTGAAGCCTCCGCTCATGTGATGCGAGAGACCTTCCAGACCCAGCGCATCGATCACGCCTTCCTCGAACCCGAGTCGACCCTTGCGGTTCCCACGCTCGCCGACGACGGCACCACGGCCTCGCTCTACGTCTACTCGGGGGGCCAGGGGATCTGGGACGACCGCGACGACATCGCCCGCATGCTCGCCATCGACACCTCCCGGGTGGAGGTGGAGCTCGTCTCCAACGGGGGCGCCTTCGGCGGCAAGGAAGACATGTCGAACCAGGGCCAGACCGCACTGGCGGCGTGGCTGCTCGGCCAACCGGTCAAGACCACCTTCAGCCGTGAGGAATCGTTCCTCGTTCACACCAAGCGCCATCCGATTCGGATGCAGTATGAGGTCGGATGCGACACCGACGGCAAGCTCACCGCGGTGAGGGCAAAGATGCTCGGCGACTCCGGCCCATACGCATCAGTGGGTATGAAGGTGTTGGAACGCGCGGCTGGTCATGCCAGTGGCCCCTACGTCACCGCGGCGATCGACGTCGAAGCCATCGCCGTACGCACCAACAACTCGGTGTGCGGTGCCTTCCGCGGCTTTGGCGCCAACCAGGCCCAGTTCGCGATGGAGGGGATGATGGACCGCCTCGCGGCCGAGGTCGGCATTTCCGGTTGGGAGATACGCAGCCGCAATGTGATCGAGCCGGGCGTGGTGTGGGGTCCGGGTCAGATCATGGACGACGGCTCCCTCGGAGCGAGGGCCTGTCTCGACGCGGTGAAGCCCGCATGGGACGCCGCGACGGCCGCAGGCAATCCTGTCGGGGTGGGGCTCGGCCTAAAGAACTCGGGCCTCGGTAACGGTGCTATCGAGGTGGCTCGGGCGAGCGTTCAGTTCCTCGCCGACGACACTGTCGAAGTGCGCCACTGCTGGACCGAGATGGGGCAGGGAATTCACACCGTGGCTCGCCAGGTCGCCGTCGAGGAGCTGGGCATCGACGCCGATCGCGTTCGGGTCGTGGTCGACACGAGTCGTGAATTCGGCACCGGGCAGACCACCGGGTCACGAGGCACGGTTCTCGGCGCGGGCTCGGTGGCCGACGCCTGCCGAAACGCGATGGCCGGGGGCTGTGAGGTAGGGGTTGAATACGAAGGCACCTACGTGATCGACTGGACCAACTCCATCAACGAGGGGCTCGAAAACCCGGTGATCCATTCCACGTTCGGCTATGCAGCCCAACTCGTCACCCTCGACCCCGACACCGGATCGATCGCCGGGGTGGTGGCCGCCCACGACGTGGGCCGAGCAGTGAATCCCCTCCTCTGCGAGGGCCAGATCGAGGGCGCGATCCACATGGGCCTCGGCTACGCACTGAGCGAGGGCTTTCCGTGCGACGACGACGGACGCCCGCTCAACCAGACCCTGCGTAGTCTCGACATCATCAGACCCAAAGACATGCCGCCCACCGAGGTGATCCTTGTCGAAAAGGCCGACCCCAACTCGCCCTACGGGATAAAGGGTGTCGGCGAGATCGGCCTGGTACCCACCGCTGGCGCGGTGGCCGCGGCCCTCCACGCCCACGATGGCGAGTGGCGAACCGAGCTACCCATGAAGACCGAGAAGAACCGTGAGCGGGCCAGCGCGTGGACCTGATTCGATGACCATCTCCACCCCGGGCCTCGTCTGCTCCCACCACCACCTCTATTCGGCCCTCGCGCGAGGCATGCCGGCCCCGCCGCGCACCCCCGAGAGTTTCCTCGACATCCTCGAACTCGTGTGGTGGCGCCTCGACCGGGCCCTGGATCTGGAGACCATCGAGTGGTGCGCCAAGCTCGGTGCGCTCGAAGCACTCGAACGGGGCTGCACTGCAATCATCGACCACCACGAGTCACCCAACGCCATCGAGGGTTCGCTCACCGTCATCGCCGATGCATGCGACGAGCTGGGCGTGCGAGTGTCGTGCGCCTACGGGGTCACCGACCGCCACGGCCCCGAGGGGGCCGCAGCAGGACTCGCCGAAAACGATCGCTACCTGGGTGATGGAGACGGCGAGGGATACGTCGGCCTCCACGCCGCCTTCACCTGCTCAGACGACACCTTGGCCGCCGCGGCCGAGATCGCCGGCAACCACGGGGTGGGCATCCATGTCCACGTCGCCGAGGGTGAGGGCGACACCTGGGAACGTCTCCTCCCCTACAGCGACGACGACTGGCTGCTGATCCACGGCGTGCATCTGCCCGACGACCATGGCCTCCGAGGAACCCTGGTGCACAACCCCCGCTCCAACATGAACAACTCGGTCGGCTACGGCGACCCCGCCCGCTTCGACAACCCGGTGGCGCTCGGCACCGACGGCATCGGCGCCGACATGCTCGAGGAGTTCCGTCTCGCTTACGTCTCGAGCCGAACCACCGACGTCACCGCCACTCCCGACCTCGCCTGGTCGTGGCTCGCCACCGGTTGGGATCTCATGCCGGCGGCCCGCCAGGACCGTGTGGTGTGGGCTGCCGAATCCGACGACCCGTGGTGGCTGGCTTTCACGCCCGGCACCTCGCCGCTCGAGGTACAGATCGATGGTGAGACCGTCTGGGAGGATGGACTCTCCACCCTCGTCGATGGCGACGAGATCCGAATCAAGGCCTCCGAGGCCGCCCAGAAGATGTTCCGACGACTCGAAGAGCTCGAACCATGAGCCACACGGCGCGGCCAACGGCCGCACGCAGGCGACAGGAAACAAGATGAGCCAATCCGTTGCGATGTACCTCCAGGATGCACACACCATCCAGGAGGCGATGGCGCACGCCCAGTACGCCGAGTCGAAGGGTTTCGACGCGATCTGGCAGGCCGATTCTCGCCTGGTGCGCGATGCCATCATCCCGATGGCCGCTTTCGCGGCCACCACCGACCGGGTGAAGATCGGCAGCGGGGTGGTCGACTGCTGGACCCGCAATCCTGCCCGGCTGGCCTCGACATTCTCGACTCTCGACGACCTCGCGCCGGGCCGGATCATCCTCGGCATCGGTGCCTGGTGGGAGCCCCTGGCCACCAAGGTGGGCGTCAACCGGGTGAGACCGCTGAAGGCGATGCGAGAGATCGTCACCGCCGTGCGCGGCCTCCTCAACAACGAGACCGTCACCATGGACGGCGAGTTCGTGAAGCTCGACGGCGTGGAGCTCGACTACGTGCACCAGGAGCGCCGGGTGAAGGAGGTGCCGATCTATATCGGGGCCACCGGCATGAAGATGATGGAACTCACCGGCGAACTCGGCGACGGTGTCGTGCTGAACTATCTCGTGTCGCCCGACTACAACGAACGGGCGATGAACGCTCTGGCCGACGGCGCCGCCAAGTCGGGCCGCTCGATCGATGATCTTGAGCGGCCCCAGCTGATCGTGTGTTCGGTCGACCACGACCGCCAAGCCGCGATCGATGGTGCCCGCCTGCTGGTCACCCAGTACCTCGGTCAGCAGCCCCACATCATGAAGGCCTCCGGCGTGCCCCAGGAGTTGATCGACAAGGTGGGCGAGGTACTCACCTGGCCGGCCAGTCACCGCGAGGTGGTGGCGGCCTCCAAGCTGGTGCCCGATGAGATCGTGCAGATGATCTGCGCGGCAGGAACCCCCGACGAGTGCCGCGAGCAGGTCACCCACTACGTGCGGAGCGGCTGCACCCAACCGGTCCTGTATCCCCTCGGCCCCGATGTGCGGATGATGATCGACACCTTCGCTGATTGGGAGCCAGAGCTGTAAAGTCGGCGCCTGCCGCCATGACCACCGACATCGCCTACGACCTCGCTCTCCGCGACCGGCTACGCCGCCACCTCGCGACCCATGAGGTGCGCAGACACCCCGCCGATGGGCGACGTCGGGCTGCGGTCAGTGTGATCGTCACCGACAGCGATGCCGATCTCCATGGTCACGACGAGCGCGTGGGCACGATGGATGCCACCGAACGTCGGCGCGTACTCAGCACCATCCCCGGCCTGAAAGACGAGGACGAGTTCACCGGCACGATCGAAGGCACCGCCGGAGGCGCGGCCTTTCTTCTCACCCGCCGGGTTTCTCACCTCACCGACCACCCCGGCCAGTGGGCCTTACCCGGTGGGCGAATAGACGAGGGTGAATCCGCGCTGGAGGCGGCGAGGCGTGAGATAGAGGAGGAGATCGGGCTCGTGCTCGATCCCGACGCCCTGCTCGGCCAGCTCGACGACTACCCCACACGGTCGGGCTACGTCATCACTCCTTTCGTCTTCTGGGCGGGTGTCGGCGCTACGCCTGTCGCCAACCCCGAGGAGGTCGCGTCGGTTCACCGAGTTGCCATTCGCGAACTGATCCGACCCGACTCCCCTCGGTTCGTGGAGATCCCCGAGAGCGATCGACCCGTGATCCAGGTTCCCCTCGGCGGCGATCTGATCCATGCCCCCACCGGGGCTGTGCTCTACCAATTTCGCACCGTCGCCTACGAGGGTCGGCCCGCCCGCGTCGATCACTACGAACAACCGGTCTTCGCCTGGAAGTAGCGGGCCATAGGATGCAGCGGTGGCCGCACTCGGTAACGATCAGCAGACGATTCTCGTCCGCGTTACCGGGCGCGATCATCCCGGTATAACCGCCGGCCTGTTGAAGGTCTTGTCGGCGGCCGAGGCCAACGTCCACGACATCGAGCAGATCGTCATCCGCGACCGCATAACGCTTGGTATGGCAGTGGAAGTTCCCCGCGGCCACGACCTCCTCAAGGAGGTGTTGTTGTGGGGTTGGCAGGAGGATCTCGATGTCGATTTTGATGTCGTGTCGAGCACGGCCACTCCACGCCCGATGGGCCATGTCGTCACCCTGCTCGGTCCCGACCTCGATCCGAGGGAGCTGGCCGACGCCACCCGAGCCATCGCCGATGCCGGCGCCAACATCGACCGCATCTTTCGACTGTCGAGCTATCCGGTGATGAGCTACGAGCTGCTCGTTCGCGAGGGTGATGAAGAGAAGTTGAGGGCGAATCTGCTCGGAGCGGCCTCCTCGCATCCGGGCCTCGACGTGGCCATTCAGCGCGAGGGCCTCGGGCGCCGAGCCAAACGCCTGGTGGTGCTCGACGTCGATTCCACCCTGATCCAGGACGAGGTGATCGAGCTCCTCGCCGCTGAAGCCGACTGCCTCGAAGACGTTCGGGCCATCACCCGAGCCGCCATGGAGGGGGCCCTCGACTTCGAGACCGCACTGCGCCGGCGGGTGCGACTCCTCGCCGGGCTGGAGACGGCTGCGGTCGATCGGGCCTGGGTCAACCTGCGCTACACCCCCGGCGCCCGCACGTTCATCCGTACCCTGCGCCGCTTGGGCTACGTGGTGGCGATCGTGTCGGGTGGGTTCACGGTGTTCACCGATCGGCTACGAGACGACCTCGGGATCCACGTCGCTCACGCCAACGAGCTCGAGGAGGTGGATGGAGCCTTCACCGGCAACCTCGTGGGGAAGGTCCTCGATCGGGAGCGCAAGGCTGCCCTACTCGTCGAGATCGCCGCAGAGGCCGGGATTCCACTCGAGCAGACAGTGGCCGTCGGCGACGGTGCCAACGATCTCGACATGCTCAACACCGCCGGGCTGGGCATCGCGTTCAACGCCAAACCGATCGTCGGGGCGGCAGCCGACACCGCTCTCTCCGTGCCCTACCTCGACGCGATCCTGTTCGTGCTGGGGATCCGTCGCGAGGATGTCGAGGCAGCCGACGCGTCGTAGCTGTCAGTGGAGCCGACTACCGTCCAAGTGGTGGACGACCAGACGCTCTCGGTAAGCGAACTCGGAGTTGTCATTCGCGCTGCGCTCGAACAGGCGATGCCCTACGGCGTGTGGGTGGAGGGCGAGATCAGGGGCATCTCCCGCAGTCGCAACGGACACGTCTACTTCGACCTCGTCGAGCCCGCTGAGGAGTCGGGCGCAGCCGTGGTCGCCACGGTGCCGGTGGTGCTGTTTCGCGACAACCGAGACCGCGTCAACCGCCTTCTCAAGCGCCACGGCGACCCCATTCGGATGACCGACGGTGTGCGGGTTCGTATCCAGGGCACCGTCGACTATTACCCACCTCAGGGCCGCATGCAGCTGCGCATGTCCGCCATCGATCCCACCTACACGCTCGGGGTCATGGCCGCAGACCGCGAGGCTCTCCTTCGGGAGTTGGCGGCCGATGGCCTGCTGAGATCCAACGCAGCACGGCCCTTGCCCCCTGTGCCCTTGCGAGTCGGCATCGTCACCTCCCTCGGCAGTGCCGCCCACGCCGACATCACCACCGTCTTCGTGCGCAGCGGCCTGGCCTTCACCCTTGTGGAAGCCGACACCGCCGTTCAGGGGCTGGGGGCCGAGCATTCCATCCCGGCTGCGATCAGCGCTGCTTGCGACGCCTCGATCGATGTCTTGATCGTGGCTCGAGGTGGTGGCTCGAAGACCGATCTCGCGGTCTTCGACCACAGTGCGGTCGCCCACGCGATAGCCCGTGCTCCTATTGCCGTTTTCACCGGTGTCGGCCACGACATCGACCGGTCGGTCGCCGACGAGGTGGCCCACACCGCTCACACCACCCCCACTGCGGCCGCCCATGCGGTGGTGGAGATCGTCGTCCGCTGGCTCGATCGGTTGGCCGACCACGAGGCGTCGCTCGTCCACCAGAGTCGTCGGGCGATCGGGTCAGCCGAATACCGGGTGGATGCAACGCGTCGCAGCGTCGTAACTGTCGGATCCGGCGCTCTCAGCCGGGCCGCAGCAAGGCTCACCGATGCGTCCAACCGCCTGCGCCGGCAGGCCGGACGCGCTGATTCCGGAGCCCGCTCCCAACTCGACAGGGCGGTCGCGCGAATCGATCTGGCCCGCCGCCATGCCTTGCGCACCGCCGACCGGCGGGTCGACGCGGCATCGGCTCGGGTACGAGCCCTCGATCCGGCCCTCGCCCTAGCGCGCGGCTGGTCGATCACCCGCACCGCCGACGGCACAGTAGTGCGATCAGTCGAAAGTGTGGGTGTGGGCGATGCCCTGGTCACCCAGGTCGCCGATGGCGCGCTCACCACTACCATCACCGACATCGCCGGCGGGCAGCCGCTCGGCGATCACAAGGAGGCCGAGCCCGATGACTGACCAGGAAGAGATCGGCTACGCCGAAGCGATGACCGAACTCGAACAGATCCTCGACGATCTCGAGGACGACGACCTCGACATCGACGTTCTCGCCACCCAGGTCGAACGCGCATCCACCCTCATCCAGCTCTGCCGCGATCGCATCGGCGCGGCCCGGATTCAGGTGGAGCGGGTAGTGGCCTCCCTCGACGAGGTCGCCGATGATGCAGCCGAAGCAGGCGATGCCCTTTTCGATGAGGACACCGACTAGTGAACCCGGCTCCGAGCCAGCTCACCGACGTCGCCTCTCGGGTTGAGCTGGCGCTGGCTGGGATCTTCGACGAGGAGCGCGCCATCTGGTATCAGCTCGACCCCGCCCTCGACGCACCACTGGGTGATCTGGCCGACTTCGTCGCCGGTGGCGGCAAGCGGATCAGGCCCGCCTACTGCCATTGGGGTTATGTCACCGGCGGCGGCGACCCAGGCGATGCCGGTTCCCTGGCCGCGTGCTGTGCCGTCGAGTTGCTCCAGGCCTTCGCCCTGGTTCACGACGACGTGATGGACGGTTCGCCGATCCGCCGCGGTAATCCGACGGTGTGGGCCCGCTTCATCGCCCGCCACCACGCCGGTGGGTGGCAAGGAGAGGATCGTCGTTTCGGTGAAGCTGCCGCGATATTGGTGGGTGACATCGCGATGGTGATGGCCGACCGCCAACTGGGTGGTGCCGATCCCGACGTCCATCGGGTCTGGGACACCTTGCGAACCGAACTCAACATGGGCCAATACCTCGACGTGATCGGCACCGCTCGCGGCGAGGTCACCGCCGACGGCGCCCGATCGATCATGCGCCACAAGACGGCCGGCTACACCATCATCCGCCCCCTCCAACTCGGTGCCGCGCTGGCCGGCCGATCAGATTTGGGCGACGACCTCGCCGCCCACGGCATGCCGCTCGGCATCGCCTTCCAGCTACGCGACGACATGCTCGGAGCCTTCGGCGACACGGCGAAGACCGGCAAACCCGTCGGCGACGATCTGCGGGAGGGAAAGCCCACCGTGCTGCTGGCCCTGGCGCGCGAGGCCGCCACTTCTTCCCAGCTTGCCGTGCTGAATCGGGTCGGTGGCGACGTCACCGACACCGACATTGCCGAGATCCAACAAGTGATCGTCGAGACCGGCGCGGTCACCGCATCCGAACAGGAAACCGAGCAACTACTGACCGAGGCCGTCGCCGCAATCGAGGTACTGCCCGATGTCAACGGCAGTCGCGATGCCCTCCGCGCCCTCGCCGACTATGTCGTCGAGCGAGACATCTGAACATCATCGGCCCAACGCCGAAGGTCAGCGCTTCCTTCTGCGCCTGAGCGCGTAGAGGCGAGGGAGCGCCACCAGAACGAGCGTCACCACCACGAACAGCACCGAGATCACCACGAACGCCATCGCCCGACCGTAGCCCAACCAGGCTTTCACTCATCGGCGTCCGATCCCCTGCCGTAGACGCCACACTGTCGGGGTGAATGATCCCCGCTCCGAGGCCGCGCGCAGGCGCACCTTTGCCATCATCTCTCATCCCGACGCGGGCAAAACCACCCTCACCGAGAAATTCCTGCTCTACGGCGGCGTACTCACCGCCGGCGCGGGCGCGGTGAAGGCCAAGGGGGGCGGCCGTTCTGCCAGATCCGACTGGATGGAGTTGGAGCAGCAGCGCGGTATCTCGATCACGTCGACGGTGCTCCAGTTTCCCTACCGTGACCGGGTCCTCAACCTGCTCGATACTCCCGGCCACCGTGATTTCTCCGAAGACACCTACCGCGTTCTCGCCGCCACCGATGCTGCCATCATGGTGCTCGATGGATCGAAGGGCATCGAGAGCCAGACCCGCAAACTCTTCGAGGTCTGCCGCGATCGCGAGATACCGATCGTTACCTTCATCAACAAGTGGGACCGGCCGGCCCTTGATCCCCTGGAGCTGCTCGACGAGATCGAGGAGCAGTTGATCCTCGAACCGGTGCCGATCAGCTGGCCGGTCGGAGATGGTGAACGCTTTCGTGGCCTCATCGACCGAAACAGCGGCGACTTCATCCGCTACACCCGCACCGCCCGCGGAGCATCAGAAGCACCCGAAGAGGTGGTCGACGCTCAGCGCGCCGAGGCCGAGGAGGGCGATCTCTGGATCGAAGCTCAAGAAGGGGTCGAGCTGCTCGACACGATCGGTCGCGAGTTCGACTCGAAGCGATTCGAGTCGGGCGAACTATCGCCGGTATTTTTCGGATCGGCACTCACTAACTTCGGCGTACGCCTGATTCTCGACGCAATGGTCGATCTCGTGCCGTCGCCATCACCGCGGATCGACGAGGTCGGCAACCCGCGCCCGTTGGAGGATCCGTTCTCGGGAATCGTGTTCAAGATCCAGGCCAACATGGACAAGGCCCACCGCGACCGGGTGGCCTTCATGCGGGTTTGTTCGGGCCGGTTCGAACGAGGAATGGTCGTGACTCATGGCCCCACCGGTAAGCCCTTCACCACGAAGTACGCCCATTCGGTGAGTGGCCGTGATCGTGAGACCATTGATGAGGCCTATCCCGGAGACGTGGTCGGCCTGGTCAACGCCAACGATTTCCGAGTGGGCGATGCCGTATTCGTGGACTCGCCAGTCAAGTGGCCGGCGGTTCCCGCATTCGCTCCCAGTCATTTCAGGGTGGCTCGCACCACCGACACCTCTCGTGCGAAGCAGTTCCGCTCGGGCATCAGTCAGCTCGACGAAGAGGGTGTGGTGCAGGTTCTGCGTGAGCCCGGCGTGGGCGACCAGGCTCCGATCCTGGCTGCAGTCGGTCCCCTCCAGTTTGATGTGTGCCAGTACCGGCTCGAGAACGAATTCGGTGCCCCCGTCGAACTCAACGCGTGCTCGTGGACCACAGCTCGGATCACCGATGAGGAGTCGGCCGACAAGCTGAGAGGAATGACAGGGGTCACCGTCGCGGCTCGTTCCGATGGCGAGCTCCTCGCCCTGTTCGAGAGCCCTTACTGGCTACAGCGGCTCGAAGTGGATCAGCCCGAGCTGGTGCTCGACAAACTCATCGCCGAGGGCTGACCCCGGCCCACCCGGCCACCCCCCTCCGCCTGCTCCGGTCGAAATATGGGTGCGGAGGGTAGATAAATTCCCCCCTAGCTATCCAATTTTCAAGAACGCGTCGGTTCGCGCGGGGCGACGCCGCGGGTCGCGAGCAGGGCAGAGATGCCGAAGAGCACCGCAGCGATGACCAGGACCGTTTGGATCGAGGTGACCTCGGCGATCGCTCCGAGCGTGATCCCCCCGATCAGTTCCCCGATCGCGGTGGTCTGCCCGATCAGGGAATGCACCGTGGCGCGCACCTCTGTGGGGGCATCGCGATTGGCCCAGCCGCTGACAACCGGCCAGACCGCCTCACGCATGCTGTCCTGGGTCATGTAGCCGAGAGCTATCACCACCACGATGCTCGTAGCCGATGCCAACAGGCCACCGATGGCGGCCATGGCAAGCAGCACCACCGCCAGTCGGGCCACACCAAACCCGTGCGTGAGGGCGCGCGTAGACACCATGTTGATCAGCAGCCCTGCACCCGCGAGAGCCAAGAAGAGCACGCCGAGAACAAGCAGCGAGTCATCGTCGACTTCAGCGTTATCGAGGAAGTATTTGAAACCGAGCCGGTCGAACGCTTCTGAACCCATGTCGAGTACCAACACCACCGCCACGAGAGCCCGCAGGCGCGGTTGGGTGGCGATGGCGGCGAGGCCGCGCCGCAGGGTCTCGACGAACCCGCGATCATCGTGGCGGCCCGGGGTGAAGTGTTCCTCGCTCATGGCCCGCGAGTAGTGAATACCGATGCCGATCTGCAGCAGTCCCATCACGATCGCGGCCCAACGAACCGATGCGAGCTGGCCCACCAGCATCGTCAGACTCAGGGTCGCGATGCTGGTCAAGATGCCGAATCGATGCTTCTGGAGCAGCAGCCGGTCGATGTCGTCGTCGTGGAACTCGCCGATTCCCTTCAATTCGTCAGTGACCCATGCGGTATCGGCTCCGCTGCGGAAGGTCCAGCCCACGCCAAACATCACCTGGGCGGGGAGGATCAGCCAGTAGTTGGTGCTGGCCACGGCCCAGATGAAGCCGAGGCCCATCAAGATTTGGGCGATGATGATCGACCGCTTGCGGCTGATGAGATCAGCGACCACGCCGGTGGGGGTCTCGGCGACGAGCACGGAGAATTCGAGAACGGTGCCCATCAACACGAGCTGGAAGGGGCCCAACCCGAGCTCGACAACCCACCACACGGTGATGGCGAGCCAGAACCCCCACTCAACTCCCTCCGAAAGGCCACCACCTCGAACAAACACCCGAGCGGGGTCATAGGCACGGTGGGCCACGATGATCTCCTCCCCGGTTCGGCGATTGTCGGCCTGGCGACGCTATCGGTACTCGACACGACCGTTTGCAGCAATTAGGCACATGGGTCGATGCTCTCGCTCACTATCACCGCCATGTTGATCCAGGCTGAGGCCCAGAACGTCGCCAACGACTCGGGGGTGGTCGCGATTGTCGGCTTCGTGATCGTCGGTGTGATCGCGACAATCCTGGTGGCTAGGTCGGCCAACAAGCGGCGACGGTGAGCCGACGATGGTCAGCCGCTGAGCCGGACCGCGTATGCGGCCAGTTCACCGTTGACACCGTTCTCGATAAGGTCGTCGGGAAGGGCGGCGTTGGGAAGCAGGTAGCCGGTGATCTGATCGAGCGGTGACGAGCCGTTGGGGAGAGTGACCTGTCCGGTGGTCGCCCCCGGGGTCACCACCAGCGAGCAGTCGGTTCCGTCGCAGCCGAAGTAGAGGCCATTCACAAACACAGCCCTGAAACCTGAGATGTGGAGGTTTCCGCTGTCCCCAGACGGGAAGCCCTGCTCGACGAACTGGGGCACCACCCGATATCTGGGGGATCCGACGATGTCGAAAACATCGTCGCCGTCGGTATCGAGATCGAAGAGGTCGACATAGCCGGCGGCGTAGTCGGTGAGGCAGGTGGCGGGCCGGGCTTCGGCGTTTTCGTAGCCGTCCGGGAGCTTCACAATGTCGTCGAAGCTCTCGCGGATGCAGGAAAGGGGGGCGAGCCCGGTCTTGCCGTAGCCGATGTACTCCCACAGGGGGACATTGTCGACGTAGTAGTAGTTGTTGTTCTGCTTCAGAGCCAGCTTCGCGGTGGTTCCCTTACCGAGGCGACCCTCGAAGAATGTGCCGTTCACGGTTTCGCCCGTGATCATCCCACCGAAAAGACCGCCGGAGATCCCTTGGAAAGTGGGAAGCGTGTTGGGGCCGAACGGCTCTGCGCAGGTGTCGACCACATCCGCGCCGTCCCATACCCGGATGAAGTGATCCGCCCCGACCGAGATGTTCACCGCTAGTTGATCGCTCTTGTTGAGATTGCAGGGGAGGTTCTCGGTGCCCATGTCGGGATTCCCCCACTGGGCCACCTGGAGAGCACCGAAGTTGCCGGACTCGGATCCCGTGCACGGAGGAGTGGCTTGACCGGTGGTGGACGACCGTAAGCAGAGTTCTGTTCCGCTACCGGCCGAGCCAAGCACGACGACTGGAAGGAGTTGATACCAAGCACGCTGGCAAAGGCGGTCTCCACCGAATGGTCGGGGGTCACCACCCGGTATGTCGCGAGGCCGTCGAAGCTGATGCAAGAGGTGCTGTTTTCGAGGACCTCGCCCTTGAACGTCAGCGCACCCGGGTCGCTGCATCCCGCCCACGAGGCTCCCCACTCCCCGTCGGTGTAGCTGGTGTCGAGGTTGACCCGCACAAGCGACGCGGTTTGTTCGGCCGCCTGGGTTACACCGTCCATGGTGTCGAGGGCACATCAGAGAGTCCTCATTCCCGGGGCGCTTCAAAATGCCTTTACCTCGTCGTCAGATCTCTCGATCTGACTGGCTCGGGCCAGGAGCGCCGGATCAACCGCTGGAAGCCCGCCCTCAACGCCTTCGCGATTACTTTCGAAGGGAGGCTCTTCTAGAATCACGACCACCCACCACTAACGAATGACGCGCCAGGCCAGTTACACCGAACGTCTGACAGTCCCTCGTGTCCGGTCCGAATAGTTGACCGTCTGGTGTGATCCTTGCGTATTGGGCAGCCCCTCCCTCACCGGATCAGAAGAGGGGCGTCTGCCGGGAGCGTGACGGACAGGGTCGGGCTGGGCGCCAGGGTGAGTGAGGCGCCTCCCGAGACAGCAAGGCGGTAGGAGACGAACTGGGCCTGCTGGGGGATGACCGGTGAGCCGCCGGAGATGTTCATCGATGCTGCTTCAGGAGTGAAGAACACGCCTTCTAGGTCCATCGAGGCGCCACCGTTGATCTTGTATTTGCTGCTCGACTTCTCGGACCAGACGGCCAGCGCAGTGAAGGGTCCTTCCGATGGAGAGGTCCATGCCGGTGGTGACCCGCCTGCGATGCTGAAGTAGCCGTCGTGTTGATAGATCATCGCCCGGTTCGCGGTGAGTCCGCCGCCGGTGAGGGACAGGCTGCCGCTGCGCATGTAGACCCAGGAAGCAAGCTCCGATGACTTGGCGACACAGCCGACAACACTGCTCAGGCAAGCGGCGGGAAGTGACGACGTGGGGTTGTTCTCGTTGAACGTGAGCTGGCCGCTGGTCAGCGAGATGTTGCCGTCGAAGACGATGTTGCCGCCGTTGAACGTCACGGAGTTGCCAGTGAGCTTGAAACTGGCGCAGTCGACGTGCCAGTTTCCGGAGAGGCCGCCGACTGGAGTCACCGGATTGTTGCAGCCATAGAAGTCCGACCAGAGCTGAAAACCTGAAGGTGTGCCGCTCGCCCCGATCACGGCGCGAAGGTTGTTGATGTGGGGTTCCGCACCTGATGTGCAGCCCGATACCTCAATTCCGTGGTAATCGGGGTAGGACGTCTGGCAGTTGTAAGTGTGGTCGAGAGGGGCTCGAGTGGCTCGATTCGCTCGCCTGATCGGCTGGGGGTAAAGGGTGAGATTAGCGATATCGGCGGGATCGCAAGCGTTGGTGTTTCCGACGATGCAGTCGACCTGGAGACGTTCCATTGCGACCAGGGAGATCGCCGCGGGCGGGTCGAGGGTGTCGGGGACTGCATAGAGCAGAGAGCCGGCGCCAGCAACGTCGATAGAGGTCGAAGCGCCGGTGCACGCCGATGCGTCGGAGTCGATGGTGATCAGCCCCGATGTGGTTGCGTTACCAGCGATGACGCTCGAGCCACCTGACACCGATAGCGCCGGACATCCGACCGGGTCGAGCAGCCAGAGGCTCGGGATCCGTCGGTCGCTAGATTGCACTTGCCGCACGACAGCGGACGCGCTCACACTGAACGAATCGCGGCCGACGACGCTTGAGAACAGCGAGTCGAACGTCTCAGTGGCCTCCACCAACAGGCGCTCACAGGGCACGCCGTCATCGGCCCGCAACGAGTCGGCAGCGGCAACATCGCTATCGGCGATTGCGGCGTCGCTAACCGGATACGTCACAGAGATGTTGAAGACGTCGCCTGTGCCGCCGTCGGTGACTGTCACCGGGCTCGTAAGCGAGTTACAGATCGCCGGCAGCGAGGTGCACGGCACCGAAAGGCCCGCCGGGAGCGCATCGAGGTTGGCTTGTAGATAGTCGACCGCGTCCGAACACGCTCCACGGCCGTCCGGAGCAGCGTCGGCACCCAGCGCGTCGCCAGCCGCCAGCGCGGACAGGTCCACCGCTGACTGATTCGAGCGACGGATATGGCGCACAATGCCCAGGTCGACCACTATCGCGGTGACGATGAACAGGCCTGTGAACATGAAGGCGGTGAGGACCAGAACGGCTCCCCGGTCGCGACCAGAGCGGAAGCGCTCAGCCATTGCTCTCATGCTTTGCTGTTGCCTGCGACGACAAGTCGATGTCGGTGGCGAAAAGGCCGGTGTCGATAGTGGCGGACTTTTCCACGGCTACTTGCACGCGTGCATCGACTACACCTGAAGCGGAGTCATCGAAGCAGCGCGTACCGTCCGATTCCGTTGTATGGCCCGCCGACAGCGGGGTAGCGGAAGCCCCTTCGACCAAGGCGACACATACGCCGCTCGAACTCAGGTCGTCACCGAAACGGACCACCACCATAGCCTGCACGTTGTCGGCCCAAGTGCCGCTCGAGAACGTCTCGCCATCGGGAACCGTCGCGCCATAGCGGGCACCCTCCCGGGCCGCATGGGTGAGCTGTAGATCATCGTTCACCGCCATGCCCGAGGTGAAGGTGCCCAGCAACAACATGGTCAGCACTGGCAGTGCAATCGCCAGCTCCACCAGGGCCGCCCCCCGCTCACGCGCGGTAGGTCGCTCACTGCAGGGGGGATGACCCACTTGTCTGCCCTTTGCTGGGTTTTGGCACGAGCATCGGCTCGATCGAGGTCCCAAAGCACTGTTCATCTCGCCGTACCTCTCGTTTCAGTTCTTGATCTGTTCTGATTGCTCTGGTCTGTGTTCCTCAACCCCGACGCGTTTCCACGGGCACAGGAACTCACCGGCCTCCTATCGGCGCGAATGATGGTCAGCATGAGAGATTCCGCGACTCGAAGTCGCGCCGCGATCAACTTTCTCCCGCCCCTATGCTTGCGCCGTAAATTCGATCTGGGGGACGTTCCATGACCAAGGCGCCACGACCGGCGGTGACCGACTGGTCGACCGACTTCGATCACACCCATCCCGACTACGCGGCAGCAGCACCGCAGATCTGGGATGAGTTGAGGCAGGGTTGTCCGATCGCCCACAGCGAGCGCTTCGGCGGCACCTGGCTACCCACCCGCCACGACGACATCTCAGCCATCTCCAAGGACCCTGAGCGTTTCTCCTCCCAGGGTGTCGTGGTCACCGAGTTCCGGCCCGATATTCCGGCTCCGATGGGTTATGCGCCGCCGATCACCAGTGATCCGCCGTTCCACTCGATCGCCCGCGGCATCATGCTCAAGTTCTTCTCGCCGAAGGCGATCGAAGCGTGGGAGCCCGCGGTGCGGCGCACGTGTCGGGAGCTGATCGGCGAAATCAAGGCTCGGATCGATGCCGGCGAATCGGAGATCGACGCGGCGAAGGCCTACAGCCAGCACATCCCTGTGCGAGTCATCGCCGAGATGCTCGATCTCCCCAACGAAGACGGAGACAGGTTTCGTGGTTTCATCCATAACGTCCTCGAGGCTCCGGGCTTCGACGAGGACCTTCCCTGGGAAGAAACCATTGACTTCTACCTCGATGTCAAGGTGGCTGAGCGACGCGAGAACCTCGGCGACGATCTCATCAGCTATCTGTGTGAAGCCGACATCGAAGGGATGCCCCTGCTCGATGAACACGTGAGGGGCACCATCGCCCTGTTGATCATCGCTGGTATCGACACCACCTGGTCGGCCATCGGTGCGTCGATGTGGCACCTGGCCCAGTCGCCCGGCGACCGCCGCCGCTGGATCGACGACCCCGACGTGCAGCCCTTCGCCATCGAGGAGTTCCTGCGCTTCTACGCCCCAGTCACGATGGCGCGGCTCGTCGCCGAAGACACCGAGTTCGAGGGTTGCCCGATGAAGAAGGGTGAGTGGACCCTGCTCCCCTTCCCCGCCGCCAACCGCGACCCTGAGGCATTCGAGCAAGCCGACGAGTTCATCATCGACAGGGCCCGCAATCGTCATACGGCGTTCGGTCTCGGGATTCATCGCTGCGTGGGTTCCAATCTCGCCCGACTCGAACTGAGAATCGCGATCGAGGAGTGGATGGCGGCGTTCCCCGATTTCTTCTTGGCCGACCCCGACACCGTGCTCTGGTCGACCGGCCAGGTACGCGGTCCCCGCTCACTGCCCCTCCGTTTCCCCTCCTGATCTAAGGTTGCGCCCGTGAAGATCGCGTACGACCGTTCCGCCTGCCAGGGCCACAACCGCTGCTACATGCTCGCACCAGAACTTTTCGACACCGACGATGAGGGTTATGCAATCCTGCTCGTCGAGGGCGACGTGCCTGCCGAGCTCGAGGAGAAGGCTCAGCTGGCAGCCGACAACTGTCCTGAGTTCGCGATCACCGTCGGCGGTTAGTCAGCGTGCGCATTCACAAGTTCGAGTCGGTCGACGCGTTCGTCGCCATCGACCTGGCCGATGCCGAGGCGTCTTCGGGACCGGTGCGATGGGCGCGCAAGGTGCTCCAGGGCGGGGCCAAGGATCTGGCCCGCTCCCAGACCTACACCTACGCCGTGCTCGGCATGCCGCGCGGCGGCGCATCGGCCGGGATCTCAGCCGATGCTTCGGAACGCGCCGAGGCTGTCGAGAAGTTCGTCACCGAGGCGGCCAGCCTGGTTGCCGACGGCACCTACCTACCCGATGCGGCGAAGGGAGTCGACCACGACGACCTCGCTTCTTTGGCTGAGCACGACCCTCGCGACCTTCCTCGCGGGGGCGAGTTCGCCAGCTCCTGTGAGGGGTTGAGCGCCGCCATCACCGCCCAACACACCCTCGGCAGTATCGAGGGGCGAAGTGTGGCGATAGAAGGATTCGCCGCCAACGGGCCATCACTCGCAGCCGCGGTGACCGACCGAGGCGGTCGGGTGATCGCCGTGTCTACCTCGGCCGGCACCATCGCCAACGATGCCGGCTTCGATGCAGCCGCGCTAGCCGAAGGTTGGAGAGCACACGGCTCAGGACTCGTTAGCAACCTGGGTGAGCCTGCCGACGCGGCATCGATCTTCACTTCGGGAGCCGACGTGTTCTTCGTGGGTTCCAAGATGGGTGTCATCGATCATGGGGTGGCCGCTCAACTTTGCGAAGCGTCGGCGGTGGTGCCGTGCGGACGGCTCCCTCTAACCGCTCGGGCACTCGCGGTGCTGCGCAAGGCGAGCGTCGCTGCTCCTGCCGACTTCGTGGCCCTGGCCGGGGCGACATTGGCAACGTGGGGCGACGCCAACCGCACCGACGGCGAGATCCACGCCGGGATCGCCGACGATATCGGCGACCTGTCGGCGGAGTTCCGCACCCACGACAACGGACCCTTCCTGGCGGCGTGCTATGCGGCCGAGGACTACCTGTCGACCTGGCAAAGCGAACTCCCCTTCGGACGACCCCTCGCCCCCTGACGATCAGGGGCCGGTGAAGTTGAAGTCGTTGTCGACCCAACCGCCGGTGAGGGACACAGGAGCAACCGACGTGGGATTAGCCGGCACGTCGAACCCCTCATAGGAGCCGAGTTCGGCACGGCCCACCACCATCCAGTGGACCTCGTCGGGGCCATCGGCGAGCCGGAGCGTGCGTTGGCTGTGGTACATGCCGGCCAGAGGCGTCCATTGGGTGATACCCGTGGCACCGTGGAGCTGGATCGCCTGATCGATGATCTTGCACACGCGCTCGGGCACGAGAGCCTTCACCCCGCTGATCCAGACCCGGGCCTCGGCGTTGCCCAAGGTGTCCATGGCCTTCGCCGCTCGAAGCACCATCATCCTCATGCTCTCGATCTCGATGCGAGCTCGGGCAATTATCTCGGTGTTGCCGCCCAGCCGGGCGATCGGCTTGCCGAACGCCTCGCGGGTGAGGCCTCGCTTGCACATCAGGTCGAGGGCCTTCTCGGCTGCACCGATCGAGCGCATGCAGTGATGGATGCGACCGGGGCCGAGTCGCAGCTGGGAGATCTCGAAGCCCCTGCCCTCATCCCAGAGGATGTTCGACGCCGGCACGTGGACATCGGTGAGGCGGACATGCATGTGGCCGTGCGGTGCGTCGTCGGTGCCGAAGACGTGCATCGGTCCGAGCACCTCCACGCCCGGGGTGTCCATCGGCACGAGGATCTGGGACTGGCGCCGGTGCGGGGCGGCATCGGGGTTGGTCTGCACCATGCAGATCATGATCTTGCAGCGCGGGTCGCCGGCACCCGACGAGAAGTACTTCTCGCCGTTGATGACGTACTCTTCGCCATCGCGCACGGCCTGGGTGCGCACGTTCTTTGCATCGGAGGAGGCCACGCCCGGTTCGGTCATGGCGAAGCAGCTGCGGATCTCACCATCGAGCAGGGGCTGAAGCCACTGTGCCTTCTGCTCGTCGGTGCCTACCCGTTCGAGCACCTCCATGTTGCCGGTGTCGGGCGCCGCGCAGTTGAGTGACTCCGGACCGAGGGGGTACTTACCCAATTCGACGGCGAGGTAGGCGTAGTCGAGGTTGGAGAGACCCTGGCCGGTGTCGGGGAGAAAGAAGTTCCAGAGGCCGCGGCTCTTGGCCTCGTCCTTGGCCCCCTCGAGCAACTCGAGTTGGCGATCGGTGAAGCTCCAGCGATCAGCACGCCGCTCGCCTGCGGCATCGAACTCGACCTCCATCGGGGCGACGACCGTCTCCAGGAACTCCACCACCTGCTCGAAGAAAGGACGTGCCTTTTCCGACATCCGCAGATCGAAATCATCGGGTGAGCTCTTCAAGCCGGTCGGCATGGCAGATCCTTCGGTCGACAGTGCGGTCATCGTGACACGGGGCCTGTCGCCGCGCACAAACGCGAACCCCTGCTCGCTCGTTGGGAACTGACCCGACCGGGTCAGCTACTGGTGCGGGACCGTCAACCACAGCCGCCGAAGAAGACACCGATCCTCTCGGAGGCGTCGAAACCCTCGACGCTGACGAGGATCTCCACCTCGATGGGCTGGACTCCGTCGGCGTCGCCGGGCCGAACCGGCTCGCCGGTTTCGGGATGGAGGAAGACGTAGTCGAAGGGTTCTGGCAACGTCACTCCCAGCTGAGCGCCAACACGTGCCGGGGTTGGCTGATCCCCTTCAGGTTCATCAGTCCCCGATCTTCGAAGCTGCCGAGCTCTACCGCGTCGGCCACCGGTTCGGTGACAACTATCTCGTGGGGTCGCGCCACCTCCAAGAGCCGGGCTGCGACGTTGACCACATGACCGAGAACATCATCGTCATCATCGTGCACAGCATCGCCGCCGTGGATGCCTACGCGCACCGGCGGTACGAACGATCCGCTGCCCCTCTCCTTGGCGGAGTCGCGCTGTATCCGCACCGCGCAGGCCGCCGCGTCGGCCGGCTGGTCGAAGCGGACGAAGAAGCCGTCGCCCTGGGTGCCCACCTCGACACCGCGGTGCTGTTCGGTGGCAGCCCTCACGACGCGCCGATGGCGGGCCACGATCTCGGCCCAGGCCGAGTCGCCCATCTGCTCATTGGTGGTGGTGCTTCCCGTGAGGTCGGTGAACATCGCCACCACATAGCGGCGGCCGACCCGCTTCGACTGGCCCGGTCGGGCCGGCGCCATCGGCTCGGTCGGAGGTGTTGGTGGTACTGGCGGCATTCCGGCGCGCACCGCCTCCTGCACCATTCGTTGAGCGTCGGCCATGGTTTGATGGCGCCTCTCGCTGCGTCGACGCCGCCTGCGCCCACCGGGAATGACCCGCGTCGCGAGCACCGCAAACTGGATCACCACCGCGGTCCCCCACAACAGCCAAAACCACACCGGCCAGAATCCGAGGGTGAGAGCGTCGGCCGGGGATCGAGCGTATGGCTCCAGGTCGTCGACGGTTCCCGATGAGAGCAGCACCCACACCAGCGAGATCATCGTGCACGTAGCGGCATAGATCAGTAGATGGGTGACCCATGCTCTCACTGTTTGGATTCTCTCCCAGTGAGGAGCGCGGCTGCCAGTTCATCGGCTGTTGGTAGTTCGTCCACTGGCCCGATCACCGTGAGCTGGTCGTCGGCCTTGAGGATGAGTTCCGGTACGGCTCGGATCACCTTGCCATCACGGCTCACGGCTTCGAGATGGAGCTCGGTGGACGAGACGAGATCGTCGACCCGACGACCCACCAAAGACCCTGTGGCGAGTTCGGGAGCGAGGAGATACTGCTCGATCGAGAGTTCGGGGAGCAGGGCCTCCTTCACCTCGGCCTCATAGCCGGCGTCGGCCATCGACTCACCGATGTCGGAATGCAGGTAGGCCGCCAGCTCGCCGGCGAGGCGTAGCGCCCGGCCCGGCTGGGAGGTACATCCAGCGAGGAAGAACACGGCTCGCACCTGCTCGTCGTGGCCTCCCCATGTCGCGGGAATCCGGATCCCGTGGACCGACTCGGCACGGGCGATGACGAGATGGTCGTCGTCGGCGTCGAAAAAGGCGACCGGTGTGGCAGTGGGATGGCGTTCCGAGGGTTGGATCCACAGCGAACCCGTGTCGAGGAAGCGTTCGGTGACGGCCTCGGTCGGAATCCCGATGCGGCGCCCCAACACCTCCGAGGCTCGCGAGGCCGCCTCGGTGATGTCGGCATCTTCGGGGATGCTGATCACCGCGGCACGGGCGATCAGACCGGGGTACTCGTCGTCAGGCCGGAGCCCATGGCTCTGCAGAGCGGCGCTGATTTCCCGGTCGAGGCTGCGGTCTGCTGAACGCCCCCACCGCTCGAAGACGTGGTAGATCGCGCCAGCCCGTGTCGCCCTTCGCCGGCCGTACCAGCGATACCACCCAAGTGCCACGGCCACGACCGCCGCGACGAATACCAAAGGCAGTGCGCCGAGAGCAACAATGAGAAAGACAGAAACACCGATCCCTACCAGCTGCAACCAGGGGAACAGTGGGGCCCGGAACTGAGGGGCGTAGGACTGGATACGACTCACTCGCAAGACGATGACAGCGAGATTGACCAGACCGAGTGTGAGCAGCACGAACGCGCTGGCGAGCTTGGCGATGGCCGTGGGGTCGAAGACGACAACCACCAATGCCATCCCGGCCCCGGTGACCACTATGCCGAGCGTGGGCGTCTGGAATCGGTTGAGCTGCCCGAAGCGATCGGGCATGAGGCCGTCGCGGCTCATCGCCAGGGGGTAACGAGCAGCCGCGAGTATCCCCGCGTTGGCCGCGGATGAGAACGCCGCCAACGCGGCGATAACGACGAATACCGCCCCCGCCGCGGGCAGTACTGCCTCAGCGGCGGTGTGGATCGGCGCGAGATCGTCGTGGAGTTGGTCGGCCGGAACGACAGCCACCGTTACGAGCACCGCGAGGGTGTAGAGGGCGGTACTCGCGATCAGCGACAGCGTCATACCCAGTGGGATGGTTCGCGACGGATTCTCGATTTCCTCCGCTGCACTCGCCACTGTCGTCAACCCGCCGTAGGACACGAACACAAGCCCGATCACCGCGACCACACCCGAGGAGCCAGTCTCGAAGAAGGGCTCGAGCGTTCCCTCGCCGCCGCCAATGTCGGGCAGACCACCGATGACGAACCAGGTCATCACGATCAACACGAACATGACCAGTATCGCCTGTAGCCCTGCACTCGTCTTCGATCCGATGATGTTGACAACGGTGAAGAGTGCAATGAGCACCAGCGCTGTCGGCTTGGCGGGAAAGTCGGAGATGATCGCCAGGTAAGCGCTCATGCCGATCAGCGCGAACGCATCCTTGAGCACCAGCGAGAGCCATGTTCCCATGCCCGCGATCGTCCCGACGACGGGACCCAGGGCCCGTTCGAGGAAGTAGTACGTTCCTCCGGCGCGGGGCATGGCGGCGCTGAGTTCGGCGACGCTGAGCATGGCTGGTATCGCCAGAACACCAGCCAGGAAATAGGCGAGGATGGCGGCGGGACCGCCCTTCGCCGCGGCCAGACCGGGGAGCAGGAACAGGCCGGAGCTGAACATCGCCCCGGCGCTCAGCGCGAAAACGTGGCGAAGGGTCAGGGAGCGTTCGAATTGACCTGCGCCCGTCGGCATGGCCAACCCTAGCGAACTGCGAGATACGAGACCCGTGCTTCGCCACGTCGTGGCAGCGGTGACGACCCTCGATGCAACGGGGTCCTTGCCCGAATCCGTTGTGACCCTCGTCAATATGCTCAGAAGCGGGGAGCCGGGATCGACCTGATCGGTCGCTATCCTCGGACCCTCACGGGGCTGTAGCTCAGTTGGCTAGAGCACCTGCTTTGCAAGCAGGATGTCGTGGGTTCGATTCCCATCAGCTCCAC
>CAXMSE010000078.1:0-43612 GCA_964196195.1 uncultured Gammaproteobacteria bacterium | reverse complement strand
AGGGACATGTCACCGGTTTTCGCCTGCTCATCCATGACCTCGAAGAAGTCGATCAGGTCGGTCGACGCGCCGTGTTCGTAGATGTTCAGTCCGATGCGTTCGGCGTCGGGCGGGACACGCAACGGCACGACCCGGTTGATGGCGTAGACGATCACGTAGGTCACGACGAACACCGAGAAGAAGCACACCACGATGCCCAGAGCCTGAACACCGATCTGATCGAGCCGAGACCTGCCGGTGCCGAGCAGATCGGCCTCACCGAAGATCCCTACAGCCAGCGTGCCCCAGATCCCGGCCGCGAGGTGAACGGGGACCGCTCCGACGGCATCATCGATACGGAATCGCTCGAGCGCATGCGCCGCCCAGAGGGCCACGAGCCCACCGACCACACCGATGATCGCCGCAGCCCTCGAGTCCACGGCATGTGCGTTGGCGGTGATCGCAACCAGTCCCGCCAACGTCCCGTTGATTACATGCTCAATCTCGGGCCGCCCCTTCAGCCAGTAGCCGATCAGGGTGCTCGATACCATGCCTGCCGATCCGGCGAGGATCGTGTTGGCGATGACCCGCCCCACCGAAGGCCCGATCTCCAGCGTCGATCCGCCATTGAATCCGAGCCACCCGATGAACAACAAGAGGGCGCCCATGGTGGCGAAGGGCAGGTTGCTGCCGTTGATCTTCTGGGGCGTGCCGTCCTCGGCGAATCGCCCGGTTCGGGGGCCGATGACCAACAGCACCGCTAGAGCGGTCCATCCGCCAACCGAATGGACCACGGTAGATCCGGCAAAGTCGACGAATCCTCGCTCTGCCAACCAACCGCTGGCTTCACCCACATCGAGGCCGTTCCAGGCCCAATGCCCGAACAGCGGATAGGTGAAGCCGGCGACCAGTACCGCGAGGAAGAGGTAAGCGCCGAACTTCATCCGCTCGGCGACGGCTCCCGAGAGAATCGTCACCGCGGTGCCACAGAACATCACCTGGAACGTGAAAAACACGGTGGGCCAGGCCCGCGCCTCGTCGAAAGAGATCATGAAGTCGTCGGTACCGATCCAGCCCGACGATGTAGACCCGAACATCACCGCGAAGCCGACCGCCCAGAAGAGCACCGTCGAAATCCCGAAGTCGGCCATGTTCTTGATGGCCACGTTGATCGCGTTCTTAGACCTCGTCAGGCCCGCTTCGAGGGCGAGGAACCCTGCCTGCATCAAGAACACGAGGACCGAAGCCGTGATCACCCAAAGCAGGTCCGCCTCGGGGACGATAGGAGCTATCTCTTGGGTGAACACTGCCGACACACTCCCCCGGTCTGACTCAGCGGCTACGAGAGGCTAGTGCACAGAAGCATCAGCTTCTTCGAGCGACGCTGTTGGCCAGGATTGTCAGCAATAGACCCAAGGTTGTGTAGCCGAGCAGCACCTCGATGATCACGATTATCTCGCCCAGCCAATGCTGGGGGGTGATGTCGCCGAAGCCGAGCGTCGTGTAGGTGACCAGCGAGTAGTAGAACGGCGTCAACCAGCTCTCGGAGCTACCCGAGTAGTCCATCAACTCCCAATCGAGACGCTGGTCGAAGGTGTAGACCACGCCGAACAGCATCGACAGCAGCAGGGCCAAGACTGCCGGCTTGGCGAGACTGCGGCCGTAGTCGATCAGCTTCCAAGCCCGCAACAACACCAGGCGCATCTGCCGGGCACGACCGGCCGGGAGATTCTCGGCCGACCGCTGCAGCGTGTCGAGATAGTCCTGATCCTCCGCGTCGCGCACGAAGATCGCATTTCCGTAGCACGACTCCAGGCCACGAACGGCAAAGTACCGCCCCTCCATCGACCTCCATGTCCCATAGTCCATACCGAAGAGGCTCGCTTCGGTGAAGACAGCGTGGGAGAAATCCGAGCCCAGAACGTTGGCGTCATCGAGCGTGGCACCGGTCAGATCAGCATGCGAGAGGTTGGCAGACCGGAGGGAGGCTCCTCGTAGGTCGGCGCCGGTGAGGTTGGCGCCGCGTAGATCGGCGGAATCGAGATTCGACTCGGCCAGATAGGACCCGCGCAGATCTGCCCGCGTGAGGAAGCACCCACTCAGCTCTGCCTTGTAGAGATCGATGTCCACCATGACACAATCGGACAGGTCCGCTTCTTCGAGAGTCGCCATCTTCATGTTGGAGCGGGTCAGGTCGGCCCCGTACAGATCGGCGCCCGTGAGATCGAGTTCGCTGAAGTCGATCTCTGTCAAATCGCGGTCGCTCAGGTCGATGCCCGTGAGGTCGGGTCGCTCGGACCGGTTCTCCCGACGCCAGGCGTTCCACCCGTCGACACCATCATCGAGCAGGACCGTGGGATCGACGGAATCAGCCACCGGCCATCCTTGTCAGTTCCCCGCCGCTCTGGCTTCTCTGAGCCACGCATCAACGGTACGCCGCTCCTGCTCGATCCACTCCCGGGCATGCCGTTCGATATCGGCCGCGGAGTTCTCGCCCTGTCTCATACGAAAATTCTGGACGACTATGTCGCTGAGTTGGAAGCCAACGAACTCGAATAGGCGATCCAGTACCGGGTTCGCGTCCAAGAACTCGCGATTCGCGACGACTCTGATATCGGCTACCGCGAACCCAAGATCACACGGCTGCCCGGGACACTCCTGAGGCGGGAGGCTGATTCCCCCACCGCTGTCGACATCATCAGACGCCAGCACGCTCATCCATACCGCACTTTCACCCGGCGTGATCTCGCCGACATAACCACTCGGCGTCCACGTGTAGGCCAACACCGGCTCTCCGGCGGTCACTTTCTGCACCGCCGCCGCCCAAAGTTCGTCGTAGACACCGGAGTCCTGCTCGATCGTGTTACCCCACCCGTTCACCTCGATCAGCTCATCAATCGCCACCTGGCATCCCCAGCCGTCGTTGCAGCCCGCCAGGTTCGCCAGCCCGTCACCGTCGGTATCGAAAAGGGCTGCCGTCTCCGGCGAGTCGCCGATATCGCCCAACCACGTGATCGAAGCCGTCTCGGCGGTAGCACTGTCCACCAAGATGCCCTCAAGACCACCACCCGCAATCTCGATACCTCTCGGGAGAACGGTGTCTCCGATGAGAGACCCGTCGGCGAGTTGCTCATCGAGGAACACCTGATGGTTAGGGAACCACCCGTTGGCCCAGAAATCGATATCGCCCCGGGCCAGATCGGGGTAGAACGTGTCTGGGGCGAGCTCGAGTCCGGCCGGATCGCTGACCAGGTAGCCCAGCTCCTCCACGAGCTGCCGGTAGACCTCGGCCTGGAAATACCCGGTCTCCCAATTTGCTCTGGCCATCGTGACACTCACCCCAGTTCCGGGGAGCTCATCGACCGTGCTTTCTGGACTCCCGCACGACACTGACACCACCGCAATGGCCAAGAGCACGGCCACAAGATCGCGCAGCCGGAAACGTCGACACTTACCATCGGGCCTGATCACCTCCTGACTCTAGACGGCACTATTGCGTTGGCGGATCGCATAGAGACGTAAACAACACCACAATCATTGGTACTACATCAATAGCATCAATACAGTCGAGAACCCTGAAGTTTCCACCCCATGAGTTTCCGCAACCCGCAACATGTCGCCCCGGGGCGGCCACGTTCCCAAATCGGCGAAAACCGTTCCCGAGCGCCAACGCGCACCCAACCTGAACTGGGGGTTCGCGGTTTCCTACCCGCTCGACGGGGGCAGGGCCGGGAGAATTCGCGGCGCGAAACCCCGGGTCGGCGTCGATGGTAGTGGTGGTGGGGTGTGGGGCCACGCTGAGGGCTCATGACGTCGCCACAGGGTCTCAGGGCTTTCAGGTCGGGAGCGCCGAGGCCCCGCGCTGGGCGGACACCGAGTCGCTCACGATGCGTGTCGGGCCACCGCTCCTCTGTCTCGGCTTCGGCCGCGTTCTGTCCAGCCGGCCCGGCGTAAGGACAAGTGTCCCGAGGTGGACTTGCCCTTCACCCCACTAGGCAGGCGAGTTCGAGGACCGTCTGAGCCGATTGACCCAAGAGATCGATCAATTGCATAGGTCTTTTGGCCGATACATATTCATGACCCTTGTGCTCGATGTTGAGGACCCCTCTGTCGCCGCGGCGCGACGGGGTGACCCACTAGCGTGGGCGGACCTCTACGAGCGCTACCACCCGGTGATCGAGCGGTATCTGGCGGTGGTAGACCCCGAGGCCCTCGCCAACTCCGATGACATCTGGGTCCGAGCAGCCCACACTCTGCCTGCTCAGCCCGAGGGCTTCGAGCCCCTCATTTGGCTGTTGCGCACGGCCCGAGACGACAAGATCGCCCAACCGCCACCAGACGATAGCGACGACCTCACGATCCGGGCCATCCGGGCGCTGAGCCCCATTGAGATGGACGTGATCGCCTTACGTGTGATCGCCGGGTTGTCCGAGGCGGACATTGCCCTCGTGATCGCTCGGCCCATCGAGCGCGTGCGTGCGGCCGCTCACAGAGGAGTCAGTCGACTGATGGAAAGGCTTGGTCCCTCATGAGCGCACATCCCTACCAGGACGCTGCCGGAGTTCTCGACGCGGCCGCCGCGGGAACGACCGTTCCCGGATTCGAAGGGGTCGGAAAGCTGCTCGTCGATCTCAGTCGAACCGCGCCGCTGGGACCAGGTGTGGCCCTCCGCTCCTCCGCGGTTGTCGGTGCCGCCAAGGCATCGCGTCGCGTCACACGCTTCGCCGCGCTCAGGTCGCGTGTGCCCATCATCGTTGTGTCGGCGATGGTGTTGGCTGGAGTCACCTTGCTGGCGACCCGGGGATCGAGTCCAGACCCGGTGACCGATCTCGTCGGCGACAACGCACCCGGCGCTGAGACCGGCAACACCAGGCTGGTGACCGACGACAGAGCTAACGACGACGCGGATGTCGACAACGCCGGCACCGACGATGTTCTTGGTGTGGGGAACGCTTCAAGGGTTGCCTCGCCGACAACCACTGGCGAGGTTGAAGGAGCCGACACAGCGGGCGCCGCGCCAAGCGTCACCGCTCAGCCCGTGGCTACAACCACTGCAGAAGGCCCCCCAACGACCGCCAATCCGCCTGCCACATCCACCGGCGAGCAGGAATCGCCGGTCGAAGCGGGCAACAATGGCAACGACAGCGGAAACGGGATCGGCAACGGCAAGGGGAACCAAGGGAGCGGAGGAAGCAGCGGAGACGGCGGGAACTTGGGCGTCGAGAAGAGCAACCGCGGCAGCGATTAGAGCTGCCGGCCCTGAGTCTGAGCGTGTCCGAACCCCGCGCCCGCGGTCGTTGGACCAGAGGCCCGCGAGGGTATCCAGGGGTCAAGCCAATTATCTCACCGAGAACAAGAGCGAGCGGCCGGGAGGAGGACCCCTCCCACGTATCGGCACGCGTAAAGGTCGTCCTCAGAGGCCAACGACACCAATCGGAAGGGTCTCAGATCCCGACATTCTGATCCGTCCGACAGCGCTCAGCCGCCGCGTTGGAACGAAGTATCAGTGCGCCGGCGGGTGGCCAGCTGGGTGGCGAAGACCGCCGCCTCGGTTCGCGTGTCCATGTGGAGCTTCTTCAGCATCGTCGACACATAGTTCTTCACTGTCTTCTCCGACAGGTGAAGTCGGTTGCCGATCTGTCGATTGGTCAGTCCTTCGGCCACGAGTTCGAGCAACTCGCGCTCGCGATCGCTGAGCTCGGCGAGGCGCTCCTCGTGTTCGGACTGGCCTGAACGGAGCCGATCGAACATGCGATCAGTGAGACGAGGATCCACCAGCGATTGGCCGGCGTGGACGCAGCGGACCGATCTGACGAGTTCGTCGCTGCCCACCCGCTTCAACACATAGCCGGCCGCGCCGGCGCTGATGGCAGCGAAAAGAGTTTCGTCATCGGAGAACGATGTGAGCACCAGGATTCTCACATCGGGTGCGTATTGGCGGAGCGCTTCGCACACTTCGACACCGTTGCCATCGGGCAACACGATGTCGACGATCGCCACATCAGGTTTCAGCGCCTCGATCTGTTTCACGCCATCGGCAACGGTCCCTGCTTCACCTATTACTTCGAGATCATCTTCGATCGAGAGGATGTCGCGTAGACCTCGGCGGACCATTTCGTGGTCGTCAAGGAGGAAGACCTGAATCGTCATTGGAGTTCCTTGTCTCTTTCGGGTGCTATCTCTCTCTCACCCACACCCGTCATGGATTCAGTCGGCGGACGGGGGGCAGGTTCAAGGCGAACTGCTCCACATGTCAGGACTTTCTGCTCATGATGAGCAATGACCTCTGTCACGTGAATCCGCGGACCAAATTCCCGCCAACTCATCAAGGGTCCGGTGGGTGCGGCCGATTGGTAGGCGTTGAACGGCTGTGATGGGTGGCTATTCAGTGCAGGAGTGGACAGATGACAGATCTGAGCTCGAGAACCGTGGAGGTGGCCGGCGGGTCAGCGTCCGCCGCGGCTATCAGCCGCGCCGCGCTCGAGCACGCTTCGGAGTTCTGCACGCTCAGCGATTCGAGCGGCGAAGTGTTGTGGGTGTCGCCCGCGGTAACTGCCGTGCTCGGCTACAACCCCGATGAGTTCCTGGCCGCCTCGGCGTGGTCGCTCGTGCATCACGACGACATCGAACGGGTGCGTAGCGTGTCCGCCGATCTCGTCGAAGATGTCGGCGGAAGGGGTCGTGTGCAGTACCGGGCTCGACATGCCGACGACAGCTGGCGTTGGATCGAGGCGGTGAGTTCCAACCTGCTCGACCGCCGCGGTGTCGAGGGGATCGTCACCACCCTCCGAGACGTGACCAGCCGCGTCATGGCAAAGCGTCGGCTCTCCCAGAGCGAGCGCAGGCTTCGGTCGATTGTTTCGAGTGCGGGCGACGTGATCGCCATCCTCGATGAACGTGGCGGTATCGAATACGTCACGCCCACCGTCGCCACCCTGCTTCAGCGCTCCGCCACGGTCATGCAGGAGGACTGGAGCAGCTACGTCCATCGCGAGGACCTCGAGAAGATGCTCGACCTGTTCCGCAAAGCTCTCGACGACCCCGGTGCCACCAAGGGCCCCATCGACATGCGTCTTCTCCGCGGCGATGGGGAGTGGCTCACCGTGGAGACGCTGTTCACCGATTACCGCACCGATCCGATCGTGCGCGGGATTGTGCTCAACGCCCGAGACGTGACCGGACGCCGCCGGATCGAGGCGTCGGAGCGAAGCAGCCAGAAGATCTTCAACGCCCTCGTTGAGATGGCACCGGTCGGGATTTTCCTGACCGATTCCTCCGGTGAATGGACCTACGTAAACGCTCGAATCGCGGCCGATTTCGATACCACTCCTGGGGCCTTGCTCGGCACCGGCTGGATGAAACTGTTCGATGCTGCCGACGTGGTGCGGCTGCGCAGTGAGTTGGTGCGGTGGGACGGCCAAGGCCGGTACGTAACCGAGATCCGCACGCGCACGAGCCCCGATGCGCGTGAGTTGCGTCTCACCCTCAGCCGACCCCAGGCAGATGAGGAACAGCTCGGCGCGGTCGGCACCCTCGAAGACGTCACCAGTCGTCGTGGCCTCGAAGAGATGCTGCTCGACGGTGCCGCCCTGGGCTCGGTGGCCGGCGTCGTGGGCAGCGCGGCCCACGATCTCCACAACCTGTTGGCTTCGATCGGATTCCAACTGGGTGTGCTCGATCTCCCCGACGGTGCCAGTCAACGCGTCGAGGCCGCGAACGAGGCGATCGATCGTGCATGTGACATCACCGAGGATCTGATGGCCATGAGCCGCCCGAGCCGCAATCGTGTCGGTCCCGTCGAGGTTGGCGAGGTCGTCGCCGGGCTGGCCGACATGCTCAGGGTCCTCGTCGAGCACCAGACCGACCTGGCGTTCGTCGACAGTTCCGATGGCCACCACTCAGCGGCCGACCGATCGGGTCTGGAGCGGGTCGTCACCAACCTTGTCATCAATGCCCGAGACGCCGTGGAGCCCCGCGGCAAGATCGCGGTTCAGGTCGCGGTGGTCGACGTGGCCGACGGAGACCATGAGGCGCTGTCCGCCGGTCCCCACGTCGCGATCTCGGTGATCGACAATGGCTGTGGTGTGGCCGATGTCTTCAAGGCACGGATGTTCGAGCCCTACTTCACCACCAAGGAAGACGGCAACGGAATCGGGCTGGCGGCATCTCGGCGCACCGTAAGAGCCTGGAGCGGCGACATCGGTGTGGAGTCGGTGGAGGGAAAGGGCACCTCGATGACCGTCTACCTCCCGGTGATCGATCCCGACTGATCGTCAGCGCCCCCGCCACCGAGGCGGACGCTTCTCCCGCCAGGCAACGCGACCCTCGGCGGTGTCCTCGCTGGCACCGACGACCCGACGCATCGTCTCGCCCATGCGCACTGCATCGGTCCATGGCAGCTTCCGGCCCCGATGGGCCATCTCATTGGTGGCCTTCACCGCCAGCGGTGCACCTTGGCACAGGCGCTCGGCGAGAGATCGGGCCTCAAGGAGCAGATCGTCGTGGGGGAACACCCTCCACGCGAGCCCGATCTCCTTGGCGTGTGCGGCGTCGATGGACTCGCCGGTGAGCAGGAGCTCGAGGGCGTCGGGCATGGAGACTCGATCGGGAAGTCGGAGCGCGCCGACGATCGTGGCTACCCCGATCGTCACCTCCGGATACGCGAACGAGGCCCGCTCGCTGGCCAGCACAAAATCGCAGGTGAGCGCAGCGGTCAGCCCATAGCCGACACACGGCCCGTTGACCGCCGCGATCGTGGGCTTCCAAATCTCCATCCCGCTCTCGAACGTGGTGATGGTGGGCCACTCCCAGAACGACCCCGGCCAGGTGCCGGTGGCACCCTCGCCGTCGCGTAGATCAGCGCCCGCACAGAATGCCTTGCCCGCGCCCGTAACGATGGCGACCCAGGCCTCCTCGTCCTCGCGAAATCGGATCCATACGGCGTCGAGCGACTCGCGCATGGCGCCGTTGACCGCGTTCAGCGCCTCGGGTCGGTTGTATCTGATCGTGGCGACGTGACCGTCGCGTTCATATGTGGCTTCGTTACCCATAGTCCCAGCATTCCCTACGCTGCGTTCCATGGCCACGATCACTGCAGACCTCACCAACGGCTTCGCCGTGGAAATCCGCGACGGCAACCACGTATGGCATGCCGACGAACCCACCGACTTGGGCGGCACCGACACCGGCCCCAACCCCTATTCGCTGCTCCTCGGGGCTGTGGCCGCGTGCACCGCGATCACCCTGTCGATGTATTGCCAACGAAAGGGCTGGGACCTGCATTCGGTCTCGGCGCAATACCAGTACGACAAGGTCCACGCCGACGACTGCGCCGACTGCGACGACGACATGTTGGGCTACATCGACCGGATCCGAAGCGAGATCTTCATCGAAGGGACCTTCGATGAAGATCAGCGCATGCGGCTGAGCGACATCGCCCAGAAGTGCCCGGTGCACAAGACGGTGGTCAACGGCGCCGAGTTCACCACCGAGTGCATCTTCGTCGGCTGATCGCCAATGGGCTCGATCAGCGGTTGGTGAGGCTGTCGCGGATCTCGGTGAGCAGGTCGATCTCCGACGGACGGTCCGGGGCTGCTTCTTCTTCTTCGGCCTTGGTGGAGTTGTAGGCCCTGAGCACGAAGAACACGGCGAGCGCAACGAAGACGAAGCTCACGGCTGCAGTGAATACCGAGCCATAGAAGATCGGTGTGCCACTGATGTCGAAGGTGAGGGAGTCGAAGTTGGGTTCACCGAATATGGCCGCAACGATCTGCATGATCACTCCGTCGACGAGCCGGTCGATGATCGGCTTGAACGCGGTGGCCATGATCACCGCGACGGCGAGGTCGACGATGCTGCCCTTGTTGATGAAATCCTTGAACTCCTGAAGCATGTAGCTCCCCTTCCCGGTCGTTCGCCCACCCTAGATCAGGGGAGCCGATCGCTCGAGAACGACCGGCCCGACATGCCTGGCTAAGGTCGGAGTGTCAGCCCCCGCACAAGAAGGTGACGCTATGGCCGAAGGGTCGATCGAGATCTATGAGAGCGAGGACCGAAGGTTCCCGCCAGCACCGGAGTTCGCCGCCGCGGCCTTGACCAACGATCTCTCGTTGTACGAGGAAGCCGAGGCCGACTACGAGGCTTTCTGGGCTCGCCAGGCGCGTGAACTCGTCACCTGGTCCACCGATTTCCACACCACCCTCGAGTGGGAACTGCCCTTCTCGAAGTGGTTCATCGGCGGTGAACTCAACGTGAGCGAGAACTGCCTCGATCGCCATGTCGAGGCCGGGAAGGGCGACAAGGTCGCCTACCACTGGGAAGGCGAACCCGGCGACACCCGCACCATCACCTATTCCGAGCTACTCGACGATGTGCAGCGGTTCGCCAATGTGATGAAGCGACTCGGGCTCGAAAAGGGCGACCGGGTCGCGATCTACATGCCGATGATCCCGGAGCTTCCTATAGCGATGCTGGCCTGCACCCGCATCGGTGTAACCCACTCCGTGATCTTCGGCGGGTTCTCGCCGGACTCCATCACCGATCGCTGTGAAGATGCCGAGGCACGCCTCGTGATCACGGCCGACGCGGGCTATCGCCGCGGCGAACCGGCGGCCCTCAAGCCCAATGTCGACGCAGCGTTGTCGGCCGGCGCCGCCACGGTCGAGAACGTGATCGTGGTCGACCGTTGCGGCACCGATCCCGAGATGGTGGAGGGCCGCGACCACTGGTGGCACGACGTCATGGCCGACGCAGCCGCCGACTGCCCGGCTGAGCCCATGGACTCAGAGCAGCTCCTCTTCATCCTCTATACCTCGGGCACCACGGCCAAGCCCAAGGGCATCATGCACACCACCGGTGGCTACCTCGCCCAGGCCGCATTCACCCACAAGTACGTTTTCGACCTCAAGGCCGACACCGACGTCTACTGGTGTGCCGCCGACATCGGCTGGGTCACCGGTCACAGCTACATCGTCTACGGCCCCCTCACCAACGGGTGCACGTCGGTCATGTACGAAGGAACGCCCGACACGCCTCGCCCCGAAGAACGCGGCGACGACCGTGCGGCGTGGAACAAGGATCGCCTGTGGGACATCATCGAGCGCTACGGGGTCACCCAGCTCTACACCGCCCCCACCGCGATCCGCACCTTCATGCGATGGGGCCCTGAATGGCCGGCAGGCCATGATCTCTCCACCCTTCGAGTACTGGGCACGGTAGGCGAACCCATCAACCCCGAAGCATGGATGTGGTACCACGAACACATCGGTGCGCGGACGTGTCCCATCGTCGACACCTGGTGGCAGACCGAGACGGGCGGTCACATGATCAGCCCTCTACCGGGCGTCACCACCACCAAACCCGGCTCGGGCTGTCATCCGATTCCCGGCACCTTCGCCGAGGTGGTCGACGACGACGGCAACGTGGTCACCGAGGGAGGCGGCTATCTCACCCTCACCCGGCCCTGGCCCGGAATGTTGCGAGGAATCTGGGGTGATCCGGAGCGCTACATGGAGACCTACTGGTCGACCTATGAAGGCCGCTACTTCGCCGGCGACGGAGCCCGCGTGGATGCCGACGGCTACCTATGGATACTGGGCCGGGTCGACGACGTGATGAACGTCTCCGGTCACCGGATCTCCACCGCTGAGGTCGAATCGGCTCTCGTCGACCATCCCGCGGTGGCCGAGGCGGCCGTTGTTGGTGCTACCGACGAGATCACCGGCCAGGCCATCGTGGGCTATGTGATCCTCATTGGTTCGGTCGAGGCGAGCGACGAGTTGCGTGAGGAAGTTCGCCAACACGTGGCGAAGAAGCTGAGCCCCACGGCCCGCCCCAAGGCTGTGTATCTCGTGCCTGATCTGCCCAAGACCCGCTCGGGCAAGATCATGAGACGCCTCTTGCGCGATGTGGCTGACGGACACCAACTGGGCGACACCACCACCCTCGCCGACCCAGGCGTCGTTGCGGCCATCCGTGAGGGGGCCGCCGAAGACGGCGAAGACTGACCAGGGCCGATGTGAGCAACCCCGAGAACGGGAACGGCTTCTTCCACGCCTGTGTAGATGACGCGGTGATCCCCAGTGGGAAAGCGTTGGCCGCGGCGATCAGCGCCGCTGTCACCGTGGTTGTGCTCACCGCCCGCATTCACCAGATTCGCGAGGAGACCATCGACTGGCTCGACTCCAACGAGATCCGTCACGATTGGCTGATCATGCGCGGGCCCCGGGAAGGCCCACCGAGGAGCCAATGGAAGCGGGCGAGCTCGAATCGCTACAAGATCTCGGCGCCGACATCCGGCTCGCCCTCGACGCTGATCCCCGCAATATCGTCATGATGCGGGAGATGGGACTCACCGCTCAGTACGTACACAGCGGCTACTACGTCGACCGGGGCCTTGCTGTGGAATTTCGGTAGCTACTCATACTGTTGAACCCAGTAGTACCCGTAACTCCGTTGGAGGCGTATCCCGCACATGGTCAACACCGCAAAGACATTCACCCTTCTCGCCGCGATGGGCGGCCTGATCATCGTCGCCGGCGGTGCGCTCGGTGGCACCGGTGGTCTCTTCATAGGCCTGTTCATCGGCATCGTCATGGTGGGCGGCTCCTATTGGTTCAGCGACAAGCTCGCCATCAAGTCGGCCAAGGCCCAGCTCGTCACCCGCGAGCAGATGCCCCAGTTCTACGAGATCATGGAAGACCTCACCGCTCGGGCTGGTATGCCGATGCCCAAGCTCTATGTGTCGCCCAACCCCCAGCCCAACGCCTTCGCCACCGGACGCAACCCCAATCACGCGGCTGTGGCGGTCACCGCCGGCCTACTCGAGGCGATGTCGTGGGATCAGGTGCGTGGCGTACTCGCCCACGAACTCGCCCACATCCGCAACCGCGACATCCTCATCGGCTCGGTGGCAGCCGCCATCGGCATGGGCATCACCGTCGCCGCTCGCATGGCCATGTGGAGTGCGATCTTCACCGGCGGGGGACGCAACAACCGCGGCAACCCGATCGGCGAACTCGCCTTCGCAATCCTGGCTCCGATCGCGGCGGCCATCATCCAGGCCGCAGTGAGTCGCAGCCGTGAGTTTCAGGCCGACGCTTCGGCGGCCAAGTTGCTCGGCACGGGGGAGCCGCTGGCTTCGGCGCTCGAACGACTCGAGGTCTACGCCAACCAGATCCCGTCCAACGTCGACCCCAACCAGGCTTCCAACTACATCATCAATCCGCTCAAGGCCCAGGCTCGGGGCGGCCGCTCGAGGGGTAAGTGGTTCAGCACCCATCCGCCCACCGAGGATCGCGTCCGCAAGCTCCGTGAAGGTGCCTGGGTCTGATCGTCCGCTTGGGTCTGATCGTCAGGGTCAGTCGCGAAAGTTGGTGAACTGAAGGGGCAGACCGAAGTCGGCCTCCTTCAACGCGGCGATGGCGTTCTGGAGGTCGTCGCGTTTCTTGCCACTCACCCGGAGCTGGTCGCCCTGGGTGGACGACTGGACACCCTTCAGGGACAGGCCCTTGATGAACTTGTGGAGCTCCTTGGCCTTGTCGGCCGCGATGCCGGCCTGGAGTCGCGCTGTCTGGCGAACGCTGCCGCCCGATGCGGGCTCGATGTCGGAGTAGTCGAGCACCTTGAGCGACACCTTGCGCCTCACCAGCTTCTCCTCGAGCACTTGGCGTAGAGCGGCAAGCCGATCCTCGGAGCCGGACGCCATATTGATCGCATCTTCGCCCAGCTCGACCGACGAATCGGTGCCCTTGAAGTCGAACCGCTGGGACAATTCCCGAGCTGCCTGGTCGACCGCGTTGCGGACTTCTTGCATATCGACCTCTGAAACCACATCGAATGTCGCCATGAGGTGGACGGTACTACGCCGCGATGGTCACGACACGACCGTCGCTGGGGCTGCTGGGCCCCCACCGGCCTCCTCAATCTCGAGCGCTGCGTGCCGACTTGTGGGACATGGTGGTACTTCGTATAGCGACCCTTGTCTTCGCACTGACGTACCTCGGCTGGCGGCTGGCATTCACATGGGACGGCGCCAACCCGGTGCTGTTCTTCCTGCTCGTGGCGGCTGAAGCCTTCGGGATGCTCAGACTCTGGATGGAGATCTCGCTCCTCGGCGACCCCCGACCCGAGAACCGAACCCCGGAGACCGGTATGGCGCCGGACGCGGACGTCGTGGTGGTCGTGGTCGATGAACCGGCCAGCGAGGTGCGTGCGGCAGTGCTGTCGGCTCGACTCATTCGTGGCTACGGCAAGCTCGTGATCGTCGATCGTGATGATCGTCTCGACGTGGGGGAGCTCGCCCGACGGCTCGAGATCGAAAGGGTCGCCGGATCGGTCGACAGCGACCTCGGCGAACTGATCGGCACGGCCCTCGACCGGTGCCAGTCCCTATTGACCCTCCTCGTGCCCGCCGACGTCGTCGTCATGCCGGACATCCTCGAGGTGAGTTCAGGCGCCTTCGCCGACCCCGAAGTCGGTGTCGTGGTGAGCCGGGTGGAAGACACCAACGCCGCCAATTCGGTCGATTTCGGTGGCTACGGCGAGCACCGTCTGCGCGACACACTCATGCTCGACAAGCTCGACACCAACAACGCGCTGCCGTGGTGGTCGGGGATGGCCGTCGTGCGCCGCGCTGCGGTGCAAAACGTCGGAGGCATGGCTCGCGGCCGTTTCGGTGTGACCCTGTCGACGGGCGTTCGGCTCCAGGCCGACGGGTGGAAGATCACCGACGTCCCGGTCGTGGTTGCCCGCCGTCTCGCTCCGTGGAGCGATGACCGTCATCTCCATCGCTGGGCTCGCGAGCTCCACGAACGGCTCGCCGTGCTCGTCGATCCCGAGGCACCGCGCCGCGGTGAACACTCGACCCGGATGAGCAGGCGCGTCTACCGCACCGCCGACATCCACGTCGGCCGGGCCATCCAGCGCCTGGTGCTCGTCGGTGTGCTCCTGACCACCATGTACACCTCATCGCTTCCCCTCGTCGCCGATCCGGTGGTGCTCGCCTTGTTGTGGGGCGCCTGGATGGGTTCGTCGATGCTGCTGCGGCGTCAAGCCACCGCCCCCCTCGGATTCACCCCTTGGATCACCAACGATCTACGCCTGCTCGCGACGGATCTGGCTGTGGCAGTCCGTGCGCTCTCGGGTCGTGACCTTCAAAGTGAGCTGGGGGAGCCGGCGCCGGGGCGCAAGGCCCGCACAGTGCTGCTGATCGGCCTCCAGGTCGTGATCGCGGCGACGCTGGCCGGATTCGGGCTGGGGATCCTACGCCCCACTCACGGCGACTTCGCCACCTTCGTCACCCTCGGGTTCAGCGCGTGGCTGTGGGTGATGGTCCTCCGGGCGCGATCGGCGTTGAAGCTGCGCCAGGTTCGTCGGAGCTTCCGCACCTTCGAACAGCTCGACGTGTTCGCGTCGGAATCCAAGATGGGCATCATCGGCGTTTCGCCCTTTGGCGTCGACGTGGTCTCCGCCGCGCAGTTGACAGTCGGCCAGAAGGTCAGGCTTGCGTTCGGTCTCCCCCAGGCCGACGGGTCGGTAGTGCGCATCGAATGTTCTACCTCGGTGCGTCGGGCCGCCCGCGACGGCAAGCACCACGTCGCCTACCTACGTTTTGCCCCTCTCGACGATGAGCAGATGGACCGGATCACTGAGTACCTGTCGGTCGTGGCCGGGCACCGGATGTTGCGCGATACCGACGGTGGCATCGATGCGGTCCCGGGTCTTGCCGAGGTCATCCCCGACCACGACACCACCGATGATGTCGAGGTCGCAGAAACGAGCTAGGGCGGTAGTGTTTCTCTGTCCACGGGTCGGTGCCCGAGTGGCCAAAGGGAACGGGCTGTAAACCCGTCGGCTTCGCCTACGAAGGTTCAAATCCTTCTCGGCCCACAACTGGACCAGGAGGCCCGGCGTTTCGGCGCCGGGCCTCCTGTCATTTTCGCAGTCGCGGTGGTCAGGCCAACATTCTCTGCATCACCATGAGGTCGAGCCAGCGGCCCATCTTGCGACCCACCTCGCGTTGGGTGCCGGTTTCTTCGAAGCCACAGGAGGCGTGGAGCGCGATCGACGCTTCATGCCCACCGGCGATGTGAGCGAGGATCGTGTGGAAGCCGCGCTTCTCGGCCATGGCGATCAACTCGAGCAGCAGGGCCTTGCCGACCCCCATCCCGCGCGCTGAGGTGGATACATAGACGCTGTCTTCGACCGTGGTGTTGTAGGCCGGTCGACCGCGATAGGGCGACAGCGAAGCGAAGCCGGCGATCTCGCCGTCTACCTCGGCCACCACCACCCCCAGAGCCCCTTCGCGTTCGCGGATCCAGGCCCGCTGCTCGGCCCGCGTGCGGGGCAGGAGATCAAAGGTGACCGTGGTGTTCTCGACCTCGTAGTTGTAGATGGCGCGCAGCGCTTCGGCGTCGGCGACTGTGGCGTGGCGAAGGAGCATCTGGTGCCTCGATTCGAGTCGGATCAGGCCGTGCCCACAGCGGCGACCACTTCGGCCCAGCGGTCGAGCACGCTCAGGTCGCCGTTTCGGAGCTGGTGAGAAGCGGTGTAGGTCATGAGCCGTGTGTTGGGGGCGACATTTCGATAGCGCTCGACCAGTTTGGGTCCTAGCTCACTCCAGCTGCCCGACACCGTGTAGTGGTCGAGGACATCGTCGGTCACGAGCGCGATCATCCCGGCCACATCGCCCTCGCGTTGGAGGGTGTGCAGGCGCTCAGACAGTCCGTCGAAGCCGTGGATCTCGAACATCGGCGCATAGGTACGCGTCGAGCCGTAGAACGCCACCATGCTGCGGGCGTGCTCACGGGTGAAGGCCAGCTCTTCCTCGGTGTCGCCGACGGCGGTCATCACCGGAATCTCGAAGGTGATGTCGTGGAGGGAGCGGCCGGCCTTCAATGCTCCGTCCTCGACATGGGGGCGTTGCACGTCGGCGAGATAGGTGGCGGAGTTGAAGGGGTGAATGTGCACTCCGTCGCACACCTCGCCGGCCATGCGGCTCATCCACGGCAAAACTGCGGATATGTAGATCGGCGGGTCGGGCACATCGATCGGGCCGGGCGACCACTGGGTCGGCAGCAGCGAGAAGTCGTAGAAGTCACCATGGAAGGCGAGCTTCTCCTCCCCTCGAAAAGCCCGAAAGATCGCCTGGACAGCTTCAACGTGTTCCTTGAGGCGAGGGCCGGGTGGTGCGTACTCCGAAGAGTAGCGCCGCTCGATGTGAGCCTTCACCTGGGTGCCGAGCCCCAGTTTGAAGCGTCCGCCGGTGGCCTCGGCCAATTCGTAGGCGGTGATCGCAGTGATCATGGGGCTGCGGGGGAAAGCCACAGCGATGGCGGTGCCGATGCCGACTCGTTCGGTTGCCAGCCCGGCTGCCGCACACGATAGGTAGGGGGTGCGGCCGGTCTCGGTGAACCATATGTTGGCGAATCCCGCTGCCTCGAGTGCGCGAGCCCTCGTCTGCACGGTGCCGAGTTCGTCGGGCGCGATCATCACATCGAGCTGCACGGGCGGTCCTCTCGGTCGGGTCGACCCGGTCACCGTAGAACGGGGGCCGTTGTCGTGCCGAACCCGTCGCCGTCTACGCTGTCGCCACCCGACCCGAGGAGGACCCGATGGAGCCCACCGAACTCGCCGATCGAGCCCAGGCCGAAACCGTGCAAACCGATACCGAGCCCGATGCCGATCTGGTCGAGGATGAGCTTCTCGTCGAGGAGATCTCCATCGACGGAATGTGCGGCGTCTACTGAGACGGTGATGACGTTCGACATCGACCGCGCATACCGGCTCAACGATCGAGTCGCGCTGCGGCCCGAACCGTTCGGTGCCCTCGCCTATCACTACGGCAATCGGCGACTGAATTTCCTCAGAGCCCACGACCTCGTGGCCGTGATCGAGTCGCTGGCCGAGCACGACACGGTGAGATCGGCATTCGACGCGGCTGGGATAGCGGGGTCGCGAAGGGCGACGTTCGAAAAGGCGCTCGCGTCGCTCGCGGCATCCGACTTCCTGGTGGCCACATGAGCCTCACCGACGACATGAAGGCAGGGCTCCAAGCACCCATCTGCCTCACCTGGGAACTCACCTATGCGTGCAACCTACAATGTGTGCACTGCCTCTCGTCGTCGGGTCGCCGCGACCCACGTGAGCTCACCACGGCCGAAGCCGAGGCTGTGATCGACGAGATCCAGCGGATGCAGGTCTTCTACGTCAACATCGGTGGCGGCGAGCCCACCATCCGTCCCGATTTCTGGCACCTGATCGACTACAGCGTCGATCACGACGTCGGAGTGAAGTTCTCCACCAACGGCAGCCGCATCGATGCCCGTGTCGCTCGCGAGCTCGCGGGTGCGGACTATGTCGACATTCAGATCTCGATCGATGGAGCCGACGCCGCCACCAACGATCATGTGCGGGGGGAGGGCTCTTTTGCCACCGCGCTCGCGGCGATGGACCATTTGGCCGAGGCCGATTTCGGCGAATTCAAGATCAGCGTTGTGATGACCCGCCACAACGTCGGCCAACTCGATCAGTTCGCCGATCTCGCCCACCGCTACGGCGCCCAACTCAGGCTCACCCGATTCCGGCCCTCGGGCCGCGGTGCCGCCACATGGCACGAACTCCACCCCTCCGACCAGCAACAGCGTCGCCTCTACCACTGGCTGCTCGATCGCCCCGACGTCCTCACCGGCGATTCGTTCTTCCACCTCTCGGCGCTGGGTGAGGCCCTGCCCGGGCTCAATCTCTGCGGCGCCGGACGAGTTGTCTGCCTGGTCGATCCGGTGGGTGACGTCTACGCCTGCCCCTTCGTTCTCCACGACGACTTCAAGGCCGGCAACGTTCGCGACGAGGGCGGGTTCGAACGCGTCTGGCGCAGCAGCAAGCTGTTCGCGGGCCTGCGCGAGCCCCAGTCTGCAGGGGCATGCGCATCCTGCGGAGAGTTCGATGCGTGCCAGGGCGGGTGCATGGCGGCCAAGTTCTTCACGGGTATCCCGCTCGACGGCCCAGACCCCGAGTGTGTCAACGGCTACGGCAAAGAACTGGTGGCGGCTGCCGCGGGAGCGCCCCGCCCCCTCGCGGGCGCCGACCACTCTCGGCCATCGCCGGTGAAATTTCTGGGCCGCCGCTAGAGCAGCCCGGCTGGGATCAGCGGCGCAGCTGCATCAACAGCCGCAGCACGTACCAGAACAGCATCATCACCGATGCGAACAGCGACAGGGCCGCTGACACGTGGGCCTGGACCGGGTAGGTGCGAATGATGGTCTGGGTCTGGTAGAGGATCGAGCCGCCGGCGAGCACGATCATCGCCACCGAGAACCAGATACCTAGCTCGAACCCGAAGATCACGGCGCCGAAGATCAGCACCATCGCGGCCACGCCGCCGAACATCAACATCGGACGGATGAACGACAGATCCTTGCGGGTGACGAACGCAACCATCGAGAGCCCGGCGAAACCGACTGCGGTGAGTAGGGCTGCGGCGGCAACGGTGGTGCCTCCGCCCTGGGTGTTGAAGACGTAGTAGAGCATCGGAGCGAAGATCAGCGCCTCGAGTGCCGCCATGCCGAACAGGGCCGCGTACTGCTTGGAGGGATTGAGCATGTCGGCCGCAGCGTTGGCCACCATCCACTGGCCCACCATGAAGGCACCGAGGATGAGCAACCAGCGGCTGCCCCCGCCGGAGACGAAGTTGTAGATGCCTTCGGCGATCCCGGTGGCGAAAAACAGGGCCTCGATGCCGACGAAGGCGGCGATGGCGCCGAGAAGGTGCTGATAGACGCGGACGACAAAGTCGCCTCTCGTGTCTTCGTCGAGGGAAATGACCGGTCGCAGGTCGAGATCGCCGTAACTCACTTGTTGACTCCTCGGATCGGGATCTTTGACAGTGTATCGGAGTGGCGCGCAGCGTTTTCTTCGGGATGTTTTGCCGGCTCGCCGGTAGGGTTCCGCCGTCATTCAAACAAGGGAGCTCCACATGGGCATCTTCGACAAGGTCAAGGAATTGATCGGCAAGAACGCCGACAAGGTCGACGACGGCATCGACAAGGGCGCCGATCTGGCCGCCGACAAGGTTGGCGACGAACACGCCGACAAGATCGAGACGGCGGCCGACAAGGCCAAGGATGTCGTTGAAGACATCGCCGAAGACGAGGCCGACGACTGATCAGACACTGCGGTCCGTGGTCGCCCACCGCGACGGCCACGGACTGCGATGTGTAAGCCAGCCATCGCTAACCTCGGTGAGTCAAACCTCCCGAGAGATGAGTTCGAGTGAGCAACGCGTGGTTCGAGACGGTGGCGGTCGCTCAGCGAAGAGCGAAGAGACGCCTTCCGGCGTCGGTTTACGGCGCCCTCATCGGCGGAGCCGAGGCCGGCATCTCTCTCGGCGACAATCTCACCGCCTTCGATGAGCTGGGCTTTCGGCCGGTAACCGCCGGCCAGCCCGCCGAGAGAGACATGGCCACCACAGTGATGGGCCAGCCGATGTCGATGCCGGTGATGATCTCGCCCACCGGTGTGCAGGCGGTGCATCCCGACGGTGAGGTGGCGGTGAGCAGGGCGTGTGCCACTCGGGGCGTGCCGATCGGGTTGAGCTCGTTCGCCAGCTCCACCATCGAATCGGTCACCGAGGCCAATCCCCAGACCTTCTTCCAGATCTACTGGGCCGGCGATCGTGATTCGATGGTTGCCCGGCTGGCGCGGGCGAAAGCAGCCGGCGCCGCAGGGATGATTCTCACCCTCGATTGGTCGTTCTCCCATGGCCGCGACTGGGGCAGCCCGGAGATTCCCCAGAGCATGGGGATCCGCACTGCGCTACGCCACGCGCCCGAGGTGATGGCTCGACCCCGCTGGCTGGCCTCATGGCTACGGCGAGGCAAGCTCCCGGCTCTCGGTGTTCCCAACTTCGTGGTCGGCGACGACGCCGTCCCGGGGTTCTTTGATGCTTACGGGGTCTGGATGTCTACCCCGCCCCCCAGCTGGGAAGATGTGGCCTGGCTGCGAGAGCAATTCGATGGGCCCTTCATGGTGAAGGGTGTCCACCGTGCCGACGAGGCGCGCCGGGCTGTCGACGCCGGCGTCAGCGCTATCTCGGTATCCAACCACGGCGGCAACAACATCGACGGAACGCCGGCGCCGATTCGTGTCCTGCCCGAGATCGTGGCCGCGGTGGGCGACGACATCGAGGTGGTGCTCGACGGCGGGATCCGACGTGGCGGTGATGTCGTCAAGGCGGTGGCGCTCGGCGCCAAGGCAGTCATGATCGGACGCGCCCACCTATGGGGCCTCGCCGTGAACGGTCAGGCGGGAGTGGAAAACGTGCTCGATGTGATGCGCAACGGGATCGACGCCACCATGCGAGGCATCGGCAAGGGATCGCTGGCCGAGCTCAGTCCCGAGGACGTGATCGTTCCGGCCGACTTTTCGCCGCCCTCCTGAGCGCGACCGGATCGGCTGGGCAATGAACCTACTCGGCGATCTCACATCGGCCGAAGTGGCGACGAGAGCTTGGACCCTGTTGATTCCGATGGGTTCCACCGAACAGCATGGCCCTCACCTCCCGCTCGACACCGATACCCGCATCGCGAGGGAGTTGGCCGTTCGTGTCGCGGCCGAGCTCGACGATGTACTGGTGGCTCCGGCTCTCCCCATCGGCGCGTCGGGCGAGCATGCCGGATTCGCCGGCACCCTTTCGGTCGGCATCGAGGTGGCGGCCCAGATGATCGTGGAGATCGTGAGAACCGCCGGCCCCGAGTTCGAGAGGATCGTTGTGATCAGCGGCCATGGTGGCAACGCCGCCGCTCTGAGAAGTGCTCAGGATCTTTGTGCCCACGAGGGGCGGCCCGTCGAGATCTGGTGGCCCCAGCTCGCTGAAGGCGATGCCCACGCCGGCCGCACCGAGACGTCGGTGATGCTCGCGGTTGCGCCCGAGCTGGTTCTGCTGGATCGAGCTGAGCCAGGAGTATCCACTCCGGTGGGTGAATTGGCGGCCGAACTGATCGCGGGCGGGGTGGCCGCGGTATCACCCAACGGTGTCCTCGGTGACCCCGCGGGTGCCACGCCAAGCGAGGGCGATCGGATCCTTGCCGCATGGCTCGGGGAAGTGGTCGACCTTCTGCAACGATGAGGTCATGACCAATCCTGTAGCCCTCGTCACCGGGGCCGCTCGCGGCATCGGTGCAGCCACTGTGGATGCCCTCGTCGCCGGAGGGTGGAGTGTTGCCGCCGTCGATGTCTGCCACGACAACCCGGCGCTTGCGTATCCGATGGGCTCGCGGGCCGAACTCGACGAATTGGCGGAAGACCTAGGCGTCGACGTCGTGATGGCCGTGGAAGGCGACGTGTCGGTACAGCGATCGATGAACGACGCGGTCGCGGCTACCATCGAGCGCTTTGGCGCGATCAACGCAGTTGTCGCGGCTTCGGGCGTAGTGGCCGGTGGAGGACCGGTCTGGGACGTCTCGGACGAGGAATGGAACGCGGTGATCAGCACCGACCTCACCGGGGTGTTCAACACCGTTCGTGCGGCGGTCCCTGCTGTGCTGACCGCCGGTTCCGGTGGCCGCGTCGTATGTGTTGCGTCGGCCGCAGGCTCGCTGGGCTTGCGCCACATGGCGCCCTATGCGGCGGCCAAGCATGGGGTCATCGGCCTCGCCAGATCGTTGGCCGCCGACCTAGCGGGCACGGGCATCACCGCCAATGTGGTCAGCCCCGGCTCCACCACTACCGCCGGGCTCGAGGCCTCGGCCACCATCTACGGACTCGAGGACGTCTCCGACTTCGTGACCCACCAGGAGCCTCTCGGTCGCCTGATCCGGCCCGAGGAGGTGGCGGCCACGATTGCCTGGCTGTGCTCGCCCGCGGCATCGGCGATCACCGGAGCTGTCTTGCCGGTCGATGGGGGAATGACCGCCACGCCCTGAGCCGCCCCGCCGGCTCCGTGCCGTCGGGAAGGTGGGCCAACTGTCCGTGCCAGCGGACCGCTGGTACCTTCAGCTGCACTCCGAGCCGATCGAAGGGAACCGAGATGAAGACCAGGGCAGCAGTTCTGCGTGAACCGAACACCCCTTGGAACGTCGAAGTGATAGAGCTCGACGAGCCTCAGACGGGGGAGATCCTGGTGAAGACCCTCGCGGCGGGGATGTGTCACTCCGACGAACACGCCCACGACGGGTCGATGCCGACGCCGCTTCCGATCGTCGGCGGCCACGAGGGCGCAGGCGTCGTGATCGGGCTCGGCCCCGGGGTCACCGAATTCGAGATCGGCGACCACATGTGCTGCTCCTACATCCCCTCGTGTGGCAAGTGCACGTGGTGTGCGTCGGGCCAGCAGAACCTGTGCGACCTCGGTGCTCAATTGCTGGAACCGGGGATGATGGGCGGCGGTTATCGCCACCACGCCGCCGACGGAACCGACATCACCCCCTTGCTCAAGGTCGGGACCTTCGCCGAGCACATGGTGCTGAGCGTCGACTCGGCCATCAAGATCGACCCCGACATCCCGCCGGGACCCGCCGCTCTGGTGAGCTGTGGTGTCACCAGCGGTTATGGCTCCGCGGTCAACCGGGCCGATGTCACTGCCGGCGACACCGTGGTGATCGTCGGGTGCGGTGGCCTCGGCACCGCCGCGATCCAGGGAGCCAAGGTCGCCGGCGCCAAGAACGTGATTGCCATCGACCCCTCGGAATTCAAGCGCGAGAGCGCCATGGAGTTCGGGGCCACCCACAGCGCTCCTTCAATGGAAGAGGCGATGGAGTTGGTCGGAGGTATCACCCTGGGCGTGATGGCCGACAGTGTGATTCTCACCCCGAGCAATCTCACCGGCGATCTCATCGCCCCCGCCCAGTTCCTCACCCGTAAGGGCGGCACGATCGTGGCCACCGCGGTTGCCCCGGCTGCCCAGATGGATGTTCAGCTCAACCTGTTCATGTTCTCGATGATGAACCAGGAGCTCAAGGGCTGCCTGTTCGGCTCCACCTCGCCGCGATCGGAGATCCCCCACATCCTGTCGATGTACCAGGCCGGCCAGATCAAGCTCGACGAGATGATCACCAACACCTACACCCTCGACCAGGTCAACGAGGGCTACGAAGACATGCTCGCCAACAAGAACATCCGCGGCGTCATCATGTTTGACTGACGCCCCTGCTCTTCTTCCGATGACCTCCCTCGACGACCCCGCTGTCCTCGCCGCGCTCGATGCTGCCGTGGTGGGACGCCGTCGCGAGCTCGAGGTGCTGGTGGCGGCTCTGGGCGCCGACCGACACGTCCTGTTGGAGGGACCCCCCGGCACGGGGAAGTCTACGATCCTGCGTGAGGTGGCCGGGGTGGCCGGCACTGGATTTGTGTTCGTCGAGGGCAACGCCGAACTCACCCCGGCTCGGCTCGCCGGCCAGTTCGACCCCTCGCGGGTGCTCGAAGATGGGTATTCCGCAGACGTCTTCGTCGACGGTCCTCTCGTGGAGGCGCTGCGAAACGGATCCCTGCTCTATGTCGAAGAGCTCAACCGGGTGCCCGAGGAGACGGTGAATCTGCTGATCACGGTGATGTCGGAGGGTGAGCTCACCGTGCCCCGTCTCGGCCGGATCGCGGCCGCCGCCGGGTTCCGCCTGGTGGCCGCGATGAACCCGTTCGACAATGTGGGCACCGCACGAGTGTCCGGAGCCGTCTACGACCGGATGTGTCGTATCGCCATGAGCTACCAGACCTTCGACGACGAGTCCGACATAGTGGCGCGTCGCACCAGCGCCGATGATCGGATCTTGCGCAAGAGGGCGGTGTTGGTCACCCGCGGCACCCGATCTCACCCTGATGTGAGGGTGGGCTCGTCGGTGCGCGGTGCCATCGATTTGGTCGAGGTCGCCCATCGCCTCGCCGCCCTTCGCGGACTGCCACCCACTGATCGAGAGGTGGGGCTCGACGCGGCTCTGGTTGCCCTCACAGGACGGATCCGGCTCCAAGAGGGAGGCGACCAGACCCCGGAGACTGTGGTTGGCGAACTGTGGGATGCCGTCCTCGCCCAGGAGAGTCCCGCACTGGAGCGGGGCGGTGAAGCGGGAAAAGCGAAGGCCCCTTAAGGGGCGACTCCGGCGCACCACTCCTGCTCGAGGGTGAGGCCGCACGCCAGGCCATGGCCGACGACAACCGACGCACGATCCCACGACCCCAACTCGCGCGCGATCCGATGTTCGACGAGCTCAGCCCCGAGGTGGGCGAGATCGACGAGGAAGCTCTGGGCGAACTCTTCGAGGACGACCCCGATCATGCCCTCTCGATGCTCGCCGACATGCGAACGGCCACCGACCAGGCACTCGCTGCCTTGGCCTCACGTCTCGCCGGTCGCCTCGTGCTCGATGTGGCCAGAGTGGGACCGGTCCAGGCGCGCGGCATCGGCAAGATGGCGTCGTCGCCCGCCGATCGGGCCGAGGGCGATCTCGACATCGATCGGAGCCTCGACGCGCTGGTCGGGGCCCGTGGCACCCATTCCGCAGTCGACGCCGAACAGTTGAGGGTGCGCCACTGGACCCGGCCATCCACCGCGGTGGCCCTGCTGGTGGATCGCAGCGGATCCATGAGTGGTCGGCGGCTGGCAACGGCAGCGGTTGCGGCGGCGGCCTGCGCCCACCGCGCCCCCATCGACTGGTCGGTGCTCGCCTTCGCCGACCGGATCATCGCGGTGAAATCACAAGACGATGCCCGGGCCACCACTGCGGTGGTGGACGATCTGCTGCGCCTCCGGGGGCGAGGCACCACCGATCTCGGAGGCGCGCTCCAGGCGGCCGCCCGTCAGCTCGAGCGCTCGCGGGCCAAGCGTCGGATCACCATCCTGATGTCGGATTGCCGGGCCACCACCGGAGGTGATGCGGTGGCGGTGGCTCATCGCCTGGAAGAGCTGTGCATCCTCGCTCCGGCGGACGACTGCGACGAAGCGGTGGAGTTCGCGTCCCGGGTCGGGGCCCGGATCGCCGAGATCGACGGCCCGTCGGGGATCCCGATCGCGATCCAGCACCTCCTCGAGGGCAGCCAGCTCAGTCGCCCGACCCGTGCTCGGTCTGGGGTCCCCGCACCAGTCGACCGGGACGCTCCCCGGTGAACTCGTCGTCGACGACGGTTACAGCCCCGCGGCAAACGGTGGCGCCATAGCCGCTGGCCTTCTGGACGAATCGTTTGGCTCCTGTGGGGAGATCAGCAGCCAGGTGAGGAAGTTCCACACTGAGTTGATCCATGTCGATCACATTGAGGTCGGCTCTCAAGCCGGGGGCGATCAGGCCGCGGTCGGCGAGTCCATAGAGTTCCGCGGTCTGGCGGGTCTGTCGATGCACCATCCACTCCAGCGGCAGCTTCTCGCCGCGAACACGATCACGGGCCCAGAACTGGAGCATGAAGGTCGGCATGTCACCATCGGCGATCGTGCCGCAGTGGGCGCCGGCATCAGCAAGTCCCATCCTCGTGTGTGGGTGCTGGTGAAGCTCCCAGAGATGGTCGAGATTGTGGTTGGAGTAGTTGAACAGGGGGAAGTAAAGCAGGCCGCGACCGCCATCGGTCATGAGGTGGTCGTAGGCGACCTCGGCCGGATCGAGCCCTTCCCGGACCCCAATCTTCGCACACGATGCTGAAGGGTCGGGCTCGTAGTCGGCCTCGCCGGCGAAGGGATACATCTTGTCCCAACTCCGGGTGATCGATGCGATGAAGTCGCTCCACACTACGGGGGTGTCGGCGATCATCGCCGACCGCACATCGTCGCGGCGGAGATGGCCGAGGCGGTCCTCGTCGGACAGTTGAGCGATCAGGCCCCAGGTGGGGGTGAGCATGAACGGGTTGACCGTGGCCGCCCACGCCTCGAGGATTCCAACCGGCCGACCCGACACCTGAGCCAGCACCTCGAGTCCGTCGGCGTGGGCTTGTTCAATCAGCGAGAGGTCGTCGCGCCAGAGGTCGGGGGCGTAGTCGGGTTGGTTGAGATTGAAGATCACCTTCTGGCCGGTCGTGGCCGCCACCGCACGGAGCCAACCGAAAGAGTCCGGGACGTCGGCATGGTGCAGGGCTGCTTGGAACACGCCGTGGCCGGCGGCGCGAATCGCCCCTGCGATCGCCATCAGTTCGTCGTTGGACGCGAAGGTGCCGGGCACGAACTCTCCGTCGACCGATTTGTGGAGTGGAGTGCGAGAGGTGGAGAACCCGAGTGCTCCGACTTCGAGGGCCTCGCGGGTGAGGCGGGCCATCGTGATGATCTCTTCGTCGGTGGGGTCTTCGAGCGCCCGCTCGGCCATCACGTAGGCCCTCAACGGACCGTGGGGGATCTGGGTGCCGAGATCGAGAGTCCAGCGCCGGGGATGTCTTCCACGCCCTCCATGAGCTGGATGAGGGTGTCGCGGCGATCGGGAGACGCGGGCGCGAACCCGACCCCACAGTTGCCCATCACCGCAGAGGTCACTCCGTGCCAACCCGACGGGGTGAGGTCGGGGTCCCACGTGGCCTGAGCGTCGTAGTGGGTGTGGGTGTCGACGAACCCGGGCGTGACGACGCGGTCGTCGGCATCGATCTCCCTGGTGCCGGCGCCGATGTCGGTGCCCACCGCCACGATCTGCTCACCATCGATCGCGATATCGCCGTTAAAGCCAGGGTTGCCGGAGCCGTCGATGATCCGGCCGTTTCGAATGACGAGGTCGTGCATGAGCGAGAGGCTATGCGGCCGGCCCGCTACGGTCCTGACGGTGGATGAGATCCGGGCCCGACTCGACCAGGTCGAGTGACCACCTCGCCGGTGCCGGTCGGTTTGGTGCTCAGCGCTGATCCTGGCTCGCGCATCATCGATGACGGACGGGTGCTGATCGGTGGCGCACCGCTGACTGTGCTCCGACTCTCTGGCCGAGGCGCAGCAGTGGTAGCGCAGTGGTTCTCCGGCGTAGCGGTGGGCGAGCTTGCGTCGCAACGACGGCTGGCTCGACGACTGCTCGACGCAGGCCTGGCTCATCCCCGCCCGGCGCCGGGTCGTCTCTCCAGAGTCACGGTCGTGGTGCCGGTGAAGGACGACCTTGTGGGACTTGACCGCTGCCTGAAGCGGTGCTTCTCATCTGGGGTGGACGATCCGGTGGTGGTGGTTGACGACGGTTCCGCGGCAGCAGTCGCGATGCAGACCCTCGTCGGCGATCACGGTGCTCGGCTCGTTCGCCGGGAAACCTCGGGCGGCCCGGGCGCGGCCCGCAATGCGGGGTTGGCAGACCTAGACACCGAACTCGTTGCCTTCATCGACGCTGATGTCGAGCCCGGAGAAGAGTGGCTCCATGGACTTGTCGGTCACTTCGATGATCCTGCCGTGGTGGCGGTCGCGCCGCGAGTTCGAAGTCGACCGGGGCCCGGCCTGCGGGATCGCTACGAGCGCGAGCACAGCCCTCTCGACCTCGGGGCGACTCCGTCGATCGTCGGCCCGGGTCGCGCTGTTGCCTACGTGCCGAGCGCCGCGTTGGTGGTGCGGCGCAGCGCCGTCGAATCGATCGGTGGTTTCGATGCCTCGTTCCGGTTTGGCGAGGATGTGGATCTGGTGTGGCGCCTCGTGGCGGGCGGAGGGGTGGTGCGCTACGACCCAGAGGTGGAAGTCGTACACGAGCCGCGGGGATCGTGGCCCGCTTGGCTGGCTCAGCGGTTCGGCTACGGATCCTCGGCCGCATCGCTCAGCCGTCGCCACGGTCGCAAGGTCGCGCCGGCGCGTTGCTCGCCGTGGAGCGTCGTCTCGTGGGCCGTTGCCGCGGTTGGGCATCCGGTGGTTGGTATCGGAGTGGCAGCAGGGTCATCGGCTGCCCTGGTGAGAAAGCTCGGCGACATCCCTCACCCCGCCAAGCATGCGGCCCGCCTGGCGGGAGCAGGGCATCTCCGCGCCGGCCGTGCACTTGCCCAGGCCATCACGCGGGTCTGGTGGCCCCTCGCCGTCCTCGCCGCGGTGGCCTGTCGTCGCCTGCGTGCGGCGCTCGCGATGGCGCTGCTTCTCCCCGCAGCTCTGGATTGGGTGGCGGGCCGGCGGCCCGCCGACCCAGTGCGTTCGGTGGGTCTGAGCATCGTCGACGACGTCGCCTACGGCACCGGCGTCTGGATGGGCATGATCCGAGAGAAGACACTCGAACCCTTGGTCCCCGATCTGGTGAACTGGCCCGGTTCGAGGTCGGCGGTCGATGACACTACGGTCATCGACCGATGAGAACGGTTATTCCTGAACGTATCGATGCACTGCTGGCTCGCTGTCGACGTGAGCTCGACGAAGGAAGGATTCCCGGCTGCCAGGTGGCTATCGGGTTCGAAGGTGAGGTGGTACTTTTCGAGGCTCTTGGCGACGTGAGCCTCCACCAGCGTTTCCATCTCTACTCGGCGGTGAAACCCACTGTGAGCCTCACCGTCCTCGAACTCGCGGCGGACGGTTTGATCGACCTCCAGGCACCGGTTTCGTCCCTGCTGCCCACGTTTGTGGGCGGGGGCAAGGACGAGATCACGGTGTCGCAGGTGTTGTTGCACGCCGGCGGTTTCCCCCACGCTCCGATGGGGCCCGAGATGTTCTCGGACCGGGCGGCCCGACTCGCCCGATACACCAACTGGCGCACCACCTGGGAACCCGGGAGTGCTTACGAGTATCACGCCTCGTCGGGCCACTGGGTCCTGGCCGATGTGATCCAGGAAGTCACAGGCCGCCACCACGCCGATGTCATCACCGAACGCGTGATGGAGCCTGCGGGGGTGAGCCGATGGCTGGCTATCAACGACGACGACCAGCACGACGTCGTCGATGTGGTGAGTGTCGGCACGCCACCCGACCCCGCGGTGTATCGAGAGAAGTTCGGCATCGACCTCCCCGCCAGCGAGGTCACCGACGAAGACCTGCTCGCGTTCAACGGTCCCGCGATCCGCTCAGCCGGCCATCCCGGTGGCGGTGGCATCGCCAGCGCCGCCGACGTGGCTCTCTGGTATCAGGCGATCCTCCACGACGACGGACAGATCCTGCGACCCGAAGTCAAGGCCGATGCTCTCACCACCGTCCGCCAGACCCACCGCGACTGGCTCGACTGTCCGGCCGAACGAACCCACGCCTTCACCCTCGGCGGCGACGACGGTCTCACTGTGTTGCGCGGCTTCGGTCACACCACGGGGCCTCGTACCTTCGGCCACGGGGGCGCGAAAGGGCAACGGGGCTGGGCCGACCCGGACACCGGCATCTCGCTGGGCTTCGTCACCCATGGCCTGGATCTCGACGATCTCGTTCACGCCCAACGCGGCGCGGCGATCTCCACCAGGGCCGGCGAGCTCACGACACCTGTCGGCTAGTTTCCGCTTCCCATCTCACCGCCGCCCAGATCACCGACATGGTGATTACGATCGCGGCTGAAATCGGCACCGCGATATCGACCCCGTGACTCTCGGCGAAGACACCGATCGAAGCGGGAACGACGATTGCGCCCAGCGACGAAGAGGCGAGCTGGTAGCCGACCTGTCGGGGCGCTCGCTCCTCGTCGAGATAGCGCGGGGTCAGCAATACTCCCAAGGGGAACATCACCGAAAAACAAACCCCCAGTGCGGGTAGGGCCAGTCCGCCGAGGCCTCCCGGATCGAGCCAGAAGAAGAGGGCGGCCACGATCGCTCCGGCCGATGCTCGGCTCACGCCGCTCGCCGGGTCGACCCGATCGCCGAAGGCGGCGAGCGCGAGGCGGCCGATGGTCATCCCGATCCAGAACGACGCGGCCATCACACCGGCTACGACCTCGCTCACTCCGCGCCCTTCAGTGAGGACTGTGTAACTCCAGCTGCCGATGGCTATCTCCACTCCGACGTAGAGGCCGAACCACACGAGCAGGCCCGAGGCGACGAGAGCCGGGCGGTGGGCCGAACCTGCTTGCTCCGTGTCGATGGTCGACGATCGAGATTTTGTGGCGAATCCGGCCCTGCCGCGGATCACCGTCGCCGCGACCGCAAGCTGGACGACGAGCAGGACAACGAACGGGCCCCGCCAGCTGAGCTGGTTGGCTATGAACGCGGTGGCCAACAAGGGGCCACCGGTGGCGCCCAGTCCGTACGCGGTGTGCAGGGCGCCCATCTCCCGCGGGCCGGCAGCCAACGCCACCCAAGAGTTGGCGGTGGCGTCGGTGAGACCGCCGCCGATGCCCAGAAGCATGAACCCGGCGAGCACCATCCACCACAGCGGTGCGGTGGCGAGCACCACGACTCCCGCCACCGCCGTCGTGGTGCCGATGGAAAGTGTCGCCGCGAATCCGCGGCGGTCGGATACATGGCCCGAGGCCGCGCTGGCCACCAGATAGCCACCGGACAGGGAGGCGAAGATCATGCCGAAACTCGCGTTGCCGCGGTCGAAGCTGTCGCGCATGTCGGGCCACACCGTGCCGAGCAAGCCGTCTGCCAGTCCGAGCGCGAGGAAGGCGAGAAGGGTGATCAGCAACGCTGGGCGCGGTGATCTCTGAGGGCCTCCCATCTTCAAGCGTTCAGCGCCCTCGGTCGGCGAGGTAGGCAGCTGCCACCTCGCGGGATTCGGGGTCTCTGAGAGCGTTGAGGAGTGCGTCTGCGTCTGACCACGCGAATCGGGTGGACACCAGAGCTTCCGCCGCGGCATCGACCGCTCTCAGGGTGGCCCTCAGAGTGAGAGTCGACTTGGCTGCCAGCGATGTGGCCAATTCCTCGACCTCGGCGGTGAGATCTGAGTCGGCCACCACCCGATTGAGGAACCCGAGCTGGAGCGCTTCCGCCGATGAGAAAGGACGACACGTCATGACGAGGTCGCGTGTGGCCGCCGGCCCGATCTCTCTCACCAGGCGCGGTATTCCGCCCCACGCGAGAGGGATACCGAGGTCGACCTCGGGAATTGCGAAGCGGGTCGACTCCGCGGCCACCCTCAGATCGCAGGCGCCGGCGAGGACTACGCCACCACCTACACAGTGCCCGTGAACCGCGGCGATCGTCACCGAGTTCATGCCCTCGATCGCCTCGGCCATCAAGCGGCCCGAATCGGCGCCACCGCGCGCCATACCCTCGGACGAATTAGCGAAAGCAGCGAGATCGGCGCCCGCGGTGAAGGCTCGTCCCTCACCACTGACGATCACCACCACTACGTCGGGGTGGGCGTCGAACCAGGCTGCGGCTCTGGCCAACTCTTCGAGGCATCGAGTCGAGAGGGGGTTCAACTTTTCGGCTCGGGTGAGCGTGAGCCGCCCGATTCGGCCCTCGATCGTCACTCGCAGGGTCTCAGGTGAGAAGGTCTCCATGACGCGACGATGCCACGCCCGAGGCGCGGCACCGAAACCAGTCAGTCAGATTTCTTTTCAGGCGAGTTGTTCTTGCTCGCCTTGTCAGGCGACGTTGATCGTCTGGGTTCCGTTGCTGGAACTCGTCTCCTCTGACGGCGTCGGCTCGAGGATCGACAGATCTCCGGTCATTGCCTCCAGGCGGGCCCAGTCGGCGACATCGGTGTCCTCGGTGAGAAACACGATCTGCTGATTCTCCGACGAGCGCACCAGCATCTCCAACAGGGGTGCCTTCAGCGAGGGGTCGAGTCCGTTGAGCGAATCGTCGAGCACGAGGGGCAGGCTCTCGCCGCCAGGCCCGATCGAGCGCACGATTTCGAGTCGGATCACCAGAGCGTGGGCGAGTCCGGCCATCTGGTCGTCGTTAGTCGGGCCTGCGAGCGGACCGGTGCCGATGGTCGAAACGTCCTGCATGCGGCGAGCCGCGGTCTCGATTTCCTCGCGGTGTTCATGGGCCCATTCGGGCACGATGTCGCCGGCCAGGGCAAACCACTGCGCCATGGCTGTCTCACGTTCTGCGCTGGCCTCCACCAGGCGGCGACGGGACTGCTCGCTGTCGAGCAGGCCGTTGACCCGCTGAAGGTGGAACCCGAGGTAGGACTCGGCGCCCGCCAGGGCGAGGGCTGCGCTCTCGGCCTTGCGTGCACTCTGCATGCGCTGGTGCTGAACGAACGACAGGGCGGTGACTGTGGCGGCGACGATGATCCACAGCATCGCGGCGACCCGGCCGACGAACATCGCGGTGGGAACGGCCGAAAGAGCGGCCACGGCCCCGGCCACGAAGGAGAGCTTCCGGAACCGTTCGGCTCGGGCTTGCGCGTCTTCGAAGCGTTGGTGCTGTTCTTCGATCTGGGCCACCACCGCTGCGTCCTCGGGCACCGAGCCGCTGGCTTCGGCTTCGGAATCGAGGGCGCGCTGGGCCTCGGCGACGCGAGCCGCGAGACCCCAGAGGGTGTCGGGGTCGACCGCGGCGAGGCGGCGGATGATCTGATCGTGATGGGTGCTGGTGGTGAGATCCGACGACGTCAGCCGCAGGGCTCGGCGGGCTGAACGAGTGTCGAGGCCGGCCGCCGAGAGGAGATCGATATTGCCGTGATGATCCGCGAAGCGGCCACTGACGTCGGCGGCAGCCTCGACATCGATGACTCGGGCTCGGGCGCCATGGGGACGGAATATGGCGAAACGGTTGCCATTGTCGGCAGCCACCTCGGCATGGACACCGGGCCGACTTGAGCTCAGTGAACCCACGAGCTCGCTGATGAGTCCCTCTCGTTCAAGGCGCCCCACCCCGGAAATCACGGTGAGTCGGGGGTGGAAGTCCAGTGAGAAGGTGTTCTCGTCTGCCTCAATGACCAATCGCTCGAATCGCATATGGTCCAGTTCGGCGCATGGGGCACGAGACTTGAGTCGAATGGCCCAATGTCGTGGGGCATAGGGACCAGAGTCACATGGCTTGGTGTGGCAGGTTGGAGTCGTGGGGGCGGCGTGGCATCATTGCCCACGCTCCATGTCACGGTTGCAGGTTGATCCGTGCCGCGGTGCAGGCTCCCTTAGCTCAGTCGGCAGAGCGTCTCCATGGTAAGGAGAAGGTCGTCAGTTCGATTCTGACAGGGAGCTCGTCGGTTTGATCGTGTCGCCAAGTGGCATGATCGCTCCGAGGGCGGCGACGTAGCTCAGCTGGTGAGAGCGCTCGACTCATAATCGAGAGGTCGACAGTTCGAATCTGTCCGTCGCTACCAGTCGAAAGAACTGTCGCGACGATCGGTGAGGAGGTGCCCGGATGCCAAACGAGCCGCACCGCCTCCGTATCGTCACCAACCCGACACGTAACTCTTCGAGGGTTTCGAGGTCCAAATCCTTAGATCCCGACATGGCCGAACTGGTCGAGCGGGCCGTAGCCGGAGAGCGCGAGGCGTTCGACGAGCTGGTGCGTCAGACCTATCGCGATGCGTTCGGTCTGGCCCTCCGCCTCACCGGCGATGAGGAGGACGCGCGCGACGTGGTGCAGGACGCCTACTTGAGGGCCTATCGCAGTCTCGACCGTTTCAGGGGGGACGCGCGTTTCAGCACCTGGCTGTATCGAATCGTCGCCAACTGTGCATCCACCCACACCACCCGCCTGCGTCGCCACCGCCATGAAGAGCTTGCCGACGACGACGCGGTGATCGACAGTCGCCCCGAAGCTGATCCCGCGGGCCAGGCTGAAGCCGCGGCTCTCCGACATCAACTCGATGGCGCGATCCAGGCGCTGCCTCCCCGACTCCGGTCGGTGGTGGTGTTGCGCGACGTCTACGACCTCCCCCACGACGCGATTGCCGAGGAGCTGGGGATCTCGGTCAGCGCCGCGAAAGTGCGCCTGCATCGGGCCCGACGTCGCCTCCGCGAACAGGTCTTCCCGCTTCCGGGAGAAGAACTCCATGCCATCTGACATTTCAGCCGCCCCCACCGACTGCTCGGAGTTCGTCGAAGACCTGGCCGCCATCGACGACCTCACCTTGCTCGGCGGGGCCTCTCGCGACCATGTCCGTCAGTGCCTTCGGTGCCAGGCTGAAGTGGCCCACTACCGCCGGATGCGGCGTGTTCTGCGCAGCCTTGCCGAGCATCCCGCTTCGGTCGACCCTGCACTCGAGCACGAGATCTTGTTCTCGCTCGATCACGAGGATGGGCGTCTGGTGCATCGGGTGCCGAGCCGCACCGCGGCAACGCTGGGTGGGTTGGCCGCCGCTGCCGGCGTGATTGTGCTCGCCGCGAGGCATCGCCGACTGGCGAGCTGACGCCCGTCGGGTCGGAGCCATGGGTCCAATCCGACGTTCGATATACAAAAGCGCGGTGGTAGTCTTGGTCTCCGTTCTCAGGGGCGTGGCTCAATTGGTAGAGCACCGGTCTCCAAAACCGGCGGTTGGGGGTTCGAGTCCCTCCGCCCCTGCGAGATGGTGCCGTCCAGTGGTGGTATCGCCGAAATAAGCACAAGGGAATTTCGCACATGTCGATGAACCGACAGCAAAAACGCCAGATGCAGAAGCAGGGCGAGATCGATGCCGATGGCGAGCCGGTCCGCGGGCGTAAACAGCCCGGCGGTGCCCAGCCTCAGGAGCGCACCGGCCCCGTCCAGTTCTTGCGCGAAGTTCGTGGTGAGTTGCGAAAGGTTGCGTGGCCTACCAAGGACGAAACGGTCAACTACTCGATCGTGGTGTTGATCACGATTGTCATCGTTGGTGCCATGATCTACGGGCTCGACTGGTTGTTCTCCACATTTATCCTCGAGCTGTTCGAGAGCTGATCTCATGACCGACGTGTTCAACGAGAACGAGTCCGCAACCGAGGATGCGCCCGCCGCACCAGAAGAGGCGCCCGCCGCACCAGAAGAGGCTCCCGCCGCAACAGAAGAGGCTCCCGCCACCGCCGTTGCCAAGCTCACCAACCAGTGGACCGGGCCGGTCTCCGAGGAGCCCGCGGTTGACAAGGCCGAAGATACGGTCGAGTCCGTCGCCTCAGAAGCTGTCGAGTCCGGTAGCGAAGAGGGCGACCCCGGCGAGGTCATCGACGAAGATGCTCTCCTCGCCGAAGACGATGACGATCTCTACTTAAGCCCCTACGACCGGCCAGGCAAGTGGTTCGTACTGCATACCCAGTCGGGCTACGAGAAGAAGGTCAAACAAAACCTCGAAGCTCGCATCGCTTCGATGAACATGGAAAACCGGATCCACGAGGTGGTGATCCCCACCCGCGAGATTCCCGAGTTCAAGAACGGCAAGAAGGTGATGACGGAGAAGAAGCTCTTCCCCGGCTATCTCCTGTGCCGCACCCAGCTCGACGACGATGCCTGGTACGTCATCCGCAACACCCCGGGTGTCACCGGCTTCGTCAACCAGGGCGGCAAGCCTTCGCCGATGCGTCGTCGAGATGTCGAGAGCTTCCTCGGGGTAGAAGCCGATCGCAAGCAGGAAGCCACCAAGAAGTCCAAGCCGATGTTCGAGTACGACATGGGCGAGACCGTTCGTGTCAAGGAGGGTCCGTTCGCGGACTTCTCCGGCGAGATCATCGAGATCAACGAAGATCAGCTGAAGGTGAAGGTCCTCGTCAACATCTTCGGCCGCGAAACCCCCGTCGAGCTCGAGTTCGCCCAGGTGGCTCGGCTCTGATCGAAATTTCCGCGCGGGTTGTCGCGCGGCGTGTGCCCAGCCACACTGCTCTGTCCCCTTTTTCCGCGGCTCGTCCGCGCTCGGTAGGAAGCATTCTCATGGCCAAGAAACAGGTCGCTGCAATCGTCAAGATCCAGATCCCCGCGGGGCAGGCCTCGCCGGCACCGCCGGTCGGTACCGCGCTCGGTCCCCATGGTGTCGCGATCATGGACTTCTGCAAGGACTACAACGCGAGGACCGAAGACAAGCGCGGCCAGATCGTGCCCGTCGAGATCACCGTCTACGAGGATCGTTCGTTCTCGTTCATTCTCAAGACCCCGCCCACCCCCTTCCTGATTCGTCAGGCTGCCGGGCTCGACAAGGCCGCCAACGAGCCTGGTCGTGAGGTTGCGGGATCCATCACCGATGCCCAGGTCTCCGAGATCGCCGAGATCAAGATGCCCGACCTCAACGCGATCGACATGGAGGGTGCCAAGCTCCAGGTTGCGGGCACCGCCCGGTCGATGGGGATCACAGTCGAGGGCTAGTCCCGAGACCCGAAGATCCAGTCGAGGGCTAGTCCCGAGACCCGGAGATCCAGTCATACAATTCGAACCACAGCTCGCCTCGGAAAACCTCGCCGAGCGGCTGTAACACAGAGGGAGCCAGACATGGCGAAGAGCAAGCAGTACAACGACAACTCCAAGAAGTACGACCGCGATCGGCTCCACAGCGATGCCGAGGCGGTCGCCATCGTGAAGTCGCTGGGCACGAAGAAGTTCGACGAGACCGTCGACATCGTGATCCGGTTGGGCGTTGATCCCCGCAAGGCCGAGCAGATGGTGCGCGGCACGATCTCGCTGCCCTCGGGCACCGGTAAGGACGTGCGAGTCGCCGTGTTCGCTCAGGGCGAGGCGGCCACCGCAGCCCGCGAGGCAGGAGCGGAGTATGTCGGCGACGATGATCTTGCTGCCGAGGTCGAGAAGGGCATGACCGACTTCGATGTCGCCATCGCCACTCCCGACATGATGCCGGTCGTCGGCAAGCTCGGTCGGGTTCTCGGTCCCCGTGGCCTGATGCCCAACCCCAAGACCGGCACCGTCACCCCCGACGTCGTGAAGGCGATCGAGGAGTTCAAGGGCGGCATGGTCGAGTACCGCACCGACCGTTTCGCCAACGTGCACGTGCCCATCGGTAAGGCTTCGTTCGACGAAGACGCCCTGCTCATCAACCTGCGTGCCCTCATCGGCGAGATCGAGCGAGTGAGGCCGGCTTCGGCCAAGGGTAAGTACGTCAAGAAGGTCGTGGTCTCCACCACCATGGGACCCGGTGTTCGCATCGACCCCACCCAGGTCACCCTCGACTGACGAGCCGATTCGCGGGGCAGGCCGCTAACCTTCGTCCCACAACTGAAGATCTCTGCTCACCGAAGACCTCCGGTGCGCTCGTCGAGAGCACCAATGGGCCCTGGCCCGCCGGAGTAGGAGGAGTCCCTGGTCACCACGCCCCATGGCGTGGATCCGATGGGCGTCCACCGATTCGGGGGGCGCCCGCCCTCGGTTTTCGGGGCGATTGAGAAACACGACACGACAGACAATCAAACGAACAAGGAGGTGAGATGGGAGACCCAAGACCAGACAAGGTTGCGGTGGTCGACGAGGTTCGAACCAAGTTCGACGACGCCGATGGCGTAGTACTCACCGAATACCGAGGACTCGATGTTCCTGCCATTGCGGAGTTGCGCAAGGCGCTGCGTGAGGCCGGTGGCGAGTACAAGATCTACAAGAACACGCTCGTGCGCCTAGCGGCGCGCGATGTTGGTTTGGAGATCGACGATCTACTCGTGGGCCCGACGGCTATTGCTTTCGTAGCACCGAGGGCCGATGGGTCGCCCGGAGACGCGGCCGCTGTGGCCAAAGCCCTGAAGGACTTTGCCAAGGGCAACGATGCGCTCGTGATCAAGGGTGGTGTGTTCGACGACAAGTTGCTCAGCACCGAGGATCTCGAAGCACTCGCAGAGCTTCCGTCCCGCGATGTCCTGCTTGCCCAACTCGCCGGTGCCTTCCAGGCCCCGATGGCGAAGATGGCCGGGCTGCTGGCTGCGGTTCCCCGCGATTTTGCGTACGGACTGCAGGCGCTCATCGAGAAGGGTGGTGGGGGCGATGCTCCTGCCGTCGCTGAGGAAGCAGTGCAAGAGGCTGCTGAAGAAACTCCGGTTGAGGCACCTGCCGAGGCTGAAGAAACTCCGGTTGAGGCACCTGCCGAGGCTGAGGAAACTCCGGTTGAGGCACCCGCCGAGGCTGAGGAAACTCCGGCTGAGGCACCCGCCGAGGCGACTGAAGAAGACACCGCCGACGCGTCAGACGACGCCGACGCCGAGCCCGGCGACGCCGGCGAAACTGAAGAGGAGGCCTGAACATGGCGACCAAGGAAGAAATTCTCGACTCAATCGGTTCAATGACCGTGCTCGAGCTGAGTGAACTGCTGTCGGACTTCGAAGAGAAGTTCGGCGTCACCGCTGCGGCCCCCGTGGCCGTTGCCGCTGCCCCCGCGGGTGGCGACGCTGAGGTTGAGGAGAAGGACTCGTTCGATGTCGTTCTCATCAGCGCTGGTGAGAAGAAGATTCAGGTCATCAAGGAGGTTCGTGGTCTCACGTCCCTCGGCCTGAAGGAGGCCAAGGAGCTGGTAGACAGCGCCCCGAAGCCCATCATCGAGGGCGCCTCGAAGGACGACGCGGAGAAGGCCAAGGAGGCCCTCGAGGCCGCCGGTGGCAGCGTCGAACTTCAGTAGACCTTCACGAAACTGAGTGAACGGCGCCGGCCCGAGGGTCGGTGCCGTTTCGCGTCCCGACCCGTTCGTGGCCCCCTGTAGGGTGCTCGCGTGTCCGACCCGATCTCACACGTGAATGTCTGGCCCGTGGCCCACGAGCTTGTGGTTACGTGGCGGGGCGGATCGGATCAGATGTCGGTGTTCGTGTCGAACGATCCCGACGATGCCGGCACCGATGTGCGTGGTCCGCAAGGCCCGGGCCGGGCCGTGGTGGAGCGCACCGAGCGCAGGCAGTACATCCATCTCTTCGATGCCGGCGAAGGATTCACCGTGGCTGCCCAGCGCCAGGTGGAGATGGACGGCCCCGAGAACTTTCGTGACCTGGGCGGCTACGCGCTCATCGAAGGAGGCCAGAGCCGTTGGGGTCAGGTGTTTCGTAGCGATCGCCTCGATGCTCTGAGCGATGCTGATCATGTTCGCCTCGATGAGCTCCGAGTCGCCACCGTCTTCGATCTCCGATCGGTGGCCGAGATCGAGCTGGCTCCAGACCGTCTCCCCGACGGTGTGAGATACGTCTCGTTACCGATGTCGAGTGATGTCGCCCAGCACCGGTCGATGTTTCAACGGATAATCGACGGCGACCTTCCCAAGCTCGATCAGGCCGACATGGCCGGCGGCTATGTCCGCATGTTGGAGGGTTTCGGCGACCACATCGCCGAGGTGATCACCGCGGTAGCCCGCGGCGGTAGGCTCGTTTTCCATTGCACTGCCGGCAAGGACCGTACGGGGGTGATGGCGATGGTTCTTCTCGGCGTTGTCGGAGTGGTCGACCCACACCTGCTCGACGACTACGAGATCTCGAGCCACTACCGCAGCAAGGCCGAACCAAGTCAGTTTGCCCAACACATCACTGCCGCGGGCTACGACCCCGCGAATTATGCCGCAATGTGGGGGTCGGATCGCCTCGTGATGAAGCTCACACTCGATGGCCTGCGCGAGCGATGGGGCACCCACGACTCGTATGTGCGGGCGATCGGGGTCGACGATTCAACTGCTGCCGCCGCTCGAGCCATTCTCCGCTTCGGCTCTTGATCTTGTGGCTCCTGGGGCAACAGCGGCAGGTCGAGCGTGCAAGCATGACGATCGATGACTGATCTTCCCGCCGACCTCGCGCCGGTCGAGCCTGAGCGGCCACCACTGAACGTGGAGGGCTGGAAGGGCCGCGTGATGATGATCGCGCTCGACGTGACCCTCGTCGTCACCCTGGTGTTGGCCCTGATGGGTGTGCAACTGGTGTTGTCGTACCACCTGGCTTTCGCGGCCATGACGGTCATTGCTTTCATCCACCCGACCCGCCCGTTTCTGGTGAGGGTGCTGCCGGGAATGGTGGTGACCACCCTCGCGGTGAGCATCGCGGTCGAAGACGAGCTGGTCGACACCGATGAGCTCTACGAGCTTCCGATCATGGTGGCGATGCTCGCGAGCGTGTTCTTCGCGGTGAGGATCGTCGGGCGCCTCTTTGCCGAGGTCGAGGCCCACCAGCAACGCCTTCGTCACCTGCACCGCATGAGCCAGATCGAGTTGAAGGAACAGTTGGTGCTCGCTCAGCGCCTCGCCACCAATGGCCGACTCTCGGCCGGTGTCGCTCACAACTTCCGCAACTCGATGACCGCGATCTTGAGTCTCGCCGAGCGCATCGAGGACTCCACGGTCGATACGGCGATTGTCGGGCCTGCCACGAGGATCAGGGAGCAGGTCGATGGTGCGTCGGAATTGTTGGCCGCGTTGTCGAGCACGGTGAGTTTCTCAGATGAGGAGGATCGGTGCGATCTCGGCGCGGCCCTGCGAGACGAACGCGCCATCGTCGACATGCTCGCCGGTCCTCATGTGGACACTGAGGTGGTCATCTCCGCGGATGAGATGCTGGTGCCGTTGAGCAAGTCGCGGATCACTCAGGTCCTGCTCAACCTTGCAATGAACGCCAACGACGCGATCCCCGATGCCGGAGAGATATCGGTTCGGTCCGGTCTCGAGGGAGACATCGCGCGTCTCACCGTGACAGACACCGGTGTGGGAATGGACGAAGCCACCAAGGCCAGGGCGTTCGAGCCGTTCTTCACCACCAGACCCGAAGATGGGGGTTCGGGGCTCGGCCTCTACATGGTGCAGACGATCGTCGAGGAGGTCGGCGGCACGGTGAAGGTCCAGAGCCGGCCGGGTGCGGGCACGGTGGTGGAGGTCGATCTTCCGATCGTCGATGGCCTAGCGCCCGTCAGCCGCACAGAATCAGCCGATGTGCGTCCGGAGCGGTTCTTCGGTGATGAATCGATCCTGGTGGCGGAGGACGATCCCGTGGTGCGTGATCAGCTGGTGTGGATCCTGGAGACATTCGGATACTCCGTGCACGATGTTCCCGACGGGTTGGTGGCGCTGCATGCGCTTTCTGAGCTCGGTGGCGTCGATCTGATCGTGTCGGATGTGGTCATGCCGAAATGCACAGGCCCTGAGCTGTTTCAGGAGGCCCGACGACGGGGAATCGATACACCGTTCTTGTTCGTGAGCGCCTATGAGCCGGGCTCGCGCCCCCATGAGCATCTTCCCGAGGGGGCCGACCTCTTGCCGAAGCCGTTTGGCCGCACCCAGCTGCTTGCTCGAGTTCGCGGCGCCCTCGACTAGGCGGGGGTGCCGGGGCTCGAAGACTTCAGGCCTCGAACACGTAGCCGTGGCCCCGCACATTGAGGATCCAGCGCGGCTTGCCCGGGTCGTCCTCGAGCTTGAGGCGGAGTCGTCGCACGTGTTCGGTGACGGTTGCGCCGGCTTGCCATTGGCTGTTCGACTCCCACACTTCGCGCAGGAGCTCTTCGCGGGAATAAACCCGGCCCGGCGAGCGAGCAAGGAAGACGAGGAGCTCGAACTCGCGGACTGTGAGGCGCACGGATCGTCCACGGACGAGAGCCTCCCTGCGGTCGAGATCGATGAGAAGACCATCGAACCGGATCGCCGAGTCGGTCGGGGCATCGGTGGTGCCGGCGAGCCGGCGGCGCTGGAAGCTGTTGACACGAGCCACGAGCTCGCGAGGCGAGAAGGGCTTGACGACGAAGTCGTCCGCTCCCATTTCGAGGGCCACGATCCGATCGGTTTCGTCTGAACGGCCGCTCACGACAATGATGATCGGATCGGATTCGAGGGCGGTGGCCGCCCTCAGCACGTCGAGCCCGCTGCGGCCCGGGAGAACGAGGTCGATCACCACGACGTCGGGATAGGTGGAGCCGAGGAGTTCGATCGCTTCGTCGCCGTCGGACGCGGAGAACACCGCGCATCCGGCCTGATCGAGACGCCAGGCGATCGTTTCGCGGACGTCGTCGTCGTCGTCGACAACGACGACGCGCGTGGTGGTGGTGGTCCTATCGATGGTTGCGACACCGCCCGATGCCATTTGAGTCCTCCCGACGGCCGATCACGACCTGTCCAGCAAGCTCAGAACAACTGGAGGACAACTCAACGACCAGCCGATCCAAACCAAGTCCCTGAGGGCGGGAAGTTCTTCGTCGCCCCATGCCAATTCAACCACTTTCGGTGGTGGAATGCACAACTGCCAGAAAAGGGGCCGGAAATCGGGCCCTACTATATGGCTCTGCTCCGAGCGCGACAGCACCTTCGGTGGGGTCAAGGGATGTTCCAGATCCTGCTCGAGCGGCGTGCAACCGGGGCGACCGCCCGCTTCAAACCCTTGTGGTCGCCCCGGCCAGCACATCGCCTCATGTGACAAACGGGTTTCGCCTCTGTTGAGCTGCTTGACCCCGGGAGCCGAGTTCCCTACTCTTCGCGATCATCTCGACCGCGTCGTCAGTCCGACAACAGCGGTCCGTGATGCAGGCGCCGCCGAACCGGGCGGTGCCGCTTCGGGTTGCCCTCGGACGCGCCGGCCAGTAGCCTGCAAGCCTAACGTGGTCGTCCGCGCGCGTGTCCCGACTCACTTCTGAGCGGTTACTCGCGCATGGGCGGCTGCTTGGCGTCCCTTTCCACCGATTCTTCGGGAGTCTTAGTGACCACACGCGCTGCGCATCGCGAACGGTACTCATTCGGCAACTTGAAGGAGGTGCTTGACTTACCTGATCTGATCGCGATTCAGCGGGAGAGTTTCAAGTGGCTTCTCGATGAAGGTCTGGCTCAGACCTTCCGCGACATCTCGCCGATCAAGGACTTCACCGAGACGCTGCAGCTCGAGCTCGAGTTCGATCCCGACGACGAAGACCTCCGCCCCCCGCCGAAGTTCTCGGTAGAGGAGTGCAAGGAAAAGGACATGACCTACAGCGCGCCGATCTTCGTGCGCGCCCGGTTCATGAACTCCAACACCGGTGAGATCAAGGAACAGACCGTCTTCATGGGCGACTTCCCCATGATGACCGACAAGGGCACGTTCATCATCAACGGCACCGAGCGTGTCGTGGTGTC
>CAXMSE010000077.1:0-9533 GCA_964196195.1 uncultured Gammaproteobacteria bacterium | reverse complement strand
GGAGTACCCCTTCCACCATCACGCTGAGCGCATAGAGGTGGAGGTTGACCACGAGGATGTCGGCCGCTTCGGCTCGCCGTCGCGTTCGCTCTGCGAGGCAGTCGTCGCCGCGAGGGCAGCGGCCTGCTCCTGGACATTCGTCGCGGCCCACGGAGACGAGTCTCCAGGTGCGGTCGTCGATGTCGTCGAGTTCGGCCCTATCGCCGGTGGGGCTGGAGACCGCGAACGCTCGGAGCTTCTTGATGGTGGCGGGGTCGAGCGGTTCGTCGTCGATCTCCAGGTCGAGGGTGTCGCCGGTGTCTGCGGTGTCGGCTTCGTCGAGTCGTTGGAGGCAGAGGTAGTTGGACCTGCCTTTCAAGACCGCGAAGTCGAGTTGGAGTCCGGAGTGTTCGGCGAGAAACGGCAGATCCTTGTTGGCCAGCTGATCTTGTAGGGCCTTGGTGGCCGTGGCGATGATGGTGGGTTGCTGAGAGAGGAGAACCGGCACCAGGTATGCGAGGGACTTACCCGTTCCGGTGCCAGCTTGAATGAGGGCGTGGCCCCTGTTCGCGATGGTGTCAGCCACCGCGAGTGCCATGTCGCGTTGACCGTCGCGTTGTTCGCCGCCTCCGGGAAGGGCCGCGGTGACGGTCTCGAGGAGTTCGAGGGTGTGTGAGTTGAGAGACACAGAGCTCCGGGGTCGCCGACGACGGAGCCTATGCGAGTAGTACCACGACCACGACGGCGATGACGGTGAGGGTCAGGGCGACCAGTAGGGCGCGACCACGCGCACGTCTGAGCGATGCTCCATGGAGCCTCGAGAGCTCCTCAGCCCAATCTTCCCCTTTGCTGATGTTTCGACATTAGCCATGGCCGACGAGGCGGTCTAATTCAGGCTGCGCCGGATTGACCTGTACAAACGCGGTGGTGCCGACGGTGCGGGCTAGGTTCCAGGGGTGAAGCTCGACGACCTGGATCTTGGCCGCGTTCCTCGCCACATCGCCTGCGTGATGGATGGCAACGGGCGTTGGGCGCAGGCCCAGGGCCTGCCGCGCACTGAAGGGCACAAGGCTGGCGAGACCTCCCTGTTCGAAGTGGTGCAGGGGTGCCTCGATGCGGGCGTGCAATGGCTCACCGTCTACGCATTCAGCACCGAGAATTGGCGGCGCCCCAAAGACGAGGTGCGCTTCCTCATCAACTTCAACGAAGACATCCTGCTCCGTCGCCGCGACGAGCTTCACCAGAAGGGGGTACGGGTTCGTTTCGTGGGGCGTCGTGATTGGCGGGTGCCGAAGCGACTCATTCGTCAGATGGATGAGTCGATTGAGCTCACCCGTCGGAATCGCAAGCTCACCCTCACCATCGCTTTCAACTACGGCGGAAGGGCCGAGATCGTCGATGCAGTGAAACAGGTGGTCGACTCCGGAGTGCCCGCCGCGAAGGTCACCGAGCGCACCATCGCCAAGCACCTCTACGACCCCGATATGCCCGATCCCGACCTGGTGATCCGCACGTCGGGTGAGTACCGGATCTCCAACTTTTTGCTGTGGGAACTGGCCTACAGCGAACTCCTCTTCACCGACACCCCGTGGCCGGAGTTCGGACGCGATGCGATATTCGACGCGATCGGTGAATTCCAGGACCGTGAGCGACGCTTCGGCGGGGTCGACGGCGGCTGACATGAGCCTCTATCGCGATGAGGCCGTGGTGCTTCGAGCGTGGAAGCTCGGTGAGGCAGATCGCATCATCAGCCTGCACACCCTCGACCACGGCAAGGTGCGTGGTGTGGGGAAGGGCGTGCGCCGCACCCGATCGAAGTTCGGTTCGCGACTCGAGCCCCTGAGCCATATATCGATCCAGCTCTACCGCGGGCGCGGCGACCTCGACACGATCACCCAGGTCGAAACGATCGACCGGTTCCCGAGCTTGCGAGCCGACCCCGACCGCTTCGCTCGGGCCGAGGCGATGCTGGAGGCGGTGGAGCAGGTCGCTCAGGACCGCGAGCCGGACCGTGCTCTGCACATGATGCTTGTGCGTGCCCTCGGCACCCTCGACAGCAACGACTCGGCGCTGGTGATGGCCGGCTTCTTCTTGAAGCTGCTCGTCCACGAAGGGGTGCAGCCCCAGCTCGATGAATGCGTGTCGTGCGGCGCAGGCGAACCCCTTGAAGCGATCGATCTCAACGCCGGCGGTGTTCTCTGTCGGAATTGCCGCAGCGGGCAGCCCTTGAGTCTCGGTGCGCTCCAACTTCTGCGCCGCATTCTGGGAGGAGGCCTAGCCGGTGTGCTGGCCGAGCCGACCGGTCCGGCGACAGGAGAAGTCGACCTCCTCGCCACCACAATGCTCGAGCATCATCTGGAACGACGGCTTCGCTCCGTCGCGGTGATGGACCAAACACTCCGCTGACGTTCAGAGGGTCACGCCCGGGCACCCCGCTGAGGCGAACTTGGCGAAGTCGGGATCGTTGATGTTGCCGCCGATGCCGTCGGCGAGCATGAAGCTCGCCTGGCCGTCGAGCACAGAGTACTGGGCCGCGGTGATCTCGAACTCGTCTGTGTCGCCGAGCCGGGAACCGGTGTAGACGATGAGGAAGTCGTTGGCCCCGTTGGCATCGATGTCGACGCACTCGAAGCCGGAGACGAAGTTGACGCTGGCGCCGGCGGTAAACACCGAGGGTTGGCCATCGAGGGTGATGCGGTGGATCGCGCAGTCGATCGCTTCGAACAATCCGAACTCTGATGTGCTGGCGCCGGCTCCGATACGTGCGAAGAATTCGTCCTTCCCGTTGCCGTTGATGTCGAATCCGTCGAATGGGCGGGCGCCGGCCAGTGAGGTGCCGGGATCGAGGAGCTGTTGGCTCGCGCCTCCGCCATTGGCGAACGAAATCTGCAGCCACCATGCGCCCGCCAGTGACGGATCGCCGATCGAGTAGGTGTGGATCGTGTCGACGTCGCCATCACCGTTGACGTCGCCACCGGCCAGGGAATGGTTTTCGGCCAGGTCGGGCAGCGCCCCCGATCCGCCACACACCGGCTCGGGGAGTGTCGTGGTGGTGGTGGTGATGCTTGTCGTGCTCGTGGTGGACGTCGACGTTGTGCTTGTGGTCGTGGTGGATGTTGTGGAGGTGGAGGTGCTCGTTGTCGACGTTGACGATGTAGGAAGGGCAGCACCGGTGTCGTCGGAACACGAGACAGCCAGGAGCATGAAGGCTGCAAGGACGGCTGATCTCATTGGCTGATCGATATCCAGCGACGGGCGGCCTCGCTCCACTCCATCCACTGGGCGAGCTCGGGATCCCACTGGATGTAGGTGTTACGTGCGGTGTCCCACTGGGGAGCATCGACGCCGGGCCGAGGTGCGGCCGCGGTCGGTGCCGGGGGTTCAGGCTCGGGGGCTGGTGCTGGGGGTGGCTCGGCCCCAATCATCGGCATGGCGGCGGTTGGTTCGTCGGGCTGAGTCGGCGTGGCTTCGAGCACTACGGTCGGCTCGTCGGCCTCTCGGACTTCCTCGGTAGCGGGTGTCGGCCCGGGTTGGGTCGGGGGCGCGAACACAGGCGGAGCGGCGGTGGGAGGAGAAGTGACGGGAGGCGTCGCCACGGGCGGTGGGGAAAACGGTGGTGGCGGGAAGCTTTCGAGCGGCTGACCCGTCGGCGGGGGAGCGTCGAAGGCTTCCATTGGAGGAGCCGGTGGGAAGCCGGTTGGAGGCGGGGGTGGCGCGGCTCCAACCGGGGGAAGATTGTTGACACCGGCCACCGCCATCGGGTGGCCCACCAGCGACTTGTCGACCACCAGGGTGTTGGCCACCATGTCGCCTACGCGGCGGTGCCCTTTGCTGGCCAACCCCACCACGAACCCTACGAACGGAACTAACCAGGGGAAGGAATCGACCACCCAGAAGATTCCTCTGCCGATGTTGGGGCCCATACCGGCGAGCTCGAAGGTGGTGTTGTTGACCACTCTCAGGCCCATCACGAGCTTCCCTGGGCTCCAACCGGCGAAGCCGGGAATAAGGATCGTCGCCACAAGCGCGTAAGCGAGAGTAACGATCGCCATCATGCCGACGGTGTCCGAGTCGCCGATGTAGACGGTGGAGCCCGCGGTGATGCAGACGTCGGGTGATGTGTCGTTCACGATGTCGCACTGGAGCTCTGCGGCGAGGTTGCTGCCGAAGCTGGTGTTGGTGAACGTCGACAGCGCTATCACGAGGAGGATCGTGGCGAGAATCAGGAAGTCGATCAGCCAGGCGACGATACGTCGGCCGATGACGGCTGTGGGGTCTGCGGTGGGGGCCGAAATGTGTTGTTGCACGCTTCCTATCTTGGCGCATGCGTGACCGGCGCGCCGGTAGCCTTTGGCGCCATGTCCGATGCGTCCCCCGATCCAGCTCTCTTCGACAAGATCGTCAACCTCTCCAAGCGGAGGGGTTTCGTGTTTCAGTCGGCGGAGATCTACGGCGGATTCCGATCCACTTACGACTACGGCCCTCTCGGCGTGCTGTTGTTGCGCAATGTGAAGGACGCGTGGTGGCGGTCGATGGTGCAGCTCCGCCACGACGTGGTGGGCCTCGATGCGTCGGTGTTGTCGCCGCCTCGGGTGTGGGAGGCATCAGGACATCTGGCCAATTTCAGCGATCCTCTGGTCGACTGCACCAACTGCAATTCACGCCATCGTCTTGACAAGCTCGACGATCCCAATGTGTGCCCCACGTGTAGCACCGAGGGATCTTTCACCGAGGCTCGTGAGTTCAACCTGATGTTCAAGACCCACGCCGGCCCGGTTTCGGAGACTGCGGCCGAGGTCTACCTGAGGCCCGAGACAGCCCAGGGCATGTTCATCAATTTCGCCAACGTGCTCAACACAAGCCGTAAGAAGCCTCCCTTCGGCATTGCTCAGATCGGGAAGTCGTTTCGAAACGAGATCACACCCGGGAACTTCGTTTTCCGCACCCGCGAATTCGAGCAGATGGAGATGGAGTTCTTCGTGCGGCCGGCCGAGGCGGGCCAGTGGTACGAGTACTGGTGCCAGGAACGGATGAACTGGTATCTCGACCTCGGGATGCCGGTCGACCAGATCAGGCTGAGGGCCCACGACGACGACGAGCTGAGCCATTATTCGTCCGAGACCTCCGATGTGGAGTTCTTGTTCCCGTGGGGTTGGGACGAGCTCGAGGGCATTGCCAATCGAGGCGACTTCGATCTCACCCAGCACGCCGCGCATTCCGGCGAGAAGCTCGACTACTTCGACCAGGCCAACAACGAGAGATACACCCCTCATGTGATCGAGCCGGCGGCTGGCGCCACCCGCACTGCGATGGCGTTCCTGATGGCGGCCTACGACGAGGAGGTCATCAACGACGACACGCGCACGGTGCTGCGTCTCGATCCTCGTCTCGCTCCCTACAAGGTGGCGGTGCTGCCCTTGTCGAAGAAGGACACGCTCACGCCCACCGCTCACGAGATTTTCGACATCGTGAAAGGCCGCTGGATGGCCGACTACGACGAGACCCAGTCGATCGGGAAGCGCTACGCCCGCCAGGACGAGATCGGCACTCCTTTCTGTGTCACCGTCGACTTCGACACGCTCGATGATCGAGCCGTCACGGTCCGCGAACGCGACACCCGCGAGCAGGATCGCGTGGGCATCGATCAACTCGAGGCCTATCTGGCTGAGCGCCTCGCCTGAGGTCGGCGCTAGCGTCGGCGCCGATGGGGATCAACGACGACGACATTGCGCGGGTAAGGGCGACAGCCGACCTTGTTGCCTTGATCGGTGAGCACACCGAGATCAAGCGTTCGGGCCGTAGCTGGATGGCGCGGTGTCCCCTTCACGGCGAACGCACCCCGTCGCTCTCGGTCAGTCCTGAGAAGGGCGTCTACTACTGCTTCGGCTGCCAACGGAGCGGAGATGCCATCACCTTCGTACAGGAGATCGACAACCTGGACTTCGTGGGGGCCGTGGAATCGCTGGCCGGGCGCTACGGGATCCAGCTGCGCTACACGAGCAGAGACGAGGGCGCGACGCGGGCCCGCAAGCGCACCCTGCTCGACGCGGTCGGCAAGGCTGTGGCCTTCTACCACGATCGCCTTCTCACCGGCAGCGACGCGGGCGAGGCGCGGGGCTACCTCCGTTCGCGCGGGTTCGACGGCGCGATCGTCAGGCAGTACCAGATCGGTTGGGCCCCCGACGATTGGGACCAGCTGGCCAAACGCCTGAAGCTGAGCGCTGATGATCTGGCGGACTCGGGCCTCGGGTTCGTCAACAAGGCGGGGCGCCAACAAGATGCCTTCCGCGGCCGGGTGATGTTTCCCATCAGCGATGAGCGCGGCGATCCGGTTGGGTTCGGCGGCCGAATCCTGCCTGGCCATGAGGGCTCCAAATACAAGAACACCACCACCGAGGCTTCCGTCTACGACAAGAGTCGCGTTCTCTATGGGCTTCACGCCCACCGAGAGGGGATCGTGAAGGCGGGAGAGGCGATCATCTGTGAGGGATACACCGATGTGATCGGCTATGCCTCCGCAGAAATAACTCGAGCGGTCGCCACGTGTGGTACTGCTCTCACCGAGGAGCACGTGAAGCTCCTGAAGCGCTTCTCCGCCGACCGGCTGATCCTCTCCTTCGACGCCGATGCAGCCGGCCTCGCGGCCGCCGAGCGGGTCTACGCCTGGGAGCGTGAGTACGAACTCGATATCCGGGTGGCAGTCCTACCTCCCGGTGTCGACCCCGACGACCTCGCTCGCGAGGATCCGGCCGCCCTCGAGCGCGCCGTCGAGGAAGCTGTGCCCTTCCTACGGTTTCGACTCGGCCGTGTCCTCGATGCCGGCGACCTCTCCACCGTGGAGGGCAGGGCCCGCACCGCCGAACATGCACTCGAGGTCGTGGCCGAGCACCCTGACGCGCTCGTTCGCGACCAGTACGTGGTGGAGATTGCCGATCGCTGCCACCTACAGGTGGCGCGCTTGCGCGAATTGATGACCGGCGAACGCCGATCGATCACCCGGCGACCTGTGGAACAACCCGATATTTCGCCGGTCGGCCGTGTCACCGCTGAGGACGAGGCGATCAGGCTGGTCATCCATCGACCCGAAGAGGTTTTGGGCCTCCTCGCGCCGGTGCTCTTCGGAGATCCCTTGCGCCGTGAGGCATTCACTGCTCTCACCCATGACGATGGGGTGATCGCCGCAGCCGATCGAGTCGGAAGCGAGGCCGCGTCTCTGCTGAGAAGGCTCGCGGTGGAGTCTTCCGACGTGGAAACCGACGACGTCTTGGCCGGCCTCGCACGGGGCACTGCCGACTGGGTGCTTCGCGATCTCCAGAGAAGTGCTAGAACCGCGGCGGCCGATGCCGACCGGCAGGGCTACGCTGCCGCCATAGCTTGGCTGAAGACACAGACGGAACACCTCGCCGAACGGTCGACGCGAGAGGCAGCCATCGCCCAGTTGCTACCGTGGCTCATCGAGCATGCTGAAGGGAGGGCAGGATGACTGAAACCGGATCGTCGACACCCCTCCCCGAGTCCGCGGCCGCGGAGTTCAATGCACTTCTCCAAGGGGCCCGCGAATCCGGCCACCTTTCACTCGACGCGGTTGTACATGCATTGAAGGATGTCGAGTTTGATCCAGAGGTGATCGCCGGCATCCGCGAGTCCTGTGAGAAGGCAGGGGTCAGTCTCGACGAGGCGCTCGACTCGCCGGTTCCCGACGAGATAGCGGTTCCCCAACGCCCCGACGGTGTGGTCGTCGAGGTCGAAGAAGACGTCGTTTCGCCGGCCGATGCCGAACGCGTGGCGAGGGCGGCTGCCTTTGCGGCCACCATCGGCGACGATGTGGAGGAGCAACCCCATCGGGTCTTCCATTCGCGCAGTCGTGGCGGTGAAGGCGCGGGCTCCGACGACCCCGTCCGTCTCTATCTCAAGGAGATCGGGCAGGTGCCCCTGCTCGATGCTCGCCAGGAGGTGCGGGTGGCGGCCCGGATCAAGAGAGGCACCGAGGCCGAAGAGGCTCTCGAGGAGTTGGCCGAGTCAGGCGAGCTCGGAAATCTAGAGCCCGGCGACGTCGCCCGCTTCAACCGCCTCGTGCGCGACGGGGGAAGGGCCCGCGATGAACTCACTCGCTCCAACCTTCGCCTGGTTGTGTCGATCGCCAAGCGGTACGTAGGGCGAGGAATGGTGCTGCTCGACCTCGTGCAAGAGGGCAATCTCGGTCTCATGAGGGCAGTCGAGAAGTTCGACCACACGAAGGGTTTCAAGTTCTCCACCTACGCCACCTGGTGGATACGCCAGGCCATAACCAGAGCGATCGCCGATCAGGCCCGCACCATCCGCATCCCCGTTCACATGGTCGAGGCGATGAATCGGGTGAAGCGGGTTCAGCGCCAGATGCACCAGGAACTCAAGCGTGAGCCCACGGTCGACGAGTTGGCAGCAGAGGTCGACGAACCCGTAGAGAAGATCCGCGACATCCTCCGAATCTCTCAGGATCCGCTCTCGCTCGACTCGCCGGTCGGAGAAGAGGACGAATCGAACCTCGGCGATTTCATCGAGGATCAAAATGCCATCGCCCCGATCGATCAGGCTGCTCGAAACTTGCTCACCACAGCGGTGAGCGATGTGTTGTTCGAACTCTCAGACCGGGAGCAAGAAGTAGTGCGGCTTCGCTTCGGTCTCGACGACGGCAGGCCTCGCACGCTTGAAGAGGTGGGCCGTCAATTCGGGGTCACCCGTGAGCGAATCCGCCAGATCGAAGCCAAGACCCTGGCCAAGCTCCGCCACCCCCATCGCAGCGATCGATTGCGCGACTATCTCGAAACGTCTTGACTACGGTCCAGGGCCGTTCAAAGCGCTGATACTGGTATCGTCAGGACCGACATTCCGGGGTAGCTCAGCTGGCAGAGCGTTTGACTGTTAATCAAAATGTCGTGGGTTCGATCCCCACCCCCGGAGCCAACAGACCCGGCCCGCATGAAGGTTGCGGGCCGTGTCGCGTTCATCCCGGTAGTGTCCGCCCGGGGCCTGTAGCTCAGTGGTCAGAGCAGGCGACTCATAATCGCTCGGTCGCGGGTTCGATCCCCGCCAGGCCCACCCCTCTGACCTCGTAGTTCACGCTGAAGCCGACCGCTCCGGAGTCGTTGTGGTCACGGTGTGGTCACGAGAATGGCTCACGACCAATTGCTTCGTTGTTCGGCGTCCCGGATGATCTCAGCTCTTTCAGGCGACGTCTCCTCAAGGAGTTCGGCATGATCCTCATCTGACCATCGCACCCAGGCGTCCCCGTACCTGTCCGTCCACGTGATGCCTGTCAGCAACAACTGCGCAAGGTCAACGTCCTCGGCAGGCATTCCTAGATCGAGAACGAGCTCTGCCTTTTGGTCGCGGGAAATGTCGAGGCGCGTAGGTCCTGTGATGGACCACGGTCAACGCGTGGATCTCCGAGGTCGCACCCGATGACGCCGTAGAGCTCATGTGGCAAGTCGTCGGCGCCGCTATCTACGCCGACCTACCGGTGCACCGCGCGATCATGTTGTTCGGGCCAGGCCGCGACGGCAAGGGCACCCTGC
>CAXMSE010000076.1:0-33121 GCA_964196195.1 uncultured Gammaproteobacteria bacterium | reverse complement strand
CCGAGCCGCCCGGCGCCTGGCCTTCTTCTGGGCCATCGCCCTCACAATCGTGAGGAAAGCCACGAGTTGGACACTCAGGATCCCGGTCCAGCGGTAGTAGACGTTTTGCACATCTGTGCCCGCCCAGAGGCCGTGCCAGGTGGCCATGATGAACAGGGGCCAGGCCGAGAAATGGATGTAGCGCCACACCTTGCGCGGCAGCTTGCGCATGAACACCGACGAGAGCTGGATCGCCACCATCAGATAGAAGGCGACAACCCCCACCGCAACCGCTCCCGGCTTGTAGGCCTGGAAGGAAAGAGGCACGAGGAAGTCGACAACACGGAACTCGAGGTAGCCGTCGAGATACAAGCCCAGGAGGTGGATACCGGTGAAGGCGACCGACAATCCCCCCAACATCCGGTGCAGGTCGAGAAGCCACGCCGGAGTCGGCAAGTTGCCGGTGATACGAGTAGAGAGGCTCAGACCCCACAGAATCGACAGCGTTACCAGCACCCAGGCGATGATGCCGCTCGAGCGTGAGGCATACCACCAGACCTGTTCGTTCATGGTTCCAGTCTCTCGATTTCCAGGTTTCCGACGACCGTCGCGTCGCCGGCCTCCCCATACATAATCGCCGCTGTCTTCGAATTCTTGATGAGTTCGCCGCCTTCGATAGGCCCCGCCAACAGGCACGCCTTCGCCAGCGCCTCGCCGTACCAGGCCGTACCAGCATGGACCGTGACGGCCACGAGCTCGCTGGTGCTCGGCTGCGCGGTGTGCGGATCGAGCAGGTGATGCACGACACCCTCTCCAGTGGTCCAGCGCCTCCTCAGCTGGCTGCTGGTGGCCAAAGCGCCGCCGGCGATGCGGAGCTCCGCCAGATCACGCTGAGGCTCCATCGGATGAGCAATGAGAGCAGGCCACACGGGATTACCGAACCACATGCCTCCCACCCTCAAGTCTCCGCCCAGGTCGACCAATACTCCCTCGGCACCGGATTCCATCGCCAGATCTACGAGCATGTCGGCCGCGAGGCCCTTGCCGATGCCCCCGGGGTCGAAGCGGCAACCGTCGGGGAGCACGATGAGCTGGAGGGGCTCATCGATCTCGAGATCGAACATGGGCGAGCGACGCACGGCTGCGTCGGTGCGCCGCGGAGTGATCCAAGGCGCGGAAGCATCTGCCGATGCCAATGATCGGTGGTCTCGGTCGTAGCCGAGCGCCTCGAGAGCATCGAGCATCAAGGGATCAAACCAGCCCCCGGTGAGCCTCCAGGCCGCCTCGGCGTGGACAATCAGGCGAAGAGTGTCGGCACCGACGATGACCGGAGCTCCGGCCGAGCGGTTGAGAGCGGAGACTTCCGAGGCGGGAATGAATCGCGACCACGCCCGCTCGAGTTCGCCAAGCCTCTGCTGAAGCGATGAGGAGAGCTCGACCGGTCCCCCGTCGAGCAGGATCCGACACGATGAACCCATCGCACGGAACGTGACATCGACGGGGGCGTCGAGATCAACCACTGGCTTCGGTGCGGGGCGGCGGGGCCGGAGCGGGTGCAGGTGCAGGTGCAGGTGCAGGGGCGGCCGTGGGAGCCGGCGCAGGAGCGGCAGTGGGAGCCGGGGCTGCTGCGGGAGCTGGAGCCGCTACGGCGGGGGCCGCTGCGGGAGCCGGAGCCGCTACGGCGGGGGCCGCAGGAGTGGCCGCGGGGGCCGCCTCGACCGCCGACACGTCCGGTGCCGGTGCGCCAGCCACGCCGAGATGGCCGGGAAGCTCGGCATCAGGGTCGGGAGGAGCGGTAGCCGTCTCGCGTCGGATCTCGATCACGATGGGCTGGGGAGCCGCGTCGGGCGCCACGGCCGCGGAGACCGAAGAGGTCTTCTCGACGTCGACGAACGGGCCCATGAACGACATGAGGACCACGAAGATCGAGGTGGCAACCGCGGTAACCAGCACACGAGCCGAAGCCGCGGCGTGGTTGCGCTTCTTACGCCCCGACTTTCCGGCGGGGGCCGCTCCGCGTGAACGAGCCGTGCCACCAGCAATCGGAGCTGGGGCTGGTGATGGCACCGCGGCAACCGGAGGCTGCACCGCCGGCTGAGGCTGAGGCTGAACCATGGGCTGGGGCTGAGCCTGCTGCACGAATTGCTGAGGCTCCTGCACCAACGGCTGGGGCTGCTGCATCACGGGCTCAGCCTGAACGGGCTGGACCGGTGCCGGCGGGGTCGGCTCCGGTGGAGCCTCACCGAGACGGGCGGCCTGGCGGAGTTGGAGTCGAGCTAAACGATCGGCGTGATCAGTCATCGTCTTCCTCCTCTTCGTCGTCGTCTCCGCCGCCAGCGTTCGACTCGATCTTGATCGAACCGCCACTCAGAATCGCCTTCCACTCAAGTTCGCCGGAACCGCGGAACTTGATTTTCACTTCCCGACCCGAAGCCTCCTCGACCTGGTATTCCCAACCGCCGTTGGTGTAAGCCGCCCAGAACTCGAGAGAGTCGCCGTGATTGGCGATCACGATGTCACCGGCATTGCCGGCCTGGAAGGTGTGATAGGTGGTGGCAGGCGCCACGGCCGGTGCCGGCGACGCTTTGGTGGTGGACGGTGCGTCCGTCGTGGGGGCTGCAGTGTCGGGTGCCACCGAGCGTGCTGCGGCACTGGACGCCGGCGCAGCAGCGGTGGCAGCCGGCGCCGCTTCCGCGGCCTCAGAGGTGGTGGTATCGCCGCTCGGGAGCGCGTCGGTCTCGAGGGTGACGACCAGGGGTGACCCGTCAGCAGCCAGGGCGACGGTGTCGTCGGATCCACCATCCGACGCCGATGTGGCACGGACGATCCCGACATTGAGAGCCACCGCTGATACAGCGGTGACCATCACGAGACCAATGGAAGTGGCCAGTACTTTGGGGGATTTCACAAATACTCCAGGTGAGGGGTTGTGCCGCTCAGCGGCAGGTCATATGACCGACAAACCTTCTGTCGATCGAGATTCGCCCTGCTGTACTTGTGGGCCGGAGCCCACGCCTCCACACGCCAGCTCCAAGACGTCGGCATCGACGGCTCGAAGCTGCAGGTTCCAGCAATCGCTGAGGTACCGCGAGTGCGATACCGCCACATGAATCCGGACATAGCCATGTGTCCGATGCAGGAACCTCAGTATTGCTCCATCACCCGTACGCCCTAGTTCCAGAGGCGAGTAAGTGATGTCGTCGGGGTGAATGAACACACCGACGGGTGCGTGATGGATATCGGAGACATCCATGTCGAGGAGCGCGGCGAGAGCCTCGACACCGCTGGCCACATACCACTCCGAATCGACCATGATCGATACAGAAGGGCCTAGATCATGGGAAGTGAGATCGACCACACTGAGCGAGATCGAATTATCGTTCTTCACCTTGAGTGCGTTCATATCCTCTTCCCAAACGGCCAGCGTCACGCCCGACGCACACCCAACACGACAGCGACCGGACCTTTGGTTTGGTTCGATCTAAGAAGATTGCGCAGACCAAACCGCCCCGTCGAAACGATCATCGTCACCCTCAGTGAGATTCTGAAGCACACCAAACCCTCGCAGCGACCAGCGGCGTCTCTCCGACAGCGCTGGGCGGCGTCGTTTCGTCAACAATGTGGTCACGATGCATTCCTCCTCCCCCAATCCCACAAGACTGCGCCGCTCAAGGTTCGGTATTGGGCTGATCGCCGTCTCCATGATCCTGTCCTCATGCGGGGGAGGCGATGACGAAGCCCAGATAGGGGGTCCTCCGCCCGATACCGCCGACCCGGCCGAAACGGCGGTGGCGATCGCCGACCAGTTCGACCAGGCCCTACGTGCCCTCAACGGTCGCTACGAGTTCACCACCTCTGTCGACGCCCAAGGTGCCGTGGTGAGCCGGCTGGCCGGCCGCAACGTCGACGGCAACACCACGAGCACGGCCACCGTCGCCGCCATCACCATCGACGTGATTGGTGTGGGCCTCGAATTCTGGACCCGCACCGGTAGCGGGGCGTGGGTGCCGGCCGCCGGTGCCCCAGCCAGCCAGGACCCCCTCGCCGCCTTGCTCGCGGTCACCGAGGTCACTTTCTTCGAGGGCGCTCTCACCCTCACCTACCCCGGCGCTGCCCTCGGCCTCAATGTCGACTGGGTCACCGCCGAGGTCAGCATTCTGGGACCATCCGTGGAGCTCGTGGCCGTGGCCGATGGGCTCACCGGGCGTACCAGCCTGAGCCCTGCGAGCGATCTCACGGCCATCACCGCACCGGCCTGACCAGAATAATTTCGCGCATAGGCCAAACCTCCTAGGTCGCCAGAACCGTGTGACAGGCACGGGAAGAGTTTGCACAAGGGAGAACGCCGTCATGCGTGTGTGGATCGATCACGCCGAGTGCAGTGGTGTCGGAGTCTGTGTCGATGCCTGCCCCGAGATATTCATGCTGGAGTCCGACAGCCTCGCCTACATCACCGTGGGCAGCCATCGTTTCGGCTCCAACGACCCAGCAAATGTGTCCGACGAGTTGCTCGAGGCTGTTCTCGATGCTGCCGAGGACTGCCCCCAAGACTGCATCTACGTCGCTGCGTAATGATGCTTGATCGCTTCAACCGCGCGATGCCCCAGGGACCCCACCTCCCTGGGGCATCGCCGCGGTTGGGCACACTCCGCCAACCGATCAATCGGGACACCTGATGGCCCTCGTTGATCACAGCCAGTTCGATGCCACCAGCCAACTGCTGGAGTTCGCCGAACGGGGTCGGCTCATCACCCGGCTCCCCTCGCGCTCCGGCTACAACAACATGTCGCCCCTGCCAATCGTGGTGGTGGCGAGCGCGATGATCGGTCTCGGAATGGCCATCCTCGGCATCGGACTCAACGCCGGGAGGCCGGTAGTAATCGCCATGGGCGGCGGGGTCACACTCGCGAGCCTCGCCATGCTCGTGCCGGCCCTTTCCGCCCTGCGCCGACACGACGATCCCGAGGCAATCGTCGACATCCGGGCCGCCGCGGTGCTGCCGCCCAGGCGGGTGCAACCGGGCAACTGGATCCAACAAGACGATGCCTGGGTGCGCGTCGACGAGGCCGGACACGGCCACAACGGCTCCGTCATTGCCCTCTTGAGCACCGGTGCAGTAATCGACCTGTCCCACCCGGTAACCGTGGCCGGTGGCCCATTCAGCCCCAGCGAGGACGGCAATGGACCGGGTTCATAGGGCCCACCGACCCTGGACGCGGCGTCTCCGCTGTGTCACCTTGGTGACGCAATTGACCCACGGAGCACGAAACTAAAGATGGCCTGGATCGAAGAGCGTCCCCAAGACGCAACCGAACAACTGCTGGAGTACGCCACGACCGGGCGACTCATCGACCTCGACCAGCGCGCCAGTGTCGACGCCCGCGACAAGGCCTCCACCGTGCTGGTAATGGTCCTCGCCGCGGCCACCGTCGGTATCGGCGCGAGCCTCATCATCTCAGCCATGCGGAGTCGATCATTGGTGGAAGCAGCCGTCGGATTCGGCCTCGTCACCGTCGGCCTCTCCCTGCTGTTGCCCGCGGTGCGGCTGGTTCGACTTCACGCGGCCTCAGCCGGCGTGGAGGTCCGTCCCGGCGCCGTATTGCCGCCCGAACTGGTCCAAGCCGGCAACTGGATCCACCGCGACGGGGCCTGGGCCCGAGTGGATCAAGTCGGCCGCGATGGTGGCGGCAGGCTCACCGCCCTTCTGAGCACAGGTGAAGTGATCGACCTCCTCACACCGATCACGATCGCCGGCGGAACGTTCAGACCCAGCGTCGATCCGATCGCATCGCTACGCCGCTGAGCCCGCATCAGCGCTATCGCGGTCCCCTCGGACAACGATCCGACGGAACCTGGACCCTGACTCCAGTCGCCGCGACGCGGTCGTCCACCGCTCGACTGATCGGCCCACTCCCGGCGCGCGTCGTTTCGCCGATGGGTCGACGACGCCGGCGGATGCAACACGTCGACATCGACGCCAACTGGCTCGACTCCGAGGATTTCTCCGACCTCGCGGCAACGGTCGATCGCCAACCGGTCATCGGATGGTCGACCGACTACACCCCGGAGTTCCTCCGTTGGCGGCTGGCCCAACCAGATACCGCCTACACCGCCCACATCGGCGATGACGTCGCCCTGATCACCACCAGATCGACACTGGGACCAATCCCATCGTGCGTCGTTCTCAAGATCTTTCCCCTGAGCGTGGGGATCGCACCGACCGACGCCACCAGGGCCATCCGGTCCGCCATCCGCTGGCATCGAGCCGGATTCGGGGCCTATATCGGCTTCAACGGATCGGTGCAGGTGCGAGGGTTCAATGTTCCCCGTCGCCTGCAGCGCTCACCCCTCGATCTCATCGCCGCCCGAGACGATCCGCTCGCCGACCAGGCCCCGCTCACCGTCGACACTTTCGAGCTGCTCGACGCCCAACCCAGCTAGCCATCAGTGTGGACAAGCGTCGGGCCGGGACTGTCGGGTATCTCACCTCGAATATCACGATCGGCGCGCCATGTACCCAAGCCAGTCACCCATCGCACGCCTATCGCCGCCAACACCACCATCGCTATTTCAGCCGTGACCCGGAACCGCGCCAAACCGTAAAACCCCGCCCCCACCACCGTGACGTGCACAAACAGCGCAGTCAAAGGCCACCGCCAGCGTCGCTCCCTACGAGCCCGCCACCATCCGATCGCCGCAAACGGTGCGACCATCCACAGATTCAGAAGAGCCAAGTGTGACGCCCATAGCTCCCGCCCCTCACCCTGGTTCCACTTGGCCATTTGAAGCGGACCATAGACGGACCACAGGCGGCCCAAGCGCGCCCCAACCACGCGCGGCAGGTCGCCCAGGTTGTCCGTCGCGAACGCGATCGCCTCTTCGCGATAAATCCTCGAGATCCCGCTCTGATCAAGGTCCGGGCCACCGCTAGCTTCCAAGTCCAGCGAAAACGCATACTCGAGCGTCCAAAACCCCACGGCCCCTCCGGAGTAGGTCTGAGGTGAGTTGGCCCCGACCAATGTGAGGCCATCATTGGATGACATCAGTACCGGCTCGTCGAAACGAAGGAGATTGGGCACCACCCATGGTGCGATCACTACGGCACACGCCGCACCGACAGCAAACGAACGAAGCAAGCGCCGGTCCCACCGCGCGTGAGTTCCCCAAATCACAGGAACCGCGACAAGAACCACCAACAACAAGCTTTCCGACCTTGCCAATGCAGCCAACCCGAGCCAAATACCCATCTCGATCGCCGTGCGCAAACGAGGCACGCGTCGGTATCGGAACGCCGCCCACACAGCCCCGGTGACCATCAGCGTCGTGAGCGACTCGGCCATGACGAGGCCATCGTTGATCCAGAAACCCGCATAGACCGCAGCGATCCCGGCCGCGACCAGCCCAGTAGCGGCACCGGCCACTTCACGGCCGAGATACCCAATGGCCACCACCACGAACGCGCCCACCACACACATGGTGAGCCTCTGCTCCAGAAGATGAGAACCGGCGCCACCGGGGAGAAGCGAAGCCGGAGACGCGACAAGGGCGGTGAGAGGCGGATGGTCCGCAGCATGAGGCGCAGCGGCAACGGCAACCCCCACGGGACTTGCAACCTCAGGGCCAACGGTCAGACCATGCCATGGAACGACAAAACCCTTTCCCGCAGCAAGCGCGTCGGCGGCGAGCGAATAGTAGAACTGGTCGCCGGGCGAAACCACTCCAGGATCAAGAGTGTCATTGCGCTTGGAAACAAGAACGTAAGCAACGCGAAGAATCAACCCCAGGCCTGCAATCATCCACAGTTGCATTCGATACGACGCCCCGCGCGCGCTCCCGACAAGTCTCCGCACGACCGTCTCGCCAGGCGTGGAGTCGACGATCGGGCGGCGAAGAGCCGCCTGGAGCCCCATCGCCGGACGCTCCACCAGGTAGTAGCTGAAAGATGCAACCACAATCGTCGGGAGCACAGCCACAATGAGAACCGTCAGGAAACGGTCGTCGACAAGTCCCTCCACAAACCGACGAAGCGGACCCCACGGGTGCACGATGAAGACCATGTGCCAGAGGTAGACCGAATACGAGATGAGCCCAAGCCACTCCATGAACCGGCTCTGAGTCAGTCGCCGAATCACCGACCGTCTCTGCCCTCCGAATACGAGCGGAAAGAGCAGACAGAATCCGATGGCGGCATAGAGAAACTGCCGGCCAATCTCTCGGGGCCAAGACGCAGTCTCGAGTCCGAGCGCCAACCCCATGTGCCAAGACGCCACGTGAAACAGGACGCCGGCGGTGACCCACCACAACCCCGCAGGCCCAGCCCAGCGTTCAATCTTCTCTCTCGCCAAAGACCCAGACTCATGGCCCTCCCGCGCCACTGCCAGGGTCATCCCCACCGCGAAGTAGTCGAAGGTGCCCGGCAACCACAGCACCGCCGAGCCACTCCAACGACTCTCGATGCTGAGCACGACAACACGAAACGCAATGCTGCCAATCGCTCCGAGAAGCGTGAAGACATAGAGAGCGTTGCGACGCTCGACTCTGGTCCGATCGCTGAGCAAGGGGCGCGCTACGCGGGCAATAAACGGTAGAGCCGCGTAGAAGCTGACCTCAGTGGCGAGGCTCCATGCCTGCGGCATGGGACCCAGCACCTGATCCGGCCAGTGGATATGCACGAGCAAGCCCGTGACGACCCCACCGGTTACGTCGCGGAAGTGTTCCGTGGTGAACACGACGATCAGCGTCAACGCCACCCAGAAGGCCGGATAAATGCGCAAAGCCCGGCGCCAAATGTGCACGAGCACAGGACGAAGAGGCTTGTCATCCAATATGCAGACAACAATCGGACGAAACAGCAGGAAGCCCGAAAGAGCGAAGAAAACTGGGACGCCAACGTCGAGTCGCCCCAGATAACGGCCCCAACTGCCGTTGAAGGTCGCGCCAGACCAGAACCCAGAGTGGTGAACAACTATGGCAAAAGCGGCAACCGCACGGAGCCCATCAAGGCCGCGGACGCGCTCAGAAACTGACTGCACAGAGCGACATTCTGCATGATCGAGGCTTACTCAGCCAGCTGCGCCGGTCCATGCGAGGCGCCCCTCGGCATCGAGCGCAGGTCCCGCATCGATTCGACGTCGAATACGGCCGACAGGGCCGGGGCGTGAGAAAAGGAAACCCTGGGCGACATCGCACCCGAGCCCTCTCAGGAGGTCGAGGGTGGCTGTGTCCTCGACCCCTTCGGCCACGACCCTGTGACCCAGGTTGTGAGCCAGGTCGATGATGGAACGAGCGATGATGTAGTCGTTCTCCCGGTCGAGCATCCCCCTGATGAACGACTGGTCGATCTTGATCTCGGAGATCGGAAGCCGGCGGAGATGGGTCAGAGACGAGAAGCCCGTTCCGAAATCATCGATCGAGATCCGTACGCCCTGCTGATCGAGAGCCCCGAGAACATCGGAAATCGCCCGATGATCTTCCATGATCTCGCGCTCGGTGATCTCGAGGATCAGTCTCTCGGGCGCTACGCCGTGGGCATCGAGCTTCTCCATCACCCGGGCAGGGAGGGCGCGGTCGTAGAGGTTTCGCACCGGCACGTTCACAGCCACTTCCTGGCCCGGCCATGAAGACATTGCATCGAGGGTCAGATCAAGCACACGGAAGGTGAGATCGGCGATGACGCCCGAAAGCTCACACAACTCGATGAACTTTCCCGGTCCGAGCAAGCCCAGCCGGGGATGTTCCCACCGCGCCAGAGCCTCCACCCCGACCGACTGCCCCGTGCGCAGATCGATCTTGGGTTCGAACCACACCCGAAGCTGGTCGTCGAGGAGGTTGCGAAGCTCGCCCATGAGGGCGAGGCGGTCGAGCGAGTGACGATCGTCATCGGCGGTGTAGAGCCGAAACGGCACTCCCGACCCCTTGGCGTCATACATAGCAACGTCGGCTCGCTGAAGCAGGGTGTGGGCATCGGAACCGTCGAGGGGCGCAACCGCGCCGCCCACGCTGGCGGTGACCTCCACCTCGATCCCCCCGAGATCCACCGGCCGCCGCACCGCATCGAACACCCTCTCGGCGATCTCGCCCAGCTGGGCCTGGCTCGCGCCCGACACCACCATCGCGAACTCGTCGCCGCCGAGTCGGGCCACGCTGTCGATCTCGCGGGTCATCAACCGCAGGCGTTCGCCTATCACCGCGAGGATTTGATCGCCGTAGGCATGGCCGAGGGTGTCGTTGATTTCCTTGAACTGGTTGAGGTCGAGAAGGAGAAGCCCAACCGTCGATCCGTCGCGCTGCATCGAGCCGAGAGCATGAGCGAGACGATCGAAGAGGAGGGTCCGGTTCGGAAGCCCCGTGAGCGGATCGTGAAACGCCTGGTGGCGAATGAGCTCCGTTGCCTGCTTACGGTCTGTGACATCGGCGAACTGCACGGCCACCGAACCGTCCGGTAGTCCGACGATGCCGTAGTCGAAGGTTCGCGACCCTCCCGGGATCCTCATCTCGACGTCGTCTCGATCAACCACCCGCCCGTTGGTGAGGAAGTCGTCGAGGTCGGCCCGGACTGTGCGGGGCAACCAGGGCGCGAGCACCTCCAGCTCAATGCCGATGGCATCCGCGACATCGATCGCGGCCATCGACCCGAACGCCGGATTCACCTGCAGCACCACAAGTTCCTGCTCGATCCCGCCTCTCGGTGCGAGTACCAGAAGGGGTCCGACCTGGTGAGCTACGACCGCTGCGAGCCGATCGACGGCCTCACGAGCCGCGGCCTCCTCGGCTATATCGAGGATTACGCCCCGCAGCCACAACCGGCCGTTCGCCTCGACACGGCGGACAACCCCACGCACACGGGTGGATGATCCATCGGCACAACGCAGGCGAAACTCGTGGGTGACGGGTTCACCCGTTTCGACCGCCCGTTGGTTGCTCTCGAGCAAGCCGTGCAGATCGGATCGGTGCACGCGACGGCCCACCGGTAACAGCCGCCATTCCTCAGCGCTGAAGCCGAGAAGCTGCTCGATCCAGCCGACCGCGTGGGTGAAGGTTCCCGTTGTGGGATCGGACTCCCACACGATCACGGGGAGCGAGTCGACCAGGTCGGCGACTTTGAGGGCTCCGTCACGACCCTGGCCCATGATCTTGAGGTTGTTGAAATTGAGAACACCAATGGTCCCCGCAAACACGGTGAGGGCCAGGGGCCACCCCGCGGGCTCCGATTCGAACCCGGCCGCGGCCAACGAAGAAACTCCCACTACGTAGAGCAACCAGGTTGCTCTCGTGCCGACCAGCCAACCGACGGTCATAGCAGCAGCGGCAGGAACAAGCATCGCAACCCATATGTGGGGATCGACAGTACTGACGAAACCGATCAGCAAGAGGTCGAACATCGATATGGCAGTGGCCTGCACCCGGCGGGGAACGAGGCCAAGGACCGCTATGAGGCCGCCCAGGTAAACCAGTGCAGCGAGGGTCAGGCCCGATCCGGGCACGAAGACGAGCAGGCCGAGGGCGACCGCCGGGCCCATGACCATGTGCGCGATCCGCACAAGCTCAAGAGTGTGGTCGCGGACCGCGGAACTGTCCTGGGTCCATTGATCGATCAGCGCGTCAATGGCCGGGGCCGAGCCATCTCCCCCTTGCGACGATCGCGGCCACCACATGTGAAGTCGTCGGATCAGGACTGTTCGGGGCGAAGCAACCAGTCGCGGCTCGCGTCGGTCTCGTCGTCGCCTGCGATGAATGAGCGGAAGCGCTCATCCTCTTCACCCTCTTCCTTGAGCGCTTCGGCCAAGGCCTCCGGAGAAGTCTGTTCGACGAGTCGGGCACCATGGGTTCCGAATAGGGATCCGCCCTGTCGACGAGGCTCGATCTCCTCCTCGGTTGCTCGACCGAAGAGTCCTGCCGGGATGGTCCCCGCGCCGTCTTCCTCCACTACCGGCACGCCGGCGAACGCGACGTGCTCTACGAAAGCTTCGTCTTCAGCCTCGTACTCGGGCTGGGTATCGAACTCCACGACCTGTTCGAAGTCGACCGGATCACCGCTCTCCACAGGCTCGACGTTGGCCACCTCGTCGATGGTCGACGGGTCGCGCTCGGCCACCCACACCGTCATGGCGTCGGCGAGCGGATCCATTTCGGGGGTGGTAAGAGGCGAGACAGGCGCCGCAGGAAGTGGTGGGGCGATGAACCCATCGAGCGATGCCCCAGCGATCGGTGGTTCGGTGGTCATGAACGACACCATCGACTCCGCGAGTTCCTGTACACGACGACGGAGTTCTTCGTGATAGTTCTCCAGGGCGCCACGCTCGTCTTCGAGCGCACCTCTGACTGAACTGAGAGCTTCGATCTCTTCGGCGACCTTCGTTCGTTCGACCGCTACGAGGTTACTCGCCTCCACTTCGGCATCTGCCTTGATCCGTAGTGCGGCTTCCTCCGCCGCGAACAACACGGCTTCGTGGTTCTCCGCCTCGTGGCGCAGGACAACGGCCCTCGCTTCTGCTTCTGCCGCTAATCGGGTGGCCTCGTCTCGACGTGCCTCGGCGTCGGCACTCACCTCCGCGGCAAGGTCGTCGGCTTCCCGGCGGGCGTCCTCCATCGCCAGGTCGACCGTCTTGGAGGCCATGGTGAGGAAACGAGATGTGGCTTCGACCGCATCTCCGCCGCGTGCCGCTTCGAGCTCGGCCTGAAGACGGGCCACGTCGACCTCGAGCTCCCGCTCGCGTATCGACTGCACCGGCCGGGGATGCTCGTTGAACGACTCGTCCATGACATGACCTCCCACGCCGTGAACATCACGGCGACATCCTGACAATCGGCCTGATACGACCCGTCTTGAGTCCCCGCCGCCAGGGAACCGTCGACCGAACGGGTGGCTACGCTGCGCCCGTGACGGATCGCGACAGCCGACTGGTTTGGTATGTGGCCTACGGGTCGAACTGCTCGGAGTCACGACTACTAGCATATTTCAATGGTTCTCGTGCTCCCTCGAGCGCTGTTGTGGAGACTGGGACCAGCAATCCCACCCCGCCCTCGGCGTCGGCACCGTGCGATCTTCCCCACCGGGTCCGCTTCGCGGGCGCATCGCGCAAGTGGGGAGGAGGAGTGGCCTTTCTCGAGCACAGCACCTCAACCATCAAGAGCCTCGGCCGGCGCTACCTGATCACCCTCGCCCAGTTCGACGACCTGATGGCCCAGGAAAGTCGTCGCCCCTCGTCGCCGATGCCGGTGGATGATCTCGAACCCGGCCGTCACCACCTGGTCGGGCAGGGGAACTACGACAGCCTCCTCGCTCTCGATCCCGTCGATGGCATCCCAGTGATCACCTTCACCGCCCCCAACCCTCCCGAGAACCGCGAGCCTGCTCCTCCTTCGCCCGCCTACCTCGGCACAGTCGTGCGGGGGTTGGCGGATGCACACCCTCTCGCCGCTCGCGAGATAGCGGAGCGCCTGCTCCTGTCGCCCGGCGTTGCTCCCCACTGGCACACAGAAGCGATCGTCGCCCTCATCACCGATCCATCGCCACAATGATTCGATGGCCTCATGCCGTCATGCGGTTCCTTGTCTACCGTTGATCTCACGTCACATGTCTTGTGAAGGAAGTTCGGCCATGACCCTCTCGGAACGCTTGCAGAAAGCCGCAATCGAACGCGCCGGAGCGGAAGGCGCTGAGGTCGACGGATGCGTGATCGGTCCCGAGGGAGTGCTCGACCTCCGCGTTGCCATCACCAAGTCGACTGATTCCCCCATCAGATCTATGCCGAAGCTTCCCGAGGTCGGCGAATCCGACGTCGAAGGCCTTTACAGCGACTGACGGCACGCCCTCACTTGGCGAAGGCCATCAACCATTGCTCTTTCGAAGTCGGTCGATAGACGACGTTGCGCTCGCGCGTGATCGCCATCGTGGCCGACGATTCCGTCGAGTAGCGGTGGCCCGGATAGAGCACCGCTTCGCCCGGGACCCGCGCCAACTTCGTGGTGAGGCTCTCGTACATCTGCTCGGGATCTGAACCGGGGAGATCCATCCGACCACATCCGTCGAGGAACAGGGTGTCGCCGGCCACGAGGTGGGACTGCACCAGAAAGCACTGGCTCCCCGGCGTATGACCCGGAGTGTGGATGAGCTCGATCTCGACCGCGCCAACCGACACGATGTCGCCACTTTGGTGGGTGACCAGCGAGGCTTCGGTGAGGCCGGTGACAGTGCACACATGCTGAGATTCGTCGGCTTGGACATGGATCGGCACATCCACCCGCTCGAGTAGTTCGGCGACACCTTCGAGCTCGAAACCCATCATCGAGCCCCCTACATGATCGGGGTGATAGTGGGTGGCGAGTACACCCGTGCAGCGCATCCCGTCTGCTTCGAGCACATCGAGAATTCCGGCGACGTCGTAGGCCGGATCAACGAGCACCGCGTCACCCGTCTCGCGATCGCCGATCGCATAGACGAAGTTGACCATCTGCTGGGCCATCGGATTGGTGGCCGCGAAGTCGCGGCCCGAAAGCAACTGACGAAAGTAGAACCGATCCGGCATGCGAGCAGCCTAGATCGCGGCAACACCACGATCCGCCACCTCAGCCCCCGGCCTTCACCACCTCGCGGGGATGCGACTCCACCTGGGTGTCGCGGGGAAGACCCTGGCCCGCACACGTACCCTCACGCTCGCGACTTCCGGCGATCAGATCCTCTTCGCCACCTCGACGACGCACCCCGACCAGCAGGGGCCATGCAGCCACGGTGATCAAGCCGCCGGCCAGATATCCAGCCGAGAAACTCCGGGCGTCGGCCAGCCGACCCAACCCGAGTTGACCTCCGACGCCACCGATCGAGCCGACCATCGCGTCGAAGCTGATGACAGTGGCCCGGTGTTCGCTCGGGGCAACGTGATGAACGTAGGCCTGGCGTACCGGCGTGGCCACGCCTATGGCTCCGGTGACCACCAAGAACGCGGGCACCGCCACCCAGAACGAATCTGTGAGCCCCATCGTCACGAGTCCCGACGAGGTGGCGATCGCGGCGCCGAGAATGATCGAACTACGACGTCGGCACCGCCGGCTGAGCACTTCCACGATCTGGTTCCCGGCGATGGTGGAGAGCGACATCAGGGCGGTGATCACACCCACCACCCAGATCTTGTCGTCGTCGAGCAGCTCGAGGAAGTAGGGCTGGGCTGCGTAGAACGCCCAGGTGAGAAAGGCACCCCGGATGAGGCCGGCCAACATCAGGAGGCGAAATCCTCCGTGGTTCCAGCCATAGGTGACCCCAACCCTCGTCTGCTCCCTGAGTTCCTCGCCGACGTTGGACAGTTCGAGAGGCCGAGGGGTGAACCCGAGGTCGTGCATCGTGCGCCAGGCGATGACGAACAAGGCACCGAGAAGCGCGGCCCTGACCATGAAGGGAACGGCGAGATCGAGCTGGCCCAAGAAGCCGCCCGACGTGGTGCCGATCATCATCGCAACCCCGGTCACCTGCTGGGAACGGGCGAAAACATGATCGAGATCACCATCGGTGTCCACCGATGCCAGGGCGTCGACCAGCCATGCCTCGAGCGCGCCGGAGTAGAAGGTGAAACCGAGACCCATGAAGAGCGACACGGCCGCGAACACCCACACACCCGACCCCGCCGATGCGGCCAGGAGATACAGCGCCGTGGTAACCGCCAACACCACGATCGACAAGAGGTAGGACACCCGCCGGCCGAGGGTGTCGGCCACCACACCGGTGGGAATCTCGAACAGCACCATTCCCGCGGAGAAGATGGCATTGGCGACGAACACCTCCCCCACCGAGAGACCCGCGTCGAGCAAGAAGAGAGTGTTGACGCCCCAGATCAGCGACGCGGCGAGGGTGTAGAGGCCAGCCAGCAGGTAGTACGACTTGATGATCTGATCCCGGCCCATCTGAGAAATCTATGGGGCGGCGGGCCGGCGTGGCTCTATCCTCGCTTCCTGTGAACAATCCTGCGACAACCCCGACGGTCGGCTACCTCGGCCCGGCCGGCACCTTCACCGAACAGGCCGTCAGCAGTGAACCCGACCTCGCGGGCCTGGAACTGGTGCAATTCGGCAGCATCGTGGAGGTGTTGCGGGCTGCCGAGAGGGGCGATGTCACCTACGGGTTCGCAGCGATCGAGAACATGATCGAAGGCTCGGTGAACGCCACCCTCGACACCCTCGCCTTCGACTCCAATGAGCTCCTCATCCAGCGCGAGGTGGTGATCAACGTCAACCTCAACCTGCTCGTGCAGCCAGGAGTGACCCTGGCCGACATCAAGCATGTGCGCTCGCACCCGATGGGCTACGCCCAGTGCCGGCGCTTCCTCGCCGATCACCTTCTCCACGCCGCGATCGAAGCCACAAACTCCACCGCCGATGCAGCCCGTGAGCTGGCCGAGAGCGGCCGCCACGACACCGCCGCCATCGCACCCCGACGATCGGCGGAGGTCTACGACCTCTCCATCCTCGCCGAAGACATCGAGGACCACCCCGAGAACCAGACGAGGTTCGTTCTGGTCGGCCGCGACGGCATCGCCTCTCCCTCCGGCCACGACAAGACATCGATCCTCATCTACCAACGCGCCGACGCACCCGGATCTCTGGTGGGAATCCTCCAGGAGTTCGCGGCCCGGTCGATCAACCTCACCCGACTCGAGAGCCGACCCACTCGTCGCGGCCTCGGCGACTACTGCTTCCTTGTCGACTGTGAGGGCCACATCGCCGACGAGGTAGTAGGCGACGCCCTGCGCAACGTCCACATGAAACAGGGCGACGTGAAGTTCCTCGGGTCCTACCCGTCGGCTTACGGCACTACCGAAGAGCAGGCCGACAATCGCGACGGAGTCGCCGATGCCGATACCTGGTTGACGGCGCTCAGGGATCAGATCCAGTAGAGCTCCCCCGCGGGGCAACCCCCGTTCTGGTGTAGCCAAACCCCGGAAACCGAACCTCCGCTACACCAGAACGGGGGGTTAGGTCCAGCCTCCGTAGTGAGGGCGTGGGGTCCATGGCCGGCCTGCGAATCGCCATCGCGGCGAGGAGCCCGGCGTGGCGACGTTGTTGGGCTGAGGCCAGAGAGCCTCATAGGCCGCGAGGATCGCAGTGAGCTCCTCGTCGGTTGGGGTGGGGGTGACCTCGATCGACATCAGAGCGGCACGTTCCCGTGCTTGCGTTGGGGGACTTCCTCGCGTTTGGACTCGAGCAGGGTAAGGCCGGCCACGATCTTGCGACGAGTCTCCGATGGCTTGATCACATCATCGACATAGCCGCGTTCGGCAGCGATGTAGGGGTTGGCGAGGCGCTTGGTGTAGTCGTCGACGAGCTCGTTGCGGCGGCGCTGAGGGTCGGCCGCATCGGCGAGCTCGCGCCGATGGATGATCTCCACTGCCCCCTGGGGCCCCATCACGGCCAGCTCGGCGGTGGGCCAGGCGAACGAAAGGTCGCAGCCCACCGACTTCGAATCCATCACCACATAGGCGCCGCCATAAGCCTTTCGGGTGATGACCTGGATCCGCGGGACGGTGGCCTCGCAGTAGGCGTAGAGGAGCTTGGCGCCGTGGCGGATGATGCCGCCGTACTCCTGGTCGACGCCGGGAAGGAACCCGGGCACATCGACGAAGGTGAGGAGCGGGATGTTGAACGCGTCGCAGGTTCGAACAAATCGGGCCGCCTTCTCCGCCGACTCGATGTCGAGAACCCCCGCCAACATCATCGGCTGATTTCCCACCACGCCCACCGCACGTCCGTCGACTCGGCCAAAGCCGCACACGATGCTGCGCGCCCAACCGGCGTGGTATTCCATGAACTCGCCGTCGTCGAGGACCGCGGTGATGACGTGCTTCATGTCGTAGGGCACGCTGGAGCTCTCCGGCATCAGCTCGTCGAGCTCGGGGCAGAGCCGATCCGGATCGTCGCCGCTCTCGATCACCGGCGACTGGGCGAGGTTGTTGGCGGGAAGGAAGCCAAGGAGATGCTTGACCTCGTCGAGCACGTCCTCTTCAGACGCGGCAACGAAAGTTGCCACCCCCGACTTGGTGCTGTGCGAACCCGCCCCCCCGAGTTCCTCGAGGGTGACCTCTTCACCGGTGACCGTCTTCACGACGTCGGGCCCGGTGATGAACATGTGTGATTTCCCACGCACCATGAATATGAAGTCGGTCATGGCCGGGCTGTAGACCGCGCCGCCGGCGCAAGGCCCGAGAATCACCGAAATCTGGGGAATCACGCCGGATGCCTGGACATTGCGATGGAAGATGCCGCCGTAGCCGTCGAGGCTCACCACGCCTTCCTGGATACGAGCACCCGCACCGTCGTTGAGACCAACCATCGGAGCACCCGTGGACAGGGCCAGGTCCATCACCTTGTGCAACTTCTCCGCGAACACCTCGCCGAGAGCACCACCCATCACCGTGAAATCCTGGGAGAACACAAACACTTTGCGTCCGTCGATGGTGCCCCAACCGGTGATTACCCCGTCGGTATAGGGGCGCTGCTCGAGGCCCGCCTCGTGGGCGCGGTGGCGGGCCAGCATGTCGAGCTCATGAAATGAACCCTCATCGAGGAGGTAGTCGATTCGCTCGCGGGCGAGCATCTTGCCCTTGTCGTGCTGACGCTGAACAGAACGTTCGGATCCGGCGTGAACCGCCTCGTCCTTGCGCCTGCGCAGGTCGTCGAGCTTTGCCTTCATCGAATGATCGATCACGGGAATGGAATCTAACCGGTCGATCCGGGCGAGTCCCCAACAGCTCAGCGAGCGGGTCCGCGCGTGACCACGTCGAAAAGCTGGTCGAGATCGGCGACGGCCGGCCACGACTGGAGTAGCCAGGTGGCCTCCCGTCCCGCGAATGCGGGTGGTGACCCGTCGATCTCAGCCTTGACGCACACATCGAAACCGTCGAGAGAACCACGGATGGCGACTATCTCATCGAGCGCACGACGGAACTGGTCGCTGTCCATTTCGATCGGGAACAGGCCCTCGAAGCGGGCCGCACGGCGCACCGGCTTGAGGGCATCGGCTCGCGCCGCGAACCAGAGTGGCGGGCGAGGTTGCTGCACCGTGCGGGGCTCGAGCATCACCCCGTCGACGGTGTAGTGATCGCCCACGTCCACCACCAGTTCGCCCTCCAAAAGCCTGGCGACGATGTCGGCGCCCTGGTCGAGCATTGCTCCGCGCGTTTTTGCGTCGGTCACCTCGCCGAGGCGCGAAAGCTCCCCGCCCGAGTCGACGCCGAGGCCGAGGCCGAGGGTGATCCGACCCTGGCTGAGCAGGTCGACGGTGAGCACCTCACGGGCGAGCTTCATCGGTCGGCGGCGCGCCAACGGGGTGACCAGCGGACCGATCCGAATCCGCTCGGTGACGGTGGCAACCGAGGACAGCGTGACCCAGGTGTCGAGGATCTCGTTGCTCTCGGGCCGTAGAAGATGGTCCCATAGGAACAGGCCGTCCCAACCCGCTTCCTCCACCGCCCCCGCGAGCTGGATCATTCGATGAGGATCAGCGAGAGGCCCGTATGGGGCAACGAAAATACCGTGCTTCACAGTTCGACACTAGGGGATCGGCGCCCGCCGAGAACCGGTAGCGTCACGCCGGTGATCGAGCTTCGCCGGGTTTGTGTGTTCTGTGCCTCTTCGCCGGGCAGCGATCCGGCAATCACCGACGCCACCGTGGCTCTGGGCGAACTCCTGGTGGAGCGCGACGTCGAGCTCATCTTCGGCGGCGGCGCGGTGGGCCTCATGGGACTGATCGCCGACACCGTCATGAACCGGGGTGGCCAGGTCACCGGAGTCATTCCCAAGAACCTCTTCTCACGCGAGGTCGGCCATCAGGGCCTCACCCGACTCGAGGAGGTCGCCTCGATGCACGAACGCAAGGCCCGCATGTACGACCTCGCCGACGCGTTCATCGCGCTCCCCGGCGGGTTCGGCACGCTCGAGGAACTGGCCGAGACACTTACCTGGAGCCAGATCGGGCTCCACGCCAAGCCCACCGGCATCCTCAATGTCAACGGATTCTGGGATCCCCTGCTCGCCCTGGTCGACACGATGGTGGATCGCACCGTCCTCAAGGCGACCAACCGCGACCTCCTACTGAGTCACGACAATCCCGCGGGCCTGCTCGACGCGCTCTCTTCGCACGAACCGATCCGCGAGCCAAAATGGATCGGCGACGACGCGATCTGAGCATCGCTCTATCAGCGCCAATGCCTAGAGCACCCGGAGCGCGGCGCGGAGCTCGTCGACGAAGAGCTCCGGCTCTTCCCAGGCCGCGAAGTGTCCGCCTCGGTCGAGCTCGTTCCAGTACCTGATGTCGGTGTAGCGCTGATCGGCCCAGCTCCGGTCGCAGCGAATGATCTCCGAGGGGAAGATGCTGCACGCGGTGGGGATCTCGACTGTGCCGGCGCCGATCTGGTCGAAGCTCTCCCAGTAGAGCCGGGCCGATGAGGCCGCGGTGGCGGTGAACCAGTAGATCGAGATGTTGTCGAGGATCTGATCGCGGGTGAGGGCCGATTCGGGGTGACCGTCGTTGTCGGTCCAGGCCCACATCTTCTCGGCAATCCACGCGGCCTGGCCGGCGGGAGAGTCGACGAGGCCATACCCGATCGTCTGGGGGCGGGTGGCCTGCAGCTTGGAATAGCCGGAGTCCCACTTGTCGTAGTACTCAAAGGCGGCGAGGGCAGCAAGGGCCTGCTCGGAAGGGTTCTCGAGCGACTCGGCGGTGGGGCCCGCGATGGGCATGTTGGTGTGGATGGCTCGACAGTGGCCGAGATTCTGCGATCCGATGTGGGTGGTGACCGAACCACCCCAGTCGCCTCCCTGAGCGACATATGAGTCGTAGCCGAGACGCACCATCAGGGTGTCCCACGCGGTGGCGATCCACTCCACCGACGCGCCGGCCGACGTTGGCTTGGCGCTCCATCCGTATCCGGGCAGCGACGGGAACACGAGATGGAACGCGTCGCTCGCTTCGCCCCCGTGGCGGGTCGGGTCGGTGAGGGGGTCGATCACGGCCATGAATTCAGCGATGGAGCCGGGCCAACCGTGGCTGAGCACCATCGGGGTGGCGTCGGCGTGAGGTGAACGAACGTGGGTGAACTGGATGTCGAGACCGTCGATCTCGGTGATGAAGTTGGGGTAGGCGTTGACCGCCGCTTCGAATCGACGCCAGTCGTATTCCCCGGCCCAGTACTCGCACAGTTCCCTGGTGTAGGCGAGCGGGATGCCCTGGCTCCAGTCGTCGACCACCTCCAGTTCGGGCCAGCGGGTGCGGCCGAGTCGGCCACTCAGGTCGGCCAGGTCGGCGTCGGGCACTTCGATGGTGAAAGGGCGGATCTCTGCGCTCATGGCGGAATCGTCACCCGCCACCACGGGGGAGGGCAAGCCGGGTCAGCCGCCGAACACCACCGGCGTCGTGACTCCGGCGAAGGGAACGGTCCACTCACCCGGTTCCTCGACCGTGAAGTCGATCACCCACGGCTCGAGGTGAACGCTGTGGACTCCCTCGAACGTGCTGCGGTTCACCACGATGTGAGACCCAAAATCGAGGATCGAGTCGACCATCATCTCAGAGGTGCTGAGAGTCGAAACCGTGATCGGCCAGTCGAGGCTCACCTCACCGGTTGCCACGGCCGCGCTACGGATGCGCCACTCCCGCGGGATCGGTCCGAACTCGTCTTGCTCCTCGATCCAGCCCCAATCCGGACCCTCGGCCCAGACCAATTCCTCACCATCAGCAGACCAGGTGGCCCCGGTCACGAACGGCGGCTCCCCGTAAGGAAGGTCGTCGGTGGGGCTCCACTTCGGCACGCCTCCGGTGCCGGTGGCGACGTAATAGACGAGTTCGGTGAGGTCGGCCATCGCCGAGGCGACCACGATTCCATCATGGACGGCGATGTTGGCGACACCGAATTCGTGGTCGGATGCCGCTCCGAGGCTGATGTCGGGAACCAGGGGATCGTCGAGAGCGATGCCTGTGAGTTCGGTCGTACCGAACTCGTCCACCTCGAGGGAGACGACCACGCTCTCGTGGCCCGCGATCACCGCTACGTCGTAGAGCCAGGTCGCGCCCTGAACAAGGGTGCGACTCCCGTCGAGGCGGTAGCGCGCCACCTCGAGATCGGAGACACCGTCGGCTCCGGGAACTTCCTCCAGCGTGAAGATCGAGCCATCCGATGCCTGGCGCAAGTCGAGGACAGGGTTCGCGCTAGTGAGCACGGGGGTCACCTGAGAAACATCCTCGTCGTCGAACACCATCATCACGATCTCGGTGCCGTTGGCCACGAGTAGGGGCGGAAGCACACCAACGGTGAAGGTCTCGCCCGGCCACTCCAATTCGGCGGGTCCTGCGGTCGTGGTGGTGGCATCGGGATCGACGCAGGTGGTGCCCTCGTCGGTCACCACCGGGATCAGGTCGCCGCACATTCCCGCAGGGCTCTCGGTGGTGGAAGTGGTTGCGATGGTGGTGGTGGACGACGGGGCCGTCGTGGCGTCGCTGATGATGAGGTCCGCTACCGCGGGATCGACGGTGTCGTCGCCACACGACGTCGCCACCATCGCCAGCACCACGAGCAGTAATAGGCGTCGGGTGATCATGTCGAACCATCGGCGTGTGACCCACCGATGATGAGACCCTCGTCGAGGTCGCGTTGCCGGGCACGTGGCACCCTCCGAGCCTAGGCTCGCCGCGATGGACCTCCCGGTCACACCACCCGTCAAGCCAATGCTGGCCAAGGCCATCCCCTCGATCCCCGAAACCGGCGATCTCGCCTTCGAGCCCAAGTGGGACGGTTTCCGCTGCATCGTGTTCCGAGACGGCGACGACATCCATTTGGGCTCCCGCAACGAGCGGTCGCTCGGCCGCTACTTCCCCGAGCTCCTCGACCCCCTGCGCAACTCCCTGCCCGACAGATGTGTGGTCGACGGCGAGATCATCGTCACCATCGGCGACCATCTCGGCTTCGATGCCCTCCAGCAGCGCATCCACCCCGCCGAATCGCGGGTGAGTCGTCTAGCCGAGGAGACCCCGGCGGAGTTCGTGGCGTTCGACGTGCTCGCGGTGCACGACACCGACCTCACCGACGAACCGTTCCGTGATCGACGGGCGATCCTCGAGACGATCGGCGAGGCGTTCGAACCGCCGATCCATCTCGTGCCGTCCACCCTCGATCGAGAGCTCGCCCACGACTGGTACGTGAAGTTCGAAGGGGCGGGTCTCGACGGCCTGATCGCCAAGCCCCGCGACGGCACCTACCAGCCCAACAAGCGCGTCCAGTTCAAGGTGAAGCACACCCGTACCGCCGATGTGGTGGTTGCCGGATACCGGATGCACAAGGACGGTGAGGGAGTCGGGTCTCTGCTGGTGGGTCTGCACGACGACGAAGACCGACTCCAACACATGGGAGTTGCGTCGAGCTTCAAGGCGTCGCGGCGAGCCGAGTTGGTCGACACCCTCGCGCCCCACATAATCGAAGATCCTGCCGAGCACCCATGGGCGTCATGGATGAACCCCGACGCTCACCAGGACGGACTCATGCCCGGCGCACCCAACCGTTGGAGCGGCGGGCGTGAGACCCCTCAGTGGATGCCGCTCACATGTGAACTGGTGGCCGAAGTGAAGTACGAGGCCGTCCTCAACGGCCGCTTTCGGGGCACCACCCGCTTCGTGCGATGGCGTCCCGACCGCGACGCCTCATCATGCTCATACGACCAGATCGAGGTGGCCACACCGATCGGGATCGCCGAGGTTCTCAACGCGACATCCTGAGACCAGGCTCAGGGCGGCGGGGCCAGATCGCCGTCGTCCACGGCGGCATCGAGCATCGCTTCGGCCGCCTCCCACACCGAGGGCAGCCCCCACGCGATCTTGCCGTTGATCCCCTTCACGCGATCAGCGGTGATGCCGTGGGCTCGCCAGCTGCCACCACCTATGGCGAGGTTGAGCAACAAGGGCTGGAGACGATCACAGGAGTAGGCGAACCGGGCCTCCGCTGTTTCCCTGGCTTCATACTCATCCCACAGCTCTCTCAGCTCTGACCCCTGGGGATCGGGCAACAGGGCGAAGATCCGATCAGCGGCTGCCTGCTCGTCGGCCTCCGCGGCCGCGCGCTTGGCGTCGTCGTAGATGAAGGCATCGCCGGCGTCGATCTCCACGATGTCGTGCACGAGCAGGATCCTGACCGCTCGTTCCACATCCACCGGCGGGTCGGCGAGGGGAGCCAGCGCCAGTGCCGTCATGGCGAGATGCCAGGAATGCTCAGCGGAGTTCTCCTGGCGGCTGCCGTCGGCCAACACCGTCTGGCGGAGCACGCTCTTGAGCTCGTCGAGCTCGTATATGAACCGGAGTCGCCCCGCCAGATCCTCATCAAATCCTTCGGCTATCTCCAGTGCCCGTTCCTTGTCCATGTTCTCCCTCGGTTCACTGGTGCTCGGCCCAAAGCTTGTGGGTCCGCGCCGCCTGGCGTTCAGCCCCAAGCTCCACGCACCGCTCATCGAATCCGGGCTGGGGACCCAGCCACGCCATCTCGTCGACCGTGGCACTGACCGGGGCATTGGTGTCGACCGTGGCGATACGCCGGAACAAAAGGGCGTCCTCGAAGTGCTCGCGAAACGCCAGGGCGAGCTTCGCGGCCCCACGAACATCGACGTCCCACTCGGCCACGTCGAAGGGTATCTGATCGATATGGCCGTATCTGGTGAGCACGGCGGCGGCAGACTTGGCACCCCAGCCCGGGACGCCGGGGAAGCCATCGGCCGAATCACCGACCACACCGAGATAGTCGGGGATCGAGTCGGGGCGCACCCCGAACTTCGCGATCACCCGGTCCCAGTCGTAGACGATGCCCTGGCGGCGGTCGAGCTGCACAACCCGCCCATCGGCGGTAACGCACTGGGCGAGATCCTTGTCGGGGGTGCAGATGACCACCTGCTCCACCCTCGGATCGGCCGCGGCGAGGGCCGCACCGGCCGCCATACCGTCGTCGGCCTCGTGAACCACCTGGGGCCAGACTTCGAAGCCAGCCAGGTCGAGAAGCTCCTCCATCTCGGGGAACTGGGCGAAGAGTTCCGGGTCGATGCCGGAGCCGGCCTTGTAGCCGTCGTAGAGATCGTTGCGCCACGACTCGACCACATGATCGGTTGCGATCCCGATGTGGGTGGCCCCGTCGGCGACAAGATCGAGGATCGTGTTGAGCACACCTCGCTGGGCCCCGACGCGGGGATCGCGGTTGGATCTGGCGAAGTGAAACCGGAACAGCTCGTAGGTGCCGTCGACCACATGGACCTTCATCGACCCGAGCCTCGCACATGCGCGCCTGTCGTGCGCCATGATGCAGCCGAATGAAACCCGACCCCACCGGTCTGCCCATCGAGGACTCCCTGGAATCGCTGCGCGTGGCTCTGGCCGACACCGGCCATGCGGTTCTCACCGCGGAGCCGGGCGCCGGGAAGACCACAGTGGTGCCGCTCCGCCTGCTCGATGAGCCATGGCTGGCCGGGCGCCGGATAGTGCTTCTCGAACCGCGTCGTGTCGCGGCTCGGGCCGCGGCGCGGCGGATGGCCTCACTTCTCGGCGAAGAGCCGGGCCAGACGGTGGGTTGGGTCACTCGCGACGATCGCCGGGTCGGCCCCGACACCCGTGTCGAAGTGGTGACAGAGGGCGTTCTCACCGCCCGCCTTGTCCACGACCCGGCGCTTCGCGGCGTGGGTCTGGTGATCTTCGACGAATTCCACGAGCGCAGCCTGCCCGGCGACACCGGCCTGGCTCTGGCCCTGCACAGTCGCCGACATCACGGCCTCGATGCCCGACTACTGGTGATGTCGGCCACCCTCGACACCGACGCCGTCGCCGCTCTGCTCGGTAGCCCGGCCGATCCGGCCCCAACCGTGAGCTCACCCGGCCGAACTCACCCCATCGAAATCTTCTGGCGGCCCAAGAAGCGGCGTGACCCCCTCGTGCCTGCCGTGGTCCACTCGGTGAGGGAGGCGTTACGGGCACCCGAAGACGTGCTGGTGTTTCTTCCCGGCGTGGGTGAGATTCGACGCACCGAGGCGGCGCTTCAGGCCGAGCTCGGGCGCGACGGGCCCGCGATCCTGCCCCTCCACGGATCGCTCCCCGCAGCCGATCAGGACGCGGCCCTCGTCGCCCGCGCCGACAAGCGGATCGTGCTGGCAACCGACCTGGCCGAGACGAGCCTCACCGTCGAGGGAATCGGATCGGTGGTCGACGCGGGCCTGGCCCGTGTGCCCCGCTACGACACCCGAACGGCGATGACGGCCCTCACCACGATCACCGCCTCACGAGCATCGGCCGAGCAACGGGCCGGGAGGGCCGGCCGTACTGGCCCGGGAATCGCGATCCGCCTGTGGTCGAAGGTCGAGCATGCGAGCCGGGTTCGTTTCCTTGCTCCGGAGATCACCCAGGTGGAGTTGGCCGGCCTCGTTCTCGAGCTTGCCTCCCGCGAGATAACCGACCCCGCCGAGCTGACCTTCCTCGATCCCCCTCCCCAGAAGACCTGGGCCGAAGGCGTCTCCCTCCTCCAGTCGATCGGAGCTCTCGATAGCGCGGCAATCGTCACTCCGCTCGGCACCGAGTTGGCCTCGATCGGCACCCATCCCCGCCTGGCCCGGGCCATCGCTACCGGTCGGCATCGGTGGTTGGGTTGCTTGTTGGCTGCCCTCATCGACGATCGCGATGTTCTTCGAGGCCGACCCTCAGATCTTCCCGCCGACCTCGCCGAAAGAGTCGCTCTCGTGCTCGATCCCGACCGGCACCATCCCCAGGCTGATGGTCGGGCGATCCGCCAGGCCCGCGACAGGGCCCATGATCTCGCCCGCCGTCACGGAATCGAACCCGGGCCTGTCTCCCTGAGCGACATCGGCCCTGCACTGGCGGCCGGTTTCCCCGATCGGATAGCGCGGGCCAAGCCGGGTATAGCGGGCCGGTTCGTCCTTGCCGACGGGCGTACGGCCAAGATCAGCCGCGATGATCCCCTTCGATCCGCGGCCGGTCTGCTGGCCGTTGATCTGGGCGGTCGGATCAAGGACCCCGCGATCAATCGGGCCGCCGTGCTCGAAGCTCGAATCGATCATCTCGTCTACGCCACCCCCGACCTCGATTCCACGGTGGCGACGATTGCCGAGTCCTGGGGCGTCACGCCCGCCCCGGGTGGGCGCCACGATGGGTTCGGCACCCGAAACGCCCTGCTGGGCCTCGGCGACGGGGCCTACCTGGAATTGATCGGCCCCGACCCGGGTCAGCCTGATCCCGCAGGGCCCCGCCCGTTCGGCGTGGATGAGGTGACCGTGCCTCGACTGGTCACATGGGCCATACGGGTGCCCGATATCGAATTGTGGGTGAGATGGGCGCGCCAACGTGGTGTCGATCCCGGCGACGCGACGGCCATGCAACGCACCACCCCCGATGGTTCGGTCTTGAAATGGAAGCTCACAGCACCACTGCCCACCGAAGACGGTGTGCTCCCATTCCTCATCGAATGGCCCGGAAACACCCCGGCGGCGAGTGCGCCGGGCGGGGTGACCCTCATGAACTTCAGTCTCACTCACAACGATCCCGCTATCGGGACCCGCTTGGCCGAACATGCCATCGCCATCCGGGTGGAGTCCGGTGCGCCGGGCCTGGCTGCCACCCTGCTCACCCCCAATGGAGTGACGGAACTCCGTAGCTGAGGCGACCGGCTCAGCTCATTCCTGCACCAGTTCGATGAGGGTTCCGAATGAGCCCTTTGGATGCACAAACGCCACGGTGGTGCCCCGAGACCCGGGGCGGGGCACGGCATCGATTGCAGTGGCGCCCGCTTCGATCATCTGGGCCAGAGCTGAGGCGCAGTCGTCAACCCGGTAGGCCACATGATGAAGACCCTCGCCCCGCTTCGCGAGATACTTGGCGATCGGCGAATCGGGACGGGTGGCCGCCGTGAGCTGGATATAGGAGTCGGCCACCTTGATGAGGGCCTCCTCGACTCCGTCAGTCTCGACAATTTCGCGGTGATGTACTTCCGCACCGAAGGCCCGTGCGTGGTAGGTGATCGCGGCGTCGAGATCATTGACGGCGATGGCGATGTGGTCGATCTCGGTGAGTTGCACGCGCCAAATCATATTTGCACTCTCCAGGGAACTTCCACCACATCACTCCCGCTCATGAGATACTGCGAACATGGAGCTCCACCCAGAGGACCTTGAGAAGGCCGAGTTCAGTGTCGTCGGCGATGGTGGCATCGACTCCGATGAGGTGAAGGAGCTCCTCCAGCGGGCAGCCGAACGCATCCGAGCTCTGGAGCAGGAGGGTGTCCGTGCCGTTGGGGGCACGGTGGCGGAGATGCTCGATCAGGCGGTGAAGTCGAGTGAAGAACTCACTGCCAAAGCCACCACCGATGCCGATGCCGTCCGCGATACGGCGAAGGCCGCCGCCGCCACTCTCGAGGGCGAAGCCGAAACCGCGAAATCCGAGGCAGAGGCCGACCGCGCCGCCGCCGCCGGCGAACTCGAGGAGGCTCGCACCGCCGCCAAAACCGAAGCCGAAGAACTCGTGACCGGCGCCAAAACCGAAGCCGAAGAGCTCGTGACCGGCGCCAAAACGGAGGCCGAAGAGGTCCTAGCCGGGGCCAAGGGTGAATCCGACTCGATCATCGAAGACGCTGGCGCCGTGGCGGCGAAGCAGATCGCCGATGCCGAGCGCAACGCCGCGGAGAAGCTCGAGGCGGCCGAATCCGACGCAGCAAGCATCGTCGGCGACGCGGAGCGAAGCGCCATCGAACGCTCGACGATGGTGATCAACGAGTCCCAGCAGCGCCTCGACCGTCTACTGGCCGCGGAACGCGACGTTCACGACCGTCTCCAGGCCGCGATGGCCGACATCCAGACCTCGGTTTCTCGGGTCGGCGTCGATCAGACCAAGGAGCTGGCCCTCACCATCGAGGATCCAGACCCCTCGGCGGGCGACGAAGCGAGGTGGGCCGACGACCCCTCTCCTGACGAGGTCTCGGCTCGTCGACGCAGCGCGTAGAGCGCCGGCCCCACCACGAGCACTATTGAGCCACCGCGCGCGGTCCATGGGTCCAGCGCGCGACCAGTATGACATCGGCATAACGGGATGACGAAAACTGCCCCAAAAAGAAATGTTCAGAAACTACTTGTAATCTGTATGTCAAAATCGTAAAGTAATCGTAATACAGATCGAGGAACGGATCTAGCGATCCTCCCCCTTGTGAAGTGAGGTCGAGGCGTCGTCCTGGATCTGCCGGAATTTGTCCATACCGCCCGCGCTCCGGCAGGTACAAGACGGCGCCTCGTCCGTTTTTCGACAGAGGACCCCGCCGACGTCAGTCGTCGCCGGCGTCGAGTAGCCGGCGGCCTTCGAGAGCGCGACCCAGGGTGAGCTCATCGGCGTACTCGAGATCACCGCCGACCGGAAGCCCACTGGCAATTCGGGTGACCCTTACTCCCATGGGCTTGAGGTACTTCGCGAGTAGTGCCGCAGTGGCCTCCCCCTCCAGATTCGGATTGGTGGCCACGATCACCTCCTCCACATCCTCTTCACCGACCCGGGTCATGAGTTCCTTCACCCTCAGCTGATCGACACCTATTCCGTCGATCGGACTGAAGGCGCCCTGGAGTACGTGATACCGACCGCGGAACTCCTGGGTTCGTTCGACCGCAACGATGTCCTGGCTGTCCTCGACCACACACAGGAGTTGGGGCTCACGACGCGGATCTCGACAGATCGCGCACTCCTCGCCCCCCTCGCTCAGGTTGAAACATCGATCGCAGAACGACACCCTCTCCTTCGCGTCGACGATCGCTCGCGACAGCCGAAGCGCGTCCTCCGAGGGAGCCTTGAGCAGGTAGAAGGCCACGCGCTGGGCCGACTTCGGACCGATGCCGGGCAGGCGCCCAAGCTGATCGATCAGCTCCTGAACCGTGACCGAATAGCTCACTCGCCGCCCCCGAGAAGGCCGCCGAGCCCACCCAGATCCATACCGCCGAGATCGAGCCCGCCCATCGCGTCCTGCTGCCCTCCCTGGAGTTGGCCTGATGCATTGCGGAGCGCCGCCAGCACGAGGTCCTCCAGCAACGACATGTCGTCGGGATCGACCGCACTGGGATCGATCGACACCGAATGGAAGGTGAAATGGCCATCGACCTCGACCTTCACGAGCCCCCCGCCCGCCACACCTTCGACCACCTCATCGGCGGCCGCTTGAGCGTTGGCCATCATCTGCTGGGCCGACTCGAGCAGGCCGCCCAGATCAGGCATGGCGCCACCGAACGGATTCTCTGTCTCTTCGGGAAGATTGTCGGTCATGGCTGGTCGGGTTCTTCCTTGTTTTGGAGTTCGGCACCGGGGAAGGCCTCGGTGAGTCGCTCGATCAGTTCATCGGCGTGGGTCGGCGCATCGACCAGTTCATTCAGATCGACATCGTCGGGATCGGCCAGTTCTGGTGGCGCGGCGACGGGCTCGGGTGCCTCGATCGGTTCTGGTGGCGCGGCGACGGGCTCGGGCGGTGCCGGCTCAGGAGCATCGACCGCCGCTGTGTTCTCTTCGACGAGGGTGAGCCAGAGACGGACGAGGTCGCCCGATGATCGGCCGCCCTCAGCCGGACCGAGGATCTCCGAGGCTCGACGCACCACGGTGTCGCGGGGCACGCCAAGATGGAGCTTGGCCAGCTGGACCACCTCGGTGGGCGACAGTGGCACGATCGACCTCAGCTCGAGAGGCTCAGGCGAGCCGTCGGTCGGCTTCGGCCCCCTGGGGGTGGGGGGAGGCGGCGTGGGTGGGGTGGGCGGCGGTTGGGCTGGAGCCGACGGCGTGGGTGCGGCGGCGGCACCGGTTCGCTTGTCGGCCAGGGCGCGGCGAGCCGCGGCCGCCGGGCCGTTGTCGGCGGGGGCGGAGGGCAGCGACGGTGCAGGCTCGGCGGGAACCGACACAACCGTGAGCGCCAGGGCTGGTGGGGCTGACGCAACCGGCTCGACGGGCGGCGCTTCAACGGGCGCCGCGGCGGGCAGCGCTCCACCGGCCAACTGTTGTTCGAGCCGGTCGACGCGCTCGATCAGTGAATCGACGGAGCGATCGGCATCGGGCCGACAGAGACGCACAAACGCCACTTCGAGGTCGACACGGGGATCGGGGGACTGACGCATCTCAACGAGAGCGACACCCAGTGTCTCCAGTGCGCGGGTGATAGCGGCGGGATTCATGCGGCCCGCAAGGGCTTCGGCGCGGGTGCGCTCCCGGCCCCCGAGGCGCGGCGACGGCGCGCCCATGGCCATGAGGAATGTGTCGCGCAGCCCGGCGAGCACACCCTCCCCGATCGTTCGCGGATCACGCCCGCGCCCGAGCGCATCACCGACCGCCTCGAGGGCGGCGGCGACATCACGGTCGGCCAAGGCATCGAGCAGGGAGTCGGTGGAGGTGTCGATCTCGACTACACCGCCCGCGGCCACGACCCGGTCGAGGGCCGAGAGGGTGTCGCGCGCGGAACCCCCGCCCGCGGCGACGACATAATCGACGGCGTCCTCACCGACGTCGAGGCCCGCATCGTCGATTATCCAACGCACGTGGTCGGCCAGCTCATCGGCGCCCAGCAGGGAGAGCTCGAACACCTGACAGCGGCTACGGATCGTCTCCACGACCTTGTGCGGCTCGGTGGTGGCGAGCACCCAGGTGACGTGATCGGGCGGTTCCTCGAGTGTTTTCAGCAGGGCATTCTCGGCCTGCGAGGTGAGCATGTGAACCTCGTCGAGGATGTAGACCTTGGCCCGCCCCGGTGTGCCGAGGTTGACCTTCCCCAACAGGTCGCGCATGTCTTCGACCTTGTTGTTGGATGCCGCGTCGAGTTCGTGGAGGTCGAATGAGCGGCCGTGTTCGATGGCGACACAGCTCTCGCACACACCACACGGCTCGCCGTCGGCCCCGATATTTTCGCAGTTGAGCGCCTTGGCCAGCACCCTCGCCGACGTGGTCTTGCCAGTGCCCCGAGGGCCGTGGAGCAGATAGGCGTGCCCGACCTCGCCCTTCGCCACCGCGTTCTGAAGGGCAGACACGACATGCTGCTGACCACGGATCTCCGAGAACTTCTGGGGTCGATATCGGCGGTATAGCGACTGGTAGGCCATGTTCGTTCGACTCTACTTCTAAGACGACCGGCGAAGACTGCCAGGCCGGGCGCGGCGACGCCCATCTCCGGGAGTGGCGGCCAGGCGATCTGCGGCACACAGGAGGACCCGCTGAGAGCTGCTGCCTTCCGGCCCTGACTCGGTTCACGGGCTCCCGTTGCACAGGACCCGACCGCCACACCCCGAAACGGGCGTTGCACCATTCACGATACCCTCATGGGCTGGAACCGCGCCTCGCGCGGACCAGGAGGGTTGCCAGAGCGGCCGAATGGGCACGCTTGGAAAGCGTGTGAGGTGAAAGCCTCCGTGGGTTCAAATCCCACACCCTCCGCCGTGTGCAACTGACGGTCCTGCGTCTAGGTGGGGCCTTCAGTTGCACTGCCGACGGCCAGTAGCCGTCGAGACTAGAACTGTTCCCTTCGGAATATCCCGACCGCGGCAATGGTGAAGACCGCGGCCCAAATCAGCGTCCAGTACACGCCCGACGCGGGATCGAGAGCTCGCTCGAAGACGAGGTACTCGGCCAGTGGCTTGAACGAAGCGCCTGACAGTTCACCGCTGACCAGGCCACCGATGCTCATCCGGTCGATCGCGTCGGTTGGCGAGTTCCACAGAATCACCCAAGCGAGGAGTCCGATGCCCGCGACCGGACCGCGGCTCCGGAAGATCGTGCTCAAACACACTGTGAGCGTCACGAACAGGAGGACGATCGAGGCTTCGATTCCCACCACCACCAGGTAACGGGTCGCTTCCGGAGCGCGGATCGGTAGGCCTGCGGCCGGATCGAGTGCCGGAAGCATCCACCACTCGATGGCACCCTGGAGCAGGACCGCGGGAAGAATGATGCCGACAGAGTCGGACACGACTTTGGAAAGAATGAACGCTGGGCGCGACACCGGCTTGGAGACCACCCAGGACAAGGTGTCGGTCTGGCGTTCCTCGATCAACGCGTTCTGGGCGATTGCGATCGAGCCGAGGGGAAGCGTCAGCCACCAGATGTGGATCAGCAGGTCGAAGCCCCGCCAGT
>CAXMSE010000075.1:0-4185 GCA_964196195.1 uncultured Gammaproteobacteria bacterium | reverse complement strand
GGCGACATCGTCTTCGTGTCGAACCAGACCGACGGCACCGTCTCACGCGTGGATATGAGCACCGGTGAATCGACCGAGGTGACTGTCGGAAACGCCCCGATCGAACTGGCTGTTTCCTTTGGCTCCCTCTGGGTCTCGGTGAGCGAGTCCGGCGACCTGGTCGAACTCCACCCCGACGACCTCACGATCCTCAGCCGCACGCCCCTCGGAGGTGTTCCCACTGGCCTCTCCGTGGGTGCAGACTCCCTATGGGTCGCGGTGGGCGGCGACATGGTCGTAGTGCGAATCACTCGCTGACGGCGCGAAAATCAGCCCGGAGTTCGCCATTCCCGACGCCCCATCCCGCCAGTCGGGTTCGGTACGATCCAGGGGTTGTCAGTCTCCGGAGGTTTCCCCATGCAGTTCGGTGAGCTCGAGATCGAGCAGGCCCTGGCCGATTTCGTGGCAGCGGAGCTCCTCCCGGGCACGGGGATCGAGCCCGACGGATTCTGGGCCGGCTTCGAGCGGATCGTCGCCGACCTCGCACCGCGCAACCGCGAGCTCCTGGCCCGTCGCGATGAGCTCCAGGAGCTGATCGACGACTGGCACGTTGCCCATCGTGGAGAAGCCCACGACGCCTCTGCATATGCAGACTTTCTCCGCGGGATCGGATACCTCAGCTACATGAGCGAAGAGGTGGAGATGGCCACCAAAAACGTCGACCGCGAAATCGCCGAAGTGGCGGGTCCCCAGCTCGTGGTGCCACTCGACAACTCGCGCTATGCGCTCAACGCGGCCAACGCCCGCTGGGGCAGCTTCTACGACGCCCTCTACGGCACCAACGTGCTCGACGACGCAGGCGGGTGTGCCAAGGGATCTGAGTACAACCCCATCCGTGGCGACAGGGTCGTTCACACCGTCCGCGACTTCCTCGATCGCCACTTCAGTCTCAATCAATCAAGCCACCACTCGGTCACCGGTTACAGGATCGAACGCGGCGATGTCGTCGCAGTCAGCGGCGACGGCACCGTCAGCACCCTTCTGCGGCCCGAGCGATTCGTCGCCTACACCGGCGACCCCGGCAACCCCGATTCGATACTCCTGCGAAAGAACGGCCTGGGCTGCGAGCTCAGATTCGGCGACGGCGGGGCGATCGGCCGCCGCGACCACGCCGGCATCTACGACGTCCATCTCGAGTCGGCCGTCACCGCCATCATGGACTGCGAAGACTCGGTCTCTGCCTTCGACATCGACGACAAGCTCGTCGTCTATGGCAACTGGCTGGGCCTCATGAAGGGCACCCTCACCCGCACCTTCCAGAAGGGTGGGGAGACGATCGACAGGAGCATGAATCCCGATCGGGTGTACACCGCCGCGGACGGCGGCGACCACGTGGAGCACGGGCGGGCTCTGATGCTCGTTCGTAATGTGGGGCACCATCTCACCACCGATCTCGTCACCCACCGGGGTCAAGCGGTGCCCGAAACCATGCTCGATGCCCTGTTCACCGCTGCTGCCGCGATCCACGACCTGAAGGGAAACAGCGAGTTCCGCAACAGCCGCACAGGGTCGATCTACATCGTGAAGCCCAAGCTCCACGGGCCCGATGAGGTGGCGATCGCATGCGAACTCTTCACCCGCGTCGAGGAGGTGCTAGGGCTCGATCCCCACACCTTGAAGATGGGCATCATGGACGAGGAGAGGCGCACATCGATGGGCCTCAAGGCCTGCATCTCCCACGCCCGTGAGCGTTGCGTGTTCATCAACACCGGGTTCCTCGACCGCACTGGTGATGAGATCCACACCGACATGGAAGCCGGGCCCGTCCTGCCGAAGGGCGAGATGAAGGGGGCCACCTGGCTCCAAGCGTATGAAGATTCCAATGTCGACACCGGCCTGGCCTGCGGGCTCCGGGGCCGAGCCCAGATCGGCAAGGGCATGTGGGCGGCACCTGAAGAGATGGCCGACATGGTGAGGACCAAGATCCAGCACCCTCTGGCCGGTGCCAACACCGCCTGGGTACCGTCGCCCACCGCCGCCACCCTGCACGCCACCCACTACTTCCTGCTCGACGTCGTCGACCGCCAGCAGGACCTGGTCGACCGGCCTCGGCGACGCCTCGAGGACCTGCTCGCGATTCCCGCGATCCCAGCCGATCGCAGCCTGAGCGCCCAGGAGATCCAGCGCGAGCTCGACAACAACTCCCAAGGCATTCTCGGCTACGTAGTGCGCTGGGTGGGACAGGGTGTGGGCTGTTCGACGGTCCCTGACCTCCACGACATCGGGCTCATGGAAGACCTCGCGACCCTGCGAATCTCGAGCCAACACGTCGCCAACTGGCTCCACCACGGCCTGATCACCGAAAAGCAGATCCGCTCGACGATGGCGCGCATGGCAGCGTCGGTCGATGCTCAGAATACCGACGACCCCGTCTACCAGCCGATGACTCCCCACTTCGACCACAGCATCCCGTTCCAGGCTGCTCTCGACCTCGTACTCCGGGGCCGCAACCAGAAGAACGGTTACACCGAGCAGATCCTCCGCGGCCACCGCCGGGCGATGAAATCCCAGCCAACCCCCTGATCTGATCGTTCTGGTGTAGCCCAGGCCCGGTTTCCGGGGTTCTGCTACACCAGAACGGGTGGTGGGGGGATTGCCGGGTCGACTCTCAGCCGAGAACCACCGAAGGGTCCGGCACCAGATCGCGGGCGAGCCATTGGAAGGCGCGCCAACCCACTGCCGGATCTGACAGGGTGGAGGCCACCAACTTGGCCGACTCCTCCGATATCGGCACAGCATCGGGGGCTTTCACATGCACCTCGGCGACGCGTTCGGCGGTGACGAACCATCCCACTGCCTCACCCGGGCTCCGGCCGCCGGTGAGTAGGCCATGGTTGCGAAGGATGCAGAGCTTGGTGTCGCCCATCGCCCGGGCAATCGCCTCTCCACCCGTCACCGAAGTCACCTCGAGGTCTTCGCCCGGGTAGATCGACTGGTCGAACACGAGGGAGCAGGCCTCCTGGCTGATTGGCTCGAACGCCTTCACATTGGCCGACCAAGGGGTGCCGTAGGGGGTGTGGGTATGAGCCGCAGACACCAGCTCGCGACGGGCATCGAGAATCGGCCAGTGGATGTTGTAGGCCGCATAGTTCACGCTGCTGGAGTCGGGCCCATCCACCACTGCGCCTCCCGGCGCCACGAGTGAGAGATTGTCGACCGTGGCCGCCCAGAAGGGGACGCCGTAGCTCAAGACCCAGAAATGGTCGGTGAGAATCGGATCGCGGGCCGTAATATGTCCGTCGCCCAGCTGACCCCAGCGCAACTTGGCAAACACCCGATAGCCGAGGGCCACCTCCCACTTGCGGTGGAGACGGAGATCCTCTAAATCGTCGAACTCGGGAGTGGAGCTGTCGTAGGTGATTTCGGGGTAACGGTCGAGGTCGAGGGCCATGGCGTGATGGTAGGCCCTGGTTCAGACTCCGGGAAGAGACTGTTGTGACTGCTCAAGCGCGAGCAGGCGGGCCTTCACATCGAGACCGCCGGCGAATCCGGTGAGTGACCCGTCCGCGCCCACGATCCGATGGCACGGCAACACGATGGGCACCGGATTCTTGCCGTTTGCGGCACCCACGGCGCGGAAGGCACCCGGACGTCCGATGGCTGCGGCCTGCGTGCCATAACTTGTGGTCTCGCCGTAGGGGACATCGGCGAGAGCCAGCCAGGCAGCCTTCTGGAACTCAGTGCCCTCGAGGTCGAGTGGGAGGTCGAATTCCCGTCGCTCGCCGGCGAAGTACTCGCTGAGTTGACGAGCTGCCGCAACGAGCACGAGATCGGATTCGTCGATCGAGGCGTCGATCTCCGGCGGATCTTCACTCTCGAACAAGATCATGCTCAGCCCCGCCTCGGACGCAACGAGTGTGAGTTGGCCGATCGGGGTGTCGAGATGCTGTTGGTGGAGGGTCATCGTGAGTCCTTGGTTTGCTTGGGTTCATCGTGGGCTGCGAGTGATGCCCACAGGTGTTGTGCAGCCAGCGCTCGGTGGGGCCGCCAAGCCAGTGAGCGGTCGGCTAGTTCGTCCTCACCCGGCAGCTCTGGGGTGTCGGCAAGTTTGGCGTAGGCGTGGCGGATGCCCAGGTCGCCGACCGGGAAGGAATCGGGGTCGCGTCCGGCTCTCATCGCGATCACATCGGCAGTCCACGGTCCGAT
>CAXMSE010000074.1:0-8974 GCA_964196195.1 uncultured Gammaproteobacteria bacterium | reverse complement strand
GCCGCTCAACGCGGCTATCACTGTGTGTTCGTCATGACAGACAAGGTTGCCCCCGAAAAGGTCGACCTTCTGCGCGCCTACGGAGCCGAGGTGGTGGTGTGCCCGGTGGCGGTGCCCCCCGACGACCCCAACTCCTACTACTCCACCGCCGAGAGACTCGTTCGTGAGATTCCTGGCGCCTACCGGCCCAACCAGTACCACAATCAAGAGAATCCCCAAGCCCACTACGACTCCACGGGTCCTGAGATATGGCGCCAGACCGAAGGAAAGATCACTCACTTCGTGGCGGGCGCCGGCACCGGCGGCACCATCACCGGCGTCGGGCGCTATCTGAAGGAGAAGAATCCAAACATCCAGATCATCGCCGCCGACCCCGAAGGATCGGTGTTCTCGGGGGGAAGTGGCCGCCCCTACCTCGTGGAGGGGGTGGGCGAGGACTTCTTCCCCGACACCTACGACGCGTCGGTGATCGACCGCACGATCGCGGTAACCGACAGCGATTCATTCCTGATGGCTCGCAGGGTGAGCGTGGAAGAGGGGCTGCTGATCGGCGGATCGTGTGGCACCGCGGTGCAGGCTGCCCTCGAGGTGGCAGCCGAAGCATCGCCCGACGACCTCGTGGTGGTGCTTCTCCCCGACTCGGGCCGCGGCTACCTCTCGAAGGTGTTCAACGACGAGTGGCTCGCTGGCTACGGCTTCACCACCGTCGACGGTCCGGTGGTGTCCGACGTGGTCAACAGTCGCCGATCCGAAGTCCCCGATCTCGTTTATGTGCAGCCGAGTGATCTCGCCAAGCACGCGGTGGAGTTGATGAACCAACACGGTGTGTCTCAGATTCCGGTGGCAGTGGGGGAGATGCCGCTGTCGGCCGCTGAGGTGATGGGCTCGATAAGTGAGTTGAGGCTGATGGAGATGGCGTTCGATGCCGAAGCCGTCCTCGACAAGACGGTGGAGGACATCATGGCTCCACCCCTGCACACCATCGGTTCCGGCCAGCCCGTGGCGCTGGCGGTGGAGATGCTCGAGACCTGCTCGGCTCTCCTCGTGCTCGATGGGGGTCGCCCCCGATCTGTCATCTCCAGCAGCGACGTCTTGTCGTTCCTATCGGAAGGCACCTTGCATGGCTGACGACGTATTCGCCGACCCTCAAGCCTGGGGCTTCGAGACTCGCGCCATCCGGGCCGGCCAGGCCCACGAGCCGACCAGCGGAGCGGTGGTCACTCCTATCTCGCTCGCTACCACCTTTGTGCAGGAGGAGCCCGGTGTGCATCGGGGCTACGAGTACTCCCGTACGGGCAACCCCACCCGGAGGGCCCTGCAGGATTGTCTGGCCTCGCTCGAAGGCGCAGGCCACGGGCTTGCCTTCGCATCAGGCATGGCGGCCGAAGACACCCTGCTGCGCACCCTCTCGCCCGGCGATCACATCGTGCTCGGAAACGACGCCTATGGCGGCACCTACCGGCTGATCTCAGCGGTGTTGGCTCCGTCGGGCATCGAGTGGTCGGCCGCCGACCTCACCGATCCTGATTCCCTCGATGCCGCGATGAGACCGGAGACGAAGATCGTATGGGCTGAGACGCCCACCAACCCCCTCCTCACTGTGGTCGACCTGGCTGCCACCGCCGATATCGCCCACGGGGGCGGGGCCCGTTTTGTGGTCGACAACACCTTCGCCACGCCCTACCTCCAGCAACCCCTCTCCCATGGTGCCGACGTGGTGGTGCACTCCACCACCAAGTACTGCGGAGGACACTCCGATGTGGTGGGCGGTTTCCTCGCCACCGACGACACCGACCTGGCTGAGCGTCTCGCCTACCTCCAGAACGCGGTCGGGGCGGTAGGGAGTCCGTTCGACAACTACCTCACACTTCGTGGGCTCAAGACCCTCGCGGTTCGGATGGACCGCCACTGCTCCAACGCCCGCGCGGTCGTCGAGATGTTGCAGGCTCATCCGGCCGTGTCGACGGTTCTCTATCCGGGCCTGCCCGAACACCCCGGCCATGAAGCAGCGGCTTCCCAGATGAGCGATTTCGGGGGAATGGTTTCGTTCCGCCTGGCCGCCGGTCGTGATGCCGCGATGAGGGTGGCATCGTCCACCCGCGTGTTCTCTCTCGCCGAGTCGCTCGGCGCGGTGGAGTCGCTCATCGAGCATCCGGGGGTGATGACCCACGCCTCGGCAGCCGACTCGCCACTCGAGGTGCCCGACGATCTCTTGCGCATCAGCGTTGGTATCGAAAGCGCCGACGATCTCGTGGCCGACCTCGAAGGTGCCCTCGACAGGCTCTGACCTGATCCTCACACTTCGATCAAAACTTGTGCCGAACATGGCTGTGTGCGACCTCGTGTCTGCCATCGACACTCGCTCGGTCTACTCCGCCGCTCTGGAATGGCTCGGCGGACCCGTCGACGAGATCCTCGACGGCCCCCACGAAGGCCTGGGGCTGCTCACCGCCTGAGTCAGGTCTGGAGCGCAAGCACGGTATCGGCCACCGCTTCGAGTTCAAGGGTCCAGTCGTCGGGTTCGGCGAAGGGAAACAGCACGAACTTCGACGCGCCGACCTCGAGGAATTCGTTGATCATCTCCACCAGGCGCTGGTGGGAGGTTGCCACCACCTCCTCGACTTCGGCCTCGGGCCGGCGGACCAGAACGCGCTCGGCGATACGGGCGAGCAGGGTGGCATCCGGTGACGGCGTGTAGGGGATGAGAACCCCGTAGTGCTCGGGATCCATCCGGCGACCGGCGTCGACGGCTGCCTCTTCGATCACTGTGATCCCCTCGGCGACGTGGCGAGGAGTAGTGAAGGAGGCGAGCCAGCCGTCGCCCAAACGTCCGGTGCGACGGAGCTCCGACGGTGCCTGGCCGCCGAGCCACACCTCGAAGGGATCCTGGACCGGCTTGGGCAACACCGTGGCCCCGGTGAGCGAGAAGCGCTCGCCGTCGTGATCGACAGAATCCTCGGTCCACAAGCGCCGCATCAGGGGCATGGCCTCGTTGAGCCAGGGGGCCCGTTCACTGCGTTCGACACCGAACGCCTGATGCTCGGCGGTGTTGGCGATGCCGAGCCCGAATGCGGGGTGGCAGCGCCCACCAGAAACCCGATCGAGGCTGGCGAGCGCCTTCGCCATCAGTACGGGATTGCGGCCAGGGATCACAGAAACGGCGGGCCCGAACTTGAGCCGCTTGCTCCTTCCCGCCACGTAGGCCATCGCCACGATCGGATCCAGCTGAGGGCTGTTGACCCGTTCCGGGAACCACAGTGAATCGAAGCCGAGACGATCGAGGTCGTCGACCACCGCTCCGAGCCCGTCGACCGCCGCCAGGAGTTTGGGTACTGCCCCGATGCCGTATCCGATGCGTACCTTCATCGGATCAGCGTCGCACAGGTCTTCCTAGCCGCCCTGGGATGCCACGAATTCGCCCGTGTGTTGTTCCCAGATGGCGACGGCCGACCTGCTTGGCGTCGAAGGCGGGGGTTGAGCTCAGCCGCCGGTGTCGCTGAAGTGCATCCAGTCGCTCGCCGAGTTCCAGTTGCCTCCCCAGGACCAGCCGATTTGGGCGAAGAGATCCACGATTGGGGGCGTGACCATGCCGACACGCACATGGGTGCGATCGAGATATGCGCCGGCCAGTTCCGGGATGACGAGATCGCCCTTCACATACGGATTTTGGAACGGGTTGATATCGATGGCGCCGCCCAGCGCGTGACGCGACCAGGAACCGGAGTTCACCGCCGGGCGACACACGAAGCTCGACGTGTTGTTGCTGTCGCCGGTGGGGTGGGCATCTACGGCTTCCTGGGTGGTGACCACCATCTCCTCGACCGGGAACCGCATCGCGTGCAGTTCGGCGAACACACCGACGAGCCCCTCGACATGGTCGACGCCTGTGATGAGCTCGCCGGTATGGAAACGCCCGTCGAAACCGAAGAACGACACCTCCGCGTAGGCCAACTCGGTTACCGGCACCGGGCACTCATCGCGCCATGTCGATCGAGCGAGCACCTCGTCAGGCGGTGGATTCGTGATCTTCGACACGAATGTGTTGTCGGCCGGAGCCGGAAGGATGTCGGTCGTCCAGAGCTGGCGATCGACGAACTCAGCTGGAGTCGGTTGGGCGATCCCGTTGTCTTCTCCGGGTCGCAGCGGGAGCAGGCGAGTCCCGAGCCAGTCGGGAGGCGCTGCTCCTGAACGCCCATCCTGTGTGCTTGTGGCGTCGATGGGGGTCGTCGTCGGCGGGAGCGACACGCTCGTGGATGTGGCGATCTCGGTGGTCGTCACGTTTAGGACCAGAGTTGTGGAGGTTGGCAAGGCCGCCGTCGATGATGTGTCTCGCGATCCGGCGCATGCCGCCAGGCTCAGTCCGAATCCAAGGGCAAGAACGAACAGCGAAGCCATGAGTCGGACGGAAAACTACACCTCGCCAGACCCAGACTTCCGATTCGACGCGAACCTCCATCCGGTCAGGGCATCATGTGGGGACCGTGGCGAAGGCACGGACGGTGAACGTGCCGGCGCCTACGATCTTCGGCGGAACAGCCGTGAACTGGAAGCCTCCGGCCGGGAGTGCGTCTAGGTCGGTGAGATGCTCGATGATCGGGATCTCGGCTCCGAGCAGCAAGGTGTGCACGGGTCGCTCGCCGGTGTCGGTGCCGTCGATGTTGAGTGAATCGATACCCACACACGCCACGCCCGCGTCGACCAGGGCCTCGGCCGACGCGGCCGAGAGGTGGGGGTGTTCGGAGAAGTATGCGTCGGTTCCGAAATGGGCCGAGTGGTCCGTGCGGACAAGAACAGCGTGTCCTGCAAGCCCTTCCAGCTCGTGTGTGGTGAGCTCGATAGTGGTGTGGTCTCGTCGATCGAGACAGACCGCCGGAACCGAGGCGACCCGCTGGAGGGGTAGCTGGGCGAGGTCGTGACCCTCGGCGAATCGATGGAAAGGCACATCGAGATAGGTGCCGGTGTTGGTGCACATGGTGATCAGGCCGATGTGGAACGTGATGTCGGGCCCGTAGATCTCCACCGCGGCCTCACGCGAGAGGTGGGTGGCGACCGAGGGGGTGGGCAGACCCGGGTAGGTCTCCATCCCGTCTGTGATGGCGTGGCTGAGATCGACGAGTCTCACGGCTACCTCAGCGGTCCTGCCAGGTACAGATGCAGGCTTCGTTGCCATCGGCGTCGGCGAGCACCCACCATGAGCGGGCGAACCGGTCGGTCACGAGTGTTCCGCCGGCGGCCAAGGCTTCGGCGGTGCGGCGATCGGCGGTGTCGTGAGAAACGGAGACGTCGACGTGGAATCGGCCTCGTTCAACTCGGGGCTCGTCCATCTGCTGGAACCAGAGCGGAGGCCCCGACCGCAGCGGGTCGACGAGGTAACGGCCATCGTCGACGTAGCCGAGAACCGCGGCCCAGAATGGGCGGATGCGGTCGGCATCCAGAGTGTCGATCGCGAGCTCGATGATTTGGGCCGCTCCCGGTTCGGCGTCGGCTCCCGACGTGCTGGCGATCCTCGAGATCTCTCGAGCGAGATCGACGTCGTGGGTGGTCAAACCGCCGGTGGCGTGGGTGGTGAGTGCCACTCTCACCCGGTCGGGGTAGCGGATATCGATATCGGGGTGATGCACGGCCAGCTCGGCGGCAGCGGTGATGGCAGACACCAGCACGGCTGCCGCGGGGTAGGAACCGGCTCGGAAATCCGCGTGGATCGCCCCAAGGACGAACCGCCAGTCGTCGAGCCCCTCCAGCGCTGCGAGTTCCTCGGCAGTGATGTCGATGTAGTCCATGGCAGCTATTTGATCACGGCTGATGGACCGCTACTCGTTTGTTGTTGTTGGCGGCCTGATCGGGCATCCATACTGTTCGCATGATCCTTGCGAGGCGATGACGCACCACCATGACCGATCATGAGAACTTCCACCGACTCGACGAGTTGTTTCGCGAAGACGCTTTCGCCCGTTCGATCGACGTCGAGGTGGTGGACTGGGCCGGAGGCGTGGCCAAGGCGCGGGCAAAGGCGGGACCTGATCATCTCAACTTCTTGGGTGGGGTTCACGGCGGCTTCGTCCTTTCCGGGGCTGACGTAGCCCTGTCGGTCGCTTCGAATTCGTGGGGTCGAGTGGCAGTGGCCGTTTCCATCGACATCCACTACATCGCGTCGCCCAAGCCCGACGCCTCGCTGGAATTCATCGCGACGGAGGTTCATTGCGGCCGAAGGATGGGGACCTACGCACTCGAGGCGCGTTGTGGCCACGAGCTTCTCGCAACAGCCACAGGGATGACCTTCCGGACCGAACACTGGCACCTTGGCGCGGAAGCATGGACCGAGGATTGGCGTGCACGCCACTGAGCGAGAGGGAGATCTCGCCCAGCCATTGTGCCACTCTCACCCAGTGCGGGCGTCTGGACTACTGGCCTACCGCTCCGTCGATCTTCTCCCGTAGCAGGTCGGCGTGGCCGTTGTGGCGGGCGTACTCCTCGATGACATGGACCAGCACCCAGCGCATAGACATCGGGCCCCGCCACGGGTCGTCGCAGGTGATGTCGAGACTCGGAGCCTGCTCGATGAAGTTGTCGGCGAACTCCGCTTCGGCCTCCCAGAGCCGCCAGGCCTCGGCGACGACTATGGGGTCGGCCTCGGCCCCGTTGAAGTCGCCGTCGGCATCGGTCGGCGAACTGAAGAGGCTCGGTAGATCCTCGCCCGCCAGCATTTGGCGGAACCATCCCCGTTCGACATCGGCGAGATGACGTACCAGGCCCAGAAGTGAAAGCGCCGAGGGGGCGAGAGAGCGGCGGGCCAGCTCCTTTGGGTCGAGCCCGTCACATTTCAGGGCGAGTGTCGCCCGCTGCCAGCGCAGGAACCCGAGCAGTACGGCACGCTCATCACCGGTGAACGGCCCTTCACCACGAGGGTCCTCGTCGGGATCGATGAACATGTCGGCTAGTCGGTCGGCCATACCGAGATCATGCCCTACCCGCGACTCATTGGCGATGCCTCAGCTCGGACAGCCAGCTCCCGCCGCTCCGGTAAGCAGGGCAGTGAACTGCATGCCGACGCGCATGGCTTCGGGCTCGACCCAGTCGGGAAGATCAGAACCGATCTGTTGCGGCCGGCCGTCCTCGCCTGGGCAGCAGGTGACGACCACCACCTGCAGCAAGCTGCTCGGGATCGACTATTCGGGCCACGGCAACTACAACCCGAGCCAGCCGGCCTTTCCCAACGATCAGCGGGTGAGGCAGAGTCTGGCCGTGGCCTACGACGGATTCGAGCTGGAAGGGGTGAGCGTGGAGGCTGGCGGACGGACCCGACTCGACGACGTTGCGCTGAGCATCCCGGCCGAAGGCATCACTGTTCTCGCCGGAGCATCGGGAGCCGGGAAGTCGACCTTGTTGCGCCTTCTCAACCGTCTCGACGTGCCCACGCGAGGCACCATTGCCTGGCGGGGCACCAACCTCGACGACGTCGAGGTGCTTGCTCATCGGCGCACGGTCGGCATGGTGTTCCAACAGCCCACGGTGGTGCCGGGCACCGTGGCTGACAATCTGCGCCTCGCGGCTCCCGGGCTGACCGACGCCGAAGCGGTCGTCCTGCTCGATACGGCCGCCCTCGACGCCGAGTTTCTCGATCGAGACGCGTCGGCCCTGTCCGGAGGAGAACGCCAACGGGTGTGTTTCGCCCGGACTCTGGCCACCGAACCGGCGGTGGTGCTCGCCGACGAACCGACCGCCTCGCTCGATCCGGAAGCGACGGCACTGGTGGAAACGGTGGTGCGCCGTCTCACCGATCCCGGTCGACCGAACACCGTTGGCTGGGTCTGGGTATCTCACGACCGTCAACAGACCGAACGCCTCGCCGATCGCGTGATCACCCTGGAAGCCGGCCGCGTGGTTGGGATCACATCATGATCGGGGCCGCCCAGGCCGACATCGGCCTCACCGGTCTGGCCCTTTCGGGAATTCTCGTAGCGGTCGCCGTCGCGATCAGCTTCATCAGGCGGCTCGGGCTCACTCGCGACCTACTCGTAGCGGCGGTTCGAGCACTGGTGCAGTTGCTCATCGTGGGAGCGGCCCTTGCCCTGGTCGTCGACGATGGCGATCCGCTCATCTGGACCTGGCTCTGGCTGGTGGTGATGGTGTCGTTCGCTTCCTGGACGGTTGGACGCCGTGCTCCTGAGGTGCCCGGCGTCCGCTTGCTCGCTCTCACAGCGTTTGCCGCGGCGGCCTCTGTGAGCCTGGGTGTTTTGTTCGGGCTCGGCGTGTTCGAGCCCACCGGCAGGGCCATCATCCCGCTGGCAGGGATGACAGTCGGCAATTCGATGACCGGAACGGTGCTCGCGTCTCGCCGGATCGTCGCCGAAGCACGCGACAATCGCCACCTCATCGAGGCCCGCTTGGCGGTGGGTCTGCCCGCTCGTGACGCGTTTGCCCCTCACCTGAGAGAGTCGCTCCGCACCGCTCTCGTTCCCCAGATCGAGTCCACCAAGGCGGTTGGCATAATCGCCCTTCCCGGGGCCATGACCGGCCTGATTCTCGCCGGTGTCGATCCGGTCGACGCAGTGCGGGTACAGGTGGCGGTGATGTATCTGGTGCTTGGCTCCGTTGCCACCTCAACGTCGGTTGTAGCGTTGGGTCTGACGAGGGGTATCTTCACAGCTGATCATCGCCTCATTGATTTGGGGCCCGAACCCCAGGGGTAGAGCTAGGGAGTAACATCCCTGTCTGCGCCCGTGCACAGGAGAGAGTCGCATCGTGACCGACATCGACACCGCAATGACAGATGACGAAGTAGCGGCACCTGTCGCCGCAGGCACTTGGGCCGGCCTGTTCGGTCCGCTTGCGCTCGTGTCGCTGGTGTTGTCGATCATCGCCATCATTGTCGCCGTCAATGCGGGTGGCACAACCATCGTTCAGAGTGGTACCGCGTCCGGGGGCGGTGCCCAAACGCTGGACGCCACCCTTAGTGAGTTCGCGTTCAGCTTCA
>CAXMSE010000073.1:0-38114 GCA_964196195.1 uncultured Gammaproteobacteria bacterium | reverse complement strand
GAGTTGGCCGCCACGCCGCTGGATGATCCAGCACGTGACGGGATCGTCATCGCGATGAACGACATCGTCTCTTCTTCGAGTGGATCGGTGATCCCGTTGATCAACCGAGGCAGCGTTTCGGCCTGGGCCAACGACATCGTGAACACCGGCGAGATCAATGGTTGGGACACTGAGTACTACAACATTCAGGAATGGACCCGCTCCGGCTGATAGCCGACGCGTTCCAGTAAGCAGTAAATAGCCAACTGGGGCCGTGCCTCACGAATTCTCGTGAGGCACGGTCCTCGGCTGATATCGCAGAAGGGGGGTTGAGCCATGGGTCGTTACGCCGTCAGGCGCACACTGTTTGCCATACCGACGTTGTTGGCGATCAGTCTGATCGTCTTCGCCATCCTCGACTTCGCCCCCGGCGACCCCACTGGTCAGCTCCCGCTCACCATCCCCGCTGAGATCAGGGAGAACATCCGCCAGAGCCTCGGGCTCAACGATCCGTTCTTCATCAGTTGGATGAAGTGGAATCGGCTCATGTTCATCAATGAGCCCCTCCATTTCCTCGATTCGACATTCGGCGTTTGCATAGGCGACTGCGAGAGCCGAGATCGCATCATCTCGTGGTCGTCACGTGCCCCGGCCATGGACGTCATCGGCCAGCGCCTACCCCAGACCCTATGGGTCCTCGGCGTCTCGTTCCTGCTGGGCACGATCATGGCCATCCCGATCGGTGTCTACTCGGCCTACAAGCAGTATTCGACCTTCGACAATGTCGGCACCCTCGTCACCATGATCGGCTATTCGGTGCCCACCTTCTTCACCGGACTCCTGGCCATCATGACCTTCAGCGTCTGGCTGGGATGGTTCCCCTCCTTCTACACCACCACCCACGACGTAAGCATCACCAGTTGGAGCAGCATCTGGTTCCAGATCAAGCAGATGATCATGCCGGTGATGACACTCACCCTCTTCAACGCGGCCGCGCTCAGCCGATTCGCGCGCGCGTCCACACTCGACAACCTCAACGAGGAATACGTCCGCACGGCCAGATCCAAGGGTGTCTCGGAGGCCAAGGTCTTGTCGGTGCACGTGATGCGCAACAGCATGATCCCGGTCGTGACCCTCATAGCGCTGTCGATACCGGGGATCTTCTCCGGTGCCATCATCACCGAGCAGATTTTCCGCATCAACGGCCTGGGTCAGCTGCTGATCGTGGCCATCGGCCAAAACGACATACCGATGGTGCAGACGCTCACGTTCATCTTCGCGGTGCTGATCGTGGCGTTCAACCTTCTGGCCGACCTGTTGTACGGCTTTCTCGACCCGCGTATCCGCTATGACTGAGATGAGGGGAACGACCACACGATGACCGCCATCGACGACTCCAACGAGTTCAAGTTCCCGACACCAGAAGAGTCGGCCAACACCCTCGGCAAGCACCGCTCGCTGAAGGCCGATGTGTGGCGCCAGTTCCGTCGCCACAAGGGAGCGATGCTGGGCCTTTTCCTGCTCACGATCATCGTGTTCGGGGCTTACGTCGGCCCATCGATCTACCCCCTCGACCCCTTCGAGATCGACACCTCTGTGGCCAACGAGACACCATCGTGGGATCATCCGATGGGCACCGACAATCTCGGCCGCGATGTGATGGCTCGGGTGTTGGTAGGGGGCCGAGTTTCGCTGTCGGTGGGATTCGCCGCCATGGCCGTCGGCATCGTCGTGGGCACCAGCGTGGGCGTGTTGGCCGGGTTCTTCCGCTGGCTGGACGGCCCCCTGATGCGAATCACCGACCTCTTCCTCGCCCTGCCTATCCTGCCCCTCTTGCTGGTGGTGATCGTGCTCTTCCGAGAACCCCTGCAGGACAGATTCGGAGACAGCCTAGGAATCTTCCTCTTGGTGGTGGTCATCATCGGAATGACGAGTTGGATGCAAACAGCTCGGATTGTCCGCGGCGACGTGCTGGCCATCAAGGAAGAGGAGTTTGTGCTCGCGGCGCGCAGTATCGGCACCCGGCCGCGCAAGATCATCACCCGCCACATCGTGCCCAACGTGATGAGCCCAGTGATCGTGGCGGCGTCGATCGGCGTGGCGGTGGCCATCATCACCGAGTCGGCGCTTTCGTTCCTCGGCCTCGGTTTCGACGCCAGCTTCCCCACGTGGGGCCGCCTCTTGTTCGACGCCAAGGACTACATCACCATCAATCCGGCGAGGGTCATCTGGCCCGGCCTGATGATCTCTCTCACCGTTATGAGCGTCAACTTCATCGGAGACGGCCTCCACGATGCCCTCGATCCGAAGTTGCGCAGCAAGGGCTGATCTCCCGATGCGCGCCCCGCTCCTGATGCGCGTCTAGTTTCAGCCCACGTGACCCTGCGAATCGATGTAACTGCCATTGACGACCCCGAAGGCGCCAGGGTGGTGGCGGGAGCACCACTGGTGGGAGTATCGGGGTTGGCCCGATGCACCGTCACCCGAGTGCATCATCTCGATGGCGAATTGGGTGCCGAAGATATCGCGAAGCTGTGCGCCGAGGTCCTGGTGGATCCTGTCGTCGATACGGTGACGATCGGTTCGCATCCGAGTGCGGAAGGGCGAGCGGTGGAGGTGGCCCCCAGGCCCGGCGTCACCGATGCCGATGCGCGGGAGCTCGAACAGGCGGCTCGTCTGCTGGGCCTCCCTCCGCTGAGGGTGGCCACGGCCCGCCGCTACGACCTGGTGGGCCAACTCGACGACCGAGATGTGTCGGTGCTCACCCGCCGGCTGCTGGCCAACGACACCATCGAACACGCTTTGGAGGGTGAGCTCCCCCCTGAGTTTGCAGGAGCGGCCGAGGCCGATGTCCACGTCGACGCCGTCAGCATCGGTGAGCTCTCCGATGCCGAACTGATATCGCTGAGCCGGCAGCGGGTGTTGTCACTCGATCTCGCCGAGATGCGCACCATCCAAGCCCATTTCGCCATGGAGGGACGCGCTCCCACCGATGCCGAACTGGAGACTCTGGCCCAGACCTGGTCGGAGCACTGTGTGCACAAGACCTTCAGGGCCCACATCCGGCTCACCCACACGGCTTCGGACGGCACGGTCACCCGAACCGAGCACGACGGCCTGCTCCCGGCGCTCAGGGAGGTCACCGAGGAACTCGATCCGTGGTGGCTCCGATCGGCTTTCGTCGACGACGCTGGAATCGTCGCGTTCGATGACGAATTCGACCTTGCGTTCAAGGTCGAGACTCACAACCATCCGTCGGCGCTCGAGCCTTTCGGCGGAGCAAACACAGGCGTGGGCGGCGTGGTGCGCGATGTCATCGGGGTCTCGGCCCGGCCGATCGCCTGCACCGATGTGCTCTGCTTCGGCCCCAGCGACCTACCCGACGATGAGCTTCCCGAGGGAGTACTCCATCCTCGCCGGATCCGCGACGGGGTGATCGCCGGAATCGGCGACTATGGCAACAAGCTCGGCCTGCCCACCGTCAACGGCACCGTCATCTACGACAAGGGTTATGTGGCGAATCCCCTCGTCTACTGCGGAGCGCTGGGCTTGCTGCCCCATGGCTCGCACCCGACTCAGCCCCATGTGGGCGATCACATCATCTCCATCGGTGGGCGGGTGGGGCGTGATGGCATCCATGGCGCCACCTTCTCGTCGGCAGGCATGGATGCGTCGACGGTCGACACAGTCGGCTCCGCGGTGCAGATCGGCGACCCGATAACCGAAAAGGGCGTCATCGAAGTCATCGAATGTGCCCGCGACGCCAAGCTCTACAACGCGATCACCGATTGTGGGGCGGGTGGGTTTTCGTCCGCGGTGGGGGAGATGGGCGAAGATCTCGGCGTCGAGGTCGACCTTGGCGTGGTGCCCCTGAAATATCCCGGCCTCCAGCCGTGGGAGATCTGGCTCTCGGAGGCTCAGGAGCGCGTAGTGATAGCGGTGAGCTCCGACAAGCTGGCGGAGTTGGCCTCGCTCTGTGAAGCCTGGGACGTCGAAATCACCGATCTCGGAACCTTCACCGGGTCTGAGCGACTGGTGGTTCGCCATGGCGACACGTCGGTGGTCGACATCCCGATGGCCTTCCTCCACGACGGTCTGCCTCGACGGAGAATGGCCGGCGTCTGGGTCGACCCCGCCCCGGTGGTGGTCACAAGCCCTGAGATCGATGCCGCCACCGTCCTCGGCCTGCTTGCTCATCCCGATGTGGCCTCAAAGGAAGATGTCGTCCGCCGCTACGACCACGAGGTTCGAGGCGGCACGGTGGTGAGGCCCTATGTCGGCCCCCAGGCCGACGGGCCCGCCGACGCGGCGGTGCTCAAGCCGCTGGGCACGCCGGGCAACACCGCTGCGGTACTGAGCAACGGAATATGCCCCCGCGTCGGCCGCCTCGATCCGTGGGCCATGGCCCTGCTGGCCATGGATGAGGCCGTGCGAAATCTCGTGGCGGTTGGCGGCGACCCGGATCGGGTGGCGGTGCTCGACAATTTCTGTTGGGGCGATCCCACCAAGCCCGACCGCCTCGGCAGTCTGGTGCGAGCTGTGCAGGGATGTGTCGACGGTGCTCGTCGCTACGCCATGCCCTTCATCTCGGGCAAGGACAGCCTGTTCAACGAGTTCGACGGAAAGGCCATCCCCGGCACCCTCCTCATATCGGCGCTGGGTCTGGTGCCCGATCTCCATCAAGCCATCGACTCCGCCGGGATGCAGGTGGGCGACGACCTCTGGCTGGTGGGGCACGGGTCCGGAGCGCTCGGCGGTTCGCTGGCGTCGGAGCTGTTTGGGTTGGGGGCCACTGAAGTGCCCGCCCCGCTGGACGATCCACTTCCCCGCTACCGATCGGTGCATCAGGCCATCAAGGGTGGACTCATCACCGCGGCCCACGACTGTAGCGAGGGTGGCCTCGCGGTTACGGCGGCGGAAATGGCGATCGCCGCCCGGCGAGGAATCTCGATATCGGTACCCGCTGAGCAACTCGACCCCTTCACCGCACTGGTCAATGAGGCCCCGGGCCGACTCCTGCTGTCGGCCGCGGCGGCCGATCGTGAGGCTGTGGGCCTGCTGCTGGGTGATCACGGGAGCATCATCGGAGAGGTCACCGACGGTGATCGGATCACGTTCCGAGTCTCCACCGAGAGCGATGAGTCGGTTCTGGTCGACTTCACGGTGCAGGAGGCCGTGCGGGCCTACGTCGGAGGGATGGCGCCATGACCAGGCCCCCCGTCCTGATCCCTCACGCTTCGGGCACCAATCGAGATCAGGAGGCCGCTCAGGCGGTCGAACTGGCCGGCGGCGATGCTCGGGTAGTCCACGTGAATCAGCTTCGCAGCGGCGAAGTGGCCTTCGCCGACCATGCCGCGATCCTGCTACCGGGCGGCTTCTCCTACGGAGACGCGTTGGGCGCGGGTGGACGACTCGCTCTTGAGCTACGAACGTGGTTCGCGGACGAACTCGAAACCGCGGTGAGAGAAGGCCGACCGATCCTCGGTATCTGCAACGGCTTCCAGGTGCTGGTTAAGTCCGGCCTGCTTCCCGGACCGTCGGGCGCGCCCCGACAGGTGACCCTCACCCAAAACTCCTTGGGCCGGTTCGAATGCCGGTGGGTCACGCTGAGGGTCGAGGAGAGCGCAAGCACCTCGTGGGCCTCGGCCATCGCGGGGTCTGTCATCCGCTGCCCGATCGCCCACGGAGAGGGGAGGGTGGTGGTTGGCGACGAGTCGATCGCCACGGCACTCGACAAGCGGGGTCAGATCCCCTTTCGGTATCAGGCAGCCGGTCCGGCCACCGCACCCACGCATCAGCCGGCAGAAGGGGTCTACCCGGCGAATCCCAACGGCTCGGTGGCCGACATTGCCGGGCTCTGCGATGAGGGCGGCTCGGTTGTGGGTCTCATGCCTCACCCTGAAGACCACGTGCTCGACTGGCAACGGCCGTCGGGCCCAGCCGGCGGCCTCGGCCTCCCCCTGTTCTCGGCTTTCGTGCAAGCCGCTCGATGACCATCGATCTCACCCCGGCGATCGAGGAGCCATTCACCGGTGTCGACCCCGAGGCCGTGGCCGGCCTCGGTCCTCTGATACGGGGCAAGGTCCGCGACATCGTCGATCTGGGCGACACCCTCGCCCTGATTACGACAGATCGGATCTCTGCCTTCGATCATGTGCTCGGAACGGTGCCCTATCGCGGCCAGATGCTCAACCAGTTGGCGGCGTGGTGGTTCGATCAGATCGCCGACATCGTTCCCTCTCACCTCGTCGATGTGCCCGATCCCAACCTAACGATCGGCCAGAAGTGCACCGCCCTGCCCGTCGAGGTCGTGGTGAGAGGTCGCCTGTCGGGCTCGACATCTACGGCTCTATGGACCCGCTACGCGGCCGGGGAGCGAGATATCTACGGGCTGCTGTTTCCCGACGGCTTGGTGAAGAACGACGCCCTCCCCGAGGCGATCATCACGCCCACCACCAAGGCCGAGCACGGTGCCCACGACGAACCGATCACAGAGGCGGAGATAGTCGAGAGGGGCTTGGTGGCGCACGAATTATGGCACCAGGTGCGCACCACGGCACTGGCGGTGTTCGAGCGGGGACGAGCCGTCGCTGCCGATGCCGGCCTGATCCTCGTCGACACCAAGTACGAGTTCGGCCTCGACGAGGCCGGCGGCCTCACGATCATCGACGAGGTCCACACTCCCGACAGCTCCCGCTTCTGGCGCGCTTCCACCGTGCAAGAACGGCGTGCGGCCGGGCAAGAACCCGACAACCTCGACAAGGAGTTCGTACGCCTCGCCTATGTACGCAACGGCTACCGAGGTGAGGGCGATCCGCCGGCTCTGGAGCCTGAGCTGGCGGCTGCGGCGGCCGGCGTGTACCAGGAGGCGTTCGAGGCCCTCACCGGAGAATCCTTCAACCCCGCGTCGTACCCCGCTGCGCCGCGAGTGGTGGCGGCCCTTCGGAGCATGGCCCGCCCGTGAGTCTTGTTGTCGATTTGGGTCCAACGCGCGGGGAGTTCACCGCGCGAGGATGCACACTGGGTCGACCGAATCGGGAGGAGCGACCTCGTGGGTGACGATCCGCTCGTGGGCGTGATCATGGGCAGCGACTCCGATTGGGAGACGATGTGTCGTGCATCGACGGTGCTAACCGACTTCGGGATCCCCCACGAATCTCGGGTGGTGTCGGCGCACCGAACCCCCGACCTGATGGCGGAGTACGCCGAGACAGCCGACTCGCGTGGGCTCCAGGTCATCATCGCGGGAGCAGGGGGCGCGGCTCACCTTCCTGGCATGGTGGCCGGCCACACGATCGTGCCGGTGGTCGGCGTACCGATCAAGAGTCGTGCTCTCAACGGGATCGACTCCCTGTTGTCGATCGTGCAGATGCCCGCGGGCGTACCCGTGGCCACCATGGCCATCGGCGACTCGGGGGCCACCAACGCCGGGCTCTTCGCGGTGGCGCTGCTGGCTCGCCACGACCCTGCGCTCGCCGACGCCCTCCGACAGCATCGCGCCGACCGAGCAGCCCAGGTGCGCTCGATAAAGCTGGAGAGCTGAGTTATGGGCACACCCGACTCGCCCCAGTTGCTCCCCGGCGCAACCATCGGCATCGTCGGCGCCGGCCAACTCGGCCGCATGCTCGCCCAGGTCGCCCGCCAGCACGGCTACCGGGTGCTTGTGCTCACCGGTGGGGCGAAGAATACGCCCGCCGGCGCGCTCGCCGACGAGGAGATCGTCGGCGACTTCTCCGACGAGCAGGCCATTGCCCAATTCGTGGCCGCGGCCGATGTGATCACCTGGGAGTTCGAAAACGTCGATCTTGGCGTCGCCGAAGCAGCCGCCGCGATGGGAGTGCCCGTCCGTCCCTCGGCCGCGATCGTCGCCACCGCCCAGGACCGCAGGTTGGAGAAGGAGGCGCTGATCGATGCCGGTCTTCCGGTCGCACCGTGGCGCCCGGCGACAAGCGAGGCTCAACTGGCGCAGGCACTAGCGGATCTCGGGGCGCCGGTGATCGCCAAGGCGGCTCGGTTCGGCTACGACGGAAAGGGTCAGGTCCGGATCGATCACCGCGGAGCGGTGGCCCATGCGTGGGCGGCCCTCGGGGGGCGGCGTCTGGTGGTTGAGTCGGTGGTGCCGTTCGAGCGGGAACTGTCGGTTGTGGTGGCTCGATCCTTGGATGGGGATGTGGTCGACCACGGCGTGATGGAGAACCACCACGTCGACCACATCCTCGACACCACCGTTGTGCCCGCCCGCATTTCCCACCGCACCAGCGTCGAGGCAACGGCCATGGCGCACTCCATCGCCGACGCCCTCCAACTCGTGGGGGTCATGTGTGTCGAGTTGTTCGACACCAGTGAAGGCCTCATCGTCAACGAGATCGCACCGAGGCCCCACAACAGTGGCCACTGCACCATCGAGGCCGCACCGGCCAGCCAGTTCGAGCAACAACTCCGCGCCGTGTGCGGTCTTCCCCTCGGTGACGGTCGATGTCGCCCTGCCGCCATGGTCCAGCTGCTCGGCGAACTCTGGCACGATGGCCCACTCGATTGGGCGGCAGCGTTGGCCGATCCCGACATCCATCTCCACCTCTACGGGAAGACCGAGCCGCGATCGGGCCGAAAAATGGGACATCTGACCTCTGTGGGCGACGACCCCACACTTGCACTACAACGAGTTGTCGACGCACGCGTCGCTCTCATCGGACGGTGATCTGTGTTCCCCTCGGGAGATGAGTTGCACGAGGAATGTGGGGTTGTGGGCATCCACGCTCCGGGCCTCGATGCGGCCCGGTTCGCGTTCTTCGCCCTCTACACCCTCCAACATCGCGGCCAGGAGGCGGCGGGCATCGCCACCTGCGATCAGGGCACCGCCCATATCCACAAGGGCCAGGGCCTGGTGCCAACGGTGTTCAACGAGGACAACCTGTCCACCCTGAAAGGCGAGTTCGGTATCGGTCACACCCGATACTCCACCACGGGCGGATCGGGGCTTCGCAATGCCCAACCCCAAGTCATCGAGACCCTCGACGGACCCCTGGGCGTGGCCCACAACGGCAACCTGGTGAACGCCCACATACTCCGTCGTCAGCTCCTGGAGAGGGGAGTGGGGCTCCAGACCTCGTCCGATACCGAGGTGATGGTCCACCTGCTCACTGCCGCCAGCGGCGACTGGATGAATCGCATCAAGGCCCTCATGACCCAGGCCGAAGGAGCCTTCGCCCTCACCATCCTCACCCGTGATGCGGTCTACGGCGTCCGTGATCCATGGGGATTCAGACCCCTCGTGATCGGCCGCTTCGATGGTGGTCATGTACTCGCGTCGGAGAGCTGTGCCTTCTCCGCCATCGGCGCAGAGTTTGTGCAGGAGGTAGAGCCGGGAGAGATCGTCCGCCTCGACGCCAACGGTGTTCACGTCGAAAAGGGAGCCGTTCCCAAGCAGCGAGCGTTCTGCACGTTCGAGGAGATCTACTTCAGTCGTCCCGACTCGATCCACGATGGCAGCCTCGTTCACAGCACGCGCCAGCGACTCGGACGCGAACTCGCCCGCGAGGCCCCGGTCGATGCCGATTTGGTGGTGCCCGTACCCGATTCGGGCACACCCCATGCTGTGGGCTTCGCTCAAGAATCTGGGATTCCCTACACCGAGGGCCTGATCAAGAACCGATACGTGGGGCGCACCTTCATCGAGCCCACCCAAGAAGTCCGTGAAGCCGGAGTACGGATGAAGTTCAATCCGTTGGGCGACAATCTCTTCGGCAAGCGGGTGGTGATGGTCGACGACTCGATCGTGCGCGGCACCACATCGGGCCCTCTCGTCGAGATGATGCGCGAGGCGGGAGCCACCGAGGTGCACGTGAGGGTGGCGTGTCCGGCCATCACCGATCCCTGCTACATGGGCGTCGACATGGCGTCGCGTGAGGAGTTGATCGCCGGGCATCGATCGGTCGAGGAGATCCGCATCCATATCGGTGCCGACTCCCTGGCATTCTTGTCGATCGAGGCGATGATGCGCGGCCTCGAAGCCGAAGACGGCTACTGCAACGCATGTTTTACCGGCGAGTACCCCTTCGAGTCGGAGCGATTCGTACAACTCGAGTTGAGGCCGAAGGAGCAGTTCGCCAATGTCTGGGGCGACTGACACCGTTGTCGTGGTGGGCGGGGGCGGCCGTGAACACGCGCTCGCTTGGGCCCTCGCTCGCTCACCTCGCGTAGGCCGGGTTCTTGTTGCGCCGGGAAACCCGGGCACCGCGGCCGAACCCAAATGCACCAACGTCGATCTGAGCGCCGACGACATCGACGGCATCGTCGAGTTGGCCCGTAGGGAAGCGGCGACGCTCGTTGTGGTTGGGCCCGAGGGTCCCCTCGTGGCGGGCCTTGTCGATGCGCTCTCCCAGGTGGGCATCGCCGCGTTCGGCCCATCGGCAGAGGCGGCCCGACTCGAGGGCTCGAAGGTGCACTGCAAGCGGTTCCTGCTCCAGCACGGGATCGCCACCGCTCGCGCCGCCTCGTTCACAGACGCCGACGCCGCGCTGGCTCATCTCGATGATCTCGACTCCGTGCCGGTGGTGAAGGCCAGTGGTCTGGCCGCAGGCAAGGGAGTGATCGTGGCCGACACCTTCACCGAGGCGGCCGATGCGGTCCGGTCGATTCTCATCGATGGCCGTTTTGGCGCTGCGGGAGCGGAGGTTTTGCTGGAGGAGCGGTTATTCGGCGTCGAGGTGTCGATCCTCGCGTTCTGTGACGGCACCGACTTTCACCTGATGCCGGCCGCCCAGGACCACAAGCGCCTTCTGGAGGGCGACGAGGGGCCCAACACCGGGGGAATGGGAGCATTTCACCCCTCCCCGATAGCTGATGCCCAACTGCTCGACCAGATCGGGCGGGAAGTGATCTCGCCTACGCTCGCCGCCTTGGCCGCGGAGGGTCGTCCTTACCGAGGTGTGCTGTATGCCGGGATGATGCTCACGGCCGATGGCCCGAAGGTCATCGAGTACAACTGCCGGTTCGGCGACCCGGAAACCCAGGTGGTGGTGCCCCTCCTCGAATCCGATCTGCTCGATGTGTTCGAGGCGTGCGTGGAGGGCCGCTTGGCCGAGGAATTGATCGAATGGTCCCCGCAGGCTGCCGTCACCGTGGTGGTGGCATCGGCCGGTTATCCCGAGCACGGTTCTGGCTCCGAACCGATCGAGGGTCTCGATGAGACCGCCGCGCTGGGATGCAAGGTATTTCATGCGGGCACCGAGACCATCGGCGGAGCGGTGTATGCGTCGGGAGGTCGGGTGTTGGCCGTCACTGCGGTTGCGCCCGAGTTGACCGTGGCAGCCGATGCCGCCCATGCCGGTGTGGCCGCCATCAACTTCGAGGGTGCCCACCACCGCTCCGATATCGCTCGATCCACCGCCGAGGTCCGCTCATGACCAGCTACGCCGACGCCGGTGTCGATATCGACGCCGGCAATCGCACCGTGAAGCTGTTGGCCGACGCGGTCAAGTCCACCAACACGCCCGCGGTTCTCTCCGAGGTGGGCGCGTTCGGCGGCCTCTTCTCGGCCGACTCGCTGGGTCCCGGCACCGTGCTCGTGGCATCCACCGACGGTGTGGGCACCAAGGTCGGGCTCGCGGCCCGCCACGGTGGTTGGCAGGGCGTCGGCCACGACCTGGTCAACCATTGTGTCGACGACATCCTCGTGCAGGGTGCCAGGCCCTTGTTTTTTCTCGACTACATAGCAACCGCCAAGCTCGTCCCCGAGACCGTGGCGGAGATCGTCATCGGTATGGCCGCCGCATGCCGAGCGGTCGGCTGTGCCCTCCTCGGCGGAGAGACCGCGGAGATGCCCGGCGTCTACACCGAGGGGTCGGTCGACATCGCGGGCACGATCGTCGGCTCTGTCCGACGCGACGAGCTGTGGCCCCGCACCACCGAACTGGGCGCGGGCGACGTGCTGGTGGGAATGCCGAGCGTAAGCCCCCACACCAACGGCTACTCCCTGATCCGGCTCCTGCTCGAGACCAACGACCCATCCGATGAGATGCTCGAGTGGCTCCTCACCCCTCACAAGTCATACATCGCCGACATCGATCGCCTTGTTGCAGCCGGTATCGAGCCGAAGGCTCTCGCTCACATCACCGGCGGTGGCTTCCTGGAAAACGTTCCGCGCGTGCTGCCCGATCACCTTGGCGCGCATTTTGAGCTTGGATCGTGGACGGTGCCCGACGGCTTCCGCCAGCTCGTGGAATGGGGTGATATCGCCGACGCCGATGCATTTCGCACCTGGAACATGGGGATCGGGCTGGTCGTGGCCATCTCCTCCAGCGCCGCCGAGGAAGCCGCCCAACTGGGATATCCGGTCGTGGGAGTGCTCGAATCTGTTGCCGAGGGCGACGCGCGCGTCGTGCTCGACGGGCAGTGGCGGTGACGGCCCGGCTGGTTGTACTGGCGTCGGGCTCCGGCTCCAACCTCCAGGCAGTGCTCGATGCGTGCGACGACGGGCGCCTCGATGCATCTGTCGTGCTCGTCGTCACCAATCGCCGCAATGCATATGCCGGTGTGAGAGCTCGTGCTGCGGGCGTTCCCGTCCAGTTCCGCCCCCTCGGGCCATATCGCCTCGCCTTCACCGATCGACGCGCGGCGCGAGAGGCCTACGACGCCGACCTGGCCGAACTCATGTGGGTCGCCGCCCCTGATCTCATACTCCAGTGCGGCTGGATGCACCTGTTCACTGGTTCGTTTCTCGATCGAACCCCCGGTCAGGTTGTCAACCTTCATCCTGCTCTTCCCGGCGAGTTTCCCGGAGCAACGGCGATCGACGACGCGTGGGCCGCTCATCTCGCTGGACGACTCGATCGCACCGGGGTGATGGTGCACCTCGTGCCCGATGAGGGCATCGACGACGGCCCGGTGCTCGCCTCAAGCGAGGTGCCGATCCTGGCCGACGACACGAAGCAGGCGCTCGAGGAGCGCATCCACTGCGTCGAGCACGATCTGCTCGTGGCCGCGGTCGGCGAGCTTCTGGAGGCCTCATGAACGAATCCACCGCGCCCGCAGGGGTTCGGCTCTGGGTCGCCGGAGCCAGACCTCGCACCCTCCCCGCAGCCATCGTGCCGGTGGCGGTAGGTGCCGGTGCGGCAGTGGGCCAAGGGGTCGACACCGCATGGTGGAGGGTGGTGGCGGCTCTGATCGTCGCGCTGGCGCTCCAGGTGGGAGTCAACTACGCCAACGACTACTCCGACGGTGTGAGAGGCACCGATGGTGCCCGGCGCGTAGGGCCCCTCCGCTTGGTGGGATCGGGGCTGGCGGAGCCCTCATCGGTGAAGCGGGCCGCCACCCTGGCCTTCCTGCTGGCCGGGGCGGTCGGAGCGGTGCTGGCGTTGGTGGTGGGCCCAGAACTGTTCGTGGTGGGTGCTGCCTCGCTGTTGGCGGGCTGGACCTACACCGGCGGTCCCCGGCCCTACGGCTACTTGGGGTTGGGAGAAGTCTTCGTCTTTATCTTCTTCGGCCTCGTCGCAACGGTGGGCACAAGCTATGTACTGCTCGAGAAAATCGACGGGGTGGCGCTCGCATGCAGCATCGCAGTCGGGCTCTGGGCCACGGCCCTGCTGGTGGTCAACAACCTCCGAGACATCCCCGGAGACACCGAGGCGGGCAAGAACACACTCGCGGTTCGGTTGGGCGACAAGCGCACCCGCATCGTCTATGTGGTGATGCAGGAGGGAGCCTTGCTGGTGGCGATCATGGTGACCGTCCTCTCCGGCCGGGCTGCGCTGGCCTCAGTGCTGAGCCTGCCGTTTGTGGTGTCGGCGATCCGGTCGGTGGCCCGAGGGGCGAGCGGCGCCGATCTGATCCCGGTACTCGGCCTCACCGGACGTGTCCAACTACTGGGCGGGCTGGCGATGGCGGCCGGGTTGGCTCTCACCGGCTGATCAGATGGTTTCGGTGAGCTCGATCTGATTGCCCGCCGGGTCGCTCAGGAAACCCTGTCGACAGACCCCCTCGATGGTGTTGAGTCGGTCGATTTCGATGCCTCGATCGGCGAGTGTTGCCACCGCGGCATCGAGATCGTCGACACGCAGCGAGAAGTGCTGTCCGAGAGCGGGGGGACAGGGGAGTTCGAGGAGGTGAATTTGTTGAGGCCCCGCCTGTAGCCACAGGCCACCCACGCTCAACTCGGGACGCTCGATCTCGGTGAGTCCGATTGCCTCGACGTAAAACCGCCGGCATGCCTCGAGATCGTCGACATTGATGGACACATGGTGCACCCCGGAGCTGATCACGCAATGGGACTGTAGCCGGGGTGCTCGGGTACCGTGGGGTGATGATCACGGACTACGACGACGACGAGAACGAGGACGACGCATTTGCCACCGGCGCACTCACTGATGTCTCCCTGGTGTCGGTGGACGTCCCCGAAGACATCGCCGAGGTGCTCCGCAACGAGCCCGAACGGGTGCGCAGAGCGCTGCGAGCCCGCCGTCGGGAAAGGGCGCTGAGGTTGTGGCAGGTGGAGTTGCTGAAGCTCCAATCCCACCTCGAGCGAAACCGGCGAAGGATGATCGTGGTGTTCGAAGGCCGAGACGCGGCCGGCAAGGGCGGCACGATACGTCGCGTCACCCGCTACATGAATGAGAAGCACTATCGGGTGGTGGCCATGGGCAAGCCCACCGAAGACGACCTCACCCAGTGGTACTTCCAGCGCTACGTGGCCCAGTTTCCCCACGGAGGGGAGATGGTGCTGTTCGACCGGAGTTGGTACAACCGGGCGATGGTGGAGGCCGTATTCGGGTTTTGCTCCGATAACGAATACGAGACATTCATGAAAGGGGTCACCGGCTTCGAGAAGGATCTCGTCCGCAGCGGCACCATCTTGGTGAAGCTCTACTTCTCGGTGAGCAAGGCCGAACAAGCCCGTCGGTTCGAACGACGCCGCGAGGACCCTTTGCGCCAGTGGAAACTGAGCGAGATCGACGTGCAGGCCCAGGAGCACTGGGACGACTTCACCGAGATGAAATACCAAATGCTGCGGCGCACCAGCACGAATACGTGCCCCTGGACCATCGTTCGTTCCGAGAACAAGCAGAGGGCCCGTCTCAACGCGATCAAGGTGATCCTCAACTCGGTCGACTACGAAGACCGCGACACGTCGCTCGACTTCGTTCCCGATCCCGAGATTGTGGTGCACGGCGCCCAGGAACAGGTCCTCATGGAGGCGCATCGGATTCGTCACGGTCGGTTCGCCCAGTAGCAGCCGGAGGCCGAGCGCAAGGGGAGATCGAAATGGTCGAGAAGCTATCGAAGAAGGTCTACGAGGCCGAGTTGGCCCAACTCCAGCGCGAGTTGGTCAAGATGCAGGCCTGGATCGAGAACGAGAAACTGAAAGTGTGCGTCCTGTTCGAGGGTCGAGACGCGGCTGGTAAGGGCGGAACGATCAAGCGAATCGCCGAACGCACCAACCCTCGCACGGTACGCATCGTTGCTCTCGGCACACCCACCGAGCGCGAGCGAAGCCAGTGGTACTTCCAGCGCTACGTTCCCCACCTTCCGGCTGGTGGTGAGATGGTGCTGTTCGACCGGAGTTGGTATAACCGGGCCGGGGTCGAGCAGGTGATGGGATTCTGCACCCAAGAGGAATACGAGGAGTTCCTCCGCTCCACGTCGGAGCTTGAGAACATGCTTCTCCGGTCGGGGATCATCTTGATCAAGTACTGGTTCTCGGTGAGCGACGACGAGCAGGAGCGCCGATTCAAGAGCCGGATCAACAATCCCGAGAAGCGGTGGAAGCTCTCGCCCATGGATCTGGAGTCGAGAGCCAGGTGGCTCGATTACTCCCGGGCCAAGGACCGCATGTTCCACCACACCGACACCAAGTTGTCGCCGTGGTGGGTGGTGGATGCCGACGACAAGAAGAGGGCTCGCCTCAATTGCATCAGCCATTTGCTGGCGAAGATTCCCTACGAAGACACCACGTCGTCGCCGATCGAACTTCCGGATCGCCAAGCCGGTGAGTATCTGAGGCCGCCAATCGAGGAACAGTCGATGGTGCCCGACCTGTTCTGAGCAGCTAGCGCCGGGTGGCGGTGATGAGTTGGGCCCCGGTGAAGACCTTCCGCTCGATATCCACGAAACCGGATTGTTCGAGCCGCGACTGCATCTCCGGCCACTCGGGCAGATAGGCCATCGATTTCGGCAGATAGCGGTAGGCCCGGCCCTCGCTGATGAGACCACCGATCAGGGGCACCACCCGGTTGAAGTAGAGGCCATGACCCCAGGCCAGCACGGCATTCTCGGGTTCGGCCGCGTCGAGCAGGGCGATGCGCCCTCCGGGGCGCACAACCCGGGCGACCTCGTCGAAAAAGCCGGGAAGTTCAACCAGGTTGCGTAGCGCGAAGCCGCAGGTGGCTGCGTCGACGGTCGCGTCGGAGAGGGGCATCCGGAGGATGTCGGCGTGGAGCAAGGGGGCGTCGGTTCGGGCGGCGGCAAGCATTCCCATCGACAGATCGAGGCCGATCGCTACCATCCCGCGCTTGTCGAGCTCACGGCAGAAGTCGCCGGTGCCGCAGGCGAGGTCGACCACCACCGATCCTCCGGGAGCAGAGAGTTCGCGCAGCGCGGCCTTACGCCAGCGCACATCGAGGCCGAACGTCATGATCCGGTTGACGAGGTCGTAGCGAGGAGCGATCGAATCGAACAGCGCACGCACCTGATGGCGCTTCTCGTCGCCGGTGGGGAGATGATCGGGGTCGAGGGTTACCCCCTCGGTGAGGATCGGCGAATCGCCGTCGCTCACCGGAACCAGACCTTCTGGTATTCCTTGCTCATCGGGTGGAGAAGCAGGGCCACCAGGGCTATATCGAACATCAGGCCGATGGGGTCTCTGAGCAGGAAGTCGGAATTCCCGCGAAACAGGTAGAGCACCGACACCACGATCGGAGCGAGGGCGGCAGCCACTCCGAGCTGGTACCCCCACTTCTTCTCGTTGGCGATCCCGTAGGCGCCGGCGATCATGCCGACGGTGAGCAGCAGAATCCAGATCACAGCGAGGAAGCGTGAGCCGAAAAGCACCACATCGCCGATCGAGAAGAGGGCCCCGAACAGGATCGCCAAGGCCCCACGGAAGTACATGAGGATCTGGGCCATGTAGAGGGTCTGGGGCTGGCGGGGGTTCACCCAGATCTGATCAGTCATGCCACCCAGTATGGAGGGAAGAAGTCGACTTTTGGTCTGACTCCGCTGTTGATCTCAGCGTCGGCGCGGAGGATCGACGATTTGGCGACTGGCCCGTAGCTGGCCGCAGGCGGCGTCGATTTCTGTGCCGCGGGTGCGCCGGACCGTGGCGTTCGCGCCGAGGTCGGTGAGTTCGTCGCGGAAGCCATAGACACGGGGGAGTGGTGTTCCTCTGGTGAGGTAGCCGGGAGTGGGGTTGAGAGGAATCAGGTTGATGTGGGCTCGGAGGCGGCGGCTGAGGCGGGCCAGCCGTTCGGCATCCACCAAGCGATCATTGACGCCGTCGATGAGGGCCCACTCGAACGACAGGCGTCGGTTCTTGGCCGCGAGGTAGCGCTCACAGGCCTGAGCCAGCTCCTCGAGGGGGTAACGCGCGTTGATGGGCACCAGTTCGTTGCGGAGTTCGTCATCGGCGGCGTGAAGGGAGATAGCGAGGTTGACCGGCAGTGACTCATCGGCCAGGCGCTCGATGCCGGGGATTATGCCGACGGTGGAGATCGTGATGTGGCGAGCGCCGATCCCGATGTCGGTATTGATCCGCTCCACCGCGGCCCAGGTGCGGTCGTAGTTGGCGAAGGGCTCACCCATCCCCATGAACACGATGTTGGACACCCGGCGCGGCGCAGAGGCGTGGCGGGCCCGGATGACCTGCTCGACGATCTCACCCACCGAGAGGTGTCGATCGAACCCGCTCTGGCCGGTGGCACAGAACCCGCATCCCATGGCACACCCGGCCTGGGACGACACGCAGACAGTGGTGCGCTCGGCGTAATGCATGAGCACGGTTTCGATGTGATGCCCATCGTGGAGCCGCCACAACCATTTCACGGTGTCGCCGTCGTCGCTGATCGACTCGTGCTCGGCGGTGAGGGCCGACGGCAGAGCGTCTCGGAGCCGGGCTCGAAGCGCCTTCGAGACGTTGGTGAGGTCGTCGATGTCGTCGCCTCTCTGGTGGAGCCCCTCCCAAACCTGGTCGAGGCGGTATCGGGGCTCACCGGCGAGCAGGTCGGCCAACTCGGCGCGAGTGGGGTCGTAGCGAAGAATCGGCGCATCGCGATGAGATACTCCGGCGACGGTGAACTGGTTCATGATGGGTCTCGGCGGTAGGCGCGGTCGATGTGATGGCGGGTGAATCCGATCGCCTCATAGGTGGCATTGGCGGCTCCGTTGTCGGACTCGACATAGAGCATCCCATGACGCAGGCCCCGGGCGGAGAGCCACTCGAGTCCGGCGAGGGTCATCGGCACACCCAGGCCTCGCCCGTGGCGGGAGGGGTCGATGGCGATCACATAGATCTCGCCGAGCGGGGGCTCGTGGTCGGCGTGGATCTTCGTCCAGCAGAAGCCGACCAGTTCATCACCGTCGTGGAGTAGTCGGAAGCCGTCCGGGTCGAACCAGGGCTCGACTCGTGTTGCTTCGAACCCGCTGCGAGTGAGCCCGCCCTGCTCCGGATGCCAGTGAAAGGCACGGTTGTTGACGCCTATGAAGTCGTCGGTGTCGTCGGGCGTGAACGCCCGAGTGTGGAGCCCTGACGGGGCATTGGGGAGAGGACAGCGGAGCTGCCAGAGGTCTCGGTAGGCGGTGAAGCCGAGATCCTCGATTACAGCCTCCGCCTCCGAATCGGTCTCACGCAGCCAGAGCTGCACTCGATCCTCACGGGGGAGCCCGTCGAGCATGCCCGACAGTTGGGCTCGGAGGTCGAGGTGGGTGCGGTGCTCTGACACCACCGCCATCCAGCGGCACTCTCCGGAAAGTGGGCCTTCTACGGTCAGCTGCACCCGCTCAGGCTAGCTAGGGTCGCGCCATGGCCAAGCCACGTTCACCGAAGGGCCGCGCGCGTGTCACCCACGAGCGCCTGGCCGATGAGTACCCCGAGGCCGAATGTGAGTTGGAGCACCGCAACGCGTTCGAACTCCTGGCGGCGACGATCCTGTCTGCCCAGGCAACAGATGTGGGTGTCAACAAGGCCACCCCCGGCCTGTTCGCCCGATTCCCGGACCCGTGGTCGTTGGCCGAGGTCGACCCCGAACAGGTCGAACCGTTCGTCGACACGATCGGGCTGTTCCGCCAGAAGTCGAAGAGCCTGGTGGGTACGGCCCGGATGCTGATCGAAGACTACGACGGCCAGGTCCCGCACGCGATGAAGGATCTGGTTCGGCTGCCCGGAGTGGGTCGCAAGACGGCCAACGTCGTGCGCAGCGTGGCCCTCGGCGAGCCCGGGCTGCCGGTCGATACCCACGTCATCCGACTGTCGAATCTGCTGGGAATCACCACCGAGACCGATCCGGTGAAAATCGAGAACGAACTCAACCCGATGGTGCCGGCTTCGGAGCGTGGTCACTTCAGCCTCCGGATGATTCTGCACGGTCGTCGCGTGTGCATCGCTCGACGCCCGAGGTGCGAGGACTGCGCCCTGAGCGACTTCTGTCCCTCGAGCCGGCTCTGATCCGGCTTCCCAACTGGGGCGAATGACCCGAAGTGCATTCCTGTCCATGCCATTGGTCACGTTGAGTGGTGGATGAGTAACGGAACGTCAAGAAGATCGTTCGAGGATGCTGTTGTTGACGATCGAATCGGGATATATTGCAAACCTGACCGAGCACCCGCCGCTCGGTCACATCCGGTGACACGAGGGATCCGCCGCCCTGTGTCGCCCGCGGCCACCTTCATTTATGAGGGTGGCCGCATTTCTTTTGGTGACGATCAGCGACGGACCATGGCGATCAGTCGAGGGCTCGGCCGACGTCGTGCAGGCGGCGCTCGACGGTGATCAGGGACCGCTCGATCTCGTGGAGGCGGCCGATCACCGGGTCGTCGGGATCGGCAGCTCTGCGCTCGGCCACCTCGGCGATGCGGCGGGCCACATCAGCTACGACCGTGGTGATCGAGGAGAGCTCGGCTTTGTCTGGATGCATGCCGGGCAGTATGGCCGCTAAAGCCGCGGGATGGGGGAGCCCTGACCGGTAGCGTGTTCAGGTGCTTCGCCGGATCGACCTTCGTGGAACATCGGGAGATCTTGGCGACTACCTTCCCCGCCCGGCTGCCCCTTCAGATGGGCCTGTCGACATCGTCCGCGAGATTCTTGCCGCGGTGCGCGCCGGCGGCGATGAGGCGGTGAAGGAATTCACTCGCCGGTTCGACGGAGTCGACCTCGAATCTTTGATCGTGCCGCCCAGCGGAATTGTCGCGGCTCGCGCTCGGGTCGACCCGAAGGTGGTGGAGGCGCTCGAGGCCGCGGCAGCCTCGATCGAGAGCTATCACCGCGAGCAGTTGCCAACCGATGTCGAGGTGAACCGGCCTGGCGTATCCATCCGCGGTCTGCACCGGCCGGTGCGACGGGCCGGCTGCTATGTGCCCGGAGGACGCGCCGTCTACCCATCCACGGTTTTGATGACAGCCATCCCGGCCCGAGTGGCGGGCGTCGCCGAGGTGGTGCTGTGCGTTCCGCCCGGGCCCGATGGGCTGGTCCCCGACGTCACTCTCGCAGCGGCCTCGGTGGCTGGAGTGGACGAGGTATTCGCGGTGGGTGGCGCCCAGGCGATCGCAGCCATCGCCTACGGCACCGAGACGGTCAGGCCGGTTGATGTGATCGTCGGGCCTGGCAATGTGTATGTCGCGCTCGCCAAACAGGAGGTCGCCGGCCTGGTGGGCGTGCCGTCGTCGTTCGCCGGGCCATCGGAGGTCGTGGTGATCGGCGACGGCTCTGCTCCTGCAGATTTTGCCGCGATCGATGTCATCGTCCAGGCCGAGCACGGCCCCGATGGTCTCGCCTGGTTTGTCACCTGGGACGAAGCTGTCGCCAACTCGGTCACTGAAGCAATCGAGCGCCTGGTGGCCTCCGCGCCGAGACGGGCCGACATCGAGGCCACGCTCCACAAGTCGGGCAACGTGGTGGTGTGTGAGTCGCCCGAGCAGGCCATTGCGGTGGCCAACTTCATCGCGCCCGAGCACCTCGAGCTCCAGACCGCAGATCCGGAATCACTGGTGCACCTTGTCGAAAACGCAGGGGCTGTGTTCTGCGGGGCCTATGCGCCGGCATCACTCGGCGACTATGTCGCAGGCCCGAGCCATGTGTTGCCCACCAACGGTACGGCACGATTCGCAAGCGCCCTCACGGTTCGCGACTTCATGAAGGATCTTCACGTCGTGAGTGTGGATCGGCAGGGATTCGAGGCGATGGGCAACCACGTGGTCACCCTCGCTGAAGCCGAGGGCCTCGCCGCCCACGCAGATTCGGTGCGTCTTCGTCGGGAGACCGACCGGCCATGAGCCGACGCCCTTCACCGAGAGTATCGGTCGCTCTGATGGACGGATATCACTCGCCCCAGATCGACGTCGATGTCAGGTTGAACACCAACGAGAGCCCCGAGCCTCCGCCGGCGGAGTTCACTGCTGAGGTCGCCTCAGCGATGGTCGATGTGGACTGGCACCGCTATCCCGATCGGTCGGCCATCGGCCTGCGCTCGGCGATCGGCCGGTGTCATGGCGTGGGACCCGAGCAGGTCTTCGCCGCCAATGGTTCCAACGAGGTGCTCCAGACCCTCCTGCTCACCTACGGAGGCCCCGGACGCACGGCCGCGGTGTTCGAACCCACCTATGCGCTCCACAGCCACCTGAGCCGCATCACCGGCACTGATCTGGCCGAGGGTGAGCGCTCCGACGACTTCGCCCTCGACCTCGCAGAAGTAGAGCGGGTGCTGCACTCTCGGCGGCCCGAGGTTACCTTCCTGTGTTCGCCCAACAACCCCACCGGCGTCGTCGATTCTCCCACCGACGTGGCCACGGTCCTCCAACTCGTAGCCGACACCGGCGGAGTTCTCTGCGTCGATGAGGCATATGGTCAGTTCGCGACCCACAGTGCGTTCGAACTGTTGGGGCCCGAGGTGCCCCTGGTGGTGAGTCGCACCTATTCCAAGACGTGGGCGATGGCCGGCGCCCGACTCGGCTACCTCGTGGGCCCCCAGTGGCTCGTTGAAGAACTCGAGAAGGTGGTGCTGCCCTACCACCTCGACGTGATGACACAGATCGCCGGCACTCTGGCCCTCGCCCACTCCGAAGCAATGGATCAGAGGGTGGCCCGTCTCGTCGAAGAGAGGGGACGCCTGGTGGCAGCAATGGCAGATCTGGATGTCGAGATGTGGCCCTCGGGCGCGAATTTCGTGCTGTTCCGGCCCCGCTCGATGGCCGGCGCCGACGTCTGGCAGGCGCTCGTCGACCGTTCGGTGCTTGTACGCAATTGTGCGTCGTGGCCCCGACTCGATGGCTGCCTACGTGTCACCATCGGCACACCCACCGAAGACGATCGATTTGTCTCTGCTCTAACGGAGGTCCTCACGTGAGCCGTTCCGCATCCACCAACCGCGTCACCAAGGAGACATCGATCGAAGTATCGGTGGATCTCGACGGTACGGGCGCCACCGAAGTTGCCACGGGCATCCCCTTCTTCGATCACATGCTCGACCAACTCGGACGCCACGGCGGCTTCGACCTTGTGGTGAAGGCCAAGGGCGACCTCGAGATCGACGCCCACCACACGGTGGAAGACGTCGGGATCGCGGTGGGCGACACCTTCCGCGAAGCATGGGGAGACAAGCGCGGTGTGAGGCGGTTCGCTTCGATCACGGTGCCCCTCGACGAGGCCGCGGTAGAGGCGGTCCTCGATCTTTCCGGTCGCCCATTCCTGCACTATGAGGTCGAGTTCCCCGGTCAGAAGATATTGAGCGACCCGCCCTTCGATCCCCAACTGGTCGAGGAGTTCTGGCGGGCGTTCGCGACGGCATCGGGCGTGACCCTGCACATAGTCGCGCGGCGCGGCAAGAACACCCATCACATCATCGAGGCGGCCTTCAAGGGCGTGGCTCGCTGTCTCCACGATGCTGTCCAGGTGGAGGGTTCGGCGGTGCCGTCCACCAAGGGAACCCTCTGAACTATGTCTGAGGCCGCGGGGGCTGCCCCCCTCATCGCGATCCTCGACTACGGGATCGGAAACCTCCACTCTGCCCACAAGGGATTCGACCATGCCGGCGCCGACGCTCGCCTCACCGCCGACCGAGGCCTGATCGCGGCGGCCGACGGTGTCGTGCTGCCGGGTGTTGGAGCATTCGAGCCTTGCATGAACGCACTTCGTGCAACCGGACTCGATGAGGTGGCGATGGAGCGAATCGGCGCGGGAGTGCCGTTCTTCGGCATATGTATCGGAATGCAGGTTCTGTTTGCCGGGTCCGACGAGGCCCCTGGCTGTAGCGGGCTCGGCTACTTCGATCGGATGGTACACATCCTCCCTGGGTCGGTGAAGCGGCCCCAGATGCAGTGGAACATCATCGAACCGAGGGTCGGCGATCACCCCATGTTCTCGGGTCTCGATCCTGACCCGTGGGTGTACTTCGTGCACTCCTACGCCGCCGAGGATGGCGACGATGTACTCGCCACGTGTGACTACGGCGAGCATCTTGTCGCTGCCGCGGGCCGCGACAATGTTTGGGCGTGCCAGTTCCATCCCGAGAAGTCCGGCACCAATGGCATCCAGATCCTCGAGAATTTTGTGGCCGCGGCCCGTATCGGCGTGGAGGCGATGGCCTGATGCACCTGTATCCGGCGATCGATATTCGCGGCGGCAAATGTGTGCGTCTTCACCAGGGCGACTACGGCCGCGAAACGGTCTATGGCGATGATCCGGTGGCCCAGGCCGTGGCCTTCGCCGAAGCCGGCGCGGGTTGGATCCATGTGGTTGATCTCGATGCCGCCCGCAGCGGAATACCGGAGAATCGTGATGTCGTCGCGGCGATCATCCGGGCAGTCGAGGTTCCGGTGCAGACGGGCGGGGGGGTGCGGTCGGTCGAGGCTGCCGACGCCTTGTTCGAGGTGGGCGTGGAGCGGGTGGTGATAGGCACCGCCGCCCTCGAAAATCCCGATCTCGTTCGCACTCTGGCGGCTCACCACCGCGTTGCGGTAGGTCTCGACGCGCGGTCAGGCGAGGTTGCCACCGACGGCTGGTTGGTGGGTTCGGGTCGCACCGTGCTCGACGTCGCGCGGTCCTTCGCCGATACCGGGGTCGATGCGTTTGTCGTCACCGACATCTCCCGCGACGGCACTCTCCACGGGCCCGATCTGGAGGGACTCGCAGAGGTGATGTCGGCCACCCCGGTCGATGTGATCGCTTCAGGAGGCGTGGGCAACCTGGCCGACCTCGTCGCGCTGGACGGCCTCGAATCCGGCGGGCGCAGGTTGGCAGGGGCCATTGTGGGCAAAGCCATCTACGAGGGTCGTGTCGATGTGGCCTCCGCAGTGGCCGAGTTGGGGCCGGTGTCGTGACGGTGCGAGCAATACGGGTGATCCCGTGCCTCGATGTCGATGCCGGGCGGGTGGTGAAGGGTGTCAACTTCGTCGACATCCGAGATGCCGGCGATCCCGTCGAGCTCGCAGCCCTCTACGACCAGCAGGGTGCCGATGAGTTGGTGTTCCTCGACATCACGGCCTCCTCAGACCATCGCGACACAACCGTGGAGATGGCTCGAGCCGTCGCTGAGCAGGTCTTTATCCCCTTCACGATCGGGGGAGGCATCCGAACCGTCGACGATGCCCGCCGGCTTCTCATGGCCGGTGCCGACAAGGTGAGCGTCAACACCGCGGCAGTGGAGCGGCCTGAGCTGATCGGCGAGATCAGTCGGGAGTTCGGCTCTCAGTGCTGTGTGGTGGCCATAGACGCCCGCCGTAGCGACTCGGTGCCGAGTGGATTCGAGGTCTACACCCACGGAGGCAGAACGGGCACAGGTATCGACGCGGTCAAGTGGGCTATCGACGCGGCCGATCTCGGCGCCGGCGAGATCCTGCTCACCTCGATGGACCGCGACGGCACCAGGGACGGCTTCGACATCGCCCTCACCAGCGCCGTGAGCCACGCCATCAACATCTCGGTGATCGCCAGTGGCGGAGTAGGCACCCTCGCCCACCTGGTCGATGGGGTCATCGACGGCGGTGCCGATGCCGTGCTCGCGGCCAGCATCTTCCACTTCGGTCAACACACCGTGGGCGAGGCCAAGCTGGCGATGGTCGCGTCGGGTGTGACGGTTCGCCCGCCGGGTTCCATGTGACCCAGCCAGCGCTAGCGTTGGCCGACGTGACCACCACTGACGACCGCAAGAGGCCTCCTTCCCTGGTCGACGACGACCGCCTGCCGGTGAAGATGCTCAACGACCGCATCCTCGTGAGGCTCGGCGATGCTGAAGGCGAGCGACGCTCATCGGGTGGCATCCTCATCCCGGCCACCGCCCAGGTGGGAAAGCGTCTGGCCTGGGCCGGTGTGGTTGCGGTGGGACCCAACGTCCGTAGCATGGAGGCGGGTGATCAGGTCCTGTTCAACCCCGAAGACCGCTACGAGGTCGAGGTCCGCGGCACCGACTACATCATCTTGCGTGAACGCGATGTGCACGCGGTGGCGGCCGAGCGTCTCGACGAGGGTTCCACCGGCCTCTACCTCTGAGGTCCCCCTAGGATCAACGCCATGACGAACTCGTTGGAAGAGGGGCTCGAAGTCCAACTCGACTTCGACAAGGTGGCCAAGATCGGCAGAGCCGGTCATCAGGTCGTGCCGGTGGTGCTGCAGGATGCCGACAGCGGTGATGTGTTGTTCATCGGCTACGCCAACGAGGAGGCATACCGAGAGACTCTCGCCCGCCGGTCCGCCGTCCTCTACAGCACGTCGCGCGAGGAGATCTGGCACAAGGGCGCCACATCGGGTGATGTGCTCGAACTGGTCGACGTGGCGGTCAATTGTGAGCAGAACAGCCTGCTCTACCGGGTCCGCAAGGTCGGCGCTGGGGTATGCCACACCAGGGACCAAACCGGGGCCACCCGCCCGACCTGCTACTACCGCACCGTCACCGACCCCGACTCGCTCCGGTTCGGCTGAGCGGGTGAGGTTCCAACCCACTCGCGACGAGTTTCGGGAGCTCGCCCGAGATCACACGGTCGTTCCGGTGTGGTCCGATGTGCTGGCCGATCTCACGACGCCGGTTGCCGCGTTCGCACGCGTAGTCGGCGATGGCGAAGGCTTCCTGCTCGAATCGGTCGAGAACGGCGATCGCTGGAGCCGCTGGTCGTTCATCGGACGCCACCCGCAGGGCACCCTGGTGTCCAAGGATGGGTCCCTCACGATCATCGGCGACCTCGGCATCGAGGTGCCCACCGACTGCGGCATCCTCAGCGCCCTCGAGGTACTGCTGGCCCACTATCGTGCCCCCGACCTGGAGGGCCTCCCCCCGCTCCACGGGGGGCTCATCGGCTATCTGGGATACGACGTCGTGCGTGAGGTCGAACGTCTCCCTGAGGTTCCCGAGGACGATCTCGGTTTCCCCGACGCGGTGATCTCGATGATCGGTGAGCTCGCGGTCTACGATCATTGGCGCCAGCGCGTGAGCTTGATTGCCAACGTGATCGTGGGAGCGGCCTCGTCTGATGCCGATCTCGATCTCGCCTACGACGACGCGATCGAACGAATACGACACCTCGCTGCCGACGGGGCGAGCGCGCTGGCCGAGCCCCTGATGAGTCCGCCCGACCCCGACGACGAGCTTCCAGAGGTCACCTCATCGATGGGGAAGGCCACCTACTGTGCCGCAGTGGAGGCAGCCCGCGAGTACATCCTCGCGGGCGACATCTTCCAGGTGGTGCTCTCCCAGCGCTTCGACCTCGATCTCGACGCCGATGCTTTCGACCTCTACCGGGTGCTGCGCCAGGTCAACCCGAGCCCTCACATGTACTTTCTCCGACACGGCGACCTCGAAGTCGTCGGCGGCTCACCAGAGCCGATGGTGCAGCTGCTCGACGATCGGGTGATCTCACGACCGATAGCGGGCACGAGAAAGCGGGGCACCACAGAGGAGCACGACCGTCGCCTGGCCGCCGAACTGTTGGAGCACCCCAAGGAGGTCGCGGAGCACGTGATGCTCGTTGATCTGGCCCGAAACGACGTGGGCCGAGTGGTGGAATTCGGTTCCTTGCAGATCGACGAGATGATGACCCTCGAGCGCTACAGCCATGTGATGCATCTCACCTCCCAGGTGTCGGGCGACCTGGCCGCCGGCAAGACACCGATCGATGTCCTGCGGGCCACCCTGCCGGCGGGCACCCTGTCGGGGGCACCGAAAGTGAGGGCGATGGAGATCATCGACGAACTCGAGCCCGTGAAACGTGGCCCCTACGGCGGAGTGGTGGGCTATGTCGACTTCTCGGGCAATATCGACACCGCGATCACGATCCGAACGATGCTGGTGAGCGGCAACCGGGCATCGGTCCAGGCCGGTGCCGGAATTGTGGCCGACTCGGTGGCCGAGGACGAACATCTAGAGTGTCAGAACAAGGCGAAGGCCCTGCTGGCGGCGGTACCGGCGGCCCGGCGGATGACCGCGGCCCGACACGCCGGCGAGGAAGGAATCAGCTCATGAGCGGTCGCGACACAGTGAGGGCCTCCGGCTCCGATGCCCACAGCTATCTGCAGGGCCAGATCTCCCAGGACGTCGATGCTCTCGACGACGGCGACACGATGTGGTCGCTCCTTCTCCAGCCCACCGGAAAGCTGGTGTCGTGGTTTCGTGTGCATCGGGTGAGCGACGATGAATACCTGCTCGACATCGACGCGGGCCATGCCGATGCGATGATCCGACGGCTCGAGCGATTCAAGCTCCGTACCGACGTCTCCTTCGAGCAGGTGGCCGATCTCACGATCCCCACGCCGCTGCACTGGCCCGGTCTTCTCGATCCCGACGACGACCACCAGCGGATCCGGGCTGGCATGCCGCGCATGGGTGCTGATCTGGGTGAAAACACGATCCCCGGTGAGGGTGGGCAGCAGTTCATCGACCTGTCGGTGAGCTTCACCAAGGGTTGCTACACCGGCCAGGAACTAGTGGCGCGTATCGACAGTCGGGGGGGAAATGTTCCCCGACCGGTCCGAGTGATCACCGCCGATCACACGCTCGCGGTGGGCGATGAGGTGATCTTCGAAGGCGCGGTGGTGGGCCATGTCACCTCGGCCGCCGGCACGGCCGCCCTCGCCCCGCTCCTGCGGAAGGTGGAGCCCGGGGCGTCGGTGCTCGTCGGCGACGTGTCAGCCACCATCGCTGAGCCGCACACGGGCTGACTCAGGGGCCGGTCGGAAGCTCGCCACGAGTTCGGCCCCTCCGATACTGGAGCGGCGGGCCATCACCGCACCACCCATTCCTTCGACCAGCTCTCTCACGATCGCGAGCCCGAGGCCACTTCCCGACTCTTTGACCTTCGGGTTGTTCTGAGCCACATAGAGGCGCTCGAAAACGAACGGGAGGTCGTCATCGGAGATCCCCGGGCCGTCGTCGGCTACCGAGAGGTGGATGCGACCCTCCGCCTCCCAGACGGTGACCACCGCCGTTCGGTCGGCGAATCGCAGGGCATTGCCCACCAGGTTGGACACGACCTGGGCGTAACGGTCGGCGTCGACGGTGGCGATGCTTGTTTCCTCGGGCACCCGCACCGTGAGGTCGACCCCCCGAGCTGTTGCCTCGTGGCGCAGCCCGAGTGCCGTGGCTCGAACGAGTGCGGCCACATCGGTGGCTGCGAGTGAATACTCGAAGCCGGTTCCTTCGAGCCGGGCCAGCAGCAGGAGATCACCCACCAGCCTCTCGAGTCGCTTCGATTCGCTCTCGATGATCGCGCCGACGCGGACGGGGTCGTCCACCGCTCCATCAGCGAGCGCCTCGCCGTAGCCCTTGATCGAGGTGAGCGGGGTTCGGAGATCGTGGCTGACCGACAACAGGAATTGGCGTTCGAGCGCCCTCGACCGATCGAGATTGTCGGCCATCGCGTTGATCGAGTTGACGAGCTCTCCGACTTCACCGCCGATCTCCGCCTGCTGTTCGGGGATACGGGCACTGAGATCGCCCCCGGCGATTCGGGCCGCAGCTCTGCTGGCGTCCTGGATGGGGCTGGTGAGCCGCCGACTGAGGCGAACCGTGATGAGTACCGCGAGTCCAATGGTGGCCAGTCCCGCCACGACGAACCAGCGAAAGGCCGGAAGCAGGATCGGGTCGGGATCGCGCGTGAGAACAAGTAGTTGGGGGACCCCTGCCCTGTTGGTGGAGGCAGCGGCCGCCCAGATCAGGTTGCCCTTCTGTCCGCTGATGGTCTGTCCGGCCCTCAGGGCCTCGATGTCGAGGTCGTCGATGGTGATGCCGGGGGGAAGTTCTCCAATGGGGGCAGCACCGGCGCGCGGCAGCACCACCACCCCGATCCCTTCGACGCTGATGGTGCGAGTGATGCGCTCCAGGCGGCTCCGCACATTGCCGGCCCCGGCGTCGGCGGGCACGAAAGCGAGCTCCTCGAGGAGGGATCCGAACGCTTCGGCCTGCTCCCGGAGGTTGTCCTCGGTTGCGGCGCGGTCGCCGACGGCGGCCAACACGATCGTGCCGAGACCGGTGAGGGTCAGGGATGCCACGACCATCCCGATCAGGGCGATTCCGAGGCGGCGTCTCATGACTGATGGTTGGCGGTTGGAGTGGTCATGTCAGTCGAGGCGGTAGCCGACTCCCCAGACAGTTTCGAGCCGCAGGCCATCGCCGAGCTTCTTTCGGAGCTGGCGCACGTGCACATCCACCGTCCGGTCGTCGCCGATCCAATCGACACCCCACACGCCATCGATGAGCTGGCGTCGGGAGAGGGCCAGGCCCCGATGTTCGGCGAGGTGCCGAACGAGGTTGAATTCGCGTGTGGCGAGAGCCACCGGTTCGCCGTGAACGGTGACCTCGCGTCGGCCCACATCGACGATGATGCCCTCGGGGAGTTCGATCACCGGTGGACGATCGCGACCGACGGACCCATCGGTGCGACGCAGGATCGCCTTGACCCGCGCCATCAGCTCTCGAGGTGAGAATGGCTTCGTAACGTAGTCGTCGGCTCCGAGCTCCAGTCCGAGCACGCGATCTATCTCGTCGTCGCGAGCGGTGAGAAAGATGATCGGCACGTCGGACTCGGCCCGAACCAAACGGCAGACGTCGAGCCCGTCGAGCTCACCAGGGAGCCCTACATCGAGCAAGATCAGTTTCGGACGCCGCTCGGTGATCACCTCGAGAGCCCGTTCGCCGGTGTCGGCCTGGTAGGGCCGAAACCCATCGCGTCGGAGATACAGCTCGACCAGGTCGGCAATGTTCGGATCGTCCTCCACGATCACCACAACAGTTTCATCGTTCATATGAGTCCCGAGGGTGGCGAACAACTGTGATGAATCCATGATGACCCACGAAACAACCCCGTTCGTGGCTCTACTATCTCGCCGTGGGTCACTACGAGGTGCTCGGAGTTTCCCCGGAGGCCTCCGTGGCGGAGATCCGGGACCGCTATCTGTCCCTGGCGCGCACCTCTCACCCCGACTTCCACCACGCGAGTGAGGCCGATCGGGTGACGGCCGAGCTCCAGATGCGCGATATCAACGCTGCTTGGGATGTACTCAGCGACGTCGACGAACGTTCGGCGTACGACCGTGCTCGGACGCAGGCCCAGAGAAGTCGCATGCCCCCGACGGCGCGCCCGTTTCATGCAACCGCCGCAGGCCATGAGGCGTTCCGGCCCTTCCACGACGGTTCGGACGGGGGGTTCGACGAGAGCGCCGACCGGCCGATCACGCCCAGCCGATTGCCGGCTTGGCTGGTGTTGGCGCCTCCCTCACTCCTCCTCGGAGGGATCGCAGGGTTGGCGGTGGGGAGCCTCACCAACATCGTGGGCCTGGTCGACGTGGGTCTCCTATCGATGCTCGCCGCGGGTGTGTTGTTTCTGGCGGCCCCGCTCGTGGCGCTGGCGAGCAGCCGTCGTGGTGATCGCGGTGCCTGACGAACTCGTCGTCGGTCGACTGGGGCCGTATCATCGGGCTCCATGTCGGAAGCTGCTCTGATCGCGCCAGTGTCGGCCAAGGGACACCAGCTCTGAGCACCACCTACCTCGACCGGATCCTCGAAGCCCACAGATCGGCCGCGGCCGTCGACACGAGGGCGCTCGATGCCCTCGTCGACGAGGCGGCCTCGCTGGCCCCGGCCAGAGGGTTCAAGGCTGGGTTGCAGGCGAGCGATGGTGTGGCGGTGATCAGCGAGGTGAAGCGACGCTCCCCGTCGAAGGGCGATTTGTTCGCTGATCTCGACGCCGCGGTTCTCGCTCGCCAATACGAGCAGGGCGGAGCATCTTGCCTGTCGGTTCTCACCGACCGGCATTGGTTCGGGGGGTCCGGTGACGACCTTCGCGCCGCGCGCGCCGCCACCGTCCTGCCGGCACTCCGCAAGGACTTCACCGTCGATCCCCGAGATGTCGTGGATGCTCGACTCATGGGGGCCGACTGTGTGCTGCTCATCGTGGCCGCGCTCGACGACATCGAACTGGGCGACTTCCATCAGCTCGCAGCCGAGCTCGGCCTCGATGCCCTGGTGGAGGTCCACGATGAGGACGAGCTCGAACGAGCCCTCACCGTGGGTGCCACGCTCATAGGGGTCAATCAGCGCGATCTGCTCACCTTCGAGGTCGATCAGGATCGTGCCGTCCGAATGGCGCCCAAGATGCCCGCCGGGGTGGTGCGGGTGGCCGAGTCCGGTGTCAGGGACCGCTCCGACGCCCTGATTCTCCACGAGGCGGGCTACCACGCCCTCCTGGTCGGCGAGACCCTGGTGCGTAGTGGCAACCCGACCGAAGAGGTGCGGCGGCTCCGTGGTCGGCTTTGAGGTCGAATTCCGGGTCGCTCGTGCACCAGGCCGGGTAGCGTCGCTGTCGTGTTCGTGAAGATCTGTGGGATCACCCGAGAAGACGACGCCCTGCTCGCGGTGGCGCTCGGTGCCGATGCACTCGGGTTCGTCTTCGCTCCCTCACCTCGTCAGGTGGCGGTCGACCGGGCTCGAGATATCGCCCGCCGTCTTCCCCCCGATGTGCTCACGGTGGGGGTGTTTCGCGACCAGCTCCCAGACCGCGTTGTCGACATCGTGCAGCGGGCGGGGCTCGGTGCGGCCCAACTCCATGGTTTCGAGACCGCCGAACAGACTCGGGAGGTGAGCTCGCGTGTGCCTCTGGTTATCAAGGCTTTCCCGGCCGGTCATCCCGGACTCACCGATCTGGGGAGTTACGGGGCGGATGTGGTGCTGGTCGATTCTTCTGCCCCTGGTAGTGGGCAGGTGTTCGACTGGCGTCTCGCTGAGGACGCACCTCGAAGTGGGTATCGAGTACTTCTCGCCGGCGGCCTCACTCCTCTCAACGTCGCCGACGCGATCACGCGGGTGCGGCCGTGGGGTGTCGACGTGTCCACCGGTGTCGAGGCGGAGCCGGGGGTCAAGGACGCGGTGAAACTTCGCGAGTTCATCGATGCTGCCAAGGCCGCGGGCGCAAACCTTCCCGACACAGGGGAGGAGCCATCACCGAGCAACGATGGGCCGTACAACTGGGAAGAGGACTTGTCGTCATGACAATGAGCGATCCCGAGCAGGGGCGGTTCGGTGAGTTCGGTGGAATGTTCGTGCCCGAAACTCTCGTGCCGGCGTGTCAGCAACTCGACACCGCCTTTCGTGAAGCGTGGGTCGATCCCGAGTTCCGAGCTGAGCTCACCGACCTGCTCAACAACTACGCGGGCCGGCCGTCGGCCCTCACCGAATGCGGCAACCTGAGCGAGGAGCTCGGTTGTCGGGTGCTCCTCAAGCGTGAAGACCTCAACCACACCGGCAGCCACAAGATCAACAATGTGCTGGGCCAGGGTCTGCTGGCCCGCCGGATGGGCAAGACGAGCCTGGTGGCCGAGACGGGCGCCGGCCAGCACGGTGTGGCCACCGCAACAGTCGCCGCCCTTTTCGACATGGACTGCGTGGTCTACATGGGCGCAGTCGACATCGAGCGCCAGAAGCTCAACGTCTTTCGCATGCAGCTGCTCGGCACCGAGGTGCGATCGGCCGAATCCGGGTCGCGCACCCTCAAGGACGCGGTCAATGAGGCCATGCGTCACTGGGTGGCTGTGGTGGAGACCACCCACTACTGCCTCGGGTCGGTGATGGGACCCCACCCCTATCCGTGGATGGTGCGCGAGTTCCACCGCGTTATAGGCGACGAGGCCCGCCAACAATGCGCTGCCGTGCTCGATGGCGGCATCCCCGACGTGGTTGCAGCATGCGTCGGCGGAGGGTCGAACGCGGCGGGAATCTTTGCCGGTTTCGCCGACACCGAGGCTCGACTGGTGGGTGTGGAACCCGCCGGAGGCGCAGCCGTCGGCCGCGCCGTGCCGGGAATCGTGCACGGGTCCTACTCGTATCTGATGCAGGACGAATGGGGTCAGGTGCTCGAGGCCGAGTCGATTTCGGCCGGGCTTGATTATCCGGGTATCGGGCCTGAGCACGCTCATCTGGCCGCCACCGGCAGGGCCGAATACGTCCCCGTCACCGATGCGGAGGTCATCGCTGCCTTCCAGCTCCTCTCCAGGACCGAGGGGATAATCCCCGCCCTCGAATCAGCCCACGCCATCGCCTGGTTGAGCCGGGCCCGTGACGAGCTGAAGGGCCAGACCGTGCTCGTCAACCTCAGCGGGCGCGGCGACAAGGACGTGGCCCAGATGATGGACATTCTCGAGTGAGTGGCGTCCTGGAAACCACACTTCGCGCCCGCCGCGAGTCGGGTGGCAAGTGCCTCGTCCCCTACATCACCGGGGGGCTCGGGTCCGACTGGCTCGACACGGTCCACGCCGTTGCCGCAGCCGGTGCCGACGCAATCGAGATCGGAGTGCCATTCTCGGACCCGGGGATGGATGGCCCCACCATCCAGGAGGCCAACGACATCGCGCTCGAGGCTGGAGTCACGCCCCAGTCGATCCTCGATTCGTTGAGAGGCGCCGACATCGGTGTACCCACGGCGGTGATGACCTACGGCAATATCGCCTACCGCATGGGTTGGAAGCGCTTCGCATCCACGTTGGTCGACTCCGGGGTGAGCGGGTGCATCCTGCCCGATATCCCACTTGAGGAAGTGGGTCCCTGGGCCGAGGCCGCCGATGGGGCGGGCGTCGAGACCGTGATGCTGGCCGCACCGACCGCACCCGACGAGCGCCTGCCTCGTATCTGTCGACGTTCCCACGGGTTCGTATACGCGGTGGGGCTGATCGGTATCACGGGCGTACGAGCCGAGCTCGCGGCATCGGCGAAGATCATCGCCGGCCGTCTGAAGGACGTCACCGACAAGCCCGTTCTGGTGGGGGTCGGTGTCGGCACGCCCGCTCAGGCCGTGGAGGTGAGTACCGTCGCCGATGGGGTGGTGGTCGGATCCGCGGTGGTGCAGCGCATGCTCGATAAGGCCGGGCCCGAAGGCGTAGCCGAACTGGTCGCCGAATTCCGAGCCGCCCTCGACGGGTCCTGAGAGAGGGCGACGGGCGCAATGCGCGACCTCGTTGTCGACCTCCTGCTGCCCAAGACCGACCGGGCAGTGACCATCCAATTCGTGGTGATGGGGATCGTCTGGGCGCTGGTCCTACCGTGGAGCTTTCGTTGGCGCGGTGAGTACCGCACCTTCGCGATCGGGCTCGCCCTGGTCAATATCGCCTGGTTCGGAGCGCGCGCGATCCACTGAATCGTGTCGCCCACGGGTCACCATGGGAATGAGCGACTCATCCAGGAGGTTTCCCGCGCCGTGGATCACGATCTGATAATTGTCGGAGGAGGTGCGGGCGGCCTCAGCGCGGCTCGAGCCGCGCGTTGGGCAGGTGCCGATGTCGCACTCGTCAACGATGGTCCGCTGGGAGGCGACTGCACCTTCACCGGCTGTGTGCCTTCCAAGACCCTTCTCAGTGCTGGTCGCGACGGGCTCGGCTTCGCCGCCGCAATGCAACGGGTGAGGGCCACCGTCGACCGCATCGCGGCCACCGAGACTGCCGATGTGCTCCGCGCCGAGGGCGTGGATGTGGTGGAAGGCCGGGGTCAGCTCACCACCCACGACACCGTCGCGGTGGGGGATCGCCGCATCACCGCGCCTCGAATCATCATCGCCACCGGTAGTCGCCCCTTCGTGCCTCCGATCGTGGGGCTCGACTCTGTGCCCCACCTCACCAATGAATCGGTGTTCGGCCTCACCGAAGCGCCGGCATCTCTGGCGATCGTCGGCGGCGGGCCCATCGGCTGTGAGATGGCGGAGGCCTTCGCCGCCCTGGGCGTGGCAGTCACCCTGTTCGAAGGCGTGGACCGGCTCCTGAGCCGCGAAGAGCCCGCTGCTTCGGCCGCGGTGGAGGCAGGACTCACCGCTCGAGGCGTCACCGTGCACACCGGCACGATGATCGACAAGGTTGATGGGCGCGACTCGGGCGATGTGGTGGTGCACACCGGCGACGAGATGAGGGAATTTTCCCAGCTGCTGGTCGCGGTGGGGCGCACCCCCAACTCCGGCGGACTCGGTCTCGAGGAGCTCGACGTGACCCTCGACGAGGCGGGTTACATCGGCACCACCGAAAGGCTCGAAACGAGTCTTCGAGGCATCTATGCGGTCGGAGATGTCACCGGGAAGCTGGCGTTCACGCACGCAGCCGACGAGATGGGACGACTAGCCGCCGGCAACGCCCTCCGCAAGGGGGTGCGGGGCCGCTACCGCACCCACCTCATCCCGTGGGTCACGTTCACAAGCCCGGAGGTGGCCCACATCGGGCTCACCGAAGCGGAGGCTGCCGGCAAGGGCGCGCTGGTGGCCGAGCTCCCCCTCACCGAGATGGATCGGGCCATCACCGATGGCGTCACCGATGGCTACATCAAGCTGATCGCTGGTCCCAAGCGGTTCACCCGACGCCTCTTCGGCGGTCACATCATCGGTGCCACGATCGTGGCGCCCCGTGCCGGCGAGATGATCCACGAGGTGGCTCTCGCCATGCGCGCCGACCTGTTCACGGGCCGACTGGCCCAGACAGTTCACGCCTACCCCACCTGGTCCTACGGGATCCAGAAGGCGGCCGGCCAGTTCTTCGGAGAAGTGGAGGGGCGCAGTGCCCGACCGGCTCATGGATGAGTTTCGCCGCTCGATCGGACTGCTCGTGGCTCTCCTCGCCGCAGTGGCATGGGCCCTGCTGGCGGCGCGAATGCCGAGCAGCACCTACCACTTCGCCCCGATGGTGGTGGCCGCTGCATGGGTGGTGTTCGAGGGCTACCGCGAAGCCGGGGTCACCCCCCGTAGAGCGGTGAATCTTTCTCTCGCCGGCTTCCTGATTGCGGTTGTCGCCACTGTCATCCTCGAGGTCAAGGGCGACCTCGACGGCCCGGTCTTCTGGGAGCACGGCGACGGTGCCCCGGTGGTGGTCGAGCACGTGCTGTTTTCGGCGCTCGGCGCCGTCGGAGGCCTGGTCCTGGCCGTCCGTCAAGCCGCGAGACCGCCCCTCGCCGCCTGAAGTGGCGTTCGACTGTTCGCTTTGAAACAGTTCTGAGACGGGCACCACGAACGCGGGGTTTGTGCCAGCATGAACGAACAGACGGACAGCACTGGAAGCAACGGCGAGGCCGAGATCGTCGACGTGATCGTGATCGGCATGGGAGTGGCGGGCGAAGGCGTCGCCGCTCCACTCGCAGAATCTGGACTCAGAGTGGTCGGGGTCGAGGCCGGACTCGTAGGAGGGGAATGTCCCTACTGGGGATGCATCCCTTCGAAGATGATGATCCGCGGCGCCAACCTTCTCGCCGAAGCACGGCGGGTCAACGGTATGGCCGGCACCGCCACGGTGGAGCCCGACTGGGCACCGATCGCCGCCCGCATCCGTGAGCAGGCCACCGACAACTGGAACGATCAGGTCGCGGTAGACCGCTTCGAGGGCAAGGGCGGGATCTTCGTTCGTGGCCGGGCCCGTTTTGTGGGTCCCCGCACGGTCGTGGTCGATGAACGCACCTTCGTTGCTGAGCGCGGAGTGGTGGTGGCCACCGGCACCAAGCCCGCGATTCCGCCGATCCCGGGTATCGATACCGTCGACGTCTGGACCAACCACGAGATGATCGAGGCCAAGGAACTTCCCGCCTCGATCGTGGTGCTGGGGGCGGGAGCGATCGGATCCGAACTCTCCCAGGTGATGGCGCGGTTTGGAACCAAGGTCACCCTCGTGGAGGCGCTCGACCACCTCTTGCCGCTCGAGGAGCCCGAGGCAGGATCTCTGCTTCGGGAAGCATTCGAGCAGGACGGCATCACCGTGCACACCGGTGTGATGGCTCAGGAAGTGCGAGCTGTCGATGGTGGCGTCGAGGTGGTGCTCGCCGACGGAACCGTCCTGGCCGCGGAACGCTTGATGGTCGCCACCGGGCGCCGCACCGAACTGGCGGCGCTGGGGCTCGACACCGTCGGCCTCGACCCTGCTCTACGTTTCATCCCCACCGATGAACGCATGCGGGTCACCGACGGCGTCTGGGCCGTCGGCGACATCACCGGCAAGGGCCTCTTCACCCACGTCGGCATCTACCAGGCCGGCATCGCGGTGGCCGACATCATGGAGGGGCAGGGCCCGGTTGCCGACTACGCCACCGTTCCCCGGGTCACTTTCACCGACCCCGAGATCGGATCGGTTGGCCTCACCGAAGCCGCGGCCCGTGAATCCGGGATCGATGCGGTCACCTCGCTCGTGGAAGTTCCCGGCACTGCCCGCGGTTGGCTCCACGCCAGCGGCAACGATGGCCTGATCAAGCTCGTGGTCGATCGTGATAGGCGAGTGCTCGTGGGGGCCACATCGGCAGGTCCCCACGGCGGGGAGGTACTCGGCCTTCTCACCCTCGCCGTGCACGAGTCCACCCCGATCGACCGCCTGCGCAGCATGATCTACGCCTACCCGACCTTCCACAAGGGCATCGAAGATGCCCTGAACCGCCTCGAACTCTGATCATCTCGGGTCGGCGGTGCGCGGCCGGCCCGGTCAGTCGGTCGAGAACGCCGGATATTCGTCGGTGAGC
>CAXMSE010000072.1:0-25224 GCA_964196195.1 uncultured Gammaproteobacteria bacterium | reverse complement strand
GCTATCCCTAGTACGAGAGGACCGGGATGGACGTAGCTCTCGTGTGTCAGTTGTTCCGCCAGGAGCATTGCTGATTAGCGACCTACGGCAGGGATAACCGCTGAAAGCATCTAAGCGGGAAGCCTGTTCCAAGATGAGATCTCTCACCGGGTTAACCGGGTAAGGCCCGTGGAAGACCACCACGTTGATAGGCCGGAAGTGTAAGTGCGGCAACGCATTCAGCTGACCGGTACTAATCGGCCGAGGGCTTGGTTTTTACATTCGATCTTTAGATCTTGTGTGTTCGTGCTCGCTATGGAGTTCTGAAGAGGCAGGGGTCTCACCGACCCCGCTTCGTTCCGCGGCCTCAAGCTGCGGTAACTCACATTTTTCGGTGGCGATAGCGAAAGGGTCACACCCGTTCCCTTTCCGAACACGGAAGTTAAGCCTTTCAGCGCCGATGGTACTTGGGTCGTAGGGCCCTGGGAGAGTAGGACGCCGCCGGATTTCTCAATACTCAGGCCCCGCTTCGGCGGGGCCTGAGTCCGTTTTCGCCCCCGCTAGGATCCAGAGCTATGCCGAACGACGGAGACAGGCCCGCACGCGGGAGAAGCGACCGCGACCGACGAGGCCCCTCGAAGGGTCGTGGCGGCAAGGGCGGCCCTCCAGCGCGGGGCGCCAAGCCCAAGGGTCGAGGAGGCCCCCAGCGAGGTGGGAGCGGAGCCTCTCGAGGGAATCCCCGCCAGGGTGGTGGCTCGAGCACCGATCGAGATGGAGCCCGCCACGAAGACACCGATCTCGCCGGACCTCCCCAGTGGGGCCGTATCGCTCGCAGGGGCGCCGGCAACATGGACCGCGACGATCCTGAACTGGTCGAGAAGCGTCCGCCCCGTAAGCCCCGCCCCGAGCGGTCGCAATCAGCGAAGACCGGCCCTGCCCGGCCCGAACGAGATCTGCCCACCGCCGATGATCTCCAACGCACCGCGGCCGGAGCGGTCAAGCGAGGCCGAGGCAAGCTCACCAGAGAGCGCAAGCCTCTTGCCCCCCGCCCCCGCAACCCGGTCGATCCGGCGGTCGCGCTACACAAGCTGGTGGGCGACCCGAGGGCCAAGAGTCTCAATCGGCGGCTGCGGGAAGCCGGAGGGGTGTTCGAGGTCGAGCGTTTCCACGAGGCTCGCACCCTGCTCCAGCCAGTCGTGAAGGAGGCGCCCCAGCTCCCGGAAGGCAGAGAGCTGATGGGGCTTATCCACTACCGCCTCGGGCGTTGGAAAGAGGCCATCGAGCAGCTCGAGAACTTCCGCGAGTTGAGTGGCTCCACCGAGCAGCATCCCGTCCTGGCCGATTGCTATCGTGCGCTCGGTCGGTGGGGTGATGTCGAAGTGCTCTGGAACGAGCTCGGTGAGGCTTCGCCCAGTGCCGAGCTCGTGATCGAGGGGCGCATCGTCTATGCCGGATCGAAGGCCGACCAGGGCGACCTGCCCAGCGCCATTCGTGTGCTCGAGCAGGGATGGAAGACCCCGAAGCGCCCCCGTCCCCATCATCTCCGACGCGCTTACGCGCTAGCCGATCTCTACGACCGGGCGGGAAGGGCTCCCCGAGCCCGTGAGCTGTTCAGGTGGATAGCAGGCCACGACCCTGAACTCGCCGATGTGCAAGCGCGGGTGAAGGCGCTCGACTAAGCCTGGGTGTCACACCCCCGCCCTAGAGTCCTGCTCACCACTTCCTCCTCATCGTTTCGGCCCCGTGTCTGGGTGGCACCGGTCGGTCATCTCCGAGGAAGTCACAATGAACGTAGCGATCATCACCGGCACACTCTCGAGCCCGCCTCGTACGCGAACCCTCGCTTCGGGCAGCGAACTCTTGAGCTATGAGGTAACCACCCAACTCGACGACGGATCCCGCCTGTCCGTGCCGGCGGTGTGGCTCGATCCGTCGAGGCCACCCGCTCTGCAGAGCGGCGATGAGGTTGCGGTGGTGGGAGTGGTTCGGCGCCGATTCTTCCGCGCTGGAGGCAGTACCCAGAGTCGTACGGAGATCGACGCGGTCATGGTGGCCAGGGCTGGTTCGGCCCGCGCGGTCAGGGCGGTGAAGAGGGTGGTCGAGGAGCTCGACTCGGTTGCCCAGCCGAGAACCTGAGCGGCACCACCAACGATCACTCATGGTGCCTCCTATTGGGGTGCGGCGGCGTTAGCGTGATCGCTTGGGTCCCGCGAATGTCGGGGACCGCAGGGAGCATCATGACCAACACCACCGACATGACCTCCGACATTCGGGAGGTCGAGCGGATCGTCATCCGCTTCGCCGGAGACTCCGGAGACGGCATGCAGCTCGCCGGCGACCGGTTCACCGCCGCGAGCGCCATGTTCGGCAACGACCTCGCGACCCTGCCGGACTTCCCCGCTGAGATCCGTGCCCCTGCCGGCACCCTCGCCGGCGTGTCGGCCTTCCAGATCCACATCTCCGATCACGACATCACCACCCATGGCGACGCCCCCAACGTGCTGGTGGCCATGAATCCCGCCGCTCTCAGGGGTGAGCTTCCGAAGGTGGCGGCGGGAGGGACGGTGATCATCAACTCCGACGCGTTCGATGAGCGCAACCTGAACCGCGCCGAGTACAAGAGCAATCCTCTCGAAGACAACACCCTCGACGGCTACACGGTGATCACTGCGCCGATGACCGGGCTCACCAAGGAAGTCTGCAAGGAGCTCGGGGTGAAGCCCCGAGATGCCGAACGCTCGAAGAACTTCTTCGCTCTCGGGCTCGTCTCCTGGCTCTATTCGCGCCCGACCGATCCCACGTTCACCTGGATCGAGGAAAAGTTCAAGGGCAAGGAAGCAGTGATCGCGGCCAACGAGGCGGCCTACAAGGCGGGCCATGCCTTCGGAGAGACAGCTGAATTGTCGGCTAGCCGACTCACCGTTCGCCCCGCCAATCTCCCGTCGGGCACCTACACCAACATCAACGGCAACACTGCCATTGCCTGGGGGCTCATCGCGGCCTCCCAGCTGGCCCAGCTGCCCCTGTTCCTCGGCTCCTACCCGATCACGCCGGCGAGCGACATCCTTCACGAGCTGGCCAAGCACAAGAACTTCGGGATCCGCACCGTGCAGGCCGAAGATGAGATCGCCGCGGTCGGTGCTGCTCTCGGCGCCTCCTACGGGGGCCTGATCGGAGTCACCACAACCAGTGGTCCCGGATTGGCGCTCAAGTCCGAAACGATTGGTCTGGCGGTGAGCCTCGAGCTGCCGCTGGTGGTGGTCGACATCCAACGTGGCGGGCCGTCCACCGGTCTTCCCACCAAAACCGAAGCCGCCGACCTCATGCTCGCCATGTACGGCCGCCACGGTGAGGCCCCTCTGCCGATAGTCGCCGCGAGCACACCGTCCAACTGTTTCGACGCGGCAATCGAGGCGGTGCGCATCGCCATCGAATACCGCACCCCGGTGGTGCTGTTGAGCGATGGCTACCTGGCCAACGGCACCGAACCGTGGCGACTCCCCGAAGTTGCCGACCTGCCCTCCATCGAGGTCGAGTTCGCATCGGGCACCAACGCGGTCGACGACGACGGCGAGCCGGTGTTCTGGCCTTACCAGCGCGATGAGAGGATGGCCCGACCGTGGGCTGTCCCCGGCACCGACGCGCTGATGCATCGCATCGGTGGCATCGAGAAACAAGACGGCACCGGCAACATCAGCTACGAACCCGAAAACCACGAGCACATGGTGAAGCTGAGAGACGCCAGGATCCGTAAGATCGCGGATTCCATCCCCCCGGTCGAGGTCGTCGGCGACGCCGACGCCGACACGGTCGTGGTGGGGTGGGGCTCCACGTGGGGAGCTATCGCCGGTGCCGTACGCCGAATTCGGCGCGACGGCGACAAGCTCGCCCAGGTCCACCTAACCCACCTGCATCCGTTCCCATCCAACCTCGGTGAGGTGCTCCGCAGATTCGACACCGTTCTGGTGCCGGAAATGAACCTCGGCCAACTCTCGAAGCTCTTGCGAGCCGAGTTCTTAGTCGATGCTCAGGTGCTCTCGAAGGTAAGCGGTCAACCGTTCACCGCCGCAGAAATGGTTGAACGCATCAAGGAGGCAACCCGATGACTGATGTGGAGATCACAACAAAGAAAGACTGGACCAGCGACCAGGAGGTCCGCTGGTGCCCTGGCTGTGGCGACTATTCGATCCTCACCGCCCTCCAGCTGATGATGCCCGAAATCGGAGTGCGCCGCGAAGACACGGTGTTTGTTTCCGGCATCGGTTGTGCGGCCAGGTTCCCGTATTACATGAACACCTACGGAATGCACAGCATCCATGGGCGTTCGCCCGCGATCGCCACCGGCCTCGCCGTGGCACGCCCCGATCTGAGTGTCTGGGCGGTTGGTGGCGACGGCGACATGTTGTCGATCGGCGGCAACCACCTGATCCATGCTCTTCGCCGCAACATCAACCTCACGATCCTGTTGTTCAACAACCAGATCTACGGTCTCACCAAGGGTCAGTATTCGCCCACGAGTGAGCGGGGCAAGGTCACCAAGTCCACCCCGATGGGGTCGATCGACCACCCGTTCAATCCGGTCTCGGTGGCGCTCGGCGCAGAGGCCACCTTCGTCGCGCGCACCCACGACATGGACCGCGGTCACATGCAGGAGATGTTCCGGCGCGCTCACGAGCACAACGGGAGCGCGATCGTCGAGGTCTACCAGAACTGCAATGTCTTCAACGACGGAGCGTTTGCTGCGCTCACCAAGCGAGATGCCCGCGATGCCATGCTCATCAACCTCTCCAACGGCGAGCCGGTGATCTTCGGCGAGCAGGGTGAGCGTGGTGTGCAGATCATCCACGGCGTGGCCACGATCGTCGATGTGGCCAGTGTGGGGCTCGACGCGATCCACGTGCACAACGAGCAGGCTCCTGACCCCGCGGTTGCGTTCGCTCTCAGCCGGCTGGCCGACGATCGCGAATCACCCACACCGATGGGTGTGTTCCGGTCGGTCGATAGCGAAGAGTACGGCGATGCGGTCAGTGCCCAGATCGCCCGGGCCCATGCCGACAAGGGTCCCGGAGATCTTCACGGCCTGCTGCGCAGCCTTCCCACCTGGGACGTCGACTGACCGCCTGGGCTCTCGACCTCGATGGAGTGATCTGGCGTGGTTCACAGACCATCCCGGGTGCTCCTGAGGCCGTCGCGCGGCTGCGCGACGCCGGGGAGTCGGTCGCGTTCGTGACCAACTCCGCGCTTCGCACGCCCAGCCAGGTGGCCGACAATCTTGCCCTGCACGGGATCCCCGACGCCGAAGCCGAGGTGATCACCGCAGCGATGGCCGCGGCCACCATGGTGCAGGCAGGGGAGCGGGTGCTGGTGGTGGGCTCTGACGGACTCACCGAGGCAGTGGACGACCGTGGCGCGGTGCGGGCCGACGAGGGCGATGTCGATGCGGTGATGATCGGCATCTCATTCGAGTTCGACTATCAGGCACTCACCCGAGCGATGCGCGCCATCGAGCATGGTGCGAGATTCATCGCCACCAACAACGATCCCACCTATCCGGTGGCCGAAGGCCTGCTCCCGGGCAACGGCGCACTGGTGGCCGCGGTGGCAACGGCCAGTGGTGTCGCCCCCGAGATCGCGGGGAAGCCTCACGAGCCGATCGCCGCCCTGGTGCGTGAGCGCCTGGGTGGCGTCGGAATCATGGTGGGCGACCGCCCCGACACCGATGGCCTGTTCGCCGAGGCGGTGGGTTATCGGTTCGGCCTCGTCTACAGCGGAGTCACCACGGCGGCCGACATGCCCGTGTCGCCGTTTCCAGACCTCGTCGCCGACGACCTTCTCTCCCTTGTCGATCGCCATCTGGCCGACGGTCCTTGATCGATGGCTTCGCGTCGCCGACTCGATGCCGAGCTGATCCGACGCGATCTCGCCCCGAGTCGTGCCCGCGCTCGCGAACTGATCGAGGCCGGGCGCGTCACCGTGGGGGGAGCACCCGCGGTGAAACCGGCACGTTTGGTCGATCCCGGTGAGCCGGTGGTGGTGCTCGGTGACGGCCCCCGCTTTGTGAGCCGGGCCGGCCAGAAGCTCGACGCGGCGCTCGACCGGTTCGGTGTCGATCCCGCTTCGTGGCGAGTGATCGACGTCGGTTCGTCCACCGGCGGGTTCACCGACTGTGTGTTGCAGCGCGATGCCGGGGAATGCGTGGCCATTGACGTCGGGCGCAACCAGCTCCACGAAAAGATCCGGTCCCACCCGAGGGTGGCCGTCCACGAGCGCACCAATGTGCGCCATGTCGTGCCCGACGAGGTCGGTGGCCCGGGTGATCTCGTGGTGGCCGACCTGTCGTTCATATCGCTTCGCACCGTGGCCAGCGCCCTAATGGCGCTGACCCGATCGGATGGTCAGCTGGTCGTTCTGGTGAAGCCCCAGTTCGAAGCGGGCAAGGCCGAAGCCGACAAGGGCCGCGGGGTGATTCGTGATCCTCTGGTGTGGCGCTCTGCCCTCGATGGAGCGTGTCGCGCCTTGTCGGAGGCTGGAGGGGCCATCATGGGGGTCATGGTTTCACCGATAACCGGGGGCGATGGCAATGTCGAGTTCCTCGTGCACCTCCGCCGCGTGGCCACGACCAGGCCGGCTGAGGAGCAAGACGAGTGGGGCACCTGGTGCGATGACGCTGTCGCGGAAGCTGAGGCCTGCTGATGGCCACCGTCGGACTTATCGTCCATCTCGGCCGCGAATCGGCGAGCGAGCAGGCGCGCCAGCTGGCCGCATCACTCGTGGCGGCCGGTCATGAGGTGCGGGTGCCGACCGAAGATGCCGACGTCACCGGCCTCGGCGACGCGGCGGTAGACGGGGCCGACTTCGCGGCCGGGCTCGACCTCGTGGTCACCCTCGGTGGCGATGGTTCGATCCTGAGAGCGGTAGAACTCATCGGCGCCTCGGGTACGCCGATCCTCGGCGTCGATCACGGACAACTCGGGTACCTCACCGAAGTCGAACCGAGCGAGGCGAACGACGCGGTGACGCGGGCACTCGCCGGCGACCACGACATCGAGGAGCGCATGCTGCTCGAGGTCAAGGTGGTGCCCGCGGGTGGGGAAGCACCACAAACCCACCTGGCGCTCAATGAGGCGGTGGTGGAAAGGGCGGAGGAGGCCAACACGATCCGTCTGGCCGTCGACATCGACGGTGAGTTCTTCACTTTCTATGCGGTGGACGGCATGATCGTGGCCAGTCCCACGGGCTCCACCGCTTACGCCTTCTCGGTTCGAGGGCCGATCATCGACCCCACCCACAGAGCACTGTTGCTCACTCCGGTGTCTCCCCACATGCTCTTCGACCGGTCGATGGTGCTCGGCCCCGACATTCCCGTGAAGCTGAGGGTCGACGGACACCGCCCCGCCACGGTGTCAGTGGACGGGCGTAGGATCGCCGAGGTCGGCGACGGTGACTCCATCGAGTGCACCGCGGCAGCGAGCACGGCCCGGCTCGTCACGTTCGGGGCCCGACGATTCCATCGAGTGTTGAAGGCGAAGTTCGGACTCAATGACCGCTGATATCCACAACAAATGTTGACTGAGCTCCTGGTCCGCGATCTCGGTGTGATCGACGAGCTGTCCCTTGTTCTCGGGGGTGGCATGACCGTCGTCACCGGCGAGACAGGTGCGGGTAAGACACTCGTCGTCGGTGCGATCGACCTCCTCACCGGGGGGCGCGCCGACCCGTCGCTGGTTCGGCCCGGGGCGAGTGAGGCCGAGATCCAGGGTCGTTTCGTGATGGGCGACGACGAGATCGTGGTGAGGCGAGTGATTCCGCGGAGCGGGCGCAGCCGGGTATACGTCAACGGTCATCTCGCGACCGTGTCGGCCCTGTCGGAGATGGGAGTGGATCTGGTCGACCTCCATGGTCAGCACGCCCACCAATCCCTGCTGAAGGCGCCGGTGCAGCGCGCCGCTCTCGACCAGTTCGGGTCGATCGACACCGCGCCGCTCGCTTCCCTGCTCGACGATCTGCGCACCACCGACTCCGCCCTCGCCGAATTGGGGGGCGACGATCGTGCCCGCGCCCGCGAAATCGACCTTCTGAGGTTCCAGCTCAGTGAGATAGAGGAAGCTGCCATCGAAGATCCCGACGAGGATCACCGACTCGACAGCGAGGAGAGCCTTCTCGCCGACGCCCTCGCCCACCAGGCGGCGGCGGGTCTGGCGGTGGTCGCCCTCGATGCCGATGGTTCGGCTGCCTCCGGGATCTCGGGCGCCCTGGCGGCCCTCGACGGTCGATCGCCGTTCCTCGACCTCGTCTCGCGCCTGCAGGGCGTGGCGGCCGAACTCGCCGACCTCGCCGCAGAGGCCCGCAGTCGAGCCGAGTCGATCGAGGACGACCCCGTCCGGCTCGAGGTTCTCAGGCAGCGGCGGGCGATGTTGCGCGAGATGCGTCGAAAGTACGGCGAGACCCTCGATGAGGTGCTCTCCTACGGTGTGGAGTCCGCCGAGCGTCTCGCCGAGCTCGTCTCATTCGATGAAAGGGCTGCGGAGCTCGATCAACGAAGGTCTGAGCTCATGGCCGATCTCACCCGGGTTCGTGCCGAGATCCTCGCCCAACGCACTGCGGCTGCGCCTCGGCTGGCTGAGGCGGTGGAAGCCCATCTTGCGGGCCTGGCCATGGCCGGCGCCACCCTTGCGGTATCGGTAGCCGGCGAGGCGGGCGACGAGGTTGCTTTCCGTCTCGCGGCAAACGCAGGTCACGACCCGCTTCCGCTGGCGAAGGTTGCCTCGGGAGGAGAGTTGGCTCGCACGATGCTGGCCCTCCGTCTCGTACTCACCGCGGGGCCTCCCACCCTTGTGTTCGACGAGGTCGATGCCGGTGTGGGTGGAGAGGTGGCCAACACCGTCGGCGCCAGCCTGGCGTCGCTCTCCGACGCCCATCAGGTGCTGGTGGTCACCCACCTCGCCCAGGTCGCGGCCTTCGCTGATCAACACGTCGCGGTGTCGAAGCACGATGAGGATGGGGTAACAGTGAGTGCTGCGCACCTGCTCGACGAGGGAGCGCGGGTGGTGGAGTTGTCACGGATGCTGTCGGGATCCCCAGATTCAGCGGCTGCCCGCGAGCATGCCGAAGAGCTCCTCGACGCGGGGCGCAAGCGTCTCCGAAGCGCACCCTCGCGGCCATGACACATGTTCTCACCTGGGGCTTCGCGGGAACCGCGCCATCGGCCTCGAATGGGGGTACGGTCAGATCCCGATGACGAAGCACATCTTCGTGACCGGTGGTGTCGTGAGTGGTCTGGGAAAGGGCCTCAGCGGATCATCGCTCGGGCGCCTTCTCAAGGCTCGCGGCCTCCGTGTCACCATGCAGAAGCTCGACCCGTATCTCAATGTAGATCCGGGCACGATGAATCCTTTCGAACACGGCGAGGTTTTCGTCACCGACGATGGGGGCGAAACCGACCTCGACCTGGGCCACTACGAGCGTTTTATCGATGAGAACCTCACCATCGATTCCAACGCCACCACCGGCTCGATCTACTCGTCGGTGATAGCGGCCGAGCGACGGGGCGACTATCTGGGCAAGACCGTCCAGGTCATCCCCCACATCACCAATGAGATCAAACGGCGCATCAACCGCCTTGTGTCCGACGACGTGGATGTGGTGATCACTGAGGTCGGCGGCACGGTGGGCGATATCGAGATCCTGCCTTTCCTCGAGGCGATCCGACAGTTCCGGCTCGATGTGGGCCGCGAGAATGTCTGCTATGTACACGTCACCCTCGTTCCCTACATCGGCCCGTCAGGTGAGCAGAAGACCAAGCCCACCCAGCACTCCGTAACCGAGTTGCGCAGTCGCGGCATCCAGCCCGATGCGATCGTCTGTCGATCCGACGACCCCATCAGCTCCGACCTGAGGCGCAAGATCTCCAACCTCTGTGATGTTCCGGTGGCCGGCGTGGTCAACGCCCCCGACGCGTCGAGCCTCTATGAGATCCCGCTCGTACTCCACAACGAGGGCCTCGACAGCTATGTGTGCGAGATCCTCGGCCTTGGCGATCTCCCCCTCGACCTCACCGTATGGGAGGCTCTCGTCGAGAGGGTGGAACAGGCCTCGGCGCCGGTGCGGATCGGCCTGATCGGGAAGTACGTGAGCCTCCCCGACGCCTACCTGAGCGTGGTGGAATCGCTCAACCACGCGGGAATCCACCATGGTGCCGCTATCGAGATCGAGTGGATCCAGGCCGAGGAGGTCGAGGGGCTGCTCACCGCGGGACGCCTTCGCGATCTCGATGGGATAGTGATTCCCGGCGGGTTCGGAGAGCGCGGAGTGGAGGGCAAGATTGCCGCGGCCGGTTACGCAAGAGAAAATGCGGTGCCCTGTCTGGGCCTGTGTCTCGGCATGCAGGTGATGACCATCGAGTACGCCCGAAATGTCCTCGGGCTGGCGGGCGCCAACTCTTCTGAATTCGACAACCGCACACCTCATCCCGTGATCGATCTGATGGAGAGCCAACGCGATGTCACCGACATGGGGGGCACGATGCGCCTCGGTGCCTACGTGGCCCAGCTGAGGCCGGGCTCGCAGGTGGCGGAGGCCTACGGCGAGGAGGTTGTCTCCGAACGCCACCGTCATCGCTACGAGTTCAACCCGAGATACCGCACCCGCTTCGAAGAGAGTGAGCTCCAACTCTCGGGAGAGTCACCCGATGGGCGATTGGTCGAGTTCATCGAGCTCGACCAGCATCCGTTCTGGATCGGCACCCAGGCCCATCCCGAGTTCAAGAGCCGCCCCGATCGGCCCGCACCGCTGTTTCGCGAGTTCATCGCCTCGGCGATGCAGAGGGCTGAAGGCCGCAACCCGCCCCTGCCCACCATCTCCGCCGATAGCCCGGCGGCGTCGACTTCGTGATCGTCCCGGGATCTCGATCCGAGTCGGGATTTCGGTTCCTCGGAGAGCGCGAGATCCACGACGGTTTTGTGATCCGCCTGGTGGAGGGTGAGTTCGAGACACCCGACGGCCAAAGAATGTTGAGAGACATCGTTCGTCATCCCGGAGCGGTCGGGGTGGTGGCGGTGGATGGCGACGACACGATTCTGGTGCGCCAGTATCGGGCCCCGATCCACACCGAGATTCTCGAGATACCGGCGGGACGCCGTGATGTGGAGGGCGAGCCGCCTGAGCTCACCGCCCGGCGAGAGCTGGCGGAGGAGGTGGGCCTGAAGGCGGGTTCGCTGGTGACGATCGGCGGGTTCCACAACTCGGTCGGATTCTGCGACGAATACATCCATCTCTTCCTCGCCACCGATCTGTCCCCGGTGCCCACCGATCATGACGGCCCCGAGGAAGTGCACATGACAGTGGAACGCATGGCGCTCGGCGATGTCGCCGCGGCCATCGACGACGGCACGATTTCTGATGCCAAGACGGTGATAGGTCTGCTAGCCGCCCTTCGCCACCTCGGCCGCTGAGGAATGCTCGGATGGCCGACGCCACCGGTCAGGGGCCGACCGACGATGAGATCATCGTCGAACCCGACGTGGTCGACTTCCTCATCTGGTTGGCGGTCGAGCGTGGGCGCTCGCCCAACACCTTGTCGGCCTACCGCCGCGACCTGCTTCGCTACCAGGCGCATCTGAGCCATCGCAGCCGATCGGTTCTCGATGCGGACCCCGACGATGTGATCGCCTTCGTCCATGTGTTGCAAGGCGAAGGCCTTGCGGCTTCCTCGGTCACCCGCACCCTCGTGGCTGTCCGCGGGCTTCATCGTTTCCTGGTGGCCGAGGAGCTCAGGCCCGACGATCCTGCCGGCGATGTCGAGATCCCTCGGGTGCCGCGGGGTCTGCCCAAGGCACTCGCCGTCGACCAGGTCACAGCACTCATCGAAGGCGTGACCGGCGATGATCACGTGGCTCGACGCGACCGGGCGATCCTCGAAACGCTCTACGGCACCGGCGCTCGGATCTCTGAGTTGGTCGGGCTTTCGATCGGCGACATAGACCTCCACGACGGCCTGGTGCGGGTGATGGGAAAGGGATCGAAGGAACGAATCGTGCCCCTTGGTCGTCACGCCGCATCCGCCATTGTGGCTTGGCTCGACCCGAGCGGCCGGGGGGCGATGCAGCCTGAGCGATGGGCCCGCCGCGGCGATGCCGAGGCAGTATTTCTCAATCAGAGAGGGGGAAGGCTGAGCCGGCAGGGGGCGTGGGGCGTGGTGCGCATGCGGGGCGCCGCGGTGGGGCTGGGCGATGAGCTCACCCCCCATGTGCTGCGTCATTCGTGTGCCACTCACATGCTCGACCATGGCGCCGACATCCGTACGGTGCAGGAACTACTCGGTCACGCGTCAATTTCGACCACCCAGATCTACACGAAGGTCTCCACCGAACGACTCCTGGCGGTCTACCGGGCTGCTCATCCGAGAGCAGCGGGGGCCTGACATGGGCCGCCCCGCACATCTCATTCGCCGCTTCTTCACCTCCCTTCGGCCCGGTGGCCCCTCCGAAGCCGATCGGGCCTGGGTCGAGGCGGTTCTGAGCGACGCCGAGTACGGCCTGTGGAAGAGGATGTACGGCCCCGACCGGCGCCACTCCGCGGCGGTCGGCCGTGAAGTCGAACGTCGTCTCGGCGCCGAGGCAACTCCAGCCGTGATGGGTGCCGCCCTTCTCCACGATGTGGGCAAGATCGATGCCGACCTCCGAACATGGGGAAGGGTGGTTGCCACCCTCTCGGCCAAGGTGGCCGGCCCCGATATGGCCAAGCTCTGGATCAAGTCTCGAGGCTTCACCCGCCGGGTCGGTCTCTATCTCCATCACCCCGAGATCGGGGCCGACATGCTTGAGATGGCAGGGTCTGATGAGCTCACGGTTGCGTGGGCCGAGCAGCACCATCGACCTTGCGACGAATGGACGATAGATGCCGATGTCGCTCAGGTGCTTCACGCCGCCGATGACGACTGATACCCAGGTGCTCAGGCCTGGAGCAGGCCCACATTGACACGGGCACGATCCATTGTGTTGGCGGCGATGGCGCGAGCTTTGTCGGCACCGAGCGCAAGCAGTCGAGCCGTCTCCGCGGGATCGCCCTCGAGCTCTCGATAGCGGGCCTGAATCGGCTCGAGCATGGCCACCACCGCGTCGGCGGTGTCGACCTTCAGCGACCCGTACTGGGAGTATTCGTCGGCCAGTGCCTCAGGGTCACGGTTGGTGGAAGCACCGAGTATCGACAAGAGGTTGGAGACGCCCGGTTTCTCGACGGCATCGAACCGAACCTCACCGTCGTTGTCGGTGACCGCGCTCCTGATCTTCTTGGCGATCACCTTCGGCTCATCGAGCAGGTTGACGGTGCCCTTGGGGGAATCGAGCGACTTCGACATCTTGTCGGTGGGACGCTGGAGGTCCATCACCCTCGCCCCGGCCTTGGGGATGACCGCTTCGGGCACGGTGAACGTCGGGCCAAAGCGAGAGTTGAATCGCTCCGCGATGTCGCGCGCTATCTCGATGTGTTGACGCTGGTCGGCACCCACCGGAACCTGGTCGGTGTCGTAGAGCAAGATGTCGGCGGCTTGGAGGGCCGGGTAGGTGAACAAGCTCGAGGAGATGAATTCCTGGCGCCCACTCTTGTCCTTGAACTGGGTCATGCGGCTGAGCTCACCGAACGAGACGTTGCACTCCATGAGCCACGCGCACTCGGTGTGTTCACGCACATGGCTCTGCACGAAGATGATGCACTTCTCGGGGTCGAGTCCGACCGCCATGAGCATCTGGGAGAGGCGAAGTGACCCGTCGCGAACCGCCCCCGACTCCTGGGGGATGGTGATGGCGTGGAGGTCGACCACACAAAACACCGCTTCGGTGTGGTGCTGCATCTCCACCCAATTTCGGGTGGCTCCGAGATAGTTGCCGAGGTGCTGATCGCCTGTGGGTTGGATGCCGGAGAACACACGTTTCATGGCTCGCCAGCGTACGTGCACAGGAAGCGTCGCGCGCGGGAGATTCGGGTCTAGGGTCACCGGAATGCCGTATGAGGTGCACACGCCCGTGTTCGACGGGCCGTTCGATCTGCTCCTACACCTGATCCTGCGCGAGCAGGTCGACCTCTACGAGATCAATCTGTCGGAGATCGTCGATGCCTACCTGGTCGAGCTCACCAGCATGGAGCGTCTGGATTTGGAGGTCGCCACCGAGTTTCTCCTGATCGCCGCCACCCTGGTGGAGCTGAAGGCTCGTCGCCTGCTTCCCGAAGACAGCGAGATCGACCTCGACGACGAACTCGGCCTCTGGGAAGAGCGCGATCTTCTGCTGGCTCGGCTCGTCGAGTGCAAGACGTTCAAGGACGCTGCACTCATTTTGCGCAAGTTGTCTGCCGATGCCGCCCGCTCCTACCCCCGACGATGTGGGCCCGTGGAGGATCGGTTCCTGAGCCTCGCCCCGGACCTGCTCGAGAACACCACGGCCGATGATCTTCGTGCCGCCTATCTGAGGGCCATCGCGCCCAAGCCGGTCGTAAGGGTCGACATTTCTCACATCACCCCCATCAAGGTCACTGTCGAGGAGGCGGTGGAAGAGCTGGTCGACGAGTTGCCCAGGGTTGGGCGTATGACGTTTCGCGCTCTCACCTCCGACCTCGTCGATCGGATCGAAGTTGTCGTGCGCTTCCTGGCCGTACTCGAATTGTTCAAGCAGGGCCTCGTGGAGCTCGAACAGACCGCTACCTTCGGCGATATCAACGTGGTGTGGACTGGTGGCGAGGACGTGCGGGCCGCCGCGATCGCAGTCGACACCTACGAGGGCTGAGAATGGCCGATCATGTCGCTCCCGCGCTCGAAGCGATCCTCCTGGTCGCGGAGCAACCCCTCCCGCCCGAGCTGTTGGCCAAGTTGATCGGCGCGCCGATCGATGACGTGATCGAGTCGTGCGAGATCCTCGCCGCTGAATACGAAGCCGACGGGCGAGGGTTCGTGCTGGCCCGCGTGGCCGGCGGATACCGCTACCAGACCGCCACGGACCAGGCGCCGTATGTCGAACGTTTCGTGCTCGATGGCCAGTCTTCGCGGCTGTCGGCGGCTGCTCTCGAAACCATGGCTGTGGTGGCCTACAAGCAACCGGTGTCACGAAACCAGATCGCCTCGATCCGCGGCGTCAACGTCGATGGAGTGATGCGTACGCTTCAGCAGCGTGGCTACGTCGATGAGGTCGCCCGCGACCCCGGCCCGGGCCAGGCAGTGCTCTACGGCACGACCCCCTCCTTCCTGGAACGTTTGGGTCTCGATTCTGTCGATGAGTTGCCTCCGCTCGGTGAGTTCTTCCCCGACTCCGACATCGTCGAAGCCTTGGAGAGGGGCCTGAGGGTCACTGTCGACGACGAGTTCGAGGACAAGTCGGAGTGAATACCGACGGTGAGCGACTCCAGAAGGTGCTCGCCCGGCTCGGATTCGGCAGCAGGAGGCTCTGCGAAGAGCTGATTGCCGACGAGCGGGTAACCGTCGATGGCGAGGTCGCGGTGCTGGGGCGGCGCGTCGATGTGGAGACGGCGCTGGTAGAGGTCGATGGTTCAGCGGTGGGGATCAAGCCCGATCTCGTTCACTACCTGCTTAACAAGCCAGTCGGCGTCATCACCACCGCAGACGATCCCCAGGGTCGGCCCACCGTGGTGCAGATCGTGCCGGAGGAGCCGAGGGTGTTCCCGGTGGGGCGGCTCGATGCCGACACAGAAGGCCTGCTGCTGCTCACCAACGATGGTGAGCTCACCCACCGCCTCACCCACCCCTCGTTCGGGGTCGAGAAGGAATACCTCACCCAGGTGAAGGGGGAGCCTTCGCGAGCCACGGTCAGGGCTCTTCGCGACGGTGTGGAGCTCGACGACGGCCCCACCGCGAGGGCCCGGGTCACCCTGGTGGAACCCACCCTCTTGCGCATCACGATCCACGAGGGACGCAACCGCCAGGTGCGCCGCATGTGTGAGGCCGTGGGTCACCCGGTGGTGCGGCTGGTTCGCACCCGGATCGGTCCGATTGTCGACCGGCGCCTGAAACCCGGCCACTGGCGGGCGCTGGCCCGCGACGAAGTTCGAGGACTCGAGGTTGCCACCGGAGCGGGAAAGTCGGTCGGCCGTCCGGGCCCCGACCGGTAGCCTCCGGACCTGTGACTACAGGACGCACCGCAGTGGTGGTCGGTGTCGGCCTCATAGGCGGCTCCGTCGGCCTCACCCTTCGCCGGGCCGGCTGGCATGTCGTCGGTGTCGATCTCGACCCCGACCGTGTTGAGGCGGCGCTCACTGCCGGCGCGATCGATGAGGGAGCCGAGCTCGGCGATCTCGGTGAGCACGGAGAATGTGATCTCGCGGTGGTCGCCACGCCGGTGAACGCGGTTGCGGGTGTGGTTACGCAGTTGCTCGAGGCTGGTGCCGCGGTGGTCACCGATGTAGGTTCGGTGAAAGCCCCGATCGCGGCTGAGGTCGACGATCCCCGGTTCGTGCCGGGGCATCCGATGGCCGGCAGCGAACAGGATGGCCTCGCTGGGGCTTCGGCCGATCTCTTCAGCGGCACCACCTGGGTACTCACTCCCACCGAGATCACCGACGACTCGGCATTCGCGGAGGTGAGGGAGGTGGTGGCCACCACCGGTGCCCACGTCATCACGATGCCGCCCGATCGCCACGACATGCTGGTGGCGGTGGTATCTCACGTGCCCCATCTCGCGGCGGCAACGCTGATGCGGCTGGCCGACGGGCGAGCCGAGGAGCATCGTGCCCTGCTGCGACTCGCAGCGGGCGGGTTTAGGGACATGACCAGGATCGCGGCCGGTCATCCGGCGATCTGGCCCGACATCTGCAGTCAGAACAGGGCCGCGATCGTCGATGTGCTCGATGAGTTGGTGGCCGATCTCACTGGGCTGCGGGCGGTGGTGGCAGAGGGCGACCGGGCCCGCCTGCTCACCTATCTCGAGGAGGCTCGCCACGCCCGTCGTAATCTCCCCACCACGGTTCCTGCCGACGACGCCATGTCGGAGATGAGAATCCCCGTGCTCGACCGACAGGGAGAGATCGCCGCGATCGCAACCCTTGCCGCCGAGCTCGATGTCAACATCTACGACATGGAGATCGCTCACTCCACCGAGGGTCCCCGCGGTGTCATCGTCGTACTGATCGAGACCGCGATGACAGAGCGGCTACAGGGCGGCCTCATGGCTCTCGGATATCGGCCCTCGGCGCGGGCGATCGAATGACGACCCCAGCGCTGGTGGTGGAGCCCCTCCTCGGGCCGCCCGATTCTGTCGTGGCCCTTCCCGGCTCGAAGAGTCTCACCAACCGGGCCTTGATCACCTCGGCACTCGCCGATGGTGCCACCGAGTTGGATGGGGTGCTGTTCGCCGACGACACCGGGGCGATGCTCGGTGCGCTGCGAACCCTGGGCATCGAGTTGGAGATCGATGAGGAGGGAAGTCGGATCGTCGTCGAGGGCTGTGGTGGCGACTTGCCGCGGCGTGAGGTTGAGGTGGATGCTCGACAATCTGGCACCACAGGACGCTTCCTGGCGCCGCTGGTGGCACTCGGGGAGGTGCCGGTGATTGTCGACGGCGAAGCTCAACTCCGCGCCCGCCCGATGGACGACCAGATCGCCGCCCTGCGTTCGCTCGGGGTGGCCGTCACAGAGCTCGGCGACGCCGGCCGATTCCCACTGAGGATCACCGGCCCGCTGCAGCGGGGGAGTGTGGAGGTGGCGGGCGACGTGTCGAGCCAGTTCGTGTCGGGGCTCCTGCTGGCCGGTGCCGTCAGGGGACTCGATCTCCGGCTCAGTACCGAGGCGATCAGTCGGCCCTACCTCCATATGACCACCCGAGTGATGGAGGCGTTCGGCGCCTCCGTGGATACGAGCGAACCCGACGCCTGGTCGGTGAGCGGTGGCTACCACAGCCCGGGCCGCTACACGATCGAACCCGACGCATCGGCGGCGTCCTATTTCCTCGCCGCGGCTGCGATGAGCGGCGGACGAGTACGTATCGAGGGGCTTGGAGACGAGTCGCTTCAGGGCGACATCGCCTTTGCTCGGGTGCTCGCTGCCATGGGCGCCGAAGTGATGGTAGGCCACGACTTCATCGAGGTGCAGGGTGGCGCCCTGCGTGGGATTGATGTCGATCTGCGCCACATTTCCGACACCGCTCCCACCCTCGCCGTGGTCGCCGCCTTCGCCGACGGGCCCACCAGCGTCTCGGGGATTGGATTCATCCGAGACAAGGAGAGCAACCGCATAGCGGGGCCGGTGACCGAGCTGGCCCGCTGTGGCGTGGCAGCCGAAGAGACGGCCGACGGGTTTGTGGTTCGCCCCGGTGCTCGCCCCCACGCGGCCACATTCGACACCTACGACGATCATCGGATGGCCATGGCGTTCGCCCTGGTGGGTCTGCTCGTCGATGGCGTCGCCATCAACGGCGCCGGGTGCGTGGCCAAGACATTCCCCGGCTATTTTACAGCGTTGGACCAGCTCCGTTGACCCGGCAGGATTGAGACCAATGCGTGTGATTGCGATCGACGGACCGGCCGGTTCAGGCAAGTCCACCGTGGCCCGGGCAGTGGCTCAGCGGCTCCAACTCAAGTATCTCGATACCGGAGCGATGTATCGCGCCGTGGCTTTCGCGGTGCTAAGAGCCGGGGGCGACCCCGGCGATTCGTCTCTCGCGGCGCGCACTGCCCGCGAGATCGAGCTCGATGTCGGACTCGATGTGGTGATGGTCGACGGGGTGGATGCCACCACCGATATTCGTGACCCCCGAGTCAACCAAGCGGTGAGCGCGGTGGCGGCCAACCCGGATGTGCGTCGCGAGCTTGTGGCCCGCCAGCGCCGGTGGGTACAGAAGCAGGGTGGGGGCGTGTTGGAGGGCCGCGACATCGGCACGGTCGTGTTCCCCGACGCCGAACTCAAGATCTACCTCACCGCCGACCCGGCCGAGAGGGCGCGTCGACGAGCGGCCGAGGCCGGCGATCTCGACCTCCAGGCGGTTGCCGCCGATATCGCCAGGCGCGATGCCATCGACACCACCCGTTCGGTAGATCCGCTCGCGGAGGCGGAGGATGCCACGGTGGTGGACACCACCGGGCTCACGATCGAGGAGGTCGTCGATCGCATCGCCGGACTGCTCGCCACCCCTCCTCGTTCCGAGGGCGGCCTCACATGAGCGAGGCCCATCGATACGGGGGTCGCGGCGACGACGCCCAGCAGCGCAGCGGCCAGACGCTCGCGGGCCGGCTGCTCTACCGCGTGCTCTGGTTCGGCTTCTTCGCCGCGGTGAAGCTTCTCTTTCGCCTGAAGGTGGAGGGGCGCGAAAACCTCCCGGAGGGTCCCTTCATCCTCTCCCCTGTGCATCGCTCGTTCATCGACACCCCGATCGTCGGGATGTCTACCAACCGGCGGCTCAGGTTCATGGGCAAGGAGAACCTGTGGCACTCCAAGCCCCTGGGTACCTTTCTGTCGGTGATGGGTGGCTTTCCTGTGGAACGCGGATCTGCGGATCGCACAGCTCTTCGAGCCGCTGAGGACGTGCTGGCTCTCGGGGAGCCCCTGGTGATGTTCCCGGAGGGAACCCGCCAGGAGGGCCCCCGTCTCAATCGTAAGCAGGTGCTCGACGGGCCGAGTTTCGTGGCCTGTCGAAGCGGGGTGCCCATCGTGCCGGTGGGGATCGGCGGCAGTTCCCGGGCCTTGCCGCTGGGGTCGAAGATTCCTCGCCTGATAAAGGTCTTCATCGTGATCGGCGACCCGATCATGCCTCCGGAGAAGGTGGGGGGCAGGGTTCCCCGGCGCGCCGTTCGTGAGCTCACCGATCGCCTCTACGACGAGCTCGGTGACCTCTACATAGAGGCGAGGGTGTTGGCGGGCGACGAGCCTGCTCCTGCCACCTGAACCCCAGACGGGTCCGCCTCTGGGACCCGGAAGGGCTCTCAGCCCGCCTCGTCGGCCGCGAGGGATTCGAGAACGTCGGAGGCGTCGATGCTGCGGTCGTCGAGCACGGCCCGCTCGGCCGTGCTGCCCAGGGTGAGCAGGGCGACCGCGTCGACCGCACCCAGTAGATCGCGCAGGTTGCGGGGTGGTGGGAAGTATTCGTCTTCGTCGGTGACCTCGACCTCCTCGACGCCGCCGGAGGGCGAGAGGTGGTGGATGACGGCTCGCACAAGGTCTTCGGGTGCGGATGCTCCGGCGGTGACGCCCACGGTGCCGCAGAGATCGTTTGGGAGCTCGTCGGCACCATTTACCCGGAACACGCGAGGACATCCCGCCTCCTTGGCCAATCCGGCGAGGGCATTGGTGTTGGAAGAGTTGGCGGATCCGATCACCACCATGGCATCGCACCGCGGTGCTATCTCCATGAGCGCAGACTGGCGGTTGGTGGTGGCGAAGCAGAGGTCGGAGCGCCCGGGCTGCCAGAGCTGGGGGAATCTCTCACGGGTGGCGTCGAGCACGCCTGCCCACTCTCGGTGCGACAGGGTGGTCTGGGCGAGGACCGCTACGGGGTTGAGGAAGTCCGGGAGGCTGGCCACCTCCTCGGCTGTCTCCACCCGATGTATGGCGTCGGGGGCGACGGCCATCGTGCCGACCGCCTCTTCGTGGCCCTGGTGACCCACGTAGACGATCTGGTAGCCCTTGCCGGCCCGCGTTTTCACTTCGTGGTGGACCTTGGTGACGAGGGGGCACACGGCATCGACCACATAGCCGCCGCGTTCACGGGCCGCCGCCACCACTTCTGGTGCGGAGCCGTGGGCCGACAACATGATCGGCCTGCCAGCCGCGACGTCGGCGATGTCGTCGACGAAGATCACCCCGAGCTCTTCGAAGCGCTGAACGATCAGCTGATTGTGGACTATTTCGTGGTAGCAGTAGACCGGCGGTTCGAAGGCACGAACCATCCAGGCGAGCGCCTTGATGGCCATTTCCACGCCGGCACAGAACCCTCGTGGTGCCGCGAGCAGAACCTTGTCGACTGTCACGGCGCCGAGGCTAGCCACTGGGTGGAGTCTCCGAGCCTGCTTGGTACCATTTCTCGTCGTTCTCGTGCCCAGAATTGTGGGCCGATCAGGAGTCTCACGATGAGAAAGATCTGCCAGGTAACCGGCAAGAAACCGCACTTTGGCAAGCAGTTGTCGCACTCGCACCGTCGTTCGAGTCGTCGCTGGGATCCCAATGTGCAAAAGAAGCGCTACTACCTCGATAGTGAACGCCGCTGGATCACGCTCAACGTGAGCACCAAGGGCATCAAGACGATCGACAAGCGCGGTATCGAGAAAGTCGTCGCCGACATGCGTCGCGACGGCCAGAAGATCTGAGGGCTGATCATGAGCGACAAGCGTCCCATCATTAAGCTGCGTTCCACCGCTGGTACCGGCTACACGTACGTCACCACGAAGAACAAGGCAAACACTCGCGAGCGCATCGAGATCAAGAAGTACGATCCCGTCGTTCGCAAGCACGTGGTCTTCAAAGAAGAGCGCTGATCGGTCCTCGAAGGCACCCCCGCTGGTGCGTGACGATCTAGTGTCTCCGGCGATGTCGGAACAAGCTGGTTCGCCTGCCGGGGATGCTCGGCCGATAGCGATCTTCGACTCCGGCTTCGGTGGCCTCACCGTCGCGCGCGCGGTGATCGATCTCCTTCCGGCCGAGAACATCGTCTATTTCGGTGATACCGCCCGTTACCCCTACGGGCCTCGCGGCCACGACGAGGTGCGCCGGTTCGCGATCCAGATCTCCGACTGGATGATCGCCACCTACGATCCCAAGATGGTCGTGGTGGCGTGCAATACCGCCACCGCTGTGGCGCTGGAAGACCTCGCGGCTCGGGTGTCGGTGCCCGTGGTGGGGGTGCTGGAGCCCGGGCTTCGCTCGGTGCTCGAAGTTTCACTCACTGATCGTGTCGGCGTGATCGGCACTGTCGGCACCATCGCCAGCGGCGCCTATCAGCGCGCCGCATCCCGACTCGCTCCCCGGGTCAAGCTCACGTGTGCGGCTTGCCCCGGCTTCGTCGAGTTTGTCGAGCGGGGTGAAACAGACTCCGAGCAGGTGCGTGTTCTGGCCACACGGCTGCTCGCACCCATGCGGGAAGCGAAAGTCGACAGCCTCTTGCTCGGTTGTACCCACTACCCCTTTCTTGCTCGTACGATCGGCGACGTGATGGGTCGAGATGTGGTGCTGGTTTCTTCCGCAGACGAGACTGCATTCGCAGTTGATCGGGCGCTGAAAGAGGCGGGAATCCAACGTGATGCCTCGTTGGCGGCCTGGCATCGGTTCGTCTCGAGTGGCGATGTAGAGGTCTTCGCCGAGCTCGGCCGGCGTCTGCTGGGTCCCGAGCTCGACGAAGTCCAACCCCACACCTGGGAAGGCGCCGAGTGACCATCGAGGTTGTGGTGCTCGGGTCGTCTGGTTCCTACGCGTCGGCCGGCAACGCCTGCTCTGGTTACCTTGTGCGCACCGAGCAGGCGTCGGTTCTCCTCGAGTGCGGGCCAGGCACAGTCGGCCCGCTGCAGCGCGAGATCGACCTCGACGAGATCACCGCTGTAATAGTCACCCACTGCCATCCCGACCACTGGTTGGAACTGCCGGTGCTGCGCAATGTATTCAAGTACTTCTCGCCGCGGTCGGGCATTCCGGTCTACGGCACCGCCGTCACGCGTCAGATGAACGATGCCGTCACCGCGGCCGGGGCGCCGGCCGGCGAGCCCTTCGACTGGCACACGATCGACGATTCGTCGGTGGTCTCGGTGGCCGACCAGACATGGACGTTCAGTCGAACCGATCATCCGGTGGAGACTCTGGCCACCCGCACCGATTGCGGAGGCGTCTCTGTGGGCTATACCTCCGACACAGGCCCCAACTGGAATATCTCAGAGCTCGGTAGGGGCCTCGATCTTGTGGTGTGTGATGCCAGCCACCTGAGCGCTTTCGAAGACCACGGGATTCCTCATCTCAGTGCCCGCGAAGCAGGCGCGAGGGCACGCGAGGCAGAGGCCCGCCGCCTGGTGGTCACCCACCTCGTGCCCGGATCTGATCCAGAGGCGCACCGCGTCGAGGCCGAAGCGGCCTACGGTGACGCCGTCGAGGTTGCCCTGCCAGGCGCCCGCTTCGCGGTCTGAGCCGCACCCTGATCCACTTCCCAACCTGCGGAGGCTCCCGTGAGCATTGCCCGATTCGATGGCCGTCGTCCCGATGAGCTGCGTCCGTTTTCGTTCGAACGCGACTTCACCACGATGTCGATGGGGTCGGTGCTCGTCTCATTCGGCCAGACGCGGGTGCTGTGCACCGCATCGGTCGACGACGACACTCCCCGCTGGCTGCGCAACACCGGCAAGGGTTGGGTTACCGCGGAGTACTCGATGCTTCCGGGATCTTCACCAGAAAGGATCCGACGGCGCACATCGGGCCGCGATCAGGAGATCCAACGCCTGATCGGGCGATCCCTCAGGGCTGTGATCGATCTGTCTGCTCTGGGTGAGCGGTCGATCACCGTCGACTGTGATGTCCTGCAGGCCGACGGAGGCACCCGCACCGCTTCCATCTGTGGGGGCTATGTGGCCCTGCACGATGCGTGCGAACGTCTCGTTGCGTCTGGTGCGATGGTTGCCAATCCAATCCACACCGAATGTGCGGCGATCTCGGTGGGGATCGTGAAGGGCTCGGCCCTCCTCGACCTTCCCTACCCCGAGGACTCCACCGCCGATGTCGATTTCAATGTCGTCATGACCGGCACCGGCGAATTCATCGAGGTTCAAGGCACCGCCGAGGGGGCGTCGTTCTCGCGGTCCCAGCTCGACGAGCTGTTGGGTCTTGCCGAGGGTGGAATCGCTGAGATCATGGACGCCCAGCGAAACGTCTTGACCGCGCCTCCTGTGCCACGCCCCGACAGCTCACGCTGACATGGCGGATTTGCCCAGGCTGGTCTGTGCCAGTGCGAATCCACACAAGGTCGCGGAGATAGCGCTCGTACTCGATGGGCTGGTCGAGCTGGTGGCTCGGCCTGCGGATCTGCCCGACGTGGAGGAGGATGCTGCAGACCTCGAGGGCAACGCCCGGCTCAAGGCGCGGGCGGTATGTGAGGCTGCCGGAGCCGCCGCGGTCAGCGACGACACCGGCCTGGAGGTGGATGCCCTCGGCGGCGAACCGGGTGTGATGTCGGCGCGATACGCAGGAGAGGACGCCACGTACTCCGACAATGTGGATCGCTTGCTGATCGAGCTCGAAAAGGCTGGTGCCCGCACTGCCGCGGAGCGTTCGGCTCGGTTCCGCACCGTTGCGATGGTGGTGTGGCCCGACGGTGACGAACTGATGGTGGAGGGGTCGGTGGAAGGATCGATTTCGACTGAGCCCACCGGGGGTGGAGGATTCGGTTACGACCCGGTCTTTGTGCCGGCGGGATCAGGTGGGCGCTCGTTCGCGGAGATGGGTGACGAGAAGCACGAGATCAGCCACCGGGGTCGAGCGTTGCGAGCCCTCGCCGAAGCACTGGTATCGCGGGGGTGATCGACGACCGGCGCAAGGGTTGGGCGCTTGCTGCTCTCGGAATGCTGCTGGTCTCCACCGATTCCTACTTCGTGCGCCTGTCGGAGCTCGACGGCTGGGATGTGGCGTTCCTGGTCGGCGTGTTGTCCGCTCCGGTTCAGCTTCTCCTCCAGCGGGTGTTCGACGGCGGTAACCCGGTCGAGGTCTTCCGTCGTCACCCTCGGCCCTTGTTGGCTGTCGGATTGCTCGCCTCGGTGAGCCAGATCACCTTCGTCACTGCCGTCACCAGAACCAATGTTGCCAATGTGGTGGTGATCGTGGCGGCATCGCCGCTGCTTGCTGCGGTGATCGGGAGGATCTTCCTCGGTGAGCGGGTGTCGAGAAGGGTCTGGGGGGCCATCCTCATCACCATCGTGGGTGTGGCGATCGTGGTGTCGGGGTCGGTTGGTGAGCCCAACCTCACCGGCGACATGTTGGCCATGGTGGCGGTCCTGGCGTTCTCGATCAATATGAACATATGGCGTCGCTACGGTGAGATGAGCCGATACGTGGGCCTTGGTCTGGGCGCCATTGCGAGCGTTGCGGCATCGGCGCCTTTTGCTGACCCGTTCGGTCTTCCTGCCCGCGCCTATCTTGCTGTTGCAGCCATGGGCCTGATCTTCAATCCCTTCGGGAGGGTGGCGCACACCCACGCTCCCCGGTTTGCTCCGGTGGCCGAAGTCGCCCTGTTCACACCCATAGAAACCCTGGCCGCCACCACTTGGGCGTGGCTGGCGTTCAGCGAGGCTCCG
>CAXMSE010000071.1:0-3622 GCA_964196195.1 uncultured Gammaproteobacteria bacterium | reverse complement strand
GTGATCAGTGCAATCTCGGTTCCCTACCTCACCCTCCTCGTCTATCTCGTGGTGGCAGGGTTCGCGGGCATGCTGGCAGCCCTGCTTCCCGCCTTCCGCGCTGGCCGCCTCAATATTCTCGACGCGATCTCACAGGAGTAGCGGCTCGGTTTTCCCAGCGCCGTGCCGATGGGAGGCATCGGACAACCGCACGGGAGATCGACCGAATGAGCGACGAAACGATCACAGTGGTAGTGGGAGGGGAGATCCCGGATCCCACCTCTGCCCCGGCTGGGCCGACGCTGGATGTTCTTGGACGGGTTCTCAGCGGCGACGAAGCGGTGGCTCTGGTACTCACGGACCTACCCGACGTGTTGGTTCTCGAAACTCGCATCCGGGACCACGACGTGAGGGCTGTGTGTCGACGAGTTCGTGAATGGGCGCCGGCCACTCGGGTGCTCACGGTGAGCCCACTCGACGATGAGGGCGCTTACACCTCGCTGGTGGCGGGGGCCGCCGGCTCGATTCTCGCCGATGCTGAGCCCGCCCAAGTTGCCGCGTCGATCGTGGCGGTAGCGCGAGGTGAGGGCGTACTCCAGCCTCGAATGGCGTCGCGGCTCCTTCACGACATCGACTCATGGGCCCAGCGCGCGGCCGACCCGATCTACCCCCCGCCCACCCTCACCGCCACCGAACGCGAGGTTCTCGCGGCCTTGGCGGCGGGCCGATCCCCGGGGGCGATTGCGTCGGCCCACGCCGTGACCGACCGCCTGGTCAACCTTCACGCCGGGTTCGCGGTAGCCAAGCTTCACCGCTACGTTCTGGGAGCAGAGACGATCGCGGCTCACCGATCTTATCCGTCACGCGGAGGAACATGAACGCGAAACCAAAGCCGGTAGACGAAGGGCGCGCCGGCCGCAAGGCCAACCAGCGCGCGGCCCGACAGGCTGCTCAGCGACGCCGGCGCAATCGCCGGATCACCATGGTGGCAGGCGCCGGCACCGCTATCGCGTTGGTGATCGTTGTCATCCTCGCCTTTTTCGGGGGCGACGACGGACCAGCCGAGCCATCGGCGTCGGTAAGGATTGAAGGCACCGAATTTGCGTACTCTCCGAATCCGGTCCTTGCGCTCGCGGGCGAAGTCGAGATCAACTTCGAGAACAAGGGCGATACCGGCCACGACTTTGTCTTGCTTCGTGAAGGCGTTCGCATATCTCTTCCCGAGGAGTTCAACGACTCGATGAGCATCGGCCGGATCCCCTCGATCGCGAGCGGCACCGCCGTCACTCGCACCGTCACTCTCGAGCCTGGCACCTACCAGATTGTCTGCCTGTTGCCGGATCATCTCGTGGCGGGGATGCAAGCCGACCTGATCGTAAGTCGGCCCGTCGAGTCCTGACCGCAGACCGAGTTCAGTCGACACCGAGAACGCCGGCGACGTCGTCGACCAAGCGTTCGTTGGCGCGGCGTGCCTGCTTGCTGATTCCGGCGAGCGAGGTGAACGAATGGGTGAGGGAATCTTCGCAGCGGGAGGTCACGGTCACCCCTGCCGACTCCAGAGCAGCCGCGTATCGCTGACCCTCGTCACGCAAGGGATCGAACCCGGTAGTGATCACCACTGCGGGGGCAAGCCCCCACAGTTCGGTGGCCAGACCGGGGCTGACACGATGATCGGCGGCCGCCGACGGATCCGGTAGGTAGTGGGCGGCGAAGAACGCGACGGTGTTGGCCGAAAGGGGCCAGGCCTCCGCGCAGGAGTCGCGGGAGCCTCCGCTGGCGGTGCCGTCGACCCCGGGATACACGAGTAGCTGGGCAACAGGTTGGGGTAGGCCTCGCGAGCGTCGCTCCTGACACAACACAGCAGCGAAGGTGGCGCCCTGTGATGTGCCTCCAACCGCGATTCTGGCCGGGTCGACGGCGAGCGCCGCCGCGTTGTCGAGCAGCCATTGGTGGGCAGCCTGGGCGTCGTCGATACCGGCCGGGAATCTGTGCTCGGGACCGAGTCGGTAGTCGACCGACATCACGACCGCGCCGCAGCGATCGGCCAGTTGGGTGAGCAGACCGTGGTCGGTTTCGAGCCCGCCGATCACGCCTCCTCCCTGGTGATACCAAACCGCTGCCGGAGCGCGACCCACTGCGTTGGCGGGGTGGTAGAAGCGAACCGGAATGTCGCCGCTGGGGCCGGGGATCACTCGGTCGTGAACGGAGACGGATGCAACCGGGTCGGGTCCGCCCGCGGCGACGATGCGCCGAAACCCCTCACGAACCAGCTTCGGGGTGATCTCAACCGCCCTCTTCCTGGCTGCGGCTCTGGTGGCCGACTTGGCGAAGACCTGGATCTGGAGATCGAGGGTACGCCCGTCGATCTCCACCGCGGGTCCGGCCATCCGCCGCAGGAGCTTCTTGGGCAGACGGCTGGTGGCGCGAGCAGCGCCCCGGGCGATCCTTTCCCTCATCGACACATCACTCGTCGCGAAGCACGGTGATGTCGTGGGGATGGCTCTCGTTCAGACCAGCACCGGTGATGCGCACGAGCCGGGTGCGATGGCGAAGGTCGTCGAGGTCGGCCGCGCCGGCGTAGCCCATACCGGAGCGGAGACCGCCCACGAGTTGGGCGACGAGTTCGGTCATGGGGCCGGCGTAACGCACCCGACCCTCGACGCCCTCGGCGACGTGCTTGCCAGGGGATTGGCCGGTGCCGTAGCGGTCAGTGGCCCGACCTCGCATGGCACCTGCGGAACCCATGCCGCGATAGGTCTTCCACATCGCCCCTTCGACGAGCTCGAGATCGCCGGGAGCCTCATCGACACCGGCGAGAAGGTTGCCGAGCATGACCACGTCGGCTCCGGCGACGAACGCCTTCACGATGTCGCCGGAGGTGACGATCCCGCCATCGGCGATGATCGGAACGCCGAGTTCTCGGCCCGCGATCGCACACTCATGAATGGCGGTCATCTGGGGCATCCCGGCACCCGCGACGATCCGGGTGGTGCAAATGCTTCCGGCGCCCACACCCACCTTGATCGCATCGGCGCCGGCCTCCACGAGGGCTTCCACGCCTTCACGGGTGACGACGTTGCCGCCAACCACGGCAAGGTCGGGCCAGCCCTTCTTGATGGTGCGGACCGCATCGATCACACCTTGGGTGTGGCCGTGGGCGGTGTCGATGACGATCATGTCGACGCCCGCGGCCTCGAGGGCTTCGGTGCGCAGGGCGGTGTCGCTGACTCCCACAGCCGCGCCGACTCGCAGGCGCCCATCCTCGTCGAGCGAGGAGTTGGGGTGTTCGATTCGTTTGGTGATGTCCTTCACCGTGATCAGCCCCGCCAACACGCCATCGCCATCAACCAGGGGCAGCTTCTCGATGCGGTGCTTGTGGAGGATCTCGACCGCTTCCTCCAGGTTCGTGCCGACGGGAGCGGTGACCAGATGCTCCGAAGTCATGAAGTCGGTGACCGGTTGCTCGTACTGATCAGAGGTGCAGAACCGGATATCGCGGTTGGTGAGGATGCCGACGATACGTCCGGCAGGGTCGCAGATCGGGACGCCGCTGATCTTGTGGCGGGCCATCAGCCCCTCGGCGTCGTTGAGCGAGGCCGTGGGCGGAAGGCTGATCGGCGCCGAGATCATGCCCGCCTGGGCT
>CAXMSE010000070.1:0-13896 GCA_964196195.1 uncultured Gammaproteobacteria bacterium | reverse complement strand
CAGCTGGACCACCTCCTCTCTCTTGGTCCAACCAGTGAAGCACACCCGGCGACCATGTGCGGGCGGTTTCGCGATCAGACCTCGTCGCCGACTGCACCAATCGCCTCCAGATAGCGCATCTGGAGGTCGAGCACACAGACAACGTCGAGTGCTTCGATCGCGGTGTCGGCGTTGGTCTCGGCATCGGCAATCGCCCGCGCCACCACGGCGTCGACCGCCGCCTCTTCCATAGCAATGGCACCCTCGCTCATGACGTCGTCGCCGGCGAGTTCTTGACCGTATTTCGACGCCACTCCGACATCGTTGAACCAGTCGAGATGCCAGCCGACGATCCGGCCGACATCGTCGTAGCTCAAGCGCGCGGTGACCTCGTCGGGAAGTCGGTCGCCGATCCACTCAACCGCGGCTGCCACCTCGTAGACCGCCGGCGGTCGTTGATGCTCGAGTCGGCCGATCACCTGGCCGAGGGCCACGAAACCTATGACCAGCACCACCACCGCACCGACCAGGAAGAACAACCAAGTCATGGGGTGAACCTAACGGCGGAACGAGGCCTTCGGGAGGGATTCAGATCCCAATGCGTTGGGCGAGAAGCTCGCGGTGGTAGGTGGGATCGCCGAACAGTAGCTCGGAGCTCTTGGCCCGCTTGAAGTAGAGGTGAGCGGGGTGCTCCCAGGTGAATCCGATACCTCCGTGGATCTGGATATTCTCCGCGGCGGCGTGGAAGTAGGCCTCTGAGCAGTAGCTCTTGGCCAGCGATGCCACCTGGGGCAACTCGTCGTTCATCTCCGCGGCACACCAGCCCGCGTAGTAGGCGGCGGACTTTGCGGACTCGACTTCGAGGAGCATGTCGGCGCACTTGTGTTTAATTGCCTGGAATGAGCCGATCGGGCGGCCGAATTGAACCCTTACCTTTGCGTATTCGACAGACATGTCGAGGCACATTTGGGCCCCACCAACCTGCTCGGCGGCAAGTGCCACCGCAGCCAGATCGAGAGTGGTCTGCAGCGCTGTCCAACCGGCCCCGTCGGCACCGATGGGGGTGGCTGCTACTTCCGAGAACTCGAGCTTGGCCTGCTTGCGGGTCTGGTCCATCGTGGAAAGGGCGGTACGGGTGAGGCCGTCGGCCTCGGCGTCGACGCTGAACAGCGAAACACCGGCGTCGGTGCGGGCTGCCACGATCAGGAGGTTGGCGGTGTGGCCGTCGAGCACATACATCTTGGTGCCGTCGAGGGTCCAGGAACCACCCGCCTCGGAGGCCTGCATGGTGACACCGCTTTCGTCCCAGCGGCCGTTGTCCTCGGTGAAGGCGAGAGCGGCGCGGGTCTCGCCGGAGGCGATGCCGGGGAGGTGGGATTTCATCGCTCCCTCGTCGCCGCTCTGGAGCAAGACATTGGCCGCGAGCACACACGACGAGAAGTAAGGGGCACACAACAGGGCGCGGCCCATCTCCTCGAGCACGACGATCTGCTCGACGAAGCCGTAGCCCTGGCCACCGTATTCCTCAGGAATGGCGAGGGCCTGAAGGCCCATCTGCTCGGCCATCTGATTCCAGACGGCCTCGTCGTAGCCGTGCTCGGTGTCCATCTGCTCGCGCACGGCGGTTTCAGCGGATTTGTCCTCGAGGAAACTCCGCACAAACTCTCGCAGCTGGTCCTGTTCTTCACTGAAGGCGAAGTTCACTGGGCTCTCCCGGCGTCGGTGGTGACTGAATCGATGAGCACGCTAGCTCTCAACCTCTGCCTGTTCCAGTCGAGAGGTGTACACTTATGTACACTTAATAAATGCACGATGCACTCGAGGAATCCCCGCGGTCGAACCGCACCGGCATCCGCGAGCTTCGCTCAGAACTCGCGGCCTTCGTCCGTCGCGCCGGGGGCGGAGAGCGGATCATCGTGAGTGTCGATGGCCGACCCGTCGCCCAGTTGGGTCCTCTCGAACCGACCGGTGCCCCATCTCTCGATGATCTCGCGGCCTCTGGCATGGTGCGACTCCCGGGACGCGACGACCATCCGGCGAAGCCAATCCCCGCAGTTATCCCTGTAGATGCGCGTCCCCGCGGCGTGCTCGCCGAGCTCAGGGGCGGCCTTCCCGAAAGCGGTCGACGCCGATGAGCAGCACCGGAGCAGACGCGCCGACGTCGGCGAGCGCACCATCAGCCGGAGTGCTTGCCCTCGACCCGAGCGCCCTCGTGGAGCGATATGTGCCGAGCGAGAATCGCTCACTCGTGTGCGATGCCATGGAAGAGGCCGATGTGTGGTGCATCTCCGATCTGGCCCGCACCGAGCTTCTCCTCGCCCTGCATCGCTTGGCCGGAGATCGGTACACCGCGGCCGATCTCGCAGCAGCCGCGCGCGCCGACATCGATGCCATGGTGGTGGTGCCGGTGGATGAGCAGTGCCTCGCCCGAGCGGTCGACATCGGCAACACCTACGGTCTTCGTACGGTCGACGCCGTGCATCTCGCCGCGATCGACCGCCTGCCCCGGCCGCTTCGATATGCCACCCTCGATCGCCGCCAGATTCCCGCCGCGCTCGCGCTCGGGCTCGACGTTGTGGCCCCGACCGAGCAGATGAACTGACCCCGCGACGTGCACTCAGCGTCGAGAAGATGACAACGTGAGCCGCGAACGATTGGAACCTTCATGACCGACCAGCCCTGGACCGGAGACGTGGTCGGCTTGGTCGAGGCCTTCAGAGCTGGCGACCGACACCCCCTCGAGGAACTCGAGGCCACGCTCGCCGCGGTGGACGCCAGTGAGCTCAACGCCGTGTGCCACGTGGATGCCGAGGCTGCCCGCGAGGCTGCGTCGAACGCCGACGTGGGACTGCCGTTCGGTGGTGTGCCTCTGGCGGTGAAGGAACTACTCGGCGTGGCCGGCTGGCCCGACACCAAGGCGTCGGTGCCGCTTGCAGATCAAACCTTTGCGGACGACTCATTCAGCGTTCGCAGGCTCAAGCGTGCCGGTGCGGTAGCTGCAGTTCAGACGACATCGAGCGAATTCGGCGGTGTCAATCAGACCTACACCAAGCTCCACGGCGCCACCCTCAACCCTTGGGACCCCGAGCGAACGCCCGGCGGATCATCGGGCGGTTCGGCCGCCGGCGTTGCCGCGGGAATGTTTGCCCTGGCCACCGCCAGCGATGGGGGCGGCTCGATCCGTATCCCGGCCGGGTTTTGTGGCCTCGTCGGGCTGAAGTCGACGTATGGGCGAATCCCGAGGGGCCCCGGAAGCATCCTCGGCAATGCCACCTCGGTGGAAGGTTCGGTCAGCCGCAGCATCAGGGACTCGGCCCGCTTCCTCGATGTGACCAATGGCCACGATCCACGCGACCCACTTTCCCTACCCCGGGTCGAGGGCTACGAATCCGGCCTCGGCCGGCTTGGAGAACTGATGGCGAGCCTCCGGGTGGCTGTCGTGCCCGACCTGGGAGGTGCGATCATCGGTGCCGAAACCGAAGAGCTGGTGCGCTCAGCAGCCGAGGAACTCATCAAGGCAACCGGGATGCGACGCGTCGGCCTCGATCTCCGACTGCCCAACGTCATGGGCGCCTGGGGAATCACGGGCGGCGTAGGCACCCGCAAAGCACTCGGCGACCTCTGGCCCGAATGTGCTCCCGATCTCACCGGCGCGATGAGGGCAGGCTTGCAATACACCGAGGCCCGGCTCGATATCGATGCGCTGGTGAAGGCCGAGACACGCAGGGTCGAACTCAATGAGGCGATGGCCACCATGTTCGACGAGGTCGATCTGGTATTGGCCGCCACCAATCCGGCCACCGCCTTCGGGGCCGACGGCTGGATCCCGAGCGTGTTCGAGGGCCGCGAAGCCAGCGCCGGCAACAACGGCGCGCTCACCGCCCCTTCCAATATCTATGGCAACCCCGCCATCTCGTTGCCCGCAGGACTCGCGAGCGATGGCTTACCGGTGGGCCTGCAGCTTCTCGCCGCCCATCATCGAGAGCCCCTCCTACTCGAGGTTGGCCTCGCCTGGCAGCGACATCATCCATGGCCGATGACATGCCCCATAGACGCCCCCTAATTACTCCTATGCCCGTAGTGCGAACTCAGCAGAACCCATAGACTCATCAGCATGTCCGAAGCCCCTCTCTTCGAAATCATCGGTCTCAAAGCTGCCACCACGGACGGTGGAGTTGAGATTTTGCGAGGCGTCGACCTCACTGTCGGGGCCGGCGAGGTCCACGCCCTGATGGGCCCCAACGGCAGCGGCAAGTCCACCTTGGCCAACGTGCTCTTGGGCAGCCCCGAATACGAAGTCACCGCCGGATCCGTCAAGTTTCGCGGCGACGATGTCACCAGATGGCCTGCCGACGTGCGAGGCAAGGCCGGAATGTTCCTCGCCTTCCAGTACCCCCAGGAGATCCCCGGTGTCTCGGTGATCAATTTCCTGCGTCAGGCGCTCTCGGCTCGTAAAGGTATCGAGCTGTCGATACTGGAATTGCGACTCGCCATCATGGAGTGGATGGAACGCCTCGACATGGATCCCAATTTCGCCGATCGCTATCTCAACGAGGGGTTCTCCGGCGGCGAGAAAAAGCGCAACGAGATCCTCCAGATGGCGATTCTCGAACCCGAGATCGCGATCCTCGACGAAACCGATTCCGGCCTCGATATCGATGCCCTGAGGGTCGTTGCCCAGGGTGTGCAGGAAGTCCGCAACGAGCGCCCCGAGTTGGGCGTGCTTGCCATCACCCACTACCAGCGCCTTCTGAGCGAGCTCAAGCCCGACCGGGTCCACGTGCTGATCAACGGTCGGATCGCCGAAAGCGGCGGTCCCGAGCTCTCCGAACGGCTCGAACACGAAGGCTACGAACGATTCGACATAAGCGTATGACCGATTGGGCGGCGGTAAAGAACGACTTCCCCCTGCTGCAGCGGCGAGTGCACGGCACTCCGATCGTTTACCTCGACTCGAGCAACACCTCACAGAAGCCCCAATCGGTGATCGACGCGATGTCGACCTACTACGAGACGGTCAACGCAAACGTTCACAGGGGTTCCTATGAGATCGCGGTGAAGGCCACCGAAGCCCTCGAACGCGTTCGCGCCAAGTTTGCCCGCTTCATAAACGCGCCCGCCACCAACGAGGTGGTGTTCACCAAGAACGCCACAGAAGCGATGAATCTGCTGGCCCGATCGTGGGGCGGAGCCAACCTCGGCCCCGGCGACGCAGTGGTGATCTCTGAGATGGAACACCACGCCAACATCGTGCCTTGGCACATGTTGGCAGCCGAGAAGGGCTTCGAGCTGCGCTGGATCCCGGTCACCGCCGATGGCCATCTCGATCTCGGCGATCTCGACCAACTCCTCGATGGAGCGAAGCTCCTCAGCATCACGGCCATGTCGAATGTCCTCGGCACCCTCAACCCGGTGGCCCGTCTCGCCGAGGCCGCCCACCGCCACGATGCTCTGATAGCAGTGGACGCCAGCCAGTACGTGCCCCATCTGGCCACCGACGTCCAGGCCATGGGCGCCGATTTCCTGGTGTTCACCGGCCACAAGATGCTCGGCCCGATGGGCATCGGCGGGCTCTGGGCTCATGCCGAGATTCTCGATGCGATGCCGCCCTTCCTGGGAGGCGGCGAAATGATCCTCCAAGTCACCAAGGAGGGCTTCACCACCAACGAGATTCCGTGGAAGTTCGAGGCCGGCACACCGATGGTGGCCGAAGCCGTCGGTCTGGGCGCAGCGATCGACTATCTCGAACACCTCGGGATGGACGAGGTCCGCCGTCATGAGGTGGAGCTCACCGCCTACGCCATGCGCACCCTCACCGAGCGTCACGGCGACAAGATCACAATTCACGGCCCTTCCGAACCAGCTGAGCGGGGTGGGGTTCTGTCATTCGTGTACGACGATGTGCACCCCCACGATATTGCCCAGGTACTCGACCAGGCCGGTGTTTGCGTGAGGGCCGGCCATCACTGCGCCAAGCCTCTGTTGCGCACCCTGGGCGTTCCCGCCACCAGTCGCGCCTCCCTCTACGTCTACAACGACGAATCCGACATCGACTGCCTCGCCGAGTCACTCGGCGCGGCGAGCGACATCTTCTCGCTCTAGGACCAGGAGCCTCTCCCATGCCCGGCCTCGAAGACCTCTACCGAGAGATCATCCTCGATCATTATCGGTCGCCCAGAAACCGCGGCGAACTGGAGACCCCACCCGCTGTACGAGCGGAAGGATTCAACCCCCTCTGTGGCGACGAGATCATCGTGTTCATCGATGTCGATGACGACGGTGTGATCAACGACGTCGCCATCGGGGGTCAGGGATGCTCGATCAGCCAGTCCTCCGCATCGATGATGTCGGCCGCGATAAAAGGCAAGTCCGTCTCCGAAGCCCGCAAGCTGATCGGCGCATTCAAGGGACTCATGTCGATCCACGAGGGCGAACTCGACAGCGACGGTGCGGAAACCGACCCCGACAGTGAAGCCGACACCGACGTCGATCTCGGCGACCTCGAAGCTCTGAAGGGTGTCGTGAAGTTCCCCGTGCGCATCAAGTGCGCAACCTTGAGCTGGAACACTCTTACCCAGGCACTGAGCGAAGCCTCGCCCATCTGAGGCCTGGCAGCCGGGGGCTAACAAGGGGGGCCGAACGCGCCGATAGACCTCGGTGAGCCCCACCGACGCCACGACCGCCACCGGCGGTTCGGCATCTTCACAAGCATCGACGCTCGAGCGTCGCTCCTGGGCCCCGCGCCCGTGGGCCAGCCGTGCCATCCGGGCCGCGATCCTTCTCGTGCCATTCGGAGCCGGCGTCGTCGCTGTGCAGTTGGCCTCACGGGTGATCCAACGTCCATCCGGCGCCCTCGACTTCTGGCTGTGGATGGTGCTTCTAGTAGCCGTCTCGACCCTCGTCGCGACCGCGGTCCATCGACTCACCCGACGCATGGCACCCCTCGGGGCCCTGCTCACGATGTCGCTGGTCTTTCCCGACGAGGCCCCCTCCAGATTCCGCACCGCGCTGAGGGCCGGATCGGCTCGATCCCTCGAAAGGCGTATGGCCGACTCCAACGGACCGGCCGACCCAGACCAGCAGGCAGCCGAAACCCTCCTCGATCTATTGGCCACCCTGAGCACCCACGATCGGCTCACCCGTGGCCACTCCGAACGGGTTCGGGCCTATTCGGTGATGTTGGGCGAGGAGATCGGCCTCTCCGAGGAGGAGCTGGAGAAGCTGAATTGGGCCGCGCTGATCCACGATGTCGGCAAGCTCGAAGTAGATGCCGCGATCCTGACCAAGCCGGAGCGCCCCAATGACGCCGAATGGGCAGCCTTGCGGACCCACCCTGCGGCGGCCGCCGGCTACATCGAGTCTATGAGGCCATGGCTGGGCGATTGGGTCGATGCCGCGACCCAGCACCACGAGCGGTGGGACGGGGGCGGGTATCCCGCAGGTTTGGCCGGCACGGACATCTCACTCGCCGGTCGGATCGTGAGCATCGCCGACTCCTTCGACGTCATGACGGCAGCGCGGTCGTACAAGAAGGCCCTCCCGGCGGGCCAGGCCCGCGTGGAGTTGCGCCAGAACGCGGGCACCCAGTTCGACCCCACCCTTGTACGAAGCTTCCTGAAGATCTCGGTGGGGCGTATGCGTTGGGTCGTCGGCCCGATGGGCTGGCTCGCACACTTCCCCGACCTCGTTCGCACTCCTCTCACCGCGCTGGCGTCATCAGGGGGGATCGTGGTTGCTGCAGGAGCAGTGACAATCGCCGCGACCGCGGGGATGGTTGCTCCGCGCGCCGGGAAACCGGATCTCGCTCCCGAGTCGAGCGCTGAGAGGGCCATAGGTGAGCCGGCGGCGACCGTCGAAACCGACGAGGAAGCTTCCCCGGCGGTCCTCCCGCCCAGTTCGGTCGCCGTGAGCGTCGATGTCCCGGTGCCGGAGATGACTTCCCCACCAGACGCCCTCGCCGACCTCGAGGCGACTCCGGCCACCACTTCGACCCCTGCCAGCGTCACCTGGGTGGAATCGACGACGACCACCACGACCATCCCTCGCGCGATCCCCACCACTACCGCAGCGCCCACCACGACGACCACCGCATCCACCACCACGACGACCACCACGACCACCACGACGACGGTCGCTCCTCCCATTTCGTATGCATTCTCCCTGGGAGGCGGCGGGAGTTCTACTTCCCAGGACTACCTGCCCCTCGACGCGACGCTCAGTCCCGACCCCCTCGGGAACTACGACACCGATCGTGATTCCGATCAGGGCCTCCTCGTTCGGATCGGTGCCGGTATCACCGAGACCGACCCAACGAAGATGCAGCGCTGGTTCGGACAGACGTCCGGGGCATTCGACGTGTCGGGCCAGCCGATATTGAGCCTGTGGGTTGCCACCAAGAACTTCGACACCGCCAAGTCGGGCAAACTCGATGCTGCGATCTACGATTGTCAAGCCAACAAGACTGACTGTCAGCTCCTCGCGAGCGGATCGATCGGCTTCGATCAGTCAAGCTCCGGCGCCGGGTTCGGTCGAGTAGTGGTGACCATGGGCCACGTCGAGACACGAATCGCCGCCGACCGCTCACTCATGTTGAAGGTTGCCGTGAATGCTGGGTCGGGCGACGACCTCTGGTTCGCCTACGGCACCACCACCTATGCGTCGGAACTCATTATCAGCGGCTGACAGCCCGCTCGCGGATCGCCACCGCGACCTCGGGCCCGACCAGAGCCTCCAACTCCTCGCCGAGTGACTCCGCGACTAGAACTGAGCCGATCAATGGCTCGTCGGCCTCGGTACAGCACCAGGCCATCGTTTCTCCGCCGGGGCCCCAGTCCGACCGTCGCCACCGGCGCAGGATCGCTGACGATCCCACACGCTCCACCTTGAGCGGCAGCTGCCAACAAACCGACGGCTTCCAGTCGATCGCCCTCTCCCCGTCGGCCTCTGCCTGGAGGTGAAGCGCACACCCCTCGCCGCCGATGAACCCTGGGCGGTTGAGGAAGATGCATGCACCGTCCACCAGGGCCGTGTGGTCCCGATCGGAGTCGCGGAACACGCCGGTCGAGCGCGCGGTCTCGATCATCTGGAACCGTTCCTCGTCGATGGTGGCGGCGAGAGCAGCCACCAGCTTCGACTCATCGGAGTCGAGCAGTTCCGCTCCCACCGAACAGCAGCCCTGACCGAGTTCCGCGGCGGGACGATCGAGGATCCCCTCGCAGCCTGCTCCCCAGATGCAGCGCCAGTTCGACGACAGGAATTCGACGTCGACGCTCCACCGAGTGCCATCGATCGGATCCTCGAATTCCTCGTACTGCGTTGCTGAGTCCGTCACCGCGACGCAGCGTAGGGTCCGACTCCACCCGATACCGTCACCATGGTGACGTTGCCTCCCGCCGATTGGTACGACGACCCCGAAAACGCACTCCAATACCGCTACTGGGACGGCAACGAGTGGACCGAGCACCGCAGCCCCAAGGGAATCCCATCGCCCCCCACGGGACCTGGCGGCGACTCCGCGGGGTCGATCTTCGGCAAGGTCTTCGCCCTACTCGCACGCACCTGGCGAGAGGCCGTGATCGTGGCCCTACCAATCGCCATCGGCACCCTGGTGGGTGCGGGCCTGGTCTACTTCGGCGTGAACGAAGCGATAAACGTCGACGTTCAGGAACTCATCGATCGCGCGACCACCCCGGGCTTCGATCCCAACTCGGGTGACGACAAGATCTTCATCGACTCAATCGATGTGACGGTCTCGGGCGCGGCTGTCCTTGCCGCCACCGTCGGTGCGATCGTGTGGATCGTCGGCGCGTCGATGAGTGCCCTGGGCCTGAGTCGCCTGTTTGTCGCCGCCGACAACGGAGTCGAGATCGGAGCGGGCGCGGCACTACGGGGAGGGATCCGACGAATCCCACGGCTGCTGTTGCTGGTGCTCCAGGCTCTGCTGGCGCTTCTCGCCCTGAGTATCGTCATGGCCTTGGTGGGCGTTGTCGCTCCGGTGGTGCTGCTGCTGGTTGTGCCCGCCACCCTCGTAGTGATGTTGTGGATGGCGCCCTACCTCATCGTCGCGGGGGTGGCCGTCGCCTCGGGCCCCCGACACGTTGGGGTCATCGCCACCACCAGGTCAGCCATGGTCGGACGCTGGCGCCACGTGGTGCTTCGCTTCCTGCTCCTGGTCCTGTTGGGGCTCGGACTCGGCCTGCCCATCGGGGCGGTGTCCAACGCCGTGTTCGCGGTGAGCCTGTGGGGCTACGCCCTTGTCACCGCGCTGGGGCAGGCCTTCCAGATGGTGGTGAGCGGAGCCGGCTACGCCGTCATCTACAACGGGATCAACGCTCCGGTCGACCCCGAACTCGTGGCCACCACCCCAAATTGATGCCGTTCTCTACCCCAACGGTCTAAAGCCAGCACCAAATTCGAAGTCTGAGGCTGGAATGAGGGAATCGGTCAGACGAGGGGGAATCGGAGCTCGACCCGGCTTCCTCCGAGGTGGCTGTCGCCGACCCCGAAGTTCCCACCGGCAGTCTCCGCTGTTCGCCGGGCGATGTCGAGTCCGAGCCCGGTCGAGTCCGCTCCGCTGGCTCCACGCTCAGCCCACCCGGCCTCGAAGCCCGGACCGCCATCGCCGACCCATACGCAGGCGAAACCGTGATCGGAGATCGTGCCGATCTCCATCGCAACGTCGTCGTCGGTGTGGCGAAACACGTTCTCGATCAAGACGTTGAGAGCGGCATCCATGTCGGCCCTCCTCACCGCAACCGGGAGTGGCCCATCGATGGTGGCCAGCGCCCATGGCCGACCCTGATCCTCCGCCAGAACGGCCCAGAACTCGGCGCGATCCGCAACCACTTCAGCGAGATCGCACGTTGAGGGACTCGACCCCACCGAGCCCCGCGCATCCTCGATCAACCCTGTCACCACTCGGGCCAACTCGTCGACATCGTCACTGAGCTCAGCCACGGTGTCGGCATCGTCGATCTGCTCAATGCGCAGCCGGATGCGTGTGAGCGGCGTTCGAAGACGGTGCGAAAGCTCCGCGACCAGCTCGCGTTCCTGATCGAGCATGCCGGTGATGCGCGTGCCGAGCGCGTTGAAGGCCGAGGCCAGCTCCACCAGCTCCTCTGGGCCACTTGGCTCGACGCGGACCCCCAGATCTCCACCACCGAGCTGCACCGCGGCGCTGGCAAGTCGTCGAGTCGGCTGAACAATGGTGCGAGCAAGTCGGTCGGCCACTCCGACCGCGATGGCGACCAGCACGATCCCCACGACTGCCAACGCGATCCAGGCGCGATCGCGGCCTCGTCGTAGATCGTCTCGGGGTACGAACACTCGGATAGCGGAGAGTTGACCCGGGCCGGTGGCGACGGCCACGATGACTTCCTGTCCGTCGTCGACCGCCTCAATCGACGACGTACCCGTGGTGAGGGCGGCAATCACCCGATCCGTGACTCCCTCAGAAGCACCGATGATCGATCCGCTCGGCCGGACGACCGTCGTGTACCCCTGTTGTCCGCTGATGGTGGCCCCCACCGCCGCCTCGATGGCGAAGTCGGTTCCTCCTGCTGCCAGCGCGGGTACGATCGCTGCCGCGTCGGCGCGAGCGGCGTCGGTTGCGCGATCCTCTGCCGTTCGTTCGACAAGGAAAGCGAGCGGCACGACGAATGCCACGGCGACCATCGTGGAGACAGCCACGAATACGAGGATCAGTCGGCGCCTCATCCCGGGTCGATGAGTTTCACTCCCACTCCACGCACTGTATGCAGATACCGCGGCTCGGCTGCGGTCTCACCGAGCTTGCGCCGCAACCACGAAAGGTGAACATCGATCGTCTTGTCGGCACCACCATAGGGCTGGCGCCAAACCTCGCCATAGATCTCCTGGCGGCTCACCACCTCGCCCGCCCGAGTCGCGAGAAAGGAAAGGAGATCGAACTCCTTGCGATTGAGTTTGAGAACGTCACTGCCCAGTTCCGCCACCCGCGATCGAAGATCGATACGAAGCTCTCCGACCTCCAGCTTGTTCTGGCTGCCCGCTGCCTCGGCCCGCCGTAGGAGCGCTCGGATGCGGGCTTCGAGCTCTGCTCCGGAATAGGGCTTCACCACGTACTCGTCAGCACCAGCGTCCAGCAGACGGACAATCTCTTGCTCATCGTTTCGCGCCGTAGCCACGATGACGGGCACGTCCGATACAGAACGGAGCATGCGGAGCAGTTCGCTACCGTCGAGGTCGGGCAGGCCCAGATCGAGGACCACGACATCGGGCGCGTTCTCTATCACTCCTTGGAGTCCGCCCATGGCGGTGGCATCGGACCACACGACGTGCCCCGCATCGGCGAGCGCCCTCACAGCGAGTTCTCGGATCTGATGCTCATCTTCGATGATGAATACGGAGGCCATAGACAACGACGGTAAGCCACATCAGCAAACATTGTCGGTGTTTAGGAGACTTTTAGGGATCCTTTGGGGGTTGCGTCGGTCGACAGGAGCCACACTGGACCAATGAGATCCTTCGCCTTGGCCGCGCTTTGGGTAGTAGCGAGTATCGGCGCCGTGACCGTCGCCTGGGCTGGCGTGGGCGTCGTCAACAGCGAGGTGATCGCACCACCGCCCGCCACCATCGTCCCCCTCATCACCAACATCGGATCGCCGGACCTCGTCACCGGCGAAAGCCCGGTCGACGATCAATCAATCGATACCACCGACTCGACGACCACCACGAGCCAGCCCGCATCTGCCGGGCAAGAGTCCGGATCCGGGAGCTCGACGACAGCGAACGCCTCCCAATCGAGCACCACAAGCGTGCCGGCCACCTCCTCCGTGCCCGACGCGGCCCCTGCGCCAACCGTCACGACCACGTCGACCACTGTGCCCGCCACCGCCCCGACCCCGGCGGCCGAGACCCAAACGTTCACTCTCACTGGCGGCAGCGCAGCGATCTCATTCTCGGCGTCGGGCCTAAAGCTCCTATGGGCCACGGCCAATCCCGACTTCGGAGTAATTATCGAGGATCAATCACAGGGACTGAAAATCGAATTCCGCTCCCCGAACCACCGTTCTCGACTCGACGTCTGGTGGGAAAATGGTCCCGCTCACGACATCGAGGAACGCGAGAGCTGAGATCCGGCCGACCGGGCCCACTGCTCGGGTCGGGTCCGCCAAAAGATCGACGAGTGCTGATCCGTCGACGGCCGGGTAGGCACGATTTCGACCTCACCCAGCGACTGGCGCCCGCTTTCCAGCACTGGATCTCGTCGCCCATGCGCACTCGTTACACATCCAAATAGCCTTTACCGCAGCGCCAAATAAAAATTAAGAAATTAACAACATTCGTCTCCAGCCTTGAATTATACCCATAGCGTTCGGTACGTTCGCCCATTCAGTCGCCTTGGCGGGCGATATTCAAACGAATAGGGCGATCATGAACAAAGCGGTGGATGACCAAGCATGTGATGTGAAGGCGAACAGGTTCACGGGATGCGCAACTCGAGCGTGGCGACGATCACGGAGCCGCAGAAACGCTGCGATCTTCGTCTCGGTCCTGATCGCCTCGATGGCGATGGTCGCCGGCACCGTACTGGCGGTGCACGATCTGTCTCCGGATCAATCGGCCATCGGCCCGATCAGCTCCGATAACGGCTACCCAGTGTGGTACCGAGACGCCCATGGCACCGAGGTGGAATTGTGCCTCGACTTCCTAGAACCGCTCTGTGGGTTCGTCGGCAACGAGATAACCGATCCGACAGCGCCGATCTCATTCCCGGACAATTTCCCGGGGGAAGCGTTCTGGTGGAGCGGCGAGGCCGCCATGGACTCAGACACCCAATCCGCCCTGCTCGTGATGGCCGTGGAAGCCACGTTCGCCTCCGGCGAAGTGGCAATAGACGGCGATCAGGTCAGCTTCGGTCGGGTGCGAATTCGCCTC
>CAXMSE010000069.1:0-4757 GCA_964196195.1 uncultured Gammaproteobacteria bacterium | reverse complement strand
CGTCGGCTAACGGTTCTCGAGGTCAGGTCCGCCGTTCCGGCAGGTGTCGTGCCATCCACACACTTGAATGAAAGGGATGGCGATGACCATCGTAGAGAACCGGAATCGGATCACTGGTGGGGTTGATACCCACCTCAACTTCCATGTCGCGGCGGCGATCGACGCGAACGGTGCAACGCTCGGTATCGAGACGTTCCCTTCGACACCAGCTCGAACAGAAAGTCAAGATCCGCCATCATGGTGTGCCAGTGGCTCTTCTGATGGATTTCGAATCGGTAGGTCAAGAACTGTCGGGATCGGGTGCCTTCGTTGATGGACGTTCGCTGGGCACCGCTAATAGGGGTCCTCTCAAGCAAGACATGAATCCACTTTCATTTGTTGGGACACGGGTATAGGTTGACGCCAGTGGCCTACCGGACAACCCCGCTGACGGAGGCTAAGAAGGAAGCGACCCAGGCTCGTATCTTTCGTGGAGCAAAGGACTTGCTGGTGGCTCGCGGGTTCGCCGGGGTGCAGATGAACGCCCTTGCAGAAGCGGTGGATCTCGCCACCGGGACCATCTATCGCTATTACGCGTCGCGAGCTGATCTGTGTTGCGATCTCTTTCGCCACTTCAGCCAGCGCGAGGTAGACCATCTTGGTCAACAGTTCGCAATTCAGGGAACGAGTCTCGAGCGTCTGGAGCGGGGTCTCATCAGCTTCATCGACCGGGCCCTGACCCGGCCCACCCTGGCCTACGCCCTCATAGGCGAACCCGTCGGTCCCTCGTTGGAAGCCGAGCGTCATCGCTATCGCGAGTACTACGCGGACTTCTTCCGCTCCGTCATCCTGACCGGCATCGCAGAAGGGGCGATGCCCGATCAGGACGCGTCGATCAGCGCCCATGCGGTGGTCGGGACCTTGGGGGAGAGCTTGGTGAGGCCTGCTCATCAAGGGATCGCTCGCGAGGACCTTCCCGCCCTGAGGGATGCGATTATCCGATTCTGTTTACGAGCTGTTACCGGAGGAAACAAATGAGCGATCTAGCGTCAGCTGTTGTCGCACCCGAATTCGTGATGGGTGAGACCCATGAGGTTCTGAACCAGCCTCCGCCTCTGCAGGATTACAACCTCTATGAGCAGGATCAGGCACTGGTCGATCTCATGGCCCGAGAAGAGGCCGGCTGGGGTGTCGACCAGGTTCGAGAGTTGGGCGACATCTTGGGCCGGCTCGATTGGATCACGAGAGGGTTCCAGGCCAATCGCCATGTACCGGAGTTCACCCCCCATGACCGGTTTGGTCATCGGGTCGATTCGGTTGAGTTCCACCCGGCGTATCACGATCTGATGTCGCTAGCTATCGAGCACAACCTTCACGCGGGCCCGTGGTCCGACGATCGAGCAGGGGCCCATGTGGTTCGAATGGCGAAGTACTACATGTACAACCAGAACGAGGCCGGTTCGGCGTGCCCGGTCACCATGACCTTCGCCTGCACGCCCGTGATCAAGAACACTCCAGTTGTTGCCCAACAGTGGCTACCGCGGGTCTTGAGTAGCCACTATGACCCGACCAATCAGCCTGCCGGGCTGAAGGCCGGGGCCACCATTGGCATGGCGATGACGGAGAAGCAGGGTGGGACCGACTTGCGGGCCAACACGACCACCGCCAAGCCGTTGGGAGAGACCGGGACCGGTGAGGCCTACGAGATCATTGGTCACAAGTGGTTCTGCTCGGCCCCGATGTCGGATGCCTTCTTGGTGCTGGCCAACACAGAGAAAGGCCTGTCGTGCTTCCTGTTGCCTCGCTGGCGCCCTGACGGCGCACGAAATGAATTCTACGTTCAGCGCTTGAAGGACAAATTGGGCAACCGGTCCAACGCGTCCAGCGAGATCGAGTTTCGTGGGGCCTACGCCCAGATGCTGGGTGAGGAAGGGCGTGGAGTCGCCACCATCATCGAGATGGTGGCGCTGACTCGCTACGACTGCATGATCGGGTCGACGGGCTTGATGCGCCAGGCGGTGGCACAGTCCACTCATCACATTGCTCATCGTGCGGTGATGGGCCGCCTGCTGATCGATCAGCCCTTGATGCAGAACGTTGCCGCCGATCTCTGCTTGGAGGTCGAGGGGGCGTTGGCCATGACTGGCCGAGTTGCCCACGCCCTGGACCGGCCGGATTGTGAAGAGGAGCAGTTGCTCGTTCGCCTGTTGACCGCGGTCGGCAAGTACTGGATTTGCAAGCGGGCCATCACCCATATCGGAGAGTCACTGGAGTGCATCGGAGGGCCGGGGTATGTCGAGGAGTCGATACTTCCTCGCTTGTACCGGGAGGCTCCGGTGAACTCGGTCTGGGAGGGCAGCGGCAACGTGCAGTGTCTGGATGTATTGCGGGCCATGACCAAAAAGCCCGCTGCTATCGGCGTGTTCATTGGTGAACTCGAGACGGCTCGGGGGAGCAATGCCGCCTACGATCGCTATGTCGATGACATCAAGGGCGACTTCGCTGACCTGAGTGACTTCGAGTATCGAGCCCGGCACTATGTGGAGAGCCTCGCAGTGGCTATGCAGGCGTGTCAGCTGATTAAGGCGGGTACGAACCTGATCGCCGATGCTTACTGCGCCGGTCGGCTCAGCAACCAGAGTGGAGCCACCTTCGGCAACCTGCCCCGCGGGGTCGACTGCGCTGCGATCATCGATCGGGCCCGCCCCAAGCTGGGCTGACGATCACGATCTGGGGTGTCGCACAAGACCGGTCGCCGGGGTCTCATTCAGGGGGCTCACAGGAGTCTCGGTGCAGGTATTGCGCGCACTCCGCCTCCGTGAGTGACCGGGTCAACCGCGAGCGGGCGATCTCGATCAGTTCATCGACATCGAGGGGGTTGATCCGGGCGGTGCCGTCGAGGCCAAGGCTGGCGAGGCTTTTGCCGTCGGGCGCGTAGGACAGTTCGAGGACGGCGCCGCGGTGAGCTCGAAGAGTGAGCCTGGGGGATCCATCGGCCGCGTTCCAGATCCGTACCGTGCCGTCCTCCCCACCGGTCGCGAACGTCTCGCCGGAGGGACTGAACGCGACAGCGCGGAAGGCGAGTCGCTCGGCCTGGATCTCATAGAGGACGGCTCCGCCGAGATCTTCGGACGCCAGATCCCACATCGTCGCCTTCCCGTCGCGGCTCACGGTTACGAGGAGGCGGCTGTCTGGGCTGAAGGCCACGCTGTCAACCCGTGCCCCATGAAGGAGTCCGGTCGCCTCGCCCGATCGGTCGATCATGACGGCTGCGTCGCGCTCGCCTCCACCGGCGAGCCACGCCCCGTCGGGGCTGTAGACGAGTTCCACGAGATCGGCGACCCCCGTCCGGTCGCTCGGCTCGCCGGGTCGGCGCGACGGGTCGTTGCCCGCATCCCACACTCTCGTGTCATCGAGGGCACTCACTCCCCACAGCCCGAAGGTGCCGCTCAGGCCAACACGAGCTGCTGCTGACGACCCTTCAGGACGATCGAGGTCCCACCCGCCTCCACCTCCAAGGCCCCCAACACCCGAAAAATCACTCCCGGATACTAGGTCACAGACCGTTTCCGGTCGCCTGGCGCTCCCTGGTCCGGCTTTGTCACCTCCCAGGCTTTTGGCTGTTTTCTTGGATCGGGCGGGCCTTTAGCCGGCTGATAGCCGTTATCTAGCGGGCTGATTGCCGCCGCCACGCACGTTGTGGTCATGACCCGCTTCACCGCCTTCCTAATCACCACCAGCTAGTTAGTCCTCGGCCCGGCCCTCCCTGGCTCCGGTGGTGGTGGTTCCTCCCACGCCGAGGCCGAGCCGGTGGCCCTGGAGGCCTCCTACATGGCCCCCGCCGGCGATACCGACGTTCATCGGTTGGTTGGCTTCGCCGGTGAACGGTTCGCTGCCAGCGGGTTGGAGATTCCTGCGGTTCCCGTCACCTTCCATGACAGAGATTCGCAGTGCTTCGGCTTCGGCGGTGTCTATCTGCCATCGGAAAAAGCGGTGCGTATCTGCCGCCCGTCGGACACAACGATCGTTCACGAACTGGCTCACGCGTGGATCGAGACATCGTTCACCGAGACCGAGCGACTGGCCTTCATGGAGCTGCGGGGCCTAAACACCTGGACCGGCGGCGACACCTGGGCCGAGCGGGGAGCGGAGCAGGCCGCCGAGATCATGACCTGGGGGCTCATGGACACCGACATCGCCGTGCGGTGGATCGAGACCGCTGCCGATGGCAGCACCGTCGACACCACCAGGCTCTACAAGGTGCCGGACTCGAACTTCGACGAACTCGTCACGGCATACACACTGCTCACCGGCGGCGAGCCGACCATCCGGCTGGCCGAGGCCGCCGAACGCGCTGGCGCAGAGTCGCAGATGCCAGCCGAGATCACCAGCCCGGAGGCCCGCGGCTGAAACGGAGCCGTGGTCCACCGCTACACACCGTCTCCGACTTGTTCTGATGCGCAGAACGTCGATCCTCGCCCGCTGGCCCGAACTCAACGGTGTTGTCCCGCGGCTGCGTGTTCGACGCACCTGCTCGCTAGGTTCCGGGCATGGCTCAACCAGCAGTGAATCCGAAGATGGAATACCGGCGACTTGGCTCGACGGGGCTCAAGGTCAGCGTGTTGTCGTTTGGCAGCTGGGTCACGTTCGACACCCAGCTCGACGACTCGTTGGCGATCGAGTGCCTGGCCGCCGCGGGTGACGCGGGCTGCAACTTCTTCGACAACGCAGAGGCATACGCGGCCGGCGAGAGCGAGGCGATCATGGGCCGCGCCTTC
>CAXMSE010000068.1:0-12407 GCA_964196195.1 uncultured Gammaproteobacteria bacterium | reverse complement strand
GAACTGAGCAGGCGCTCGAACCCGGCGATGCTGAAGACGTTTTCTCCCGCCGCCAGGGGCATGTCGATCTGGGCGCGGATACGGGCCAGCGCCGCGTGATCGTCGTAGGGATAGATCGGTTCCTCCATCCAGCTCAGATCCGCGTCGGCCACCTTTGCGGCGAACGCCAAGGCCCCCGCTTCGTCGACCCGGCCGCTCATGTCGACCATCATCGCCACGTCGGGGCCGAGAGCATCACGAACACCGAGCACGATCGCCGCGTCAGCCTCGTGCAGCTTGACCGCCCCGAAACCCGCTTCGATCGCGCTGCTCGCGTCGCGACAGATCGCGTCGACGTCGCCCAGCCAGTGGAGGCTGGCGTAGGCGGGGATCCGCTGGTGTTCGAGCGACCCGAGCAGCTGCCAGACCGGCACCTCGCGGCGCTTGCCGAGCAGGTCCCACAAGGCGAGATCGATTCCGCTAATGGCCGTGGAGACGATGCCCTCAGCGCCGTATTGAGATGTCTGGCGCTCGAGGTGGTGCCATATCCCGGAGATGTCGGTGCTGTCGCGGCCCACACAAAGCGGAGCCAGAACCGCGTCGATCATCGCGGCGATGGGGAGGACAGGCGTTCCGGGCTCGGCCTTGGGCTGATAGGTGCCCCACCAGGTCTCTCCGACCCCGACCATCCCGTCCTCGGTGGTGACGTGCACCAGGAGTTGGGGGTTGGAGGGGTCGGCCAGAACCTCGGTTCGCACCCCTGATACGGCCAGCGCATTCATTGACATCACAGGCCCCTTGTCGTCACCCACGCGCTGCCTCGCGACGGGCCTTGCGGATGGCGTCGATGCTATGCGCCACGATCGGGCTGGGCTCCGCCGGCTGCCAACTCTTGTACGCCTCCTTGGCATCGCCGGGCCACTCCTCGCTGAGATCCACTCGCGTCTCAGGGCCCGATGCGGTGACGAGGAGGTCGAGGGCTGCCCTCAAGACCCTGGTCTGCATGGCCACGTCGCCGGGCACACCGAAGGAATGACCGAACGGGAATTGCACCCCGAGCACCCGCGAGGAGCGGTGCTTCTGGGAGAGAACGGGCATCATCGTGATGGTGACCGTCGGAATACCGGCTTCTTCGATCACGCGGGCCAACACGGGCACGTTCTTGCAACAATCCGGTCAAGCGGGGGCCAGGATCAGGGCATCGATGTCGGCGGCATGGCAGCGAGCGGCGATGTCGGGCCCGGTTTCGTTTCGCCAGACATCTGCCCCCTCCTGCTGAAAGCCCATCACCGAGAAGTGCTCAGGAGCGGTTTCGCCGATCACTCCGTCGGCCGCGAGCTCGGCGAGTCGGTGGATCGGCAGGGCGATGTTGAGATCGGTGAGCAGGTCGGCGGTGTTGATGTGGAGATGAGTGGCATCGATCTGAGACTGGACGACGTCCTCGGAGATCATCCGCAGGGTCGGATCACCCCACGTGGGTTCGCGGCGCTCGCGCTCGACATCGAATGGCTCCTGGGCTTCAGCCAGAAACATGCCCGCGCTCGACAAGAGCCCTACTCGCGCTTGGCCGAGGGGAACTTCGAACTCGGCCCATACCGGTTCGTGGTCGAACTGGGGTTCGGCCTCGAACATCGCCCTGAAAGCCCGCGGCAAGAAGGCGTAACTGTCGACACTCATGAGACACTCCCGGTTGAACCATCGAGCCAGACAGCCCATTCAAGCACCCTCGTCTCGAAGCTCGAAATCTGCCGGCAGTCTCCCGAAACCCCCGCTGTTACGGTCGATCACCATGACGGACTGGACGGCCATCAATCGACGCAACGCGCGATCGGTGCAAACCACAATCGGTTGGATCTTCTGGGACCCGGGTGCGGTGGCCCGGTTCGAGGCTCTGGGCCTACCCGGCAAGCTCGGATACATCGCGGCGCGGGCCGCTCCGCTGGGGCCGGCCGGCCCCGAGGCCGTGGTCGCCGCGTTCGGATCGATCAGTCCGCTGGGGATCGCGCTTGCGCTGGATCTGGTCGACAAGCACACCACCTTCGAAGCGGTGTGGACGGCCCGCGATGAGGCCGTGCTCGAGGGCTTTTCCGAATACGCGCCATCGATAATCGATCTGCTGGCCGAGCTCGGCCCCGACCTGTGGCCGGTGGTTGACCAGCTTCCCCGTCTCGGACGGGTGTTCTTCGGTGCCCATCTACGGATGGAGCGGCCTACCGACCCGGTCCTGTCGGGGTGGCATGCCGTCAACTGCGTCAGAGAATGGCGGGGCGACACCCATTGGGCGCTCGTGGCCGCGGCCGACCTCACCGGCGCCCAGGCTTCCATCCTCCACAACGCGTGGGTGGGCTACGAGAAGGACTGGCTGCCGGCATCACGGGGCAGCACCCATGAGGAGACCGAGGCTGGATGGTCGCTGCTCGAAGGGCGCGGCCTGGCAGTCGACGGAGAGGTGGCCGCAGCCGGAATCGAGCTGCGGCAGCAGCTCGAGGACGAGACCGATCGGCTCACCGCCCTACCCTGGACCCTGCTCGGCGAGGACGCTTCGGTCCGTTTCGCCGACACTTTCGAACCGCCGTGTGAGCAGCTGTTGAGCCGGGTCGACATCACCGCGGGGCCCAACTACCAACCGGCATCTCGGATCAGCGCCCGCCCCTAGGCGCTGCCGGGCCGAACCACACCGGTTTCGTAAGCGAGAACCACCGCCTGAACCCGATCGCGAACACCCAGTTTCGTGAGGACTCGGCTCACGTGGGTCTTGGCGGTGGCTTCGCCGACGAACATTGCCTCCGCGATCTCCTTGTTGCTGAGGCCGCGGGCCAAGTGCTCGAGAGCTTCGAATTCGCGTTCGGTGAGATCGGAGGGCAGCGCTGCGTCGGCCGCGGCTGCTTCGGGTTGACGGGCAAACTCCTCGATCAGGCGCTTGGTGACCGACGGTGAGAGGAGAGCATCACCCTGCGCGATCACCCGCACCGCGGCAACGAGTTCCTTAGCGGGGGTGTCCTTCAACAAGAAGCCGCTGGCACCGGCACGCATGGCCGAATAGACATACTCGTCGAGGTCGAAGGTGGTGAGCATCAAGACCTTGGTGTCGTTGTCGTCGTCGTCGGTGATCAGCCGAGTCGCTTCGATACCGTCGAGCTCCGGCATCCGGATGTCCATGAGCACCACATCGGGCCGGGTGCGTCGACACAGCTCAACGCCGAGACGACCGTCCTCTGCATCGCCGACAACATCGATGTCGTCCTGGGCGTCGAGGATCATGGTGAAGCCATCGCGCATCAGAGCCTGATCGTCGACCACCGCGACCCGGATGGTCATGGGGACGACTCGACGGTTGGTGACGCGGATCGGACCGTCGGTCGAGTATCGGTGAGCGGGAGGACTGCTGCGACTACGAAACCGCCACCGATCTTGGGGCTTGCGGAGAACTCGCCACCGTAAATCTCCACCCGCTCGCGAATACCCACCAGACCGTGGCCACCGCCGGTATTCGACAGCGACGTGCTGGCGCCCGCACCATCGTCGATGATCTCTATGGCCAGGGCATCGTCGCGGTATTGGATAAGAACGACCGCCGAAACAGATTGGCCACCATGCTTGCGCACGTTGGTGAGCGCTTCCTGCACAATGCGAAATGCGGCCAGTTCGATGCCAGGCGGGAGTTCGCGCTCATTGCCCTCCACCACCAGCTCGGTGGCGACGCCCGACTCCGACGATTGGGTGACAGCTTCGGCCACGTCGCTGAGCGACGGTTGGGGGCCAAGAAGTGGGTCACCACCGTCGCCGTCGCGTAGAACGCCAAGCATTCGACGCATCTCTGAAAGCGATTCGCGTCCCACATTTTCGATCCTCGAGAGAACCTCGACGGTCTTGTCCGGATTCGTGTGGGCTATCTCCTGGGCGGCTGCCGCCTGCACCGCGATGACACTCATACCGTGGGCCACAACATCATGCATCTCGCGGGCGATCCGACTTCGTTCCAAGGCAACCGCTCGATTGGCCTCCGCCAGACGATTGGCCTCCGCGACTTCGGCTCGGCGCTGAGTGTCGACGAATATTCGCTCGCGGTTGCGAATGACGACGCCCACCGCGGCCGCGCCCAGAACGTAGGCTGCCATGCTCACCGCGTTGGAGTAGGCGAAGCCGTCGGGGGGACTGAGAATGCTCACTCCTGCGCCGACCATCAAGACGATGATCGACAACCCGATCGCGGTCCATGCTCGCCGGCGATTCTCGCAGTGCATGGCAACTGCGTAGACCGCGGGCAATCCGAGCAGGGCGAGGAATGAGGGACGGTCCCGCAGCCAGTAGGCCACCATCACGACCGTCACCACGGTGAGGACCGCTATGGGGGCGTGGCGGCGCCACACCAAGCTCACGCCGCCGACAATGACAATCACATAGGCGAGAAAGTCAGGGCCACGCAGGCCCGCGGTGACATCGGCGCCCACAACGTCGACCAACGTGAACACGGTGATGAAGCCGGCGAAGGCCAGGTCAACGAAGAAACGCCGGTCCTGGAACCGACGCTTGTTGGTGCTGAAGGCGCGTACCAACTGACCGTCCATTCCTCGATGGTAGTGCTCGCCACGGCGGCGGCCTCAAGCATCCAGCTGATTGGCTGTCCCCCAATGTGATGAGTCGGGGGCTCACATCTCCACCACCACAACCCGCCATTGGCACTAGTCACAACCAGTCGTCTGTCGGACTACGGAGCACGGGGCGTTTCGTACCTTGAAACCACACCCGACAAACCTCACGAAAGAAGCGATCATCATGACACTCTTCATGGACCCACGAACCACTCCCGACAACACCTCGGCTCCCGACAACACCTCGGCTACCTTCGATGAGGACGTCAGTTCGGAATCAGGACCCGAGCCGCGGTGGCCGGTCACGCCGATCGTCCTGGGCGCACTCAGCGTGCTCGGTGGTGCCGCATACCTGATTGACGCGGTCGGTTGGGCTGATGTCAACCCCACCCCAATCAGTGTCATCGGACTCGCCATCGTCTGCGGCGGTCTGGTCGCTCGAAGGCAGATCGGCGGCGGACGGGGCCTGGCCTCGATCGCGGTTCTGTCCGTCATAGTCGTTGCACTCTCGGCGATGGTCGGGCCCTACATCCACGATGGGACCGGCGATCGCGTCTATCACCCTCAGACATTCGAGGAACTCGAATCCGAATACGAATTCGGCCTCGGCAACTTCACTGTCGATCTGCGCGACGTGGACTTCCCTGCTGGTTCAACCACTGTTGCCGTTGACTTCGGGATCGGTCACACCAGGGTTTGGCTGCCGTCCGACGTCAACATGGAGATCGTCGGCGACCTCGACATCGGCAAGATCGACCTCCTCGGCAATACCGACAGCGGCTTTGGCAACGACCTGGTAGTCGAAAGTGACACCAACAGTGCAGCAACTGTGGTCCTCGATGTCGATGCCGGGATCGGACACATGGAGGTACGCCGCGGCTAGAGCACACCCCGACATGCCAATCCCGAAGACTCCCGCAACGAGGATCCCCTGAGGCCGCCGGCCTCGAGGGATCCTCGGTCGCCTTTTGGAGACTCATCGAGTCGAGTCCCCCTATGTGATGACGTCCGGGAACCTCAGGCTCACCATTTGGGTGCAGACCCAACCAATCGTCTGCCTGACGACCGGGGCTCCGTCATTTCTTACCTTGAAGCCACGCCCATCTTCTTTACGAAAGAGCAAACGAAATGACACTCCTCCTCGACCAAACCAGCCAGCCGGTCGGCCTCACCGCAGCGGCCTGGGCCCGTGGTGCCACAAAGGTCTACGGCACCGGCGACACCGAAGTCGTCGCCCTCGACAACGTCGATGTGGACTTCGCGGCCGGACAGTTCACCGCCATCATGGGCCCCTCGGGCTCGGGCAAGTCGACGCTCATGCATTGCATGGCCGGCCTCGACTCGCTCAGCGCCGGCACCGCATTCGTCGGCGATGTGGACATCGCCGCAGCCAGTGAGAAGAAGCTCACAGTGCTGCGCCGCGATCGCCTCGGTTTCATCTTCCAGGGCTTCAACCTGGTGCCGACTCTGACGGCCATCGAGAACATCACGCTTCCGATGGATCTCGCCGGCACCAAGCCGAACAAGGACTGGCTCGACACTGTGGTGAGCACGGTCGGCCTCGCCGATCGACTGAACCATCGCCCCGGCGAGCTCTCGGGCGGCCAGCAGCAACGTGTCGCCGTGGCACGAGCGCTGGCGAACCAGCCCGAGATCATCTTCGCCGATGAGCCGACCGGCAATCTCGACAGCATCGCCGGTGCCGAGATTCTGGCGTTCATGCGCCACGCCGTACGCGATCTCTCCCAGACAATCGTCATGGTGACCCACGACCCGGTAGCTGCCAGCTACTCCGACCGCGTCGTATTTCTCACCGACGGCCAGATCACCGACCAGCTCTTCGACCCGACACCCGACACCGTGCTCGACCACATGCGTCGGCTCGGCAACTGACCGCGGCATACCGCACCGAAAGGAACCCAATCATGTTGCGACTATCCATCAAAAACCTTGCGGCGAACAAGGTACGTTTCGCCCTCACCACGTTCGGCGTAATGCTGGCCGTGAGCTTCGTCGTATCGGCCTTTGTGCTCGGCGACGGGCTGCGCAGCAGCTTCACCGATGTCTCCGAAGACATCACCTCCGGCGTCGACCTCGAAGTCCGAAACGCCGTCGAGTTCGGCGACCCTGAACCGCTTCCCATCGAGACGGTGGCCACGGTGGCAGCAGTCGATGGGGTTACGGACGCTGTCGCCAACATCGAGGCAGCCGATGATGCGGTCCGCCCGATCAAGAGAAATGGCGACACCATCACCACCGAAGGTCCGCCACAGCTGGCTTTCAACTGGATCGACAACCAGCAGCTGAGCCCGTTCACGCTGGTCGCAGGAGCCCCGCCCGAAATCGGCGAGTTCACGATCGATTACGGCTCCGCCGACAAGCACGGCTTCGTGATCGGCGAGACCTATGAGCTGATAACTCCCGATGGTCGCACCTCGCTGACCTTGTCGGGCACCTCGTCATTCGGCGAGGACAACTCCACGCTCGGTGCTGTTCTCATGCAGATGAACACCGCTCAGGCAGGAGAGATCTTCGCCATCGACGGCATCTCCACCGTCAACGTCGAACTGGCGGAGGGGGCAGATACCGCCACCGTGCTCACGGCAGTGGCCGAGGCCGTGCCGTCTGCTGAGGTCGTAGACAACGCCACCGTGCTGGAAGAGACGACTTCTGAGTTCACCGACGAAATCGACGTCATCGGCAACATCTTGTTGGGATTCGGTGGAGTGGCGCTGTTCGTGTCGATCTTCATCATCTACAACACCTTCGCCATCGTCTTGAGCCAGCGCGTCCGCGAACTGGCCCTGCTGCGCACCGTCGGCGCCAATCCCACGCAGATCAGGCGCTCGGTGCTCGGTGAGGCCTTTGTGATCGGAGTACTCGCCTCGATCGGAGGCATCGGCGGCGGCATCGCAGTCGCCAAGGGACTCGAAGCCCTGTTCGGACTGATGGGAGCCGACCTACCCGCCTACCCAATCATCCTCGCCCCCCGCACGCTCATCGCTGCGGTGGTGATCGGTATCGGAGTCACCATGTTTGCGGCCATCGGTCCTGCCCGAAAGGCATCGACCATTCCCCCGATCGCTGCGCTTCGCGGTGGTGCCGAAGCGGGAGCGGCAGGGTCGCTCACCCGCAAGGTCTCAGGTCTCGGTCTACTCGGCTCAGGCCTGGCTGCCGGCATTGTCGGCCTGGCCGGAACCGGCTCGACCAGCGCCACTGTCGGCCTCATGGCCTTCGGAGCCGTAGGGGTCTTCTTGGGGGTGACCATCCTCAGCCCCCTTGCTGTTGGTGCCATCACCAGTATCTTCGGCTGGCCGATGGGCAAGCTCGCCGGTGTCGCCGGAAACCTCGCCCAGAAGAACGCCGCCCGCAACTCTCGCCGCACCGCCACCACTGCAGCGGCGCTGATGATCGGCCTGGCACTCGTCACGACGGCCCTTGTGGTCGGCCAATCAGTCAAGGCCAACATCGGAAGCACGATGGAGGACACGGCCAAGGCCGAGTACTTCATCACCGATCAGCTCGAAGAGGTCGAGTTTCCGTCGGCCCTTGCAGCAGAGGTTCGGTCGGCCGATTTCGTCGACGCGGCAACCGGCTTCCGCTATCTGGATGCCCGTGTCGATGGAGCGATCCAGAACGTCGGCGCGGTCGAGTTCGATCAGATCTCGGCCCTGCTCGACCTCGGCGTAACCGAGGGCAGCTACAGCACAACCGCGGCGAACCCGGTGGTGATCTCCGCCGATGAGGCAGAGACTCACGCCCTCGGCGTCGGCGACGTCATCACCGCCGAGTTCTCCAACGGCAGCGCTGTGCAGGCAACCGTCACCGGCATTTTCGAAGAGCAGGTCATCATCAGCCAGGACTACCTGTTCGACACCGCAGTCTTCGAGTCGACCGGTATCGCACAAGCCGACGAGTGGTTGGCGATATCGGTCACCGACACCGCTGACGTGAATTCTGTCGAGGCGCTCGTGGCCAGCCTGTCGGAGCGGTTCCCGCACGCCGATGTCGAAACCACAGCCGCATTCCAGGAGCGAATCGAAGGCTTCGTTGATGAGATACTTGCCATCGTGAACGTGATGGTCGCCCTCGCGGTGATCATCGCCCTCATCGGTATTGCCAACACCCTGGCCTTGTCGGTGTTCGAACGCACTCGCGAGCTCGGCCTGATCCGTGCCGTTGGCATGACCCGTCGCCAACTTCGCCGCATGGTTCGGTTCGAGGCGGCCCTGGTGGCAACATTCGGAGCGGTGCTGGGAGTCGGAGTGGGACTCTTGTTCGGCTGGGGAGTGGTCGGAGCACTGCCCGAATCCTTCGCCAGCAGCGTTGCGATCCCAACCACGAGCATTGTGATCCTGATGCTCGTCGCGGCCACCGCCGGGCTCGTCGCCGCTTGGCTGCCCGCCCGTCGCGCCGGACGAATGAACGTCCTCGACGCCATCGCCCACTGACAACAACCGACTGAGGCGGCCGGGGTGCTCACCAGCACCTCGGCCGCCTTTTCATTCTGTGCGATGCTTGCTCATCGCCAACCCCGAGGAGTCGACGTGGCAGTGAAGTCAGTGGATGAGATGGTCGCCGAGGCCCGCCGACACATCGACAACCACACCCCGGCCGAAGCAAAGAGGCGGGTGGATGAAGAGGGGGCCCAACTCGTCGACATCCGAGACATCCGTGAGCTCGAACGCGACGGTGTGATCCCCGGAGCCATACACACCCCACGGGGGATGCTCGAGTTCTGGGTGTCACCGAGTTCGCCCTACTTCAAGCCGCTCTTCGCCGAAGACATCGAATTCGTCCTGTATTGAGCGGGCGGCGGGCGGACAAGTTTGTCCGCAAAGTTGCTCAAAGACATGGGCATGGAGAAGGTCTCCCACATCGTCACCGGCTTTGGCGGCTGGAAGGCAGACGGCTTGGCCACCGTCGACTACGAAACCTGGAAGAACGAACCCAACGAGTAGGCGTTGACCGACCTCAAGGAAGGTAGAGCGGTGCTGGAACTACGACCCAACTGCGAGTGGTGCGACCGGGACCTTCCGCCCGAAGATCCCGACGCCCGAATCTGCTCCTTTGAGTGCACCTGGTGTGCCTCTTGTATCGACGGGCCCGATACCCCTCTCGCCGAGGTGTGCCCCAACTGCGGGGGCAATGTCGTCCCCCGCCCCATCCGCCTGGCATCGATGCTCGGTGAGCGACCGCCGTCGACCAAGCGGGTGATCCACCCTGGTGGTCCGGCGGCCGCGGCCAGCTAGGGCACACCACCCGCGTCAGCGAGAAGCAGAGACGGTCGACGCCGGGCGCAAGGTTCAGGCGCCGAGTTCGGTTCCCTCGATTGCGGCGCCGTAGCCGGCGTCGATGAACAACTGCTGCATCGCCTGGGCAAGCGCAAGGCCGCGGATCCACCAAATCGGTGATCATCGGCGCACCCCCCCATCTTCGAAGCGCTGCAACGGCCCCTGCGAACCGGAGACCGGTCGGGCGCCGGCGAGAGTCGCCCGCCAAGACCGTACCGAGCGCCCGGTGAAACACCGGGAAGCGGGCCGCCTGAAAACGACTAAGGCCCGGTCCTGATGACCGGGCCTTAGTACTTGGTAGCGGGGGCAGGATTTGAACCTGCGACCTTCGGGTTATGAGCCCGACGAGCTACCAAACTGCTCCACCCCGCAGGCGAAACGATAGCGGTGCCCCACCGGCTTCCCAACCGCCGACGAGCCGACTCGACAAGCGTCGCCATAGGCGTCAGCATCTGTCGTCGTGGCCCCTCCTCAACATATGACCCCCGAGTCCGTCAACTCCTCCATCGCCGAACTGTGGCCGGGAGGCGTCCATGAGTGCGTCGAGCTCTCGGCCATCCACGCGGTCGCCCGGATGTCGGTTGATCAGGCAACACTCCGACCGGGCAACTACGTCAGTGGACCTACCCAGTTCAGCATCGCGGATGTGGTCCTCTGGTACCTCTGCTTCGGTGCACTCGATCGGGTCGAGCCAATGGCGCTCACCTCGGAACTCTCGATCCGATTCCTCCGACCCGCCCAGGGGACGATGCTCTGGGCCCGCGCCGACCTCGAACGGGTCGGTCGAACCTCTGTGGTCGGCACCGTCCGCGTCTGGATGGATAACGCGGACCACCGACCTGTCTCAACCGCCCAAGGCACCTACACACTGCCCCGCGACGACTGAGTCAGCCCTCGTCGGGGCCTTCCTCGATGGGCAGTGACTCATCGGCACCCCACGCCGACCAGGAGCCGACGAACAAGCGGGCGTCGGGCAGACCGGCCCGGCGCAGGGCGATCAGATCGATGCAGGCCGACACGCCGCTGCCGCAATAGGCAACCGTGGATCGGTCCGCCGCGCCAAGAGCCGCGTAGCGGTCAGCGAGTTCGGCGTCGGGCGCCAGTCGGCCATCGACCAGGTTTTCGGTCGCGGGCGCGCTGCGGGCCCCCGGAACATGGCCCGGTCGGGGGTCGACCTCGCCGCCGTGCGCGTACCGCTGCGCCGCTCTCGCGTCGAGGATCACCAGATCGGAGCCGAGTGAGTCTCGCAGCTGGCCCTTCGTCATGATTCGCTCGCCCGGCCATGGCCTTTCGGCGAAGGCGACCCGCTCGGGAATCATCACCTCGGTCGACAGTGGCTCACCCCAGGCGTCGATACCTCCCTCGAGGATCGCCACCTCGCTTCCGAGGACATCGAGCATCCACCAGAGTCGACCCGCAGTGATCCCACCAGTGTCGTCGTAGGCGATCACCCGCTTCGTTTCGTCGATCCCCAGCGAACCCATCGCAGCCGCGAATTTCGAAGGTTCGGGAAGAGGATGACGTCCCCCTTGAAAGGAAGGCGCGTTGGAAAGGTCGGTATCAAGATCGGCGAACACTGCACCCGGGATGTGTCCCGCGTCGTAGGCGGCCCTCCCGGACCTTCCGTCGAGGTACCAACGGACATCCACGACGACCACATCGTCATCGCCGAGGTGGGCGCGCAGCCAGCTCTGATCGACCAGTGGCCCGAATACAGGCATCGCTCGCGGTTCCATACTCATTGCTGTCCCCTTTCTCACCCAAGCGTGGCACCATCAGGGTATGGACGCACCAACCCTTCGCACCCAGCGACTCGTGCTCCTCCCCCTCGCGCCCGGCGATCTCGACGAGGCCGCCGCTCTCTACAACGACGAAGCAGTGATGCGCTACGTCGACGGCGGCACCCGAGACCGCCCCACCACCGCCCACCTACTCGAAGCGAACGCACGCTGCTGGAAGTCCGAAGGCTGGGGGTTGTGGGCAATCCGCGACGCCGAGACAGGCGCATTCCTGGGTGAAGGCGGGCTCCAGCGACTCACCGACGTCGACGGCGCCCAGGTCGACTACGGCTACACGATCGGCCGCCGCAACTGGGACAAGGGCGTCGCATCCGAAGCCGGCAACGCGATCCTCTACGACGCTTGGACCCGCTTCCCGGGCGACCAGATCCATGCGATCGTGCATCCCGACAACCCCGCCAACGGCGCCATCCTGCGCAAGCTCGGCTTCCGGCGCCTGGAGGATCAGCTGGTCCACGGCATCGAACAACAGATCTGGGAAATCCAGAGGCTGAGCTGAGGCCCTCACAGCTTCCTCACGACTTGTTCGCAACCTCATCTTGACCGGCGTGCATCGTTTGGGTCATGAAGCGAACCGCCATCGTCATCACCGTCATGTGGTTGGCCGCCGCCTGTGGCCCAACTGAGACCGACACCACCACCGAGTCGACCACATCCACCAGCGTGCCCGTTCCCGACTCGGACGGTCCGATCGAATCGTTGGCGATCGATCCCGGGGCCGACCCCGACTTGGCGACTACCAG
>CAXMSE010000067.1:0-9823 GCA_964196195.1 uncultured Gammaproteobacteria bacterium | reverse complement strand
CGTGAATCCTTGTCCTTGAACGGGCCCTTGATCACAGTGAAGCGGTGCTTCTCGGTGGGCAAGGGGATCGGACCCGAGAACTGGGCCTGCGTCCGCTTCACCGTCTCGACGATCTTCTTCGTCGACTGATCGATGATCTCGTGGTCGTAAGCCTTGAGCCTGATCCGAATCTTCTGTCCTGCAGCCATCGTCAGCTCTACTTGACGATCTTCGTGACAGAGCCAGCACCGACGGTGCGGCCGCCCTCGCGGATGGCGAAGCGAAGACCTTCATCCATGGCGATGGGATTGATCAGCTCGACATGCATCGCCGTGTTGTCGCCAGGCATGCACATCTCGGTGCCCTCGGGCAGCTGGATGTTGCCGGTGATGTCGGTGGTGTGGAAGTAGAACTGGGGACGGTAGTTGGTGAAGAACGGCTTGTGCCGGCCACCCTCGTTCTTGGAGAGCACGTAGACCTGGGCCTCGAACTCGGTGTGGGGGGTGATGCTGCCGGGAGCGGCGAGCACCTGTCCACGCTGGACTTCGTCCTTGTCGATGCCACGGAGCAGGGCGCCGATGTTGTCGCCGGCCTGACCCTGATCGAGCAACTTGCGGAACATCTCCACACCGGTGCAGGTGGTCTTGGCGGTGTCCTTGATGCCGACGATCTCGAGCTCGTCGCCGGTGTGAACCTTGCCCTGCTCGACCTTGCCGGTCACCACGGTGCCGCGGCCGGTGATCGAGAAGACATCTTCGATCGGCATGAGGAAGGGCTTGTCGAGATCGCGCTCGGGGGTGGGGATGTATTCGTCGACCTGAGCCATGAGATCGAGGACCGCAGCGGCCGCATCGGCATCGCCCTCGAGGGCCTTCAGAGCGGACACGTGAACGACGGGGGTGTCGTCGCCGGGGAACTCGTACTCGTCGAGGAGTTCACGGACTTCCATCTCGACCAGTTCGAGGAGCTCCTCGTCGTCGACCATGTCGACCTTGTTGAGAGCAACCACGATCTTCGGCACGCCGACCTGACGGGCGAGCAGCACGTGCTCACGGGTCTGGGGCATCGGGCCGTCGGCGGCGGACACAACAAGAATCGCACCGTCGACCTGGGCCGCACCGGTGATCATGTTCTTGATGTAGTCGGCGTGACCGGGCATGTCGACGTGGGCATAGTGCCGTTGTTCGGTCTCGTACTCCACGTGTGACACGTTGATCGTGATACCGCGCTCGCGCTCTTCGGGCGCATTGTCGATATTTGCAAACTCGGTGAACGAGGTGCCGGCGACTTTCTCGGACAGCACCTTTGTGATCGCAGCGGTAAGCGTGGTCTTGCCGTGGTCGATGTGTCCCATCGTTCCCACGTTGACGTGAGGCTTGTTCCGCTCGAACGTCTCCTTGGCCATGACAATTCTTCTTTCTTGCTTCTTCGGGTCGGGGTTAGGAGACGATCATTCGCCACGGACTCGGGCGACGATCTCTTCCTGAACAGATGCTGGTGTGGGCTGGTACGAATCAAATTGCATCGTGTACGTAGCCCGCCCCTGCGTGCGTGAACGCAGGTCCGTACTGTATCCGAACATCTCGGAGAGCGGCACGAGTGCGTTCACTACTTGGTTATTACCGCGCTGCTCGGTGCCTTGCACCTGACCACGGCGGGAATTGATGTCGCCTACGACGTCGCCGAGATAGTCGTCGGGGGTGACGACTTCGACGCCCATCATGGGCTCCAGCAGAACCGGCTTCGCCTTGCGAGCTACCTCGCGGAACCAGGCGTTACCGGCGATCTTGAAGGCCATCTCCGACGAGTCGACATCGTGTGTCTTGCCGTCCTCGAGGGTGACCTTTATGTCGACGGTGGGGAATCCGGCGAGCACGCCATTGCTCATGGCGTCGCGGACTCCCTCGCCGACAGGCTTGATGTATTCCTTCGGGATCGAGCCACCGGTGACCTTCGACTCGAACTCGTAACCCTTGCCCGGGTTGGGCTCGAGGGTGGCGCTGATCACAGCGAACTGGCCGGTGCCGCCGGTCTGCTTCTTGTGGGTATAGGTGTAGTCGGAGAGGGTCTGGGTGATCGTTTCGCGGTAGGCCACCTGGGGCTTGCCGACAGTGGCCTCCACCTTGAACTCACGCATCATGCGGTCGACGAGCACTTCGAGGTGGAGCTCGCCCATACCGGCGATGATGGTTTGGGCGGTTTCCTCGTCGGTGCGCACCTGGAAGGTGGGATCTTCCTCCGAGAGGGCCTGAAGGGCCCTGCCCATCTTCTCCTGGTCGACTTTCGACTTGGGCTCGACAGCCACGTGGATGACGGGGTCGGGGAACTCCAGGTTTTCCAGGGTGATCGGATTGGACGGATCGCACAGGGTGTCGCCGGTGCGGGTGTTCTTGATGCCGATGCCCGCGGCGATGTCGCCGGTGTGGACGGCGTCCTTGTCGACGCGGTCGTTGGCGTGCATCTCGAGAATTCGGCCCACACGCTCCTTGTTGGACGTGCGGGTGTTGAGGATCTGATCGCCCTTGTTGAACATCCCCGAGTACACCCGGAAGTAGGTGAGACGGCCGACGTGAGGATCAGTGGCGATCTTGAATGCCAGGGCCGAGAACGGCGCATCGTCGCTGGCTTCGCGGGTCATCTCGGCGCCGCTCTTGGGGTTTTCGCCGACGACCGGCGGAACATCGAGGGGCGATGGGAGGAAGTCGACGACAGCGTCGAGCAGGGGCTGCACACCCTTGTTCTTGAACGCGGTGCCGTTGACAACCGGCACGACTCCGTTTTCGAGGGTGCCCTTACGGATGGCGGCCTTCAACTCGGCCTCGGAGACTTCTTCGTCCTCGAGGACCTTCATCATGATGTCTTCGTCCTGGTCGGCCGCGACCTCCAGGAGCATCGTGCGGTATTCGTCGGCCTGCTCGGCGAGCTCTTCGGGGATGTCGATCTCGTCCCAGGTGGCACCAAGATCCTCGCCCTGCCAGACGAGGGCCTTCATCTTCACGAGGTCGATTACACCCTGGTATCCGCTCTCCGCGCCGATCGGCAGCTGCATCACTGCGACGTTCTTGGTGAGGCGATCCTTGATCGAGTCGAGCACGAAGAAAAAGTCGGCGCCGGTGCGGTCCATTTTGTTGATGAAACACATGCGGGGCACGTTGTAACGGTCGGCCTGGCGCCAGACGGTTTCGGTCTGGGGCTCGACACCGGCCACACCGTCGAATACTGCCACCGCACCGTCGAGCACGCGCAGGGAGCGCTCGACCTCGACGGTGAAGTCGACGTGGCCCGGGGTGTCGATGATGTTGATGCGGTGATCGTTCCAGATGCAATGGGTGGCGGCGGAGGTGATCGTGATGCCACGCTCCTGCTCCTGTTCCATCCAGTCCATGGTGGCGGCGCCATCATGGACCTCACCGATCTTGTAGGACCGGCCGGTGTAGTACAGGATGCGTTCGGTCGTGGTGGTCTTGCCCGCATCGATGTGGGCCATGATCCCGATATTGCGGGTCTTGGCGAGGGGGGTTCGCTTCTCAGCCATGGGGTTTCCTCAGGTGAATGGATGGTGCGAGAACGCACCGCGACCGGGCATTGATTTCTCCGAAGAGAAAGGCCCGGTCGAAAAAGTGTAGGTGTACTCGGGAGTCGAGCGACGTAAGCCGCGCGCTACCAGCGGTAGTGGGCGAAGGCCTTGTTGGCCTCTGCCATCTTCTGGAGGTCTTCGCGGCGCTTGCAGGCAGCACCGATGCCGTTGCTGGCATCGAGAATCTCGTTAGCGAGACGCTCGGCCATGCTGCGCTCACGACGCCCACGCGAGAAGCTGACCACCCAGCGAATGGCGAGGGTGGTGGCACGGCGGGGACGAACCTCGACCGGCACCTGGTAGGTGGCACCACCGACACGACGGCTGCGCACCTCGAGTTGGGGACGCACATTGTCGACCGCACGCTTGAGCGTGGCGACCGGCTCCGCACCGGTCTTTTCTTCAACGATGCTCAGGGCCTCGTAGACAATGCGTTCGGCAGTGGAACGCTTGCCGCGCTGGAGGACCTTGTTGATGAACTGGGTGACCAGGACCGACTTGTAGATCGGGTCGGGCTGAATGTCTCGGCGAGTTGCCGGACCTTTGCGCGGCATGTCAGCTGTCCTTCTTCACGCCGTAGCGACTACGGGCCTGCTTGCGATCACGCACACCGGAGGTATCGAGGGTGCCGCGAACAATCTTGTAACGAACACCGGGAAGGTCCTTCACACGACCGCCACGCACCAACACGATGGAGTGCTCCTGGAGGTTGTGGCCCTCACCGGGGATGTAGGCGGTGACTTCAGTGCCTGACGTGAGACGCACACGAGCGACCTTGCGAAGCGCCGAGTTGGGCTTCTTCGGGGTAGCTGTGTAGACGCGGGTGCACACTCCACGGCGCTGCGGTGCGCCCTTCAGCGCCGGTGTGGCTTCCTTGCGGCGCTTGGTCTGGCGGCCCTTGCGGACCAGCTGCTGAATCGTGGGCACGAATAATCCTTCAGGTAAAAGTTCTTGCGGAGATTGCCGACACGGCGAGGCACTTTGCTCGCGCGTCAAGGCCAGCAGAAAAGCATACGACCCCAATGCTGGAACCTCAACCCGCGCGGCCCCGAGATCGAAATTGAGGCGTGTTTCATACCCCTACGGTCGGAATCCGCATCAATTTCGGAGGGTTTGGGGTCGACTAGCTGCTTGTGCCGCCCGGTAAGGCGATCACGTCGCCACCACCGGTATCGGTACGACCCGCGAGCCACTCCGCCAGATCCTGTTCCTCGTCGCCGGAGCTGTAGTACTCCATCGGCTCGTAATCAGGAGCTTCGGTGCGGATGTTGCGGTATTCCGGCATACCCGTACCGGCCGGAATCAGCTTGCCGATGATGATGTTCTCCTTGAGGCCCTGCAGGGAGTCGCTCTTGGACTCGATCGCAGCCTCGGTGAGAACCCGGGTGGTCTCCTGGAATGATGCAGCCGACAGCCAGGAGTCGGTGGCCAGCGATGCCTTGGTGATACCCATCAACTGGGGACGACCCTCGGCGGGCTTGCCACCCTCCTCCACAACCCGTCGGTTGGTGTCGGCGAACACCTTCTGATCGATCTGATAGCCGGGCAGGAACTCGGTGTCTCCGGGCTCGGAAATCAGGATCCGCTTCGTCATCTGGCGGACGATCAGCTCGATGTGCTTGTCGTGAATCGACACGCCCTGATCGCGATACACCTTCTGGACCTCGTTGACGAGGTACTCCTGGGTGGCACGCACGCCCTTGATCTCCAGCAGTTCCTTGGGATCACGAGCGCCTTCGACCAGAGCGTCGCCGGCCTTTACCTCTTGGCCATCGGTGACCTCGAGACGAGCTCCGGACGGGATCGTGTAGGCATCTTCCTCACCATCGTCGGCGACAACGAGGACCTCACGGCCTCGACCGTCGTCCTCGCCCACACGCACCACGCCCGAAGTGCGGGCCAGGGTGGCCTTGCCCTTCGGGGTGCGAGCTTCGAAGAGCTCCACCACGCGGGGAAGACCGCCGGCGATGTCTTGAGCACCAGCGACGCCACCGGTGTGGAACGTACGCATGGTGAGCTGGGTGCCGGGCTCGCCGATGGACTGGGCGGCGATCACGCCGACCGCCTCACCGAGCTGGATCTCTCCACCGGTGGCCATTGACATGCCGTAGGACTTGGCCGAGATACCGAACGCGCTGTCGTCGGTGAGCGGTGACAAGACACGGACCCGGGTGATGGCTTCGTCGTCGCGGAGCGTCTCGAGCTCATCGTCGCCGATCATCGTGTCGCGTGTTATCACCGAACCGTCGGACAAGGTGACATCGTCGGCGAGCACACGCCCGAAGAGCTTGCTCTCTATGTGGGTGCGCTTGTTGGCGGTGTCGGCGGTGACGTCCTCGATCCAGATACCACGGATCGTGGGCCGCTCGAACGGATCCTCATCGTTGATGATGAGCTCCTGGGCGACATCGACGAGACGGCGGGTGAGATAACCCGAGTCGGCGGTGCGCAACGCCGTATCGACGAGGCCCTTTCGGGCACCCGGCGTGGCGATGAAGTATTCGAGCATCTTCAGGCCTTCACGGAAGTTGCTCTTGATCGGACGCGGAATCATGTCGCCACGGGGGTTTGCCACGAGGCCACGCATGCCGGCGATCTGACGCACCTGCATCATGTTTCCTCGAGCACCGGACTTGATCATCATGTTGACCGGGTTGAAGTCGTCGGCCTCAAGGCCTTCCTTCATCCGGTTGGTGACCTCTTCGGTGGCCTCGGACCAGACCTCCACCTCCATCTGGCGACGCTCACCATCGGTGATGATGCCGCGACGGAACTGCTGCTCGATTTTGTCGGCCTGCTTTTCGTGCCGCTCGAGGATCTCCGCCTTCTCAGGCGGGGTGGCGACGTCGTCGATCGAGACAGTTAGCCCCGATTGCATGGCGTAGTGGAAGCACATGTCCTTGATCGCATCGAGGCTGACGGCGACGGCCTGCTTGTCGTAGCCACGCGCCAGCGTGTCGACTATCGCACTCATCTCCTTCTTGTCGATCCGGGCGTTGACGTAGGGGAACTCCGTGGGCAGGGCCTGGTTGAAGAACACCCGGCCAACCGTGGTGGACTCGTACTGGGCAGCCTCGCCGTTGGCAGGGCTCACCATGAGGTCGGGCACACGGAATTGGATCGGAGCGTGCAGGACGACATCGCCGTTCTCATAGGCCGCGTGGAGCTCGTCGGTGTTGCGGAAAACCCGACCCGCTCCGACAGCATCCACCACCAGTTCGGTGAGGTAATACGCGCCGATGATCATGTCCTGGGTAGGGGTGACCAGGGGGCGGCCGTTGGCCGGGCTGAGTACATTGTTGGCGCTCAGCATCAGCACGCGGGCCTCGGCCTGAGCCTCTGCCGAAAGGGGCAGGTGGACAGCCATCTGATCGCCGTCGAAGTCGGCGTTGAAGGCGGTGCACACGAGAGGATGCAGGTTGATGGCCTTGCCCTCGACCAGCACGGGCTCGAAAGCCTGAATGCCTAGGCGATGCAGGGTTGGTGCACGGTTGAGGAGCACCGGATGCTCCTTGATGACGTCCTCGAGGACATCCCACACCTGAGGCTTGCGCCGCTCGACCATGCGCTTGGCCGACTTTATGTTCTGGGCCAACTCGGCGTCGACCAGCTTCTTCATGACGAAGGGCTTGAACAGCTCGAGCGCCATGATCTTGGGCAGGCCGCACTGGTGGAACTTGAGGGTTGGACCGACCACGATGACCGAACGGCCGGAGTAGTCGACGCGCTTGCCGAGCAGGTTCTGACGGAAGCGGCCCTGCTTGCCCTTGAGCATGTCGGACAGCGACTTCAACGGCCGGTTGCCCGGACCGGTGACAGGACGGCCGCGACGGCCATTGTCGAACAAGGCATCGACAGCTTCCTGGAGCATGCGCTTTTCGTTGTTGACGATGATCTCGGGCGCACCGAGATCGAGGAGCCGCTTCAGGCGGTTGTTGCGGTTGATCACGCGCCGGTACAGGTCGTTGAGATCGGAGGTGGCGAAACGACCACCGTCGAGCTGAACCATCGGCCGCAGCTCCGGCGGAATCACCGGCACGACATCGAGGATCATCGCCCGCGGCTGGTTGATGCGGCGGCCGTGCTCGTCGCGACGGTTGAACGCAGCGATGATCTTCAGGCGCTTGATGGCCTTCTGCTTACGCTGGGCGGACAGACCCTTCACGCCTTCGGGGGGATCGATCTGGGCCCTGAGCTTGACCTCTTCCTCGTCGAAGTCGAGCGACTCCACCAGACGGGCGATGGCATCAGCACCCATACCGCCCTCGAAGTAGTCGCCCCAACGGTCCTGCAGCTCACGCCACAGCATCTCGTCTTCGAGGATCTGGCGGCCGAACAAGCTCTTGAACTCGTCCCACGCCCGATCGAGGATCTCCATCTCGAACTCGAACTGCTCACGAATCTCTGCGAGATCCTTCTCTGCGGCACGACGAGCGGCCTTGAGCTCGGACTCCTTGGCGCCGTCCTTCTCGAGTCCGGCCAGCTCCTTCTCGAGCTCCTCACTGCGGCGCGCGAGATCGAGCTCCATGTCCTTGTCGATGGCCTCGCGCTCGCCGATTACTTCAGCCTCGAGGTTGGGAAGATCCTCATCGCGACGTTCCTCGTCGACCGAGACGACGAGGTTGGCGGCGAAGTAGATGACCTTCTCGAGCTGCTTGGCCTTCAACTCCTGCTTGGGCTCGGTGCCCATGAGGAGGTAGGCGAGCCAGGAACGGGTGCCACGGAGGTACCAGATGTGGACGGCCGGAGCGGCGAGCTCGATGTGGCCCATGCGCTCGCGACGCACCTTTGAACGGGTGACCTCGACGCCGCAGCGCTCACAGATGATGCCCTTGAAGCGCACCCTCTTGTACTTGCCACAGGAGCACTCCCAGTCCTTGGTGGGGCCGAAGATCTTCTCGCAGAAGAGTCCGTCCTTTTCGGGCTTGAGGGTGCGGTAGTTGATGGTTTCCGGCTTCTTCACCTCGCCGTTGGACCACATGCGGATGCTGTCCGCGGTGGCGAGCCCGATCTTGATATTGGAGAAATCGTTGACGTCAAGCATTTTCAGTCCTGTCCTGCTCTTGTCGGGGCTCAGACTCGGGCCGCACGAGCGGCGGCACGGGCGGCGTCTTCTTCGTCGGATCCACGTTCGGGCCGCTGGAGATCAATCCCCAGCTCCTCGACCGTGCGGAATGTCTCCTCGTCGAGCTCTCTCATCTCGATCTCGTGACCGTCGTGCGATAGCACCTCGACGTTGAGACACAGGGCCTGCATCTCCTTGATGAGCACCTTGAAGCTCTCGGGGATGCCCGGCTCGGGGATGTTCTCGCCCTTGACGATGGCCTCGTAGACCTTCACCCGTCCGAGCACATCGTCGGACTTGATGGTGAGCAGTTCCTGCAGGCAGTAAGCCGCTCCGTATGCCTCGAGCGCCCACACCTCCATCTCGCCGAGTCGCTGGCCACCGAACTGGGCCTTACCGCCGAGGGGCTGCTGGGTGATCATCGAGTAGGGGCCGGTGGAGCGGGCGTGGATCTTGTCGTCGACGAGATGGGCCAGCTTCAGGATGTAGACGTATCCGGTCATGATCGGATTGTCGAAGGGTTCGCCGGTGCGTCCGCTGTAGAGAACCTGCTTGCCGTCAGTGCCGATCAGGCGGGTGTCGCCGTCGTTGCTCTCAGGGTTGATGTTGTTGAGGATGTCGACGATGATCGGCTTGTCGCCGGCCAGTTCCCTCTCGTCCCACTTCGCACCATCGAACACCGGGGTGGCGATGAACGTGGACGGCTTGGTCGTGGGGCGGGTCTTCTTTTCGGTACCACGAATTGGCGCGTCGCCTACCGAAGCGCCGTCGATGTCCCAGCCCCATCGGGCGCAGTAGCCGAGGTGGGCCTCGAGAACCTGACCGACGTTCATACGAGACGGAACGCCGAGCGGGTTGAGGATGATGTCGACCTGCTGCCCATCGGCGTTGAATGGCATGTCCTCGATCGGAAGGATCCGGGAGATGACGCCCTTGTTGCCGTGGCGGCCGGCGAGCTTGTCGCCGACGCTGATCTTGCGCTTCTGGGCCACGTAGACCCGCACCAGCTGGTTGACGCCGGGGGGGAGCTCGTGGGCATCGTCGCGGTTGAACACCTTGACGTCGATGACCTTGCCGACCTCACCGTGAGGCACTTTCATCGAGGTGTCGCGCACCTCGCGGGCCTTCTCACCGAAGATGGCACGCAGGAGGCGCTCTTCGGGGGTGAGCTCGGTTTCGCCCTTGGGGGTGACCTTGCCCAC
>CAXMSE010000066.1:0-15090 GCA_964196195.1 uncultured Gammaproteobacteria bacterium | reverse complement strand
CGGTCGTCATCGTGCCCCTCGCCGCCGCCACACTCTGGGGCACCTTCAACGTCCTCGACGATCCCAGCCGCTCCGGAGAGGCACCGGTCGAGGTCGCCGGATGGGTCCGCCTGGCCGTCGAACTGCTTGTGCTCGGCGGTGGCTGGATCGCCTATGGGATCGCCGGCTACGCCGTCGTCGGCGCCACATTCGCCGCTCTGACCGTCCTTCACTACACGGTAGGCCGAGCGCGGGTGCGCTGGCTCCTCACCACCGACAGCGACTAGCGAGTCCGGCTCAGGGAGTCCGACTCATGCTCGACGAGCCTTCACCTCTTCGATGATCGCGGGGATCACCTCGTGGAGATCACCGATCACCGCCCAGTCGGCCTTGGCGACCATGTTGGCTTCTCCGTCGGTGTTGATGGCGAGGATGTGCTTGCTGGCCATCGCCCCGACCCAGTGCTGGATCGCGCCGGAGATGCCAGAAGCGATGTAGATCTCTGGCGCGATGCGAGTACCGGTCTGACCTACCTGATCGGAATGGGGCCGCCACCCGAGATTGGTTACCGCACGCGAACAGCCGACCCTCCCGCCAAGCAGAGCGGCCAGCTCTTCGAGTTGGGCAAATCCGTCGGCCGAGCCAACGCCACGGCCGCCGCCACAAACGACCGGCGCGGTGGGGAGGGTGACCCCCGCTTCCTGCACGACACGGTCCCGCACCAGGGTGATGAGATCGGCAGCGACGAGTTGGGCATCGAACCAGTCGATATCGGGGTCGTGGGCATCACCAGGCTCTGAGGCCACGGCGTGCCGCCCACAGGTCACCAGGGGCACTTCGGCCTCGAGGGAGACGTCCTCGAGCAGGGAGCCGCCCCATTGCACCCGAGTGATTTGCCAATCGTTGTCGGTAGTGATGTCGAGGGCATTTGCGACGAAGGGAACATCGAGCCGAGCGGCGGCCTGGGCCATCACCTCGTTGCCTCGGCTGGAGCCACCCGCCAGCACCGCATCCGGGTCGAACGACTCCACCATCTGGGCGACGATCGCGCCGTAGGCACTCGGGCTGTAGTCGACCAGTTCGTCCACGGTGGCGACGTGGACCGTCTCGGCGCCGTACGCCCCCGCGGCCTCGACGAGATCGTCGTCGTCGGCGCCGATCAGGGCCGCCTCGAGGTCTTCTCCCATCTTTGCCGCGAGGGTGCGGCCGAAGGTGAGCGCTTCACGGGAAGCCTCGACCAGCTCGCCGTCTTCGTGTTCGAGGATGACGAGAAGCATCAGATGACTCCCAGCTCTTCGAGGACATCGACGACCGCGGGGGCGGCGTCGGCACCGGTGCCGAGCACAACAGTGTTGGACACCGTCTCCTCTGGTCGGTAGAGCTTCACCCGTTCCTGACCACCCCGATCTGCATCGCCGACGAGTGCGGTGATCTCCAACTTCTTGGAGGCCAGGCGACCCTTCATCGTGGGGTAACGGGGAAGGTTGAGCCCCTCCATCACACCGAGGACACAGGGTCGGGGCATCTCGTATACCTCAAAGCCGCCATCGATCCCCCGGCGGGCAGTGACGGTGCCTTCGCCGGCGCCGTCGCCAGAGACCTCGATTCCCTTGATGCCGTTGACGATCGGCCGGCCCAGGGCGTGGGCGACACGCACCCCGACCTGGAATCCGCCCGAATCGGCCGACTCATTACCGAAGAGGATCAGATCGAATTCACCATCACCCTCGATCTGGGCGATCGCGTCGGTGAGCGCGACAGCAGTGCGCTGGGGATCCCAGGCGTTGTTGTCGACCTCGACGAGAACGGCGTGTGCCGCTCCGACCGAAGCCGCGTAACGGAGCTGCTCCTCCGCCTCGCCGACCCCGAGGGTGAGGACAGTGACCTCACCGCCGTGCTGCTCGATCAGCTGCACCGCGCCCTCCACCGCACACTCCTCGTGGGGACTCGTGGTGAAGCCGAGATGGGCCGCGTCGACGTCTTGGCCGTCGGCGGCGACATTGATCTTGGCGCCGGGGGCCGGCACCCGTTTCACGCAGACGAGGATCCTCATCTCAGCTCTTCAGGCGCGAATCATCGGCATCAAAGGCCGAACCCGAACCGACGACCTTCACCGGGAACAGCTCGTTCATGTACATGACCTGGAGCTCGGTGCCGGCGACAGCCAGCTCGTTGGGCAGATAGCCCATCAGTAGGTGCTTGCCGATCGAGGGGCCATAGCCCGCAGAGGTGACTCTCGATACCCGTCCGTGGGAGTCGACGATCCGCTCTCCGTCGAGGGTGAGAATCGGCTCATTGCCACCCATCATGTGACGCTGCCGGCCCGCCGAATCGGTCTGATCCTCGACGGTGAGGGTCACGCACTGCACCTCGGCTCCAGCCTCTCGGGCCACAAGATAGGCCTTCTTACCGATGAAGTCGGCGGCCTTCACCTTGGGCCGGGCGAGGCCGGCCTCTACCGGGTTGTACTCGCTCTCCAGCTCAGCGCCCATGAGGCGGTAACCCTTCTCGAGGCGGCCCGAGGAGCCGTAAACGCCGCCACCGGTGGCCCTGAGTCCGTATTCCTGACCAGCCTCGAACAGGGCGTCCCAGAGAGCAGGGCCGTTCTCCCATGCGGTGTAGATCTCCCAGCCGGTGTCGCCCACATAGGAGATGCGGAACAGCTGGCACGGCACGCCGGCCACGTCGACATCAATGATCGAGCCGTAGCCGGATCCGGCCTGGCTGAGATCGTGGTCGGTGAGTTGGCCGAGAACGGCCGGTGCGTTGGGACCCCACAGCCCCAGGGTGGTGATGTCCTTGGTGATGTTGGTGAAGGTGACCGAACCGTCGTTGGGCATGTGCTTGCGCACCCAGAATTCGTCGCGACCCCCATCGAACACGCCGGTGACGACGCGAACCTTGTCGTCGGCCATCCTCATCATGGTGAGGTCGGAGTGGAATCCACCATCGTGGTTGAGCCACGGCGTATAGATCGATCGACCGACGGCCACATCCACCTTGTTGACCGCGAGATAGTCGGCGAACTCGACAGCGCCGGGTCCTTCGAACTCATAGATCTGGAAGGCCGACAGGTCGACGACACCACAGTTCTCCCGCATGTTGAGATGCTCGCCGGTGGTTATGGGGCTCCACCAGCGGTTGTCCCACTCCACCTCGCGCTCAGAGAGGCCATAACGTTCGACCAGATCGGCGTTGGAGTTGTACCACTGGGGACGCTCCCACACCCGGGCCTGGAAGAACTCCGCGTCGAGTGCTTCCTGGCGGCTCCGGTAGGGAGACTCCACCAGATGGCGACGATCGCCCCACTGCTCGGCGGGATGCACGATCCCGTAGGTCTTGATGAAGCTCTCCTCGGCACGGGCCCAGATATGGGCGTCGCTTTTCTCCTCGTCGTAGAAGCGGGCGATGTCGGCGCCGTGGACATCGATCACCCGGGGGTAGCCGTAGGTCATCCATTCGGCGACGACCTGGGCCATGCCGGGGCCCTCCTTCACCCAGATCGCTGCCGCCGACCACAGGTTTTCCACGTCGGGGAGTTCGCCGAGGCAGGGCATGCCATCGGGGGTGATCGATAGGAGCCCGTTGATGGCGTACTTGATCTCGGCCTCGCCGAGCATCTCTATCAACTCGATGGCGGTCTCCATCTGGTCGTCGAAGTCGTCGGGGGTGAAGGGCATCTAGGTGGGCGAGAGTGCGGCCTCTTCGTTGGACGGGATTTCGTCGGGGTGATGGAGGATCGGCCGGTGTCCGTAGGAACCAACCTCCATGGAGCCAGACGACTGTCGTTCGTAGCAGAAGGTGTCCATGTCGCGAATGATCGGGTAGCCGATCTCGTTGTTGGTCTCGGCGAGGATGTCCATCGGGCCGACATCGGCCATCTGGTGCACGGTGGGTACGAGGGGGATGTAGGTGTCGGCCATGTTGGCGAGGCGGTTCGACCACACGCCACAGGCGATCACGACATATTCGGTGGTGATCGTTCCCTTGTCGGTTACCACCGCGGTGATCTTGCGCCGACCGTTGGGGCCGGCGACGCCATCGGTGGTGAGATCCAGCACCTCGGTGTTGGCAAATACCTGACAGCCTGCGGTTTCGATGGCTTCCTTGCGCATCACAGTGCCGGTCTCGAGAGAATCCACCACCGACACCGTGGGGCAGTAGAAGCCTCCCTTGATCACATCGGGGTTGACGAACGGGACGATCTCCTTCACTCCAGACGGGCTGAGCATCTGGGCTTCGATACCCCAGGCCTTGGCCGAGGTCATGCGGCGCCTCAACTCCTCCATGCGCTCCTCGGTGCGGGCCACCTCTATCCCACCGGAATCCACCGACAGGTCGAAGCCGCGGAACTGGTTGGCGCTCTGCTCACCGAGCAGGGCCATCTCCTTGTTGTGGTCGACGGGGAAGATGAAGTTGGAGGCGTGGCCGGTGGAGCCGCCGGGGTTGGGCAGGGGGCCCTTGTCGAGCAACACGATGTCGGTCCAGCCCAGCCTGGCGAGATGGCCGACGAGGCAGTTGCCCACGATGCCGGCGCCGATTACGACGACCTTCGCGGTGTTCGGGAATTCACTCATTTTGGTCCCCCTGTGGGAAATCTGGTCGACGAGTGATATATCACTCATGTATCATGAAATACTAGATGACCGACTCCCGCCCGACAACCCCTTGACCCCTATCAGATCAGCCATGGAACTCTCACTCAGCGAGCAGGCGTACCAGAAACTCCGCCGCATGATCGTGCGCCTCGATTTCGCGCCCGGCGACGTGCTGAGCGAGGAAGGGCTGCGCGAGCTCCTCGGCATCGGGCGCACCCCCATCCGAGAAGCACTCCAGCGCCTCGCCCGCGAACACTTCGTCACCGTGATCCCCCGCCGAGGCATGTTCGTGTCGGGCATCGACGTTTCCGAACTCTCGATGCTGTTCGAAACCCGCACCGTGCTCGAACCCTACGCGGCACGCCTGGCGGCGGCACGGGGAACCAGCACCCACTGGCACACCATGGACGAGGCGCTCGCGGAGGCCCCCACGGCGGCCGGCGAGCCGGAGACGCTCATGGCCATCGACCGGCGATGCCACGAAATCATGTGGGCCGCAGCCGACAATCGTTTCCTGCTCGACACTCTCGACATGCTCTACGCCCAGAGCGACCGACTCTGGCATCTCTACCTAGCCGACGTCGTCGATACCAAGATCGCGGTTGGCGAACACGCTGAAATTCTCGAGGCGCTGAGGGCCGGAGACGGGGCCCGCTCCTCTGATCTGGTGGAGGCCCACGTTCGGTCCTTCGACGAGCAGATCAGGTCGGCGGTAACCGAACGGCTCGAATCTCCTCTCGCCGGCTGACCCGACGAGAAAATCCAGGGATCAGCCTCTGGTCAACCCCTGAGATGTTCTGTATTATGGAATCGTTCCGGTATGCGGAACAGCCCGTCCTCTGATGGCGGGCATTTCGCATCTTCCGGGGCCGCTCACAAAGCCGATGAACACAGACAACGGAGTCATGTGATGTCATTCCCGAGCGATCTCGAGATCGCCAGTCGCGCCAACCTCAAGCCCCTGCCGGAGATCGCAGAGGCGGCCGGAATCCCCACCGATCTACTCGAGCCCTACGGCTCAGGAGCGGCCAAGATCAAGCTCGAGGCCATCGAAGCCATGAGCGAGCGGCCAAAAGGCAAGTACGTCGTTGTCTCCGCCATCACCCCCACCCCACTCGGTGAGGGCAAGACCACCACAGCGGTGGGTCTAGGCCAGGCGTTCCAGCACATCGGCAAAACAGCCACGATCGCCATCCGCCAGCCATCGATGGGTCCGACTTTCGGAATCAAGGGGGGAGCAGCCGGAGGCGGCTACTCCCAGGTGGTACCGATGGAACTGTTCAACCTCCACCTCACCGGCGACATGCACGCTGTCACAGCGGCCCACAATCTCTGCGCGGCAATGCTCGATGCCCACATTTACCACGGCAACGAAGCCGGGTTCGACATCCACAACATCGCCTGGCGTCGGGTACTCGACATAAACGATCGGGCCCTGCGCAACATCAATGTGGGCCTTGGTGGTCGCATGGATGGCATCCCGCGCGAAACCGGCTTCGACATCACTGCCGCATCGGAGGTCATGGCCGCCCTGGCACTGGCTACCGACCTCTTCGACCTGAGGGCCCGAATGGGCCGCATCGTGTTGGGCTACAACAAGGAAGGCACCCCGATCACCGCCGAGGAGATCGGTGCGGCCGGCTCGATGACCGTGATCCTGCGCGAGGCGATCAAGCCCAACCTCATGCAGACGCTGGAGAACACCCCGGCGCTGGTACACACCGGCCCCTTCGGCAACATTGCCACCGGCAACAGCTCAATCGTGGCTGATCGCATAGGAATCCACACCGGCGACTACCTGCTCACCGAAGCCGGGTTCGGCGCCGATATGGGAGCCGAACGCTTCTTCAACATCAAGTGCCGCTACTCAGGTATCGCCCCCGACGCCGCCGTACTCGTAGCCACCGTGCGTGGCCTCAAGGCCCATTCCGGAAATCACCGCATCATCGCCGGCCGGCCCCTCCCCGAGGCCCTGCTCGCGGAGAACCCCGACGAAGTCCACCAGGGCGGCGACAACCTGCGCAAGCAACTCGAAAACATGCAAATCCACGGCACCACGCCGGTAGTGGCGATCAATGTGTTCCCCGGCGATCACGATGCCGATATCGCGGCGATACACGAGATTGCAGCTGAGTACGGAGCGCGTGCCGCCATATCCACCCACTTCGCCGACGGTGGCAAGGGTGCCACCGAACTCGCCGAAGCAATCGCCGAGGCCGCCGATGAGGAGAGCGAGTTCCAGGTCCTCTACCCCCTCGACATTCCCATCAAGGACAAGATCCACGCCGTGGCCACAAGGGTTTATGGTGCCGACGGTGTCGAATACTCCGCCCTGGCCGAAAAGCAGCTGGCTACTTACAACGCAGCCGGCTTCGACAAGCTGCCGGTGTGCATCGCCAAGACCCACCTCTCGATCAGCTCCGACCCCAAGCTGAAGGGAGCGCCAACCGGCTGGACCCTCCCTGTGCGCGAGATTCGAGCCGCGGTCGGTGCCGGGTTCGTCTACCCGATCTGTGGCGAGATGAGAACCATGCCCGGACTCGGAAAAACACCGGCCGCGGCAGCGATCGACATCGATTCCGATGGCAACATCATCAACCTCAGCTAGGTGACCATCGTGCTCGCCCGTCTTCCGCTCATCAGGCGCCTGATCGGAGCCCCATCGATCACCGAATCCGACGAGGCGCGGCGCCACAGGATGGAGCTCATCAAGGACCTCACATTCGAGGTCGCGCCGCTCAAGAGCCTCGATTCCGCCGCGGAATCCCTGCCTCCGGGAGCCAAGGTTTCCATAACTGCATCACCGGCCAAGGGGCTCGATGCAACCCAGGAGGTCGCCGACCGGCTCCTCGGCAAGGGCTTCACTGTCATTCCCCACATCTCGGCTCGGCTCGTGCGCGACAAGATGCACACCAAGGAGCTAGCCCAGTGGCTGCGCTCCTCGGAAATCTCCACCATGTTCCTCATCGGGGGCGACGGCGAGGAACCCGGCGAGTACTTCGACGCGGTGGAGTTTCTCTCCGACTTTCTCGACACCGACCATGGTCTCACCACGATCGGCGTCGCCGCCTACCCCGACGGCCACAACCTCATCAGTCACGACACGATGCACGAGGTACTCCACGCCAAGCAGGAGTTGCTGGCCAAGGCCGGTCTGGCGAGCTACTGCTCCACCCAGATGTGCTTCAATCCCAACACGATCGCAAGCTGGCTCCGCGCCGAACGCGCCGCAGGGCTCACCATGCCGGTTCACCTCGGGTTGAGTGGGGTGGTCGATCGCACCAAGCTGCTCACGATGGGCGCGCGGCTCGGCATCGGCCAGTCGCTTTCGTATCTGCGCAAGAACCGCAAGGCCATCACGTCGATGATGACCACGGCGCGCTACGACCCCAATGATCTGATCCTGCCGCTCAGCCAGGATCTGCTCGAGCTCGGCGTCGAAGATCTCCACGTGTTCACTTTCAATCAGGTGGCCGCCACCGACGAGTGGCGACGGGCCCAGCAGGCCTGACTCGCGTTAGAGCTGGTCGAGCGCCGCTCGGGCCTCGGAGAGATGCAGGAACGAGCCGGTGACCACAATGGTGTCGCCGGGGCCTGTCTGGTCCACCGCGGCCGCAACCGCTAGGGCAACAGATTCACAGTCGAGGGCGCGGAGTGCTCCTGCGCGGCGAAGAGCAGCTGCGAGCTCTGCGGAGCCATGACCTTCGCGTCTAGCCAAGTCCGGAGATCTAAACGTCGCCGCGATCACATGGGGAGCGAGACGGGCCAGCTCGGCGGCGCAGCCTTCGAGGTTTTTGGATGCCCCGATCGCCGCCACCACGATCGCGGGATGAACTTGCTCGAGGGTGAGGTGATCGGCGAGAGCTGCAAGCTTCATCGGGTTGTGCGCACCGTCGAGGATTATCCTGCGATCGGCGAGCTTGAGTCGTTCAAAACGTCCTGGGGGCCGGGCGTCGGAGCCAGGATCGTAGGTGCGGCCGGTCCGCCGGCCCAGAACGCTCAGTGCAACTCCGGCGGTCTGCTCTGCGACCTCAGGCCAGGTGCGGCCGGCTTCTAGCTCGACCTCGTGGACCCAGACCCCGAAATCGTGCGCCGCGCCCCTCACGACGCGGTCGGCGCCCGCCGAGGGTTGGGGAGCCACGACGACGTCGGTGCGACCCGCCAGGACGGCCGCCTTCTCCGCAGCGATGGCCTCCACCGTAGCGCCGAGAACATCGGTGTGGTCGAGTCCTATCGCGGTGATGACGGTGAGCACATCGGAACGCGACATCACATTGGTGGCGTCGACGCGGCCGCCGATCCCGGCTTCCACCACGAGGAAGTCGGCGTCGCGCAGGCGCCCGACGACAGCGCTCAGGGCTGCAGTGACAGCGAAGAAGGTGGGCCTGCTCCCTTCCTCCCCCATCTCGTCGGACGCCGCCGCGACCTGCCGCGCGGCGTCGAGAACCAGGTCCCATTCCGCGAGTCGCCCATCGAGTACGAATCGCTCCCGCACGTCGTATACGTGCGGCGACAGGTGACTCACCACCGTGTGCCCGCCGCGCGCCAGACCGGCGGAGATCATCGCCACCACGGTGCCCTTTCCCGCCGTACCCACCACATGCACCGCGGGCACGCCATCCTGGGGATCCCCGAGCAGGGCAAAGAGACGCCGCGATGCCCTGAGCGCGGCGGGCCCTCTCGGGGCATCGCTGGTTACATGGCTCAGAAGCCAGCTGATGAAGTGGTCGGGGGTGCTTGGACTACTCACCGATCGATCGGCCTGCCTCGGTGCTTTTGGACACCAAACGGTACTCTGAGAGTCCCGGAACACCGAACAGTTTCGCACTGCACAACACGATGGGAGCCGATCAGGTGAAGGTACTACTTGCCGATTCGTTGCCCGACGCAGCGGTCCAGCGTCTCTTCGCCGCCGGCGACGAGGTCGTCATACGACCCGAGCTCTCCGAGCAGGATCTGCCCGGAGCCATCGCCGGGATCGAAGCCCTTGTGGTTCGCAGCACGAAGGTGTCTGCGCAGGCGATCGAAGCAGCCGACAAGCTCGGGATCATCGTGCGCGCCGGAGCAGGCACCAACAACATCGATTGCGAAAGCGCAGCCGGCATCGGGATTCTCGTGTGCAACGTGCCCGGCCGCAACGCGTTGGCCGTGGCCGAGCTCACCCTGGGCCTACTCATCAGCGTCGACCGCCACATCGCAGATGCCACCGCAGATCTTCGCGAGGGAACCTGGAACAAGAAGGCCTACTCCAAATCCGATGGCCTGTTCGGACGCACCATGGGCGTGATCGGACTCGGCGACATCGGGCTGGCGGTGGCCGAGCGGGCGGCCGCGTTCGGCCTCGATGTTCTGGCGGTCACCAAGCAGGGTCGCGAGCCCCAGTCCCTCGATCGGGCCGAGCGAGCGGGTATCACCTTCGTCGACGACCTGGCCACCCTGCTGTCGAGCTCAGACATCGTGTCTCTCCACGTTCCCGGCGCACCCGACACCAGGGGCCTGGTCGATGCCGCGTTCCTGGCCCAGATGAAGGACAAGGCTGTCCTGCTCAACACCTCCCGAGGCGATGTGGTCGACGAGTCGGCTCTCATCGACGCCATGAACACCCGCGGTCTGCGAGCCGGGCTCGATGTCTTCGCCCACGAACCTGGAAGTGGCACAGGCGAGTTCCAAAGTGAGCTCGCCCGCCACCCCAACGTCGCCGCCACCCATCACATCGGCGCATCCACCGTGCAGGCCCAGAACGCCGTCGCCGCGGGCACCGTCGACGCCATCGATGCCTACCGTCGAGGCCATCCTGTCGATTGTGTAAACCTCGAGCCGGTGCCTGCGCGCGCCGCGACGCTCTCGATCCGCCACCGCGATCGCGTGGGCGTGCTCGCCGCCATCCTCGCCATCCTGCGCACCGCCCAGCTCAATGTGTCCACCATGAAGAACCAGGTCTTTGCCGGGTCGAAAGCCGCGGTGGCCACCATCGACGTGGGCCATGATCCGCCCGCCGAGATTGTCGGCGAGATCCAGGCTCTCGACGACGTGATCAACGTCGCCATCACCCGTCCATGACGAGGCCGCCCCTCCTTGCTCCGTTCGCGGGCTGGCTGATCAAGCCCGACTGGGCTTCGCGCGTCATCGCGGGGGCCTACGACGCCAAGACCCCCGTCGAGCGCAGGGAAATCGTCGAAGCCAACCCCTTTTCCTATCTCGGCGTCACCCGGTCTCGCGAGGATCTCCTGGCCCAAGATGAAGCAAGCGATGACGACCTCCTCCGACGAGGGGCCGAAACGCTCACTCGGATAATGGACGCCGGCGCATTCGAAGCCACCGGTCGACCTGCGCTCTACGCCTACCGGCTCACCTTCGCCGGCCATGCTCAAACCGGGATAGTCGGCGCCCTCCACATCGACGGCTTCAGCGACGGGCGGGTGCTCACCCACGAAAACGTTCGCCCGACCCGCGCCGAGATACTCAGCCGGCACCTCCGATGGGTGGGCGGCACATCCTCGCCCATAGCGCTCACCCACCGAGCCAACCCCGGAGTGCAGGCGATCCTCGATCACGCCACCACCGCCGACCCCGATGTCGACCACGTGGTGGAAGAGGTCCACCACCAGGTCTGGACACTTTCGGAGTCCAACAGCTCGATGGTGGCCGAGTTGCTCGCCAACTCGGTGGTCTATGTCACCGATGGCCATCATCGCTCTGCCGCCGCGTTGGCCGGCTGGATGGCGCGGCCTGAGGATCATTCGTTCCAGCGCACGCTTGCGGTGCTCTTCCCCCACGACGCGTTACGGGTCGAGGCATTTCATCGTCGCAGCCCCGACCGCGACAATCGCCCCCTCGACGATCTGCTGGCTGCCTTGGCAACCGTCGGAGCGATCGAGCCCGCCGACAACCACGAGCAGGCCCGCCCCCAGAGCAAGGGCGAGATCGGCGTCTACACCCACGGCTGCTGGTTCCGGCTCACCCTCGATCCGATCGAGCGTCCGGGAGTACTCGCCCAACTTGATGTGGAGCGGCTTCGCCGCGACGTGATCGGCCACGTACTCGGGGTCGACGAGCTCGAGCAGAACAGCGGGGTCGACTATGTCCCCGCCCCCACCGGGATCGAGGAGGTCATGCGGCGTTGCGATGCCGACGGTTCCGTCGGTTTCATCGTGCACCCCACCTCGATCGACGACCTGATGGCAGTGGCCGACGCCGGTGAGCTGATGCCACCGAAATCGTCTTATGTCGCGCCCAAACCCCGATCAGGGATCTTTCTGCGCATGTTGGGGATCGGCGCAACCGAGCACTTCCCGCCGTCCTAGTCCGAGAGCGCGCCAAGCATCCTCGCTGCGCTGAGCGTGTTTTGCATCAGGCAGCCGATGGTCATGGGCCCGGTGCCACCAGGCATAGGGGTGATCGCGCCGGCCACGGCTTGGACACTCTCGAAGTGCACATCGCCCTGGATGCCATCGGCCGTGCGCGAGATGCCGACATCGAACACCGCGGCTCCCGGCTTCACGAACTCGGCGGTTACCAGGCCCGCCATGCCCGCGGCAGCAACGATGATGTCGGCCTCCCGGCACACGGCGGCAAGATCGGCGGTGCGGCTATGGGCGAGTGTGGCGGTGGCATCCACTCCCTTACGACCGAGCAGGAGAATCTGGGGCAGACCGACCAGGGTCGACCGACCGATGACAACAGCACTCTTGCCGCTCGTTTCCACTCCATAACGATCCATCAGCCTCATCACGCCCAATGGGGTACACGGGACGTGCCCGTCGCGTCCGCGAACGAGGCGTCCCATCGAGCGTTCGGTGAGCCCGTCGACGTCTTTCTCCGGGGGTAGGAGGTCGAGGACCCGCTCGGCATCGAGCCCCTCAGGCAGGGGCAGCTGCACGAGGATGCCGTGAACGTCTGGATCCTGGGCCAGATCGGTGACCTCGGCCTCGAGTTCGCCCTGGGACACGTCGGCCGGGAGCCCGATGTGGCGCGAAACCATCGCGGCCTCTTCGACCTTCTTGCGTTTGTTTCGCACATAGATCTGGCTGGGCTTGTCGTCGCCGACCAGCACGGTGGCGAGGCAGACGACCGGACTGCCGAGGGCCTCGATCTTCGCCCTGATTCCCGCCACGATCTCATCGCGGAGTCGCTTGCCGTCCATCAGCACGGCACCACCGGGCGTGCGTTCGAATTCTTCGCTGTTGGTCACCCGCGAAAAGCTAGCGCCTGCACGCACATGATCGACGCTCTACGGTTCGGCCCGCGACAGGACCACTCGCCGGAACTCGCGTATTCGATCTCTCCCAGGTGGTTCGGCTCCGCCGACCTGGGGCGTGCTCCCGATGCAATCGCAACCTTGAGACAAGACGAAGCGGTGACGTAGGCGGCTCTTGACTATCGACGCCGTAGCCTGTCGGGCTGTGCACTCCCTCTACCGATGGCAACACGATGCCCTGACGGCATGGCACCGCTGTGGGCGGCGGGGAGTGATCGAAGCCGTTACGGGCTCCGGCAAGACCGATGTGGCCCTCACCGCGATCGAGGACGCAGTGGGCCGGGGACTCTTCGCCCTGGTCATCGTGCCCAGTCGAGTGCTGATGGAACAGTGGCACGAGCGCCTCGGCCGCTGGATGCCCGAGCACTCGATCGGCCGCCTCGGCGATGGCTACCGCGACCGGCCCATCGACTGCGACGTTTTGATTACTACCCGCCACTCCGCCGCCTCACGGGTGCCCCTACCCACCAGCGACAAGGGGGGAATACTGATCGCCGACGAGTGCCACGGGTTCGGCGGGGCCGTTCTGCGTAAGTCTCTCCTACCGGAGTACGAGGAGCGCCTCGGCCTCACCGCCACCCTCGAGCGCTCCGACGATGCTGTCGACACCACCCTGCTCCCCTACTTCGGGGGGATCTGTTACCGCTACGACTTCGGCACCGCAATCGGCGACGGCGTGTGTGCTCAGCCCAGGGTGGGGTTCATGGCCGTACCCCTCACCGAGGGCGAGCGATCCGAATACGACGCCACCGAGGGCCGGATCGTTGCTGCCCGCCGCGCGCTGAAGCAGATCAGGGGCGTGCCCCATGAACCGTTCGGCGATTTCCTCGCCGCTGTGCATCACCTCGCCGCCAACGATGCCGGCCCCGACGGCCGGGCCGCCAACGACTATCTCAACGCCTTCGCGGCCCGCCGCGAGATCGTCGCCAGCAGCTCCGCCAAGTACGAAGCCCTCGGCAAGTTCGCGCCGGCGATCAAGGCGGCCGACGGTGCCTTGTTGTTCACCGAGACCGTCCGTGCCGCCAATCACGCCGTGGTGCGCCTCGACCCCCACGTCGCCATCGAGATCATCACCGGCGACACCGCTCGCGGTGATCGAGGCACCATCCTCGACCAGCTGCGCGCCGGAACGCTCGACGCGGTGGCAGCTCCCCGGGTGCTCGATGAGGGTGTCGATGTCCCCAATGCCAATCTGGGTCTGGTGGTGAGCGCGAGCCGCACACGGCGCCAGATGATCCAGCGGATGGGCCGGATACTGCGCCGCAAGCCCCTGGGCAGTGGGGCTCGGTTCGTGATCATCTTCGCGGCTGACACCCTGGAGGACCCGCGCTTCTCGGAGGACCGCGACGGCTTCCTCGAGGAGATCGAGGAAATTGCCGAAGCCTCTCGGATCTTCCGGCCGAGCGAGTTTGATCAGCTGGCCGAATTTCTCGACTACACCGGCCCGAAAGAAGTGATCGAGCCCGAGACGGTGGGTACATTCACGCCCCCCGAGCCATCTCCGGACAGCGCCGCCGAGTGGATCGCCACTGCCCAACCCTACATGGAGCTCCGGAGCCCGAAATTGCCGGAGATCAGCAAGCAGAGGGTGGTCAAGGAGAAGCCTCGCTTGTCCACCGGAGAGAATCCGGTGGCGCTACAGCGGATGGGAGCCGAGTGGGTTCTTCAATGCACGGGTTGCGGGGTGATGTCGGAGCCGAGGGCCTACAAATGGCAGGCCCTCGACGACAAGGTCGCCTGCGAGTGCGCGCGCTGACCAGTTCGATCCGAGTGCCCGACATCAGCTAGCCTTCCAGTCGTGAAGCCTGAGATGGTCAATGGTCGCGATATCTGCCACGTTCGCACTGTTAGTGATGTTTGCCCTGAACAAGGATCCAAACGATGAACGAGGCCAGAATCCTCGCCGAGGACTTCGAGGACGCGGCGTCCCGTCTGGTGGGCAGCGAAGACCTCAACGTCGACACGTTCAAAGGGATGTTCCAGCTCTTCCGACTTTCGGCGCTGATGTTCAACCATCTCGAGTCCACCGTGCACAAGCCTGCCGGGTGGAGCTTGGCCGGTTTCAGGGTGATGTTCATCCTCTGGGTGGCGGGCGACCTTGAGCCCCGCGAGATAGCTCGACTGGCCGGATTGAGCCGGGCCGCGATCTCCAGCGCTCTCAACACCCTCGAACGCGACGGGCTGGTCGACCGCCGACGCGAATCCGCCGACCGTCGCCTGGTTACGGTCAGCCTCACCCCCGACGGCGCCGACCGG
>CAXMSE010000065.1:0-23605 GCA_964196195.1 uncultured Gammaproteobacteria bacterium | reverse complement strand
TTGGGGAGTGCTATGTCGGCCTCTGAGTATGCGACGCCTCTGATGGAAGCATCTCTTGCGTGACACGGCTGTGACACAACTCGTCTGGAACTTGTGTGATCTGATCTGGAAGGATGCGAGCATGAGCCAGATCGAAGGCAGAGTTGACGCAAGCGGGCGACCCGTGACGGGCCGGTGGTTCGAAGAACTGACGGTTGGGCTGGTGATTCATCATGCCATCCGCCGAACGGTTACAGAATATGACAACGTGGCATTCACTACCATGACGATGAATCCTGCCTGGCTCCACCTCGATGCCGACTACGCCGAGAAGGAGACCGAGTTCGGCCGTCCCCTGGTGAATTCACTCCTCACCCTGGGGATGGTTGTGGGCATCTCGGTGCACGAGACCACCCTCGGCACGACGGTGGCCAACCTGGGATTCGACAAGACCGACTTCCCCGCGCCCCTCTTTCATGGCGACACGATCCGGGTCGAGACCGAGGTGGTGGGATCGAGGGCTTCGCGTTCTCGGCCGGAGCAAGGCATCACGACCTTCGAGCATCGGGCCTTCAACCAGGACGATGTGCTCGTGTGCCGAGCAGTGAGAAATGCCCTGATGATTCGTCGGCCGGTCGAGGCCGAGTGAGTCAGGGTCGGCCGGTCGAGGCCGAGTGAGCCAGCTCAGCTGATTTCGGCGCGCAGTCGTCGAAGGAGCCGGGGTATGTCGGGAGGTTGCACGCTGGAAGCGCGTACGAGGTCGTCGAACTGCTCCACGAACGCGATGATGTGGTCCTCGTTGGTGAGCACTATGTGGAGTTGGCCGAGGTAGAGCACGGCTCGGGTGAGCCCGAAGATCGTTATGGCCCCCGCGTATCGTTTGCGAGCGTCGTAGAGGAACCAGCGCAGGGTGGGGTAGAGCTCTTCGGTGACCTCGATCATGTGGTCGAGCTGCTCGATGCGCTGCTGGCGATCGAGGGTGGCCCACACTCCGTGGCCGCGAGAGAATCCTTCGAGCATCTGGATCGAACTGCAGCACTCCACATCGCTGCCCGGCGCGCGGGCCATCATCAGGGGAGCTTCGGCTGTCTCGATCTTGTGCTCAGGTCGCACAGTGGCGAATCGGGTGACCTCGTGGCGGATCACCGCTTCGGTCTTGAGCAGGTCGGGGAGCGTGGCGGGGACGTAACGCACCTTCTGGCCGATGGATTCGTCGTACCACTCGATGAGCGATTCATCGAAGGGGCTGAGTTCTCGGCTGCTGAAGGAGAGCTCTTCGCGGACTATGTCGGTGCGCGCCGGGCCATCGTTTGAGAGTCCGAGGAGCCAATCGATGGATGCTCCGGTTGCTCGGGAGAGGGCGACGAGGGTCTCGGCGCGCGGGAGTCGGCTGTTCTGAGGCGATAACAGCTGGGAGAGGGTGGAACGGTCGATCCCCGCTGATCTGGCGAAGGCCGAGTGGGTCTGGGGGTCGGCGTCGAGCATATTGCCGAGACGCTCGCGGAAGCGGTCGAGCACCACCTGACGTTGCACCATGTGTAGTGAAGCTACAACATCTGTGTTGTAGACGCCACGCCTTAGGTGAGAAGTGCGCAAATGCAGCGCGATGTGCTCGAACTCCCATGGCGGCCGGAGCCGGGATGGAGTGCACTGGCGCCTGACGAGATACGACAATTCGTGTCGGAAAGGTGCCAGAAGTGAAGCAGAGAGTCGAGTGGCCCACCGCCTTGCTGGCGATCACGATTTACGCACTGTGGTTCGCCATCGTCCTCGGTCATCGCTCTCTGCCTGCTCCGGTGCTCATCGTCGCGCTGGCGGTGGTGGTGGCATGGCACGGCTCGCTCCGCCACGAGGTGCTTCACGGTCATCCCTTCGGGTCGCGACGCGCCGATGATCTGCTGGGATCGCCACCGCTGTCGCTCAGCCTGCCCTATCAGCTGTATCGCCGAGATCATCTCCTTCATCATCGAGACGAGATCCTCACCGATCCTTTCGACGACAGGGAAAGTTTCTACGTCGGTGCCCAGCAATGGGCCGACTGGTCGAGACCCCTGCGGGCGCTGATCGTGTTCCATCACTCGATTCTCGGGCGGATGGCGCTTGGTCCGGTGGTCGCCACCCTCGGAGTGATCCGCGGTCAGTACCGAGAGGCCCGTGCGGGCGATCTCACGGTTGTCCGGTGGTGGCTCGTCCACCTCGCAGGCGTCACCGCGGTGATGGCGTTCGTCGTCGGCGTGGCCGGCATGCCGGCATGGATCTACATCCTCGGGGCCGCTTACCTGTCCCAGTCGCTCAGCTTGGTCCGCTCGTACTGCGAGCACCGATGGGTCCCCGGTGATGCCAGCCGGTCTGCGGTAGTCAGGGCCGGCAAGGGGTTCTCCCTGCTGTTCCTGAACAACAACCTGCATCACGCCCACCACGCCCGCCCTCGCGCCGCCTGGTATCAGCTTCCGAGGCTGGCCGAAGAGCTGGGATCCGACTCAGCAGCTGCCGAAGGCGCAGGTCTGTACGCCGGCTACCGGGAGGTGTTTCGCCGCTTCATGGTGCACCCCTTCGACCATCCTGTTCACCCGACCGAGCGCCAGAAAGCAGGCCTGGCGATCCACTAGTGATGTAGCCCTAGTGGCAGGCAGCGCAGGTGGCGTGGTAGACGATTTCGGTGCGCTCGACCACCATGTCGTGAAGCTCCGTCTCATCGAGTTGGGGAGCACGGGTGTTGTGAGCGACGTCGTAGACCAGGCCGCAGCGGTCGCAGATCAGATGGTGGTGAGCCGGGTTGACATTGGGGTCGTAGTGCTTCGACCTGCCGTTGAGCGAGAGCTCGAGGACCTCACCGAGCTCCGCGAACTGCTGCACGGTGTTGTACACGGTGGCTCGGCTGATCTCGGGCAGGAGCTCAGCGGCCCGCTTGTGCACCTCATCGGCGGTGAGATGCAGGTTTTCGCCGTCGAGCACCTCGGCAACGACGCGTCGCTGGGCGGTGAGTCGATAGCCGCGTTCGCGGAGACGGTCGACAAGATGAATGGGCACAGTCGATAAGTATAACAAGCATCGGTTAGCTGTCGATCTCGATCTGGACTTTGTCTAGACCGGAGGCCGGGATAGAGTGACGGCCGGACGCCAACAGCGGCTCCGTTCCGAACCCATCTCAACAGGAGACACACCGCAACATGACCCTCAAGGGCACCAGCACCCACCAGAACCTCAAGGACGCCTTCGCCGGCGAGTCCCAGGCCAACAGGCGCTACCTCTACTTCGCGAAGGTCGCCGACGTCGAGGGCTACCCCGAAGTTGCGGGCAACTTCCGCGAGACAGCCGAAGGCGAGACTGGCCACGCTCACGGCCACCTCGACTACCTCAAGTCGGTCGGCGATCCCGCCACCGATGAGCCCATCGGCGACACCGTAGCCAACCTCAAGTCGGCCGTGGTCGGCGAGACCCACGAGTACACCGAGATGTACCCCGGTATGGCCCGCACCGCTCGCGATGAGGGATTCGCCGAGATCGCCGACTGGTTCGAGACCCTCGCCAAGGCCGAGAAGTCCCACGCCGGGCGCTTCCAGGACATGCTCGACTCGGTCAGCTAACCAAGAGAGACACCTAGTCATGACTGACGGCTCCGGTTCGATTTCCTATTCCCCCACTCCGGGTCTTTGCTACGACCCGGCCGAAGCCGTCTATTGGGATGAGGGTGCGCTCGCCGGGGAGGTCGAGCGCACCTTCGAGATCTGCCACGGGTGTCGCCTGTGCTTCAAATACTGCGACTCATTCCCGTCTCTGTTCTCCTTCATCGACGACCGCCACGACGGCAGCGTCAGGGGGGTGACAACAGAGGAAACCGAGCAGGTGATGGACGAGTGCTTCCAGTGCAAGCTCTGTGAGGTGCAGTGCCCATACACGGTGCGCGACTCCCACGAATACCAGCTCGACTTCCCCAAGTTGGTCCACCGTTTCAAAGCCCAAAGAGTCCGGCGAGACGGTGTCGGGTTTCGCGACAAGGTATTGGGTGATCCCGACCGCACCGCCAAAGCGGCCCGCGCCAGCCTGGGAGCGGCAAACGCGCTCAACTCCCGGTCGAAGCTCCACCGTCGGTTCCTCGAAAAGGTGCTCGGTATCCACCCCGACAAGGAGCTCCCGAATTTCGCTCGCTCCACCTTCGAGAAATGGGCCGAGAAGCAGGGCCTGATGGTCGATCCCTCAGTCGGCGAGGCTGTCCTCTTCCAGACCTGCTACGTCGAACACAACGAGCCCGAGATCGGCAAGGACACCATCGAGGTGCTGCAGGCCAGCCAGGTAGAGGTCACCTGCCAGGCCGGGCTCAACTGTTGTGGCATGCCGGCCTGGGAGTCCGGCGATATCGACACGGTGCGCAAGAAGGCAAGAAGGAATCTCGATGCCCTCGAGCCCCACGTCGCCGCCGGCAAGGTGGTCTTGGCCATCAACCCGACCTGCTCGATGATGTTGCGCCAGGAGTACCCGGCCCTCGTCGACGAGGCCGATCGCGAGCGGGCCGAGAAGCTCGCCGATGCAGTACGGGATCCTTCGGAGTATCTGTGGTCGATCCGCAACGAAGACCGCTTCAACCAGGACTTCAAGAGCTCGCCCGGCGACACCGTCGCCTACCACACACCGTGCCACCTCCGGGCCCAGTCGGTCGGCTTCAAGGGCCGAGACCTTATCCGACGGATCCCCGGAGTCACCCCCACCACCACCATGGAGTGTTGTGGCCACGATGGCACCTACGCCATGAAAAGCGAGGGTTTCGAAGTGTCGGTGCGCGTCGGGCGCAAGGCATTCGACGGCATGAATGCGGAGTCCGAGGCCGAAGTGTGGGCCACCGACTGCCCCCTGGCTGCGATCCAGTTCGGCCAGCACGCGGGCCGTCGGCCCATGCACCCCATGTCGATCCTGGCCCGGGCCTACCGTCCCGATGGCTTCCCTCAGCCCATCGTTCCCGCCGAAACCGACGAATGATGAGCCGCTTCATCCAACGCGGCGACATCGTCGACTACCAGACCTACGAAGATCAGCGCGAGGCTCTTCGCACTCGTGTGCTCGAAGCGAAGCGAGTCCGCCGCATCCACCTCGGCGACCATCTCACGTTCCTGTTCGAAAACCGGGCGACTCTCACCTACCAGGTGCAGGAGATCATGCGGGCCGAACGTATCGCCCGAGAGTCGGCGATTCTCGATGAGATCGACGTCTACAACTCGATGCTCGGTCATCAGGGCGAGCTCGGCTGCGCCCTCCTCATCGAGATCGAGGACGCCAAGGATCGAAAGCCCTTGCTCACCCGTTGGCTCGGCCTTGAAGCCACCCTCTACGTGCGCGACGAAGCAGGCGACAAGCACTACGCAAGCTACGATCCGTCCCAGGTAGGCACCGACCGGATATCTGCGGTTCAGTATCTCCGCTTTGCGTCCCCCGCTCCGCCGGCGGCAGTGGGCTGCGACTTCGATGACGCGGCGGCCGGTGAGGTCGAGCTCACCACCGAGCAGAGAGATGCCCTGGCCCTCGACCTCGCGGCGCCCGACTGACGGATCAGCACCGACCGGTCAGTCGGCTTCGTCGGCACGATCGGTATCGGCGAGGGCGAGTACACGCCGAGCCTGGACCGCCACCGGTTCGTCCACCATCTGGCCCTCGAACGCGATCGATGCCACTCCCGACGCGGTGGCCTCTGCGTAGGCGGCGAGGAGACGACGGGCCCGGTCGACCTCGTCGGCGCTCGGCGTGAATGCCTCATTGGCGATGGTGACCTGAGTGGGGTGGATGCAGAGCTTGCCGGAGTAGCCCAGCGAGCGTGCCTCGACAGCCTCGCGGCGAAAGCGATGATCATCGCGGAAGTTGGCGACGATCTGGTCGATCGTCGGGGTGGCGGCAAGGCGTCCCGCCAGAGCAACCTGAGACCGGGCGTAGATCACCTCGGTGTTGTCGCCGGTGCGTACGCCGCCCATGTCGGCGATGAAATCCTCGGCACCGAAGTAGGCCACATCGATCACCGGATGATCGAGCAAGACGCGTGCGTCGGCCACCCCCAGTGCCGTTTCCAGCCCACCGATGATGGTGCCCGTCGCGATGTTGAGTGCGGCTAGGTCTTGTTGGAGGTGATCGAGACCCTCGCTCGTCTCGATTTTCGGTACCACGATGCCCGCCAGACCCCGGGGAAGGGAGGCGAGGTCATCGTCGTACCAGGGGCTGGTGATGTCGTTGATGCGGGCGAACACCGAAGTGGTGGCACCGAGTTCGCTCACAAGTTCGCGAAGACTGGAGCGAGCCGCATCCTTGGCGTTGGGTGGAGTGGCGTCCTCCAGATCGATGACGATCGCGTCGGCACCGGTGGCCGGCCCCTTCCGTACGAGATCCGGCCGAACGGCGGGAGCGAAGAGGAGAGAGCGGATGCGATTGGCGGCGGGCACGGCCAGACGATAGGTCAGTTGGACGTGAGCTCAGCCAGTCGGTCGCGGAAGATGACGACATTGGCGAGCTTGATGTCCTCATAGCCACGGACGAGGTCGGGGGTTTCGGCGATGGCGATGGCGTGCTCGAGTCCTGCCTCGTCGAGGTCGACGATCGCACCCGCCAGTGCTTCGAGGTATTCGCCGGCGAGGCGCCGCTCGACACGCCGAACCGACGCCCGACCGAAGGGATCGATGGGCTTGCCCCGCAAGCGGCGCCCGGCGACGAGTAGACGCATAGCGGGCCGGCCCCAACGCGTAGACACGTGGACCTTCTGATTCCTGCCCAACGCCCTCAGCGAGGGGGGATGCAGCTTCCAGGCCACGCGGTCGCCTCGGGTGGTCATGGTGGAGATGGCCGCCTGAGCGCTGGGCTCGAGCAGGAGTCGGGCGACCTCGTACTCGTCTTTGTAGGCGAGCAGTTTGTGGAGGCCACGGGCCGCGGCGTCGGTGAGGGCGTCGCTGGAAGGATCGGCCTCCAGTTCCGCTGCTCGCACAGGCTGGAGATCGCCAAGGAAACGATGAGCGAGGGCTCCGTTCTGAAAGGCTGTGAGCTCTGCTGAGAGCAGGGTGAGCGTGCCGTCGAGATCAGAGCCTGGCGAAGCGAGCTCATCGATCGAGGTTCGCAAGGCTCTGCTGACCGTCGGTGGCGCGGCCTGAGCCGGGTGCTGAGCCGCGGCGGCGGCCTCCACCCCAGCCGGGTCGACTATCCATTGGCGGCCCCAACGAAAAGCTGAGTGGTTTCGCTCTACTGCCACCCCGTTCAGTGCCAGAGCCTCTTCAATGCTGCTCGGACGCAGAGGAAGAAGCCCCGACTGCACGGCCATCCCCACCACGAAGATGTTGGCGGCGACGGTGTCGCCCACCAGCGCCGACGCCAGAGCGGTGGCATCGGCCCAGTACCGACGTTCGGGGATGGTGGCGGTGTCGATTCGAGCCAGCAGCTCCTCGGCGGTCGGCATCTCGAGCTCGGGATGAGCAACCTTCCTGCCCGGTGGGGTCAGATCGATCGAGCCCACCACTGAAGTGCGCTGGGGGTTGGCCGCCGCAAGTCCTGCCCACGACGATGCCACCATGAGGTCGAAAGCCAGCAGCAGATCGGCCTGGCCGGCGCCCACCCGGCTCGAATCCGATGGGAGATCGTGGGTGATGCGCACGTCGCTGACAACCGGGCCGGCCTTCTGTGACAGGCCGATCTGGTCGAGGCCAGACACCTCGGCGCCCTCGAGCATCGCAGCTGTGCCCATGATCTGGCTCACGGTGACTACACCGGTGCCGCCGACTCCGGTGATGTGAACGCTGACGTCGTGGTCGAGAGCCGGGGGAGGATCGGCGATGTCGACAGGCGGGCTCGGAAAAGAAACCGTGACTGGTTTGGCCGGAGAAGACCGGCGCCACCAACGCTCGGGTTGCTTGGTGATGGCAACGAAAGCGGGGCAGTCTCCATCGGCACACGACAGGTCGAGATTGCAGCTGTCCTGATCGATCGTGGTCTTGCGTCCGAAACTCGTTTCAATCGGGTGGACAGAAAGGCAGTTGGACACGCGAGCACAGTCGCCGCAGCCCTCACACACTCTCTCGTTGATCATCACCCTGGTGGGAGGGGTGACGACGCGGCCCCTCTTACGATCTCGCCGTGCCTCGGCGGCGCAGGCTTGATCGTGGATCAACACCGTGACGCCGGAAACCTCCGCGAGGGTGCGTTGAGCCTCCTGGAGCCGATCGCGTCGCCAGACGTCGACGCCATGAGGGATGGCGTCGGTGAGCGTCCGGTCGGGGTCGTCGCTGGTGATGATGATTTTGGCCACGCCCTGGCGCAACAGATTGCCGGCAACGTCGGCCAGAGGGATTCGCCCACTCGGGTCTTGGCCGCCGGTCATCGCGACCGCGCCGTTCCACAACAACTTGTAGGTGATGTTGACCTTGGCCGAGATAGCAGCAGTGATGGCGAGTTGACCCGAGTGGAAATAGGTGCCGTCGCCGAGGTTTTGCACGAAATGGTCGGTCTCGACGAAGGGTGACATGCCGACCCATTGGAGGCCCTCGTTGCCCATACAGGTGATGCCGACGATGTCTCCGTAGCGCTCGTCGTCGATCACAAGCACCATCGTGTGGCAACCGATCCCGGCGCCGACCAGGGTCCCCTCCTCCACCACGGTGGAGCGGTTGTGAGGGCATCCCGAACAAAAGAAAGGGGTGCGGTTGACCGACAAGGGGATCGGCCTACGTTCGCGTTCCAGGGGCTTGATGCGGTCACCGAGCCTGCTGGTGAGGCGGGAATGGATAGCGCCGATCAGTTGGTCGGCGGTGAGCGAGCCGTAGCCGGTGGTGAGTCGGCGTCCCTTCTCGTCGGCCTTTCCAACCACCAGGGGTCGATGGGTTTCGTTGTACAGGGCGTCCTTTACGAGAGTTTCGATGTTGGGGTGCTTCTCTTCGAGGATGAGGATCTCGTCGAGGCCACGGGCAAAGGAGCGGATGGTGGAGGCGTTGAACGGGAGCGGCATTTGGAGCTTCAGCATCCGGATCCCCGCCGCGGCTATGTCGCTTTCGGTTTCGAGTCCGAGCCGATGCAGCGCTTCGCGGACCTCTCCGTAGGTGATACCCGACGACACGATCCCGATCCATGCATCATGAGGATCGATGGTGACGTGGTTGAGCCCGTTGAGCGCTGCGTATTCCAGAGCGAGGCCATAGCGGACCTCATAGATCTCACGCTCGAGGTCGACGACATGGGGCGGCACGAGGCGACCGTCGGGCCGGTGTTCATAGGGCTTGCCGTCGACCAGGGGGATCACCGGGCTGACGCGGAGAGGGTCGAGATCGACATTGCTCGACCCGTCCGCAACATCGGCCACGATCTTCAGCCCGGCCCACAAGCCGGTCGCCCGGCTGAGCGCAATCGCGTGGCGCCCGAGATCGAGCGCCTCTGTGGGCGTGCCGGGGTAGAGCACCGGAATGTGCATATCGGAGAGCGATCCGGCCGATGACGAGGGGACCGACGAAGACTTGGCGTTGGGATCATCGCCGACGATCGCGACGGCTCCACCATTGCGAGCGGTACCGGCAAACACCGCATGGCGTATGGCGTCGCTGGCCCGGTCGATACCCGGAGCCTTGCCGTACCAAAGGCCGACGACGCCGTCGTAGATTGCGTCCGGCCGAGAAGCTGCCATCTGGCTTCCCATCACCGAAGTGGCTGCGTACTCTTCGTTGACCGCGAGCTGATGATGGATCGGCAGGTCGGGCACCTCGCGTGCAGCGGCCGCGAACGCGCCATCGAGCCCGCCCAGCGGCGAGCCGGGGTAACCGGCCGCGAACGCGGCTGTGTTGAGGCCGTTGGCTCGGTCGACTCGAAGTTGCTCGATGGGAAGCCGCGCTAGAGCTTGGATTCCAGTCATGAACACCGTCCCGCTATCAGCGGTGTAGCGGTCGGCAAGACGGTAACTGTCGGTCACTCGGTCTCCGGTCGGGGTCGGCCTGGCAAAGAGTATTCACTACCGTGACACCCTGCGGAGGTCTACGGCAAGGGAGTCAGCTGAGAGTCACGAGAGTGTCGAGCGGTGGACACGAGCAGATCAGATTGCGGTCGCCCAGCACACCATCGATTCGGCTCACTGGTGGCCAGTACTTGTTGGCCCGGTTTGCCGCGCTCGGGTGGGCCGCCACACGCCGTGAATAGGGGTGGTTCCAGTCGTCGGCGATCACCTCGGCGGCCGGATGCGGGGCATGCACCAGAGGATTGTCGTCGGCGGGCCACTCGCCCGATTTCACCTGCATCGCCTCGCCATGTATCGCGATCATGGCATCGCAGAAGCGGTCGATCTCAGTGAGGCTCTCGGACTCGGTCGGCTCAACCATGAGCGTGCCCGCAACCGGAAACGACATCGTGGGGGCGTGGAACCCGTAGTCGATGAGCCTCTTGGCGATGTCATCGACGGTTATTCCCGTCTCGTCGCGTAGGACCCTTGTATCGAGGATGCACTCATGGGCGACGAAGCCGTCGTCGCCCCGATAGAGCACCGGGAAGTAGGGATCGAGGCGAGTGGCTATGTAGTTGGCGTTGAGGATCGCCACCTCGGTGGCGAGGCGCAGCCCTGAACCGCCCATCATGCGGATGTACATCCACGGGATGGCGAGGATGCCGGCAGACCCCCAGGGGGCAGCGGCGATGGGCCCTGGCCCTGTGGGTGGTCCCGCCACCGGGTTGAGAGGATGATTCGGCAGGAAGGGAGCGAGGTGAGCGCCCACTCCGATCGGTCCGATACCTGGGCCACCGCCCCCGTGGGGGATGCAGAACGTCTTGTGAAGATTGAGGTGGGAGACGTCGGCGCCGAAGTGGCCCGGCTGGGCTATTCCGACCATTGCATTGAGGTTGGCACCGTCGAGGTATACCTGACCCCCGGCGTCGTGGACCATCTCACAGATCCGCCTGATCTCGACCTCGAACACGCCGTGCGTCGATGGGTAGGTGATCATCAGGACCGCCAACTCTTCGTGCCACTGGGAGATCTTTTTGTCCAGGTCGGCGACATCGACGTTGCCGAAGGCATCGCACTCCACCACCACGACGCGCATTCCGGCCATCACCGCGCTGGCCGCGTTGGTGCCGTGGGCGGAGCTCGGGATCAGGCACACATCACGGTCCTCATCACCGCGACTGTGGTGGTATCCCCTGATGGCCAGAAGGCCGGCTAGCTCACCCTGGGCGCCTGAATTGGGTTGGAGAGAGATCTGGTGGTAGCCCGTGATCTCGACCAGCCAGCGCTCAAGTTGGTCGATCATGCGTTGGTATCCAACCGTCTGGTCGACCGGAGCGAACGGGTGGATGGCGGCGAACTCGGGCCAGCTGATGGGCTCCATCTCAGTTGCCGCGTTGAGCTTCATCGTGCAGGAGCCGAGAGGGATCATCGACCGGTCGAGAGCAATGTCGCGGTTGACGAGGCGTCGCATGTAGCGCACCAGTTCGGTCTCGCTGTGGTAGGCCTCGAAGACTTCGTGGCTGAGAACGGGAGTGCTTCGTCGCAGTGCTTCAGGCCTCGGGTCGGTGACGCTCTCCTCGAGAGCATCGAGATCGGCTTCGACGCCGAAGGCGTGCCAAAGGGTCTCGATGACGTCGCGCCCCGTCCTCTGGTCGAGAGACGCGGCCACCGTGTCTTGGTCGACGCGTCGGAGATTGATTCCGTCGGCCAGGGCGAGGGCCATGACCTTGTCGGCCCGTCCGGGTACTCGCGCGCACACCGTGTCGAAGAAGGTGTCGTGGACCACGTCGATCCCACCATCGCGGAGGCCCTGAGCGACGATGGCCGTGAGCAGGTTGACCCTTCGGGCGATTCCGCGAAGTCCCGATGGCCCGTGATGGACCGCGAAGAACGAAGCCATCACCGCAAGCAATACCTGTGATGTACAGATGTTGGACGTCGCCTTCTCACGGCGAATGTGTTGCTCACGGGTCTGAAGGGCGAGCCTCAGGGCCGGTCGCCCGGCCTCGTCGACCGATACCCCGACCACTCGGCCCGGAAGGGAGCGCTGGTACTTCTCGCGTGTGGCGAAGTAGGCCGCGTGGGGTCCGCCGAAACCCATGGGCACGCCAAAGCGCTGGGTGGAGCCGACCACGACGTCGGCTCCGAGTTCGCCTGGGGGAGTGAGAACGGCGAGAGCGAGAGGGTCGGCGGCCACTGCCACCAGCACACCGGCGGCATGGGCCCTCTCGATGATCGCACCGAGATCGGGGATGCTTCCGGTGCTGCCCGGATACTGCACCAACACGGCGAACGCCCCGTCGAGGTCGGTGGTGGCGGGGTCGGCGACATCGGTTATGAGTCCGATCGGCTTGGCCCTCGTCTCGATCACCGCGGTGGTCTGGGGGTGACAGGACTCGTCGATGATGAAGCGGTCGCCCGACGCTCCCTTGTTCACCCGACGCAGCATCGTCATCGCTTCCGCGGCCGCGGTGGGCTCGTCGAGCAGGGATGCGTTGGCTACTTCCATCCCGGTCAACTCGATGGTCATGGTCTGGAAGTTGAGAAGGGCCTCGAGCCGACCCTGGGAAATTTCCGGCTGGTAGGGCGTATAGGCGGTGTACCAGCCCGGGTTCTCCAGGATGTTGCGCCGGATGACCGGTGGTGTGACCGTCTCGTGATAACCCATCCCGATCAGGGACACGAGTTGGCGGTTGGCCCCCGCGATCTCACGGAGTTCGACCTGGGCATCGAGCTGGCCCACCGGCGTGGGAAGGTCGAGCTCGCGTTGCATCATGATGTCGCTGGGAACGGTGCGCTCGATGAGCTCATCGAGGTCGGCCACCCCGATCGCGGCGAGCATCGTTCGGCGCTCCTCCTCTGGAGGTCCGATGTGGCGGCTCTCGAAGGCGTCACGGCCGTGGAGGTCGGCGAGAGAGAGTCGGTCGGTGGGATCATTCATGAAAGGGCTCCAGACGGCGAGGCATGGTTGATGGCTGACCCGCCCGGTCCGTGTGCCTGAGAGCTTCTCCGTGGCGGCCACGGATTTCCCCTTCGGCGGACGCTCACGGCGTCACTCTCCCGAGACGTCCGCGCAACAGCGGTCGGGGTGCCTGAGAGGTTTCCGGGTGGATTGCTCCTTCGGCGCCTCATCGAGATGAGGGCTCTCCCGCCGTTGCAGACGACGTGGGTCTGACGTTAGCAGCCACCCGGCTCGTGTTGGGTAGGCGACCGCTCAGCTGAGTGAACCGAGCAGGGCGACCATGCCGGTGGCATTGATGAAGGCATGGGCCAGGATGCTGGGGCCGATCCGCCCGGTGCGCATCCGGCCCCAACCGAGAGCGAGACCGATAGCGAACAGCACCAGGCTGCGTCGCGGTTCGAGGTGAGCGGCGGCGAAAACCGCGGCGGTGACAACCAGCACCCAACGCTCGCTCATGCCCCGCTTGAGTAGGGCGCTCCACCAGAGTCCCCGATAGACGAGCTCCTCGACCACCGGTATGAGTGTGGACGCGGCGACCGCGAGGATGACGATCCAGATGGTGACTCCGCCTTCGCCTTCGGAGTCTTCGGCGAGCTCGGCCACTGCTGCGGTTGGGGTGCCCACACCGATCTGTTCGAGTACCCAGAGAGAAGCAGTGGCTGCGGCGAGAGCGACAAGCCACAGTCCCGCTGCGATCGCGAAGTCTCGGCCTTGGAGGGCGAAGCCGAAATCGCGGTTGAGGCCGGTGCCGCGGGCCGTGGCGACCCACTTGACGTGGATGGCCTGCAGGGTGGGAGGGAGGATCAACACGAACGGCAACCACGCACCGGTGAGGCGGGAGGTGTCGTCCTGCACGCCGAAAGCGAGGAGCCCCGCCACGAGCGATCCCAGCAGGAACAAGCCATAACTGGCGAACCCATCGCCGAGTCCCCAGCGACAGGAGGAGGCAAAGGACGTTTGGGGAGGCCGGCCATGGCCGGGAGGGGCCGGTGGCGGCGGCAGGGAGGGCGGCGGTGGCGGCGGGGGAGGGAGCGAGGATGAGCTGGTCATCGGTTCGATCAGTTTACGACGCCCCTCATCGGTAATCTGGCGAGGCGTCGGATATGAGCGGCATCGGCTGGATCGAATATCGGCGTGGATCGAGATGGAAATGGTCGAGTTCTCAGTGGCTTCCGGAGACATCACCGACTTCGAGGTCGACGCGATCGTCAACGCGGCCAACTCCTCGCTGATGGGTGGGGGAGGGGTTGACGGAGCGATCCACCGGGCCGGTGGGCCCACCATCATCGAGGAATGTCGAGCGATCGTCCGCCAGTACGGGCAGTGTGCGCCCGGTGATGCTGTCGCTACCGGTGGAGGCCTGCTGCGCGCTCGCTGGGTCATTCATGCCGTGGGTCCGATCTTCACCGGTGACGATGCCGCTCGACACGACCAGACTCTCGCGTCGACCTATCGGCACTCGATTGACGTGGCGAATGAGTTGGGAGCAGGCACGGTGGCGTTTCCCAACATCAGTACCGGCGTGTACGGCTTCCCGAAGGAGCGGGCGGCACCGATCGCCGTCGATGCTGTGAGGGGGAGCGTGGCGGATGGAAGGATCACTGAGGTGATCTTCGTCTGCCACGACGAGGAGAATCGTCGACTCTACGAGGCTTTGCTCACTCCGAAGTGAGCTGCTCGCCGAACTCTCGCAGCCGGTCGATCGCTTCGGAGTCGACCTGGGGTGCCTGGCGGGCCAGCGAGCTCTTGATCTGCTGGTAGGTGTCGCGCTCGAGCCCACAATCGCGGCATTTCTCGAGATGGGCCTCGATTTTCGCAGTGAACTCGGTTTCGACCTCACCATCGAGGTAGCTCTGGAGCACTTGACCGACCTCACGGCAGCTCGCTTCCTTGCCGGAGCGTCGGTACCAGCGACGGGTGATCATGTCGGTCGTCCGTTCACGTAGGCGCCGCTGTCTTCGAGATGCTTACGGATCCGGGTGCGGGCCCGATGGAGGCGGCTCATCACGGTGCCCGTGGGCACGTCGATGATCTCAGCGGCCTCCTGGTAGGAGAGGGCCTGGATGTCGACCAGTTCGATGACCGTCCTGAACTTCTCGGGAAGAGCGTCAACGGCGGCTTCCACCGCGGCTTCGTAACCCCGCTCGATCACCTGACCTTCGGGACCGAGATCGCCGGAGTCTTCGTCGGCGAGACGCTCCATGGTGGCGTCGGGGTCGCGGAGCAGCTCGGGCCGCTTGCGCCTGACCCGGTTGATCTGGGCATTGCGCATGATCGTGAGTAGCCACGCCCTGGGATGGCGGCCATCGAATCCTCCGATCCCGCGGAAGGCGCGCAGCATGGTGTCCTGCACCAGGTCTTCGGCGTCGGTGGGATTTCGCGTAATTGAACGGGCAACGCGATACAACACTTCGATCTCGGGCACCACATAACGATCGAACGCGGCGCGCTGGGTGCGCTCATCGATTCCTTGGTCGCCCATCGTGGCAACCTACCAACCTGGAACAAGTACTTGGGGTCTTGTCGCGGGAATGGCCGCGAACGGAGGTGGGTTCCCGAGCCATGGGTCGACTCCATCGAGCCCGCTGGGGACCGCAACTCGAGCAATGGCTCGACGAAGAGCTTGATTCGGCGCGCGCCGAAACGGTGCTCATCCACGTCACTGGTTGTCGCGATTGTTTCAGCAATATCGAGGCCCTGGCTCGGTTGAAGCGCTCCTTGTCTCGCCTCGAGGGCAGATGATCGGTACCGTCCGATGACAGAGAACGTCACCCTCTTTGCAGCCTTCGGGGCTGGAGTCATTTCCTTCCTCTCGCCCTGCGTTTTGCCCATAATTCCGGGCTATTTGTCGCTTGTCACCGGTCTCGACATTTCCGAGCTGGAGGCGCCCGGGCACAAGCGGATCGGCCGAGTTGTCGGCAACACGTCGCTGTTCATCGCAGGCTTCAGCGCGGTGTTCGTGCTTCTCGGGCTCGGGGCGACATCGATCGGGCAGGTTCTCATCGACCACCAGGGTGCACTCACGCGCGGCTCGGGAGTGCTGGTCATGTCGATGGGCTTGTTCGTCCTCGGATCGCTCTACCTCCAGGCTCCGTGGCTCTATCGCGAGGCGCGCTTCGCACCCCAAATGTCTCGCTACGGACCATTCGCCGCGCCGGTTGCCGGAGTGGCATTCGGTTTCGGCTGGACCCCGTGCGTCGGCCCCGTTCTCACCTCGGTTCTGGCCCTGGCGGCGGCCGACGGCAGAGCCAGCCGTGGGGCTCTACTGCTCGGGGTGTACTCCCTCGGACTCGGCTTGCCCTTCATGATCGCAGGAGTCGCCTTTGCCCGCGTCACCGGCGCGCTCGATCTCGTCAAGCGCCACATGAAGGGTCTCACCTGGTTCTCGGCGCTCTCTCTCGCCTTCTTCGGCGCCATTCTCACCCTCGATCGCCTCAGCTGGCTCACAATCCAGCTTCAGCGGTTGGCCCGCACTGTCGGTCTCGACTTCCTCGTCGAGCTCGGTTGATCACATCGGAAGGATCCATGGCTTCCCAAAAGAAGACCTCCACACAATCTGCCCAGCGACGCAAATCGAAGAAGGCAACGGCCGAGGATCGACGCCTCGCCGCCCAAAAAGCGGCACGGAAGGCCAAGCTCCAGTGGGCGGCGGTCATCTTGGTGGGCGTGGCCATCGTCGGTGGGATCGTGGGCGCCTCCCTCTGGGATGCCCGCACTCGTGCAGGCGACACATCACGAAGCGCCTGGGACCTGCCGGCCCGAGACAACGACAGCGACGGTGACGGCCGCATCGAGCTCACCGACTTTGCCGGCAAGCCCACCGTCGTCAACTTCTACGCCGACTGGTGTTCTGCGTGTGAGAGCGAGCTTCCGGATTTCGCGACCGTGTCCGCCGAACTGGCCGACGAGGTCAATTTTGTCCACGTCAACAGCCAGGAGACCGGGGACTGGAAGCGCCTGATGGAACTCGGCACCGGATGGTGGCCCATCGCCCGCGACATCAACGGACAGCAGTCGGGCGGGTCGGGGCTTTATGAATCGGTATTGATTCCGGGTGTGCGAGGGATGCCGATCACGGCCTTCTACGACGCCTCGGGTCGCCACATCGACACCACCGGATTCTTGGACGAGTCCACCCTGCGCCGCCTGATCGAGGGGCATTTCGGGGTGTCCTGAGCCGGTTGCCCGGTATCTCGTCGCCGGCCCCCACCCGATACCGTCCATTGTGTGGCGGAAGAGATCACCGTGTTCCAAGCCGTGGGCGGAGAGCAGTTCTTCTTCGATCTCGTCGACCGGTTCTACGACAGGGTCGAGTCCGACCCGATCCTTGCTCCCATGTATCCCGCCGACGACCTCTCAGGGGCGCGTGAACGTTTGGCCCTGTTCCTCGTCCAGTTCTGGGGCGGGCCCTCCACCTACAACGAGAGTCGCGGTCATCCCCGACTCCGGATGCGGCACTTTCCCTTCCGTGTCGACCGCGCGGCACGCGACGCGTGGCTGGGCCACATGACGGCCGCCTTGAACTCCATGGAGGCCCCCCAGGCAGTGTTGGAGATGATGACCAACTATTTTGTGGAGTCCACGGAGTTCATGCGCAACGTCGAGGAGGGTGAGGCGCCACCCCCAGAGTCCCTGTAATTTCGTCGCGCCATCCGCGAGAACCTCCCGTTGCACTGTCGTTTCAAGGGAGTCAGGGAACCGAGAATGCCGGAAATGCTTGACTCGCGGCGCGAAATCGGCTCGCGTGTAGTTCACAGACCGCGAAAGCCGTGGACCAACCAAGGAGTACGAAGATGAACAAGGGCGAACTTGTTGCAGCGATGGCCGACGGGGCCGACGTCAGCCAGAAGGATGCAGGAGCGTGTCTCGACGCGATGTTCGAGACCATTGCGGGACAGGTCAGCGCCGGCAATGAGGTTTCGATCACCGGCTGGATGAAGATCGAGAGGGCCAACACATCGGCTCGCACCGGCCGCAACCCCCAGACCGGTGAGGCCCTCCAGGTTCCTGCCGGCACCCGCACCAAGGTGAGCGTGGGCTCGAAGCTGAAGGCCGCCGGCAAGCGCTGATCTGGGCCGCTGCGGCGGCTTGGCGATCTGATCACACGGGGACGGCGCTCGGCCGTCCCCGTGGCGCGCCCGGAAGGCCGATCGTCTAGGTTCGGCTCCGCCATTCCCGGTTCAATCGGAGGAAGAAATGAGCCTGCCCGCACCGATCGACATACTCCCTCACCGAGATCCGTTTCTTTTTGTCGACGAGATCACTGCGTTGGAGCCAGGTGTCAGCGCGTCGGGAACTTGGACTCTCAGCGGAGACGAGGCCTTCTTCGCCGGTCACTTCCCGGGACGACCCACACTGCCGGGTGTGTTGATGTGCGAGGCAATAGCCCAGATGGGCGCCATCGCAGTGCTCACCGATGAGCGTTACGCCGGCAAGTTGCCGCTCTTCGGTGGACTCGACAAGGCCCGCTTTCGTCGCCAGGTCAGTCCTGGCGACACCCTCACGCTCGAAGTGGAGATGACGCGTCTCTCGGCGCGAGCGGGCAAGGGATCGGGTAGGGCGCTCCTCGATGGCGAGGTCGCGGTGAGCTGCGAGTTGATGTTCGTGATCGTCTGAGAGGCCGAGATAGGCCGAATCTCAGGCCGCGGGACCGATGACGATGGTGCCGTTGTGGCCGCCGAACCCGAATGAGTTCGACAGCGAGGGCCCGGGTACCCACGGAGCGGGTTTGCCGCTCACGAGGTTGATGGCGGGAAGCTCGGGATCAGGATCGACGAGTCCGACGGTGGGCGGAACAAGCTGGTGTTGCATCGCAAGGAGCACGGCGACCGCTTCGAGGGCTCCGGCCGCACCGAGTGCGTGGCCGGTGACTCCCTTGGTGGAGGTGACGAGAGGCCCGCCATCGGTGCCGAACACCTTGGCGACGGCCTCAGCCTCCGCGGCGTCGTTCTTGTCGGTGGAGGTGCCGTGGGCGTTGATGTGGGCGATGTCGGCTGGCTCGACGCCGGCGTCTTCCATGGCCAGTTGCATACAAGTGACCGCACCCACACCTCCGGGGGCTGGAGCGGTGATGTGGTGGGCATCGGCGGTGCTCGCCGAGCCCATGATCTCGCCGAGGATGGTGGCGCCGCGCTCGACGGCCATCTCCCATTCCTCGAGGATGAGGATCCCGCATCCTTCCGCCATGACGAATCCGTCGCGTCCGGAATCGAACGGGCGGCTAACGCCACTGTTGGACAGGGCGGTCATGTTGGCGAATCCTGCTATCGCGGTGCGCGTGAACGGAGCCTCGGCCCCACCCGCTATCACTGCATCGCAGCGGCCGTCGGCTATGGCTCGCGCCGCGTTGCCGATGGCGTGGGTGCCCGCAGCGCAGGCGGTAACGGTTGCCTCACACGGGCCCTGCCAGCCGTAGCGCATCGAAACAGCGGCGGGGGCGGCGTTGGGCATCATCATCGGAACGAGGAACGGAGAGACCCGACGTTCGCCCTTGTCGAGGCGAACTTCGATCTGGGTCTCGAGGGTGCCGATTCCACCGATTCCGGTGCCGATGAACGTGCCTCGCCGTGCAGGGTCAACCCTGATGTCGCCTGCTTGCTCGATCGCTTCGGCGGTAGCGGCGAGGGCGAACTGGGTGTAGCGATCGCTGCGGCGAGCATCCTTGGGACTGTCGAAGTAGGGACTGGCATCCCAGTCCTCGATCTCGCGGAATCCCACAGGCGCGTCGCTGTTGAGTCCCTTCCAGAATGCATCCTTGCCGATGCCGGCCAGCGCAATTACGCCGATGCCGGTGACCGCTACGCGCCGCCCCTTCATCAGAGTTTCGCGACGATCAGGTCGAAGGCGTCCTTCACTGCGGTGACGCCCTCGAGCTCTTCTTCCTCGACGGTGACGTCGAATTCTTCCTCGAGCGCCATCACGAGCTCGACGAGGTCGAGGCTGTCGGCGTCGAGCGACTCGAAAGTCGCCTCGGGCACTACCTGGACGTCATCAACCGAAAGCACCTCGACTGCGCACTTCTTGAATCGTTCGAAGTTGTCGTCACTCACTTGCATTTCTCCATTTGTTTTGTGCCCCGGGATCTTTCACCGAGGCTGTATCGAATCGGACTGTGGTGTGGGCCCTGGTTAGCCCATCGAGAGGCCACCGTCGACGGGAAGAACAGTACCCGTCACGTAGCCCGCGTCCTCAGAAGTGAGGAATTCCACTGCGGCCGCAATCTCGTTGGCCTGACCCAGACGGCCCACAGGAACCATGGCGAGCAGGGCTTCACGCTGGTCGTCGGTGAGCTCCATGAGCATGTCGGTCTCGATCGGGCCGGGACACACGACATTGGCGGTGATATTGCGGGTGGCGAACTCCTTGGCCAACGACTTCGACAGGCCAATGAGGCCGGCCTTGGACGCCGCGTAGTTGGCCTGGCCGGCCTGACCACCAAGTCCCACGATCGACGAGATGAAGACCATGCGGCCCCATCGACCGCGCATCATGCCCTTGGCGACCCTGCGGGCCACGCGGAATCCGCCGGTGAGGTTGGCGTCGACTACGTCGGCGAAATCGTGGTCGGTCATGCGCAGCACGAGGCCGTCCTTGGTGATGCCGGCGTTGGATACGAGTATCTCGACCTTGCCGAGCTTCTCTTCCACCTCGTCGACTGCCGCGTCGACCGACGCGGTGTCGGTGACGTCGCAGGTGACCACGATCAGCCCCTCGGCTCCTTCGGCCGTGCCGCTGCGAGAAGTGATCGCCACCTGATGGCCGGCCGCGGAGAGGCGTTTGGCGATTGCCAGGCCAATACCGCGGTTGCCTCCCGTTACGAGAGCTATCCGGCCGGTCACCAGCGCACCACCGCGGTGCCCCAGGCCATGCCGGCTCCGAAGCCGGTCATGAGTACGATCTTGCCGGGTTCGAGTGCGCCGAGCTCCTGGGCTCGGGCCATGGCCAGCGGGATGCTGGCCCCCGATGTGTTGCCGGTGAACTCCAACACGTTGTAGGTCTTTTCTATCGAAATCTTGATCCTCTGACACATGGCTTCGATGATGCGGATGTTGGCCTGGTGGGGGATGACGACATCGACGTCGTCGACGGTGAGGCCGGCGCCTTCGAGCGCCTTTTGAACCGAGGCGGTGACTGCCCTGACCGCACGCTTGAATACCTCGCGACCCTCCATCTTGATCGTGTCGCCCGAGTCGCAGTAGAGGATCGATCGGAGACTGCCGTTCACGCCGAGGTCAAATGACAGCAGCTCGCCTTGCTGGTGTTTCTCCATGACCACGGCTCCTGCGCCGTCGCCGAAGAGGATCGCGGTGCCCCTGTCGGTCCAGTCGACGATCGAAGACATGGTGTCGGCGCCGATGAGCAGCACCTTGTCGGGGCCTCCGGGAGCACACATTATTCCGTAAGCCGTCACGAAACCGTAGGGGAAGCCGGCGCAGACGGCGTTGAGATCGAAGGCGCCGCAGGTGAGCTCGAGCGCCTCACAAACGGTGGCCGAGGTAGCGGGGAAGGTCTGGTCGGGGGTGGTGGTGCAGAGCACGACGAGGCCGATCTCATCGGGTGTCGCGCCGGCGGCCTCGAGAGCCTTCTGTCCGGCCTCGATCGCCATCGTGGATGTGGTGCCCCCGACTCGACGTTCACCGATGCCGGAGCGTTCGCGGATCCAGGTGTCGGATGTGTCCATGTGCTGGGCGAGGTCGTCGTTGGTGACGATCTTCGGGGGCAGAGCGGTGCCGATTCCGGCGACTCGAATGGCCATATCAGCGGGTCCTTAGCCAGGCGATGGGCTGTCGTGATGTGACTCGTTCGCCTTCGTAGGCGAGTACACCCTTGATCTCACCCGCAAAGGAGCTGCGCACCTCCATCGCTCCGACCATCCCGAGGAGGTGGCCCACCTCGATGACCTCACCGTCGGCGCAGTCGGTGACCGGAATGAATATCCCCGCGCCGGGTGACACAACAATGCGCTCGATAGCGAACAGGTGCTCGCCTTCGAGAATTCCGCCCGCGTCGGATGTCGTGGATCCGGAGAGAGCTTCGAGCAAGCCGTCCAGATCGTCGGGAGTGGAGACACTGAGTCGCGTGGCGCTCTTCACGGCCCGTTTCACCAGGCCGGTTAGGATCGTGCCGGGGCCGAGCTCGACAAATGTGGTGAATCCATTGTCATCGAGGGCCCGTAGGGTCTGGCGCCACCGAACGGGCGAGCAGAGTTGGGCGCCGAGCAGGGCAGCCCAATCAGCGGGGTCGGTGTGGGCGGTGGCATCCACATTGGCATAGACGGGTTGTTCGGGTGAGCGGAACTCGACCTGGTCGATCGCCTTGCGGAGTCGATCCCGGGCGGGCGCCATCAGGGGCGTGTGGAAGGCACCGCCGACCGGAAACCTCATCGCACGCTTGGCCCCGAGTTCCTTGGCGATGACGCACGCGCGGTCGAGGTCTTCGGGAACACCGGCGATCACCACCTGGCCGGGTGCGTTGTAGTTGGCGATCCATACGTTGCCCGAAGCACGCTGGCACGCGATGTCGACCTGGTCGTCGTCGAGACCGAGCACCGCAGCCATCGTGCCCTCCTGGTCGTCGGCTGCCGACTGCATGGCATCGCCGCGTTCGTTGACGAGGGTGACGGCATCAGCAAAATCGAGTGCGCCGGCCGCGGTGAGCGCGGAGTATTCGCCGAGCGAGTGGCCGGCGTGGGCCACAGCTTCGGTGCCGGTTCGGCTCACCGCATCGAGCACCACCATCGACGTGACGAAGGTGGCCAACTGGGCGTTGCGAGTTCGGGTGAGTTCTTCGGCATCGGTGTGGAGGAGAAGGGCTGCGATGTCGCGGTTGGCAACGTCGGAGGCCTCCTGAACCAATTCCCAAGACGGATGACTCGCCCAAGCCTCGCCCATTCCGGGAGTCTGGGAACCCTGTCCGGGGTAGGTAAAGACGATCATGTGGCTGCGCGAGTCATGGAATTAGGAGCCCCTCCGGCAGGTGTGGCCCTCACGCATCGGCGGAGGTCCAGGCATTCTGACTCTCAAGACTGGCCCGAAGTTTCATTACTTGCCAGTAAGGCACGTGAGATGTGTCACGTTTCGATCGATTGCTGTCGGGGCCAGTCGGTGAGATCGCCGACGTGGCGGCGAATCGAGATCGCTCGGATCACAGCCAGAATGCCGACCGCCGTTGCCAGGTGGATCAGTCGCCTTGTCGTGTCCGGCCTCATGGCTTGAAGGCTACGCTGCGCCGATAGCTCTCACCCCGCCCGGGTGGTGGAATTGGCAGACACGACGGACTCAAAATCCGTTGCCTTAACAGGCGTGCGGGTTCAAGTCCCGCCCCGGGTACCACTGTGATGTCGCGAGACATCGGAAACCTCTGAACCCTCAGGTTCGGGGGTTTCTGGGTTTTCCGGTGGGTTGGTAGGTGCGGTTGGGGTCGAGGGTGAGGTGGCGGAGTAGTTCGCCGGTGGTGTTGTTGATGATGCGGATGTCGCGGTCGGCGATGAGCATGACGATCGGTGTTTGGGAGTGGGCTCGGCCGATGCCGATTTTGTAGAGGTGGCTGTTGTAGCGGAGGGTGGTTTTGCCGGAGGTGTCGACGCGGGTCGTGTCGGATCCGGTAGTCGATGGTGGTGTCGGTGTCGGGTCCGGTTTTGGGGAGTCGGGTGTAGGCGGCGTGGGGTGTGGTTCGGTTGAGGCTGGTGTGGGGTCGGTGGTGGTTGTAGTGCTCGACGAACGTGTCGA
>CAXMSE010000064.1:0-66174 GCA_964196195.1 uncultured Gammaproteobacteria bacterium | reverse complement strand
TTCGCGCTAGACCCAGAGACGTTCGAGCTCGACGTAAAGGCATTCGGCGACTCGGCCATAGAGAGCCAGTCGAACGTGGCGCTGATCGTGACGCCCAACAACCCGACGTCCCTGTCGGTCAGCCGTTCCGACCTTCTTCAGCTGGCCCGACGCCTCGAACCACACGACTGCAAACTCATAGTCGACGAATCATTCATCGAATTCTCCCGAATCGGCCCAGTTGGCAGCGTCGAGTCAGCAGTCAAAGACCACCCGAACCTCGTAGTGCTGAAGAGCATGAGCAAGGTGTTCGGGATCGCCGGCATCCGACTGGGCTACCTGCTCACCTCGGACGCAGACTTCCTCGAACGGTTCCGACAAAGGCTCCCGATCTGGAACATCAACGGGCTTGCCGAGGCCTTCCTCCGCTCGGTTGGTGGTTACCGAGATGAGTTTGTGCTCAGCTGCGACCTGGTGCGCGAAACGTGTCGCGACTTCTACGAACAGCTGAGCATGATCGAGGGACTCGAGCCCATCGAACCGGATGCCAACTTCGTGTTCTGCAAGATCACGACGCCTGGAGTAACCGGAGCCCAGCTGGCCCGCGAGCTCTATGTCGACCACGGCATTCTCATCAAGGACTGCACTTCCAAGAGCATGCCGAACGCCGACGCCTACCTCCGAATCGCCTCTCGGACTCCCGCAGACAACCGGCGCCTCGTGGGAGCACTCGCCCAGTCTCGTTTGGCTGCGCGTTGACCACGATGCCACACGCAAGGCCTGCTCCTGCCCCAGCAAGGCCGCCAATCCTCACAAGCCTGCGTGATGCGGCCAACCTGCTAACGCTCGCCGGCGTGTTCAGCAGCCTCCTTGCCATCACCTTCGCGTTCACCGGACGGCTTTCCGCCGCTTCTGTCGCGCTCGTAGCCGCGTTCATCTTCGATGTCGTCGACGGACCGGTGGCGAAACGCCTCCGCGGCCGCAATGAAGACGACAGGGCCATCGGCGCCAACCTCGACTCTCTCGCCGATGTCGTCAGCGCAGGGGTTGCTCTCAGCGTCGTATTTCTGGCCTACGCAGACTTTGAGGCAGCGTTCGTACCCGGTGCCTTCCTGCTGGTCGGTGCCGCGACGCTGCGACTTGCATACTTCAACGTTCATGGACTGACCGAGACGTCCACCACCTATACCGGGCTGCCAACTGACTTGGCGATCATCTCGTTCGTCACGGTGCTCCTGTTGGACCAGCCACTGACACGGAGTGCCTTCCAGATCGTCCTGTATGGAGCAGTCCTCGTGCTCGCCGGCCTCATGGTGAGCTCTCTACGTTTCCCCAAGTTCACTGGGAGACCGTTCTACGCTGTGCTGGGCTTCGCCCTTTTCCTGGTCGCAGCCCACTCTGCTATTGCGTTCTCCTAGCCGCCGACCCGGGTCGGGGGCAGCAGATGCTTGAGGCGCTTGATATCAGCGGGTGCGGAGAGATCGAACCCCGAGCGATAACCGACATATCATGCGAAGTAGCTCGCGTCGCCCTGTCCTGAGTCCGCTGAGATTCACACAGCGAGGGCTCAAGGTGGGGATCTGGTCGATCAGGAGTCGCTTACGGAGGCGCACGGCCGAGATTGCCGCCGATATGGTTCGACACGCAAATGGGGCGAACGCGGGGCTCTTCTTCAGGTGCCGTGACCGGGCGGTGACTGCCTGTTGGCTCAGGCCTCAGTTTCGAAGATGACAGCAGCGCCTGTGAGATCTGGGCGCAGCACGTCCTCTATCACGAACGTCACTGCCCTGAGCGTAGGAACGAAATGAGCGAGTCGATCTGTTCAGATGTCAACGCCTGACCGAACTGGGGCATGTCCTTGCGACCGTTGGTGATTCTGCCGATCAGGAACCCGTCGCTCTCCTGGAGGGTCTCGGAGGTCAGCGAGATGTCGGGCCCCGAATCGTTCATTCCCTTCCGATCCGCACCATGACAACCCGAGCACGCCTCGGCGTAGAGTTCCTCGCCGATCAGCCCGCTGAAGTCGAGGGGGTTGCGCCAGTTTGGTAGGTCGGGTGCGTCTTCTTCGAGTGAGCGGAGGTAGGTGGTGACGGCTTTGATTTGTTCGGAGGTGAGGGGGCCGGCGAAGTCTTGGGAGTAGGCGCCCATGGCGGAGCCGGGGATGCCGACTGATACGAGGAGTTGGATTTGTTCGTTGGTGGCGCTTTGGAGGAATTGGTCGGAGTTGAGCGCGGGGGCGGTGGTTCCTTCGCCGTTGTCGCCGTGGCAGGACGCGCAGTTGAAGGCCCAGATGTTGGCGCCTTCTTCGGCGAGGGAACTGAGTTGTTCGGCGCGGGCGTCGTCTCGTGATGATGGTTCGTAGGTGAGGTAGAGGGGGAAGGCGGCGGCCATGGCCAGTAGGAGCACGGCGCCAGCGATCATGAAGCGGTTGGTTGATTGGTCGAGTTCTGGGTCGGTGGTGTAGCCGTAGGGCATCAGCCGTGGTCCTCTGTTGTGCAGGCGGGGCCGGGGCTGGGTTCGTCGATGGTTTCGGTGCCGGGGCTGGCGCCATCGGTTTTGGTGCCGGTGTCGATGTAGACGAGTCCGTCTTCTCGGATTTCGATGGGGTGGCGGTCGAGGCCTCGCGGTGAGGGGCCGGATAGGACTTCGCCGGCCCGGTTGAACACTGAGCCGTGACAGGGGCACTCGAACCGGTTGGATGATTCGCAGTAGGGGACCCGGCAGCCGAGGTGGGTGCATTTCTCGGACAAAGCGATGAGTTCGCCGTCGATTTTGACGAGATGCGATTTCGCGGCGAGGACTTCGGTGACACCGGTGTCGGGTACGGCTTCGGGTGGAATCGTGCGTACCTTGCCGCCAAATCCTGAGGTGGCAAGGGGCTGGAGGAGGTCCCAGGTGGTCCATGCTCCGGCCGCGGCGATGAGCGCAGCGCCGGCTCTCCAGATTTTGCCGAGGAACTTTCGGCGAGTCAGATCGATGCTCATAGTTCTCCATGCCATTCGTTCCAGGGCCAGACCCATCCCCAGTTGGGGCCGCGGAAAGCGAAACCGACGATTGTGAGGATGATCCACGCGACGATCACGATTGTGAAGGTGGCCACTGCGACCTTGCGATGGCGTGCTCGGGTGTGGGGGCTGGTGTCGATGTAGGGCAGGGCGATGAGCGCGGCGATGATTCCGCCGGGGACGAGCACACCGGCTATCAGGGGATGGAAATGCGATAGCAGCTCTTGGAGCGCCGCGAAGTACCACGGGGCTTTCTCCGGGTTGGGTGTCTGTGACGGGTTGGCTACTGATCGCAGCGGAGCGTCGAACAGCACCGAGATGACAAGCACCGACAGCAGGATTCCCATGGCTGCGACCGCGTGGCGGATCAACAGATGGGGCCACACCATGACGAGGTCTTGCTCGGCGGGTTCTTTGCGGTCACCGGCGACGGGTTTGCCCGGCACGAGTCCGAGTACGCGGCGCCCGTCGGGAGTCGTTTCAGTCATCGCCTTGGCTCCTGTCGAGGTCGAGCATGGCGTCCTTGCGCCAGCGCCACAGGTGGATCATCAGCACGAACACGATGAGCGACGGCAGGACCGCGACGTGTAGCACGTAGAACCGCAGCAAGGTAGCGGCGCCGACGACAGGGCCGCCGAGCAGCATCTCTTGAACCGCGTCGCCTATGAAGGGCACGAACGCGGCCATCTCGGTGCCGACGGTGACAGCCCAGAAGGCGAGCTGATCCCATGGCAACAGGTAGCCGGTGAACGACAACAACAAGGTGAGTACGAGCAGTATCACCCCTATCACCCAGTTGAACTGGCGAGGTGCCTTGTAGGCGCCGCGGTAGAACACGCGGGCCATGTGCATGGCCACCGCGAGCACCATCATGTGCGCCGACCAGCGGTGAACGTTTCGGATGTACTGACCGAATGTCACCTCGGTCTGGATGGTCTGGATGTTGGTGTAGGCCTGGTTGGGTGACGGCACGTAGAAGAACATCAGGTATATGCCCGACGCCACCAAGGAGCCCAACAGCACCGTGGAGATGACTCCGAGATACCACGAGAAACGGAAACCGAGCTCTCGACGCCGGATCTTCACCGGGTAGATGTGCAACAAAAAGTTGGACCAGTGACCAGCGGCGCGGTCGCGTGGTGTGACCCGCGGCGGCGACCTGAAGATCGATTGGCCCACTGGGGTGCGGCGAAGTCGAGCGACCAAGCCGGTTCTCTCGTCTGTCATTGCCATGCGGGAACTCCGACTCCTGTCCACATCCCCATCGACAAGGCGTCGGGAGGACAACGTTCGATACAAAGCCCGCAGCGGATACACGCGGTCTCATCAAGCAAAAGCGCGGTGCCGCCCGCCTGGCCGGCCTCGACCTCTTCAGATGGCACCAGCGCGATCAGATCGAGCGGGCAGACATCTGCACACAAGGCGCAAAGCACACAACGATCAACATCGAGCAAAATGTTCGCGAAACACCGCAGACAGCGGCTCGCTTCGCATTTGGCCTGATCGGGGGTGAAACCGGTCTCGACCTCCGCCAACCCCATCCGTCGACCGGTCTCGAGAGTGGGTACGTCAACGCGGGTCTCGCGGTCGTACAAATCATCGAGCCGATGAAACTGCTCCAGATGAACCATCCGCCCGGCCTTTGCCGATTCGAGCTCACCACCAAACGAAACGTGAATATCGGCCGCAGCTCGGCGGCCATCAGCGACCGCATCGATCAGGGTTCGAGGACCCTTCGCCGCGTCGCCTCCGGCCCACACATCAGACAGCGACGTCGAACACTTCGCATCATCAACCAGGATTGTACGACGCGCGCTCACCTCAGGCCCCGCATCGCCAAGCGCATCAAGATCGATCGCCTGACCAATAGCCAAGATCACAGTGTCAGCCTCAAACGTGAACTTGTCGTCCTGATCAAACTCCGGGCTGAAACGGTGATCTTCATCAAAAACACGAGTAACACCAACCGTCTCCAACCCGGTCACCCGACCATCAGCCACCCCAATACGCGCCGGCCCACGACGAGCCACAAAAGTGATCCCCTCGTTCTCGGCCTCCTCGATCTCAAAATCATGAGCCGGCATCTCATCACGAGACTCCAACGAAATCACAATGATCTCCCGGGCCCCCGCCCGCACCGCCGAACGGGCCACATCAATCGCTTCGACTATCGACGAGCGCTCATCATCTTGGTTGTAGCGCTCGGCCAGCTCGTCGCCGTTGTCGCGTTTGGAGTCATAATCCGCGGCCCTCAAAGCAGTACGAGCAGCATCCATCGCCACATCGCCGCCACCGACCACCACCACCCGCTCACCGATCTCGACCTCGAAGCCCCGGTTCATGTTGATCAGAAACTCGATCGCCTTGAAGACACCGTCGGCGTCGGCACCGTCGATGTCGAGGCCCCGGCCGAGAGTTGCTCCGATCCCCAGGAACACTGCGTCGTGACGCTCCCTGAGTTGTTCGAGAGTGATGTCGACACCGAGCTTCGTTTCGTACTCGACATCAACACCGAGATCGATGATCGCGCCCACATCACCGGCCAAAACATCACGATCGAGTCGATACTCGGGAATGCCCAACCACATCGCACCGCCCAACTTCTCGGTGGCCTCATAGAGGGTGACCTTGTAGCCCCACCGGCGAAGATCATGCGCACACGCCAAACCAGCCGGCCCGCCCCCGACAATCCCGATGCTCTGATCGAGATCAACGGGCGGCGGCGCCGCCACCCTCCTCCAGTGTTCTCCGTTCTCCGCCTCAGGCCCGAACTGTTCAGTCACGTAGCGCTTCAGGGCCCGAATGGCGATCGGCTCGTCGATCTGGCCGCGACGACACGCATCCTCACATGGCGCAGCGCAGACCCGCCCACACACCGACGCGAACGGATTAGGCATACGAGCCGTCAAATAAGCCTGTTCGTCGTCGCCGTCGGCGATGGCCGCGACATACATCCCCGCGTTGGTATGCACCGGACACGCAGCAAGACAAGGAATATTGTTATCGAAATAGGCCAGATTGTCGCCCCCACCCACCATCAGACCCTCTTCTCGCGGTGCGCGAACCACAACCCCCAAAGAGTCGCCGCGAACGCCGCCCCCCAAATCCCAGCCGCGATCAGATCCTGAGCATTGCGGTTCAGATCAGACACCACCGAAGAACCAATCACGTACGACGGCAGATACACCGAGGTGAACACCACGAACACGACGATCACAACCGCCTTCAACCAAGCATCAAGCCACGACGTCTCAGTCCGCTCATTCACACCAAACACACGACGACGAGCAACAACAGCAAGCACGGCTGCCGCAACCGCCGCCACAACCACATTAGGAAACCCCAAGAGCACAAGCACGAAGCCAATCCTTGCCGCCCAAACACTTGTGAAACTAGAGCACTAGGTCCCAGCAGACGAGACCCGGCCAACAACTATTCCGACAGCCCCAGAGTTCGAAGAACCGACTGCGCTAGTGATTCGCCCAGAAATCGAAGAAGACGCTCTCGTCGAACTCGGGACTCAACCGGTGCCCGTCGCCTGGGAACTCGATATAGACAGACTCGATGCCTGCCTCCAGAAGACCGTCATGGGTGGCATTCACCGGGCCGAACCAGTCCGTATCGTTCTCACCTAAACCGTTGAACACGGCTTTGCCGGCCAACTCCACGCTCCGACTCTCCGGGTCGATCGATTGGAACTCGCCGGGTGCTCCGCGTGCCGTGGCGAACAGGTCGGTTCGCAGCATCAAGTCAAGGGCGATTTGCCCCCCTTCGAATAGCCGGCGATGTGCAACCTGGACGGTCGCCGCCAAAGCACGCCGACACCGTCGCCCTCGGACAGGTATCTGGACCATGCTCGTTGCGCAGCTTGTCGAAGGCCTGAGATTCCCCCTGGTATGAACATAACCGTCGGCGTGTCGGCGCTCGCCTCGGCAGGCTGATGAACAAGATAGGGACTAGCTGGGGTTCGTCGGGCCTCGAGCAGGGGGCCGGCGGGGGTGAGCTCATGCCCGGGTCGAACAGTTGTTGTCGTCGATCCGGCACCGTCCGAGACGTTGCCCCCGGAGGTGGTGGGTTCCACAAGAGTGGTCACCACGACCGCCGGTGCAGAACTCTGCTCACCATGATCGACCTCGCCTGTGCTGGTCACTGGATTCAGGTCTCGTATTGAAAAGGCCCAGATCTCGGCCCGGGACGAGATTGAACAACTTGACGGTAGAACCGTCGCTTCGGCGACCGATAGAGGCTCGTTGCCCCCGCGGGAACCGGCGATATCTGTGAAAAAGAGGCGATACGGACTGGTTCGTCGGTCGAAGTTTCAGGCGCGGTCGGTGAAACTGGTAGCGACGTGGGGGTCGCCGCTGACGCGGAGACCGGGTTCGGACTCTGTGAGCCGTCGCCACGGGGCGAGGAGCAGTTGTTCGGGCCGACCAGAGAGCTCAGCCTTGGCACTGGCAGATCGACCGGAAAGGACATCGATCCGACCAGGCCGCACCGATGGCGTGAGGGTCACCCGCGGATCTCCCAAGACGCGGTTGCACGATAACGCCACAGGCTGGTTCTGTCCCAGAAACCGTGAGCGGCGCTGGGTCGCGCGGTCGGTTGCGGGCAACGACGTTTCTAGCGTCACGCTCCAGAGGTGGGAGGATGACGGAATCTGGTCCTCGCCCCGAACTTCCCAAGGTAGTGAAGCCTTGACCCTGCGCGTCGGCATCAGCACCCCGTGGGACCTGTGGCAGCTTTCCCCCGACGCGCAGCGTCAACGTCTCGGTAGCGTCGCCGACGCCGGTATCGACCATGTCTTCACCGCCGACCACGTCAGCTTCGTTGATGGAAGCGGCATCGACGGCCTCATCCATCTTGCCGCGATGAGTGGACTCGAGCCCCGCCTCGACCTCCACGTCGGCGTCATGCTCCTGGCACTTCGACACCCCATGATCGCAGCCCGCCAGATCGCCTCGCTCGCTGAGGCCGCGCCCGGGCGAATCACCGTCGGCATAGGCGTCGGCGGCGAAGACCGCCACGAAATCGAGGTTTGCGACGTCGACCCCCGCACCAGAGGGCGTCGCACCGATGTCGCATTGGGCATGGTCGGATCGCTCCTAGCGGGCGAGACAGTCCACGGCGATGGCGAATTTTTCTCCTTCATTGACGGGGTCATCCGTCCCACCCCCGAGCCGAGGGTTCCCCTACTCGTCGGGGGGCGCAGCGATGCCGCGGTTCACCGGGCCGGTCGCCTCGCCGACGGTTGGCTCGGCGCCTGGTGTTCCCCGAGACGCTTTGCCGCGGCCACCACGCTGGCCGAAGACACCGGGGCTGAGCGCGGCGTGACCTGGCAGCATGGCCTCCAGCTCTGGGTGGGCGTCGGCCCAACGCCCGAAGTCGCTCGCCGCCACGTGTCGGCAACCATGCAGGACTTCTACAAGACCAGTTTCGAACCCTTCGAGAGATACACCGCGATGGGCAGCGCCGAGCACATCGCCGAGTTCCTCGCGCCCTATGTCGACGCGGGTGCGGCCATGTTGAACCTGGTGCCGTGCGGGCCCGACCGCGACACTGAGATTGAGACCATCGCGGAGGTGAAGTGCCTCCTCGATGCGGCGCCGGACACGAGGAGCTCGCACACTACGAGTCTCACTCATAAGCAGAAGGGCTACTCATGACCATGACGGATGTGGATGTGATCGTGATCGGTGCTGGGGTTGCCGGCATGACCGCGGCCGCGATTCTGGCCCGGGATTGTGATCAGAAGGTGGTGGTTTTCGAGCGCGCCCCGTTCATCGGCGGTCGTTGTCTCTCTTATGTGGGTCACGGCGACAAGGTGTACGCCGACGGCATCGAGATGGGCGCCGGCGAGTTCAAGCGTTCGCTGGGGTTGGCGCACTGCTACCTGAGCAAGTGCACGCCCGACATCGAGACGATCTTCGAAGAGGGGCTGCTCGACGGGCGCACGTTCGAAGCCGGTGGTCATGGGCTGTTCTGGGGCAACAAGAACCGGTGTGACCTCGTCCTGCAGCACTTCGGCAAGCACGTCGAGATGCCTCTGAACCGGGGTCTCGGCTTTGTCGAGTGGCAGGGCATGGACGCCGACGGCACGGTGAGACCGACTGTCTCGCACCAGGTCGAGAAGGGTGTCGCCTACCCGTGGATGAGCCCTGAAGGGTTTGCCAAAACCAGGCAGTACCTCGGCGACATGGGCAAGCTAACTGCTGACGACCTGGCCGGTCTGGCGCACACATCGTTGCAGGAATGGTTCGAAGAACGAGACCTCCACCCCGAGGCCTACGACTACCTCAAGGTGTTGGCTGCATCGCAGACCGGTGATGCTGAGCCACGGATGACCGCAGCGCCGGACTTCCTCGGCTACATGGCGGTGGCTCGTCAACTCGGGATGAACTTGATTTCGGGCTCGGTGGCCACGGTGGACACACCAGGAACGATCGCCATCCCGCTTGCGTTCGAAGAATCCGTCATCGGCCACGGGGGAGAGGTCTGGCGCGACACGCCGGTGAGGGAGGTGATCGTCGAGGACGGGGTGGCCCGCGGCGTGCGATATCAGGTGGGCGGCGAAGACCGCACCCTGATGGCCGATCGGGTGATCTGCACGCTTCCCCCCAAGATCGCGTTTCGGGTATTGCCGCGAGCAGAATTCCCGCCCGAATGGGTCGACTTCGTAGAGAACCAGCATCGCGGCCTTGGGCTACTCACCGGCTGGGCCGGCACGAAACGATCGATCACCGCGGATCTCGGCATCGAACCAGGCTCGTTCATCTATATGCCCGCCATCACCACCGAAGAAGAGGGCTTCATCGGCAAGGTCGACATGATCATGTGTGAGTTCGCCGCGTGGGGAGATGGACACGCCAAGCGGGCACCTGAAGGCAAGAGCGAATACCTGTTTTCCACCGCACTCACCGAAGAGGAGATGCGCAACAGAGAGCGGGTAGGGCTTGTCATCGAGCGCTGCGAGGCCTGGGCCCGGGCCAACTTCCCGACCTGGGACGAAGACGTCGAGTTCATCATCTGGACGCCGTCGCCCGAAGCGCTCGGCACCAACCGACCCGTCGGCACGAACCGAGTCACCCACCGAAGCCCACATGTTGACGGCTTGTGGTTCGCAGGCGACCAGTACGGCGAGAAGAACTGGGGCTGTGGGGTGGATGCCGCAGTGCTGTCCGGAGTGGTCTGTGTGGATCAGATGATGGCGACGAATCTCGAAGAGAGCATCTTTCCCGACTACCACCGCGGAATCATGATGCAGGGGCGCGGGGAAATGACACCGTGAAAACGCACACGACCTGGCGAGGGCGCGCGGCACCAGGACACACCGATGCCGACGCCGACTGGGAGATCGACGAGGACGTCTTCGAACGCTTCAGCCAGGTCGACGACGTGTTCAGCCGGTCGTTCTGGGACCACCGCATCCGCGACGACAAGACCGACCAGTTCTACGCCACCTACCGCCGTCCCCTCGAGAAGTGGCGCAAGGCTCGCGGATTTCGTCGCCGAGACTATGCGCTTCGAAACGCGGCCTGGCATGTGGCCGATATCTTCGCCGAACTCAACGAGGACGAGGACCGACGCGACGGCTTTCTCGACCCCCTGTCGACCCTGCGAGCCGCTTCCATCGAGAAGGCAGATATCGGCGAACCGCCTGATGCCACGGCCGACCTCAAGCAGGTGGCCGGAGTGCTGGGCGCTGATCTCGTGGGCATCGCCGCCTACGACGAGCGGTGGGTTTACACCAGGCGTTACTCGCGTCTGGCCGACGGACAGAAGGCCAACGATCTGGGCGACGACCTGGCCCATGTGGTTGTGATCGGACAGGCGATGGATCCGGCCCTGATAGCCACCGCGCCGTCGGCCCTCGCCGGCGCGGCGACCGGACTCGGATACTCCCAGGATGCCCTGGTGTTGCTGGCCGTGGCCCAGTACATCCGCAACATGGGCTACCAGGCGGTGCCGTCCATGAATGACTCCGCCCTCGCCATTCCCTACGCCATCAAGGCTGGGCTCGGGGAGTACGGGCGAAACGGCCTCGTGATCACCCCTGAGTTCGGACCGAGCGTACGGTTCGGGAAGATCTTCACCGACATGCCGCTGGAGAACGACCACCCGATCCAACTCGGGGTCACCGAGATGTGCCGTACCTGTAGGCGCTGCACCGACGCCTGCCCGGCCTCCGCGATTCCCGATGGCAAGCCGAGCGACGAGTTACATAATCAGTCCAATATCGCCGGCATCACCAAGTGGAGTGTCGACGGCGAGGCGTGCTTCGGATATTGGTCTAAGATCAATAGCGACTGCTCGGTGTGCATCCGTGTCTGTCCCTATACCCGCGACTACTCGCGCCTGACGAGTAGATGGTGGCTCCGCCTCGCCGGGTCGCGATGTCGCCGGGTGGCACTCTGGATCCACGATCACCGTTCCGGCGGGGCCCGCCGCAGCGCGAAGGAGTGGTGGCCTCACGCGTCCACCGAGACGAAGGTCGAGTTGACCCCCAAGCCGATGAGAGACTCAAACTCATGACCGACCCCCGCCTCAGGGCCCATCTGGTGAAAAGCGGTGCTTCGGAGTCGGCGTTGGCCGGCCTCGATGACGATGATCTGATCGGGCTGGCCGGCGACCTCCAGATCGCCAAGGGCCTCGATCTGAGCCTCGCGGAGCTCGCCGCTCGCTGCGACATGCCCGTCGATGAGGTTGCGGCTCTGTACAGCTCCTTCGGTCTCGACGCCGACCGGCTCTCGGGATTTGGTGAGGGCGACATCGAAATGCTCTCGCTGATCGCGGTCGATGAGATGGGGCTCGTGGGCCAGGTCGGCGCAGAACTGTTCCGGGTCGCAGGACGTTCGTTGCGTAGAACGGCGGAGGCGGCGATCGCCATCTATGTGCAGGACATCGAGAACAGTCCGGAACAGCTCGACACAGACCTCGTCGAGATGGCCGAGATGAACGCGGCGGCGTCAGAGCTCGCGGTCGCCTTCGGGACCACCCTCGGCACGATCTTCCGCCACCACATGTGGACCGCGGTGAGAGATCAGAGATCCGGTCAACCCGGCGACGGTCCACCAGAGCTGATCCGCGCTGGTATCGGATTTGTCGACCTGGTGGGATTCACTCCGCTCTCTCGAGATCTGAGCTCGGCCGACCTCATGGAACTGGTCGAGGAGTTCGAGCAACGCGCCTTCGACGTGGCCGGCAAGCACGGGGGCCAGGTCGTCAAGAGCATCGGTGATGAGGTCATGATCACCGGGCCCGACCACGCCACGGTGCTGGCCATAGCGGTGGCACTCGTGTCGGGATTCGCCGATGATCCTGAGATCCGCCCCTGTGCAGGCGTGACTGCAGGCCAGGTGGTGTTCCGGCTCGGCGACTACTACGGACCACTCGTGAACCTGGCATCGCGGCTGGTCGATATCGCCGAGCCGGGTGAGGTCCTCACCGACCGAGGCGATTCGGAATCCGATCTCATCTCACTGCGCCCGGCCGGACAACGCACCTTGAAGGGTTTCGACGAGCCAGTCGAGGTCTGGATGGCAAAACGTTGAGGATCCCAGTCGACCTGATCGCTGCGCTTCTGAAGACGCGCAGGACCAGGTCGGCCACTTGCGTGTGAAGGTTTGTGGCGGGACTGGATCCGAGGGATTCTCGGGTGGGGATTCCGAACGCTTCTCATGCTCGGAGCCTGTCCTCACGATTAGTTAACGGCAGGTTAAGTAGTAGGGCCCAAGGTCCCTTTTTCTCACTGAGAGTAGGTAGCGACCACGAAGTCGGATTCGTCGGTGAATGGCCGCATGTCCCACGTCGCAAGCTTGGAGTCCAAGATCAGTCCGACCGTCTTCGCGTCGGCGAAGAACTCCTCGAGTTCGTAGCCCCTCCCGGCACCGAAACCGATGACGAGGCGGCCCGACTCGGCGAGATGATCGCGAAGCCGGGCGAGCACGGCCTGGCGCGTGCTCTCAGCCAGGAACGGCATCACGTTGCCGGCGCACACGATGGCGTCGAAGTTCTCGCTGATGCCTTCAGGTGTCAGATCGAGCTCGGCCAGATCGCCGACGATCCATCGCGGACCAGGGCGATTCTGCTCTGCGGCGGCGATCAGGATTGGGTCGACGTCGACCCCCACCACTTCGTGGCCAAGGCCGGAAAGGATCGAACCGACACGGCCCGGCCCACAACCCGCGTCGAGAATCCGGCTGCCCCGCGAGACCATGGCGTCGACGAATCGGGCCTCCCCGGCGAGATCATCTCCCTCCGCTTCCATCTTGCGAAAGCGTTCTATGTACCAGTCGGAATGATCCGGGTTCGCTTCGGTCATCTCGACCCATCGACTCTGTTCGACCATGTGGCCTCCTCGGCTCACAATCGTAGGAGTTTCCGAGCCCGGATCGGCCCGAAAAGAGCCACTGATAAGGTCGGACCGGGCAGTGAACGACACCCGCCTCGAAGGGAGATCCACGATGTCGCACAAGATGAGTCGAGCCGAACGCGAGGAGTTTCTAGCCGGCGTGCATGTCGGGGTGATGAGCGTCAGCCTTGCGACGGCGAGGTCGCTGGCCTTGCCCATCTGGTACAGCTACAGCCCAGGCGGCGAGGTGGGCATCATCACCAATTCGGCATCGGTCAAGGGTCGAGCCATCGAGGCCACCGAACGGTTCAGTCTCTGCGCGCAGGAAGAGGCTCCGCCGTACAAGTACGTGATGGTCGAAGGGCCGGTCACCGAGGTCGTGGAATGCGACGAGGAGATCCGGCGCGCGATGGCCCATCGCTACCTCGGCATCGAATTCGGCGACCTCTACATCGAGTCGACGGCACAGGAGGCAAGCGGTTCCTTGTACAAGATGACGCCCGAGCACTGGTACACCGTCGACTATGGCAAGGACCTCGAGTCCTAAGGACTCGGATCCGGAGCACAACTTCGATTCCGCGCCGACCTCACCTAGTGTGAGTACGACCGATCTCGGGGTTGGGCCCTGGTCGAGAAACAGAGCAGCTACACGTGGATGCGCTCGAATCGACAGGCACTCTCTCAGATCCGTCCGCCGGGGCGACACGATTCGAATCCGGCATCCAGCCGATCAGACGGATGGCCGGCCGCTTAGGGGTGAGGGCCAAGATCCTCGGAATCGTTCTGGGACTGGCGGTGATGCTCGGACTGGTGGCTACATGGCAGGCCCGGGCGGTGATGGCGAAAGATCTTGTCGACGAACTCGACGCCGTGGGAGAGGCGCTGGCGATCGACCTGGCGTCGAGAGTCGGTGAACCGGGCCGGCCCAACGACAGCGATGCGGTCGCGGTGATGCTGGATGCGATCGTCATGAATCATCCCGACGCCATCTACGCCTTCGTCCTGGATCGAGACGGAGCGGTGTTGGCCCACACATTCGGCGCCGAGTCCGTGCCCGCTGAACTCCTCGACATCTACCCGTCGACGACGGTGGGTGACCACGGCCATCCACGGCTCGACTTTGTGACGGGAAACGTCCACGACTACCAGGCAGTGATCGCAGACGGGCAGTTCAGTTCGGTGAGATTGGGCTTGAGCGAAGAGCGACTGGCCGACACCGTTGAGCGCATCTCTCGGCGGATGCTCTTGATAACGGTGCTCGTCGGCTCGATCGGTGTCGCCGCCGCGAGCCTTCTCACCTGGCTGCTGACGCGGCCGATCCTTGATCTCGTCCACACCACCGACGAGGTCGGGGCGGGCGATCTCTCCGCTCGCGCCACTCGCCTGGCCGATGACGAGATCGGTTCGCTCGGCCGGGCCTTCAACCGCATCGTGACGGACCTCGAGGTCAACCGGGAGACGATCGCGGAGAGCGAGGCGACTCGGGCGAACCTGGTCGAGAAGCTGATCGATGCCCAGGAGGACGAGAGAAGACGGATCGCCCGAGACCTCCACGACACGATCGGTCAGGCAATCAGCTCCCTGATGGTGGGAATGGCCTCCCTCGACCGAGCCAGCTCAGACCGCGAGTTCGCGGACAAACGAAACGAACTTCAACAACTCGCAAAGGAGACCATCGACGAGGTCCGTCAGATGGGTCGCCAACTCCGACCCAGTGCCCTGGATGATCTCGGCCTCGCCGCCGCCCTCGATCACTACACCCACGACTTCACGGTGCTACACCCACACGTTTCCGTCGATCTCCATGTCGACCTGCCGAATCGGCTAGCTCCACCGGTCGAGACGAACCTCTACCGGATCGTGCAAGAGGGGATGACCAACTCGGCGCGCCATAGCAGCGCCGCCACGATCAGCGTCTTGTTGACGATGCGAGATGGCCTGGTCAGGGCGATCATCGAGGATGATGGCCATGGCTTCGACCCGGTCTCCACCCGCAAGAACGGCCACAGCGTCGGGATCCACGCCATGAAGGAGCGGGCTGAGTTGGTTGGTGGCCGAATGACGATCGAGAGCGGTCGAGACGGTACAACTGTGTTCGTGGTGGTGCCTGTATGAGCCCGATCCGAATCGTGATCGCCGACGATCACGCGGTCCTGCGGGCGGGGCTCAGGGCTTTACTCGAGTCGGAATCCGACATCGAGGTGGTGGGTGAAGCCACCGATGGCCACGATTGCGTTGAAAAGGTCGTCGAACTGCAGCCCGACGTTCTCCTGCTCGACATCAACATGCCGCACTGCAACGGGCTCGAGGCGCTGGCCCGCCTCGGCGAAACCTGCCCCGACACCAAGGTCCTGATCTTGACGATGCTGGACGACATCGCCTACCTCCGACAGGTTCTGGCCAGCGGGGGAGCCGGCTACGTGCTGAAGCAGGCGGCGGGCGACGAGTTGCTCTCGGCGATCCACACCGTGCAGGACGGTGGTGTCTATCTGCATCCGCGTCACGCGCTGGCCCTTACCGACGAGCACGAGGCGTCGAAGCTTGCCGACCCCGAGTCGCCGATCATCACCGAGATGCAGGCGCGGCTCGAATCCTTGAGTGAGCGTGAGGCAGAGGTTTTCAGGCAGGTGGCGCTCGGTCACAGCAATGGCGAGATCGCTGAGCAGATGTTTCTCAGCGTGAGGACGATCGAGACCTACAAGGCACGGCTCATGAAGAAGCTCAGCCTCACCACCCGCGCCGAACTCGTGAGATACGCGCTGGATCTCGGCGTTCTCTCGTAGGTGGATTCCCCTACGCCGGCTCGCGCTGAAGTCGGCTGATCACCTACACAGATCAGGGATTCATCCGATACCGGGATCGGTCGATCTGTGGTCGGATTGACCAGAGACGATCGTGTCCGTTCGGTCGTCGAAGCCGGAAGCGAGGTGGGCTCATGACATTGATCCGCTCCACCGCGACGCTTGCGTCAACGGAGAAGGAGTAGGCATGCTCAAGGTCAATCGCCGCAAGTTCGTGCGAGGATCCACGACGGTTGCCGGTTCGGCAATCGTCGCCGACAAGTTCCTGTTCGGATCATTCAGTGGTGTCACCGCGGCCCAAGGCCCCGAAGTGGCCGGCCCGGTGGAAGATTTTGTGGCCACCACCTGCTGGATCGGCAAGCAGGACTGCGGCATGATCGCCCGTCGCATTGACGGGCGCGTGGTGAAGTTCGAGGGCAACCCGACGAATCCCCGCAACGTCGGCACTCTCTGCCCCAAGGGCCAAGCTCAGATTCAGGCCGTCTACGACCCGAATCGGGTGAAGTGGCCGCTGGTCCGAACCAACGAGAAGGGTGTCACCGGTGAGTGGCGCCGCGCCTCATGGGATGAGGCGCTCGACATGGTCGCCGACACGGTGAGCGAGGTTCGTGAGCGCGATCCGAAGAAGGTGTTGTGGCAGAAGGGCCGGAGCAAGGCGAAGGACTTCTACGACGACGCCTTCGTCAAGTCCACCGGTGCCTCGAAGCTCGGCCACGGAGCGTTCTGTTCCGATGCCGGTTATCGGGCACTGGAGTACACCCTCGGCACCCACGCGGTGCTCCATCCGGACTTCCGTTACTGCAACTACATGCTGTCCTGGGGATGGAACATCACCAATGCCGGTGGCAACAAGTTCTGCTGGTTGACGTGGCCTCGCCACATGGTCGAAGCGCGAGACCGGGGGATGAAGATCACCCACCTCGACCCGAGGCTGCGCAGCGCGGGCCCGTTCGCCGACACCTGGCTGCCGATCCGTCCGGCCAGCGACCTGGCGATGGCCCTCGCCCTGTGCCACGAACTCATCGCTCTCGACTATCTCGATAGGCCTTACCTGTCGACCTACACCAACGCCCCCTTCCTGGTGAAGCCCGATGGCATGGTGGCCAAGGTCACCATCGGCGAAGGGGAAGAGGCCGAGGAGGTCGGCCTGGTGTGGGACGAGGAGGCCGGTGAGGCGGTTCCCTTCGGCGAAACAGACAACCCAGCCCTTGAGGGTGAGTTCGAGCTCGATGGCGAGATGGTCAAGCCCGGCTTCCAGGTGTTCAAGGAGCACGTGGAGGAGAACACCCCCGAGTGGGCTGCCGAGCTGACTGGTCTCTCCGCCGCTGAGATCAGCAAGGTGGCGAGGGAGTTCGGTGAGAACGCCCAGATCGGATCCACCATCGTGGTGGACGGAGTGGAGGTTCCGTACCGGCCGGTGGGGATCATGGCCTACCACATGGCCCAGCAGGAGATGGGATTCCAGACCGCGCGTGCGATGACGATGGTGCCCATGCTGGTGGGAGCTGTCGGCGCAGCCGGCGGCCAGCTGTCGGACTTCACCTGGAAGATCCACAAGAACTACGCCAAGTTCGAGAAGTTCACGGTGAATGACCCGCCCTACGACTTTGTACTCAATGGCAGCAAATATTTCCCGATCAACACCGGCTTCCCTGGAATGGTGGCCAAGGTGATGCTCGACCCCGAGCGCTACGGCGTGGAGGAACTCCCCGAGGTCGCGATTCTCCACATGGTGAATCCGTTGAACTCCTTCCCGTCCCAAAAGGAGTATCTGGACTCTTACGGCAAGTTCAAGTTCGTTGCCGTCATTAGTCCCTGGCTCTCGGAGACGGCCGACTACTTCGCCGACGTGGTGCTGCCGGCGGCGACGATCGAAAAGTACGAAGGGCCGATCTCGGCGACCGACCAGTATGTGGATGCTGTCACGCTTCGGATACCGCCCATGGAACCCCTGTTCGAGTCGCGGGGTGAGATCGACATCTACATGGACCTCTGTGAGAGGCTCGGCGTCCTGTTCGGCGACGACGGCTACCTGTCGGTCGTCAACAAGGAACTCAAGCTTGTCGACACCGAGTTCGCTCTCCCCTTGGACCAAATGCCGGAGGTTCGCGACATCTTCGACCGCTGGTCGAAATCCCAAGGCATAGAGGAGGGCATCGCCTTCTTCGAGGATCCCGACAACGGCACCTTCGTGAAGGGACCAGTGAGTCCCACGAAGATGTACGGGTACGTGGCCGAAACGCCGTTCGGTGGGGCTCTGCACCGGCTCTACGGCGACAGCCTGCTCGATGCCCAGAACCAGATGAAGGAAAAGGGCGCCGAAGAGATCTACTGGCAGGACTACACCGCCCTACCGACCTGGCGGAGCCCGACCATGGACTCCTCGCCCAGCGAGTACGAGTTCTACCTGATCAGCTACCACCAGATCGAACACAAGCAGTCCCGCACGAGTTTCGTTCCGATGCTGGCCGAGCTAGCCCCTGGTTCTTATCTCGACATGAACCCCGAATCGGCCAAGCGTCTCGGGATCGACGATGGCGACGAGATCACAGTGGAATCTCAGAATGCGATCACCGGAGAGACCAGAAGCCTCGTCACCAAGGCCGTGTATTGCGAAGCGATAAGGCCGGACACGGTGGCGATGCCGCACCACTTCGGGATGTGGACCCACCCTCAAAACAAGGGTCAGGGCGCTTCGGCGAACGAGATCTACTTCACCGGAGAGGGCTACATGACCAACACCGCCGATCAGTCCTTCCACGTCAAGGTGAAGGTCACCAAGGGGAGTGAGGCCTGATGACCAAGTACTCGATGGCCGTAGATCTCGACCGCTGCCAGGGATGTCGTGCCTGTATGACGGCCTGCACGATCGAAAACAACACGGTTCAGAGCAACCACTGGATGTATGTCTTCCGCTTCGAGGAGGGAACCTTCCCCGAGACCGAGATGAGCTTCCTGCCTCGTCCGTGCCAGCACTGCGACAACGCCCCATGCGTGAAGGTCTGCCCGGTGGGCTCGAGGTTCAAGCGCGAGGACGGTCTCGTTCTCACCGACGCCGATCGTTGCATCGGTTGCCGATACTGCGAGCTGGCCTGTCCCTACGGCGTCAACTACTTCAACTGGCAGAAGCCGGAGAAGGGCCAATATGACGTCGTCGACTGGAAGGACGACGACCTGGAAGCGGTCACCGGTGGTCTGATCCCGCCCTATCGCAACCCGGATCTCGACGAGCTCTATGGCGAGGAACAACGCCACACCGCCGGCGGTGGTCACGCCAAGGGAGTGATCGAAAAGTGCACCTTCTGTGTGCATCGGGTGGAAAAGGGGCTGGAGCCTGCCTGCGCCGACACCTGTCCCACCAATGCCCTGGTGTTCGGCGACATCGACGATCCCGAGTCGCCGATCAGCGCCTACTTGAAGGACCGGAGCCCGTGGCAACTTCTCGACGAGGCCGGAACGAAACCGAACGTCTACTACATCGGTGGCAAGCCACCCAACAAGGAACTGAAGGAAATCGAGCGGCCGAAAGCGACGGTGTGACATGGCTGTTGAAACCAGACCCGATGTTGGCCTCCCCCAGGGCGTCGGGCGCCTGACCATCAGGTGGAAGGCGTTCTTGCTGGTGGCGCTCGCCGTGCTCGGCTTTGGCTTGTTTGCCTACGGGTACGAGCAGGCCAACGGCATGTCTGTGACCAGCTTGCGCAGTACCGGAACGATGGGCGGTGCCACCTGGGGCCTCTACATCGTCATGGTGGAGTACTTCATCGGTGTGAGCCTTGCAGGTGTCGCCATCGCCGCGGTCAGCCGAGTGTTTCGGATCATCGAACTCCGACCGATCGCCCGAATTGCGGAGTTGTTGACGGTCGCATCGCTCATGGTCGGCCTTATTGCTGTGATCATCGATCTCGGGCAGCCGATTCGTGGTATCAAGAACATGCTGCTGTACGCCCGGCCCCAGTCAGCGTTCTTCGGTACGTTCACCCTGGTCGCCGGAGGAGTATTCCTCACTGCACTGGCCTATCTCTTCCTGGGCGGTCGCCGAGACGCGGCGAAACTGGCCGAGATCCCATCTCGCCTGCAATGGTTCCATCGACTCTGGGCATCGGGCTACACCGATTCGGCCGAGGAGCGCGATCGGCACCGGCGGGTGATGTTCTGGCTGTCGGTCGGGATCGTGCCACTCATCGTGATCGCCCTGTCGACCGAAGGGTTGGTATTCGGCGTGCAGGTGGGCCGACCCGGCTGGTTCGGCTCTCTCCAGGGACCGGACTTCCTGGTCCTGGCCGCAGCATCGGGTCTCGCCAACCTGCTGATTCTGAGCGCGATAATTCGCCGGGCCCTGGGTGATTGGAATCGGATCGATGCCGAGGTGTTCAAGTGGCTCGGCCGGTTCCTGCTGGTGGCGGCCTCGGCTGCCCTCTACTTCATGATCGTCGAGTTGTTCACCCTGCTCTATGCCACGCCCAGCAATGAGCGTCTGCTCGCTGATGCGTTGTTGAAAGGCACCTACGCGTGGATCTTCTGGCTGTCGATCGGTCTGATGACACTGGGTCTTGCCCTGTTGATCTCGCAGGCCGCGGCTTCCAAGTGGCGAATCGGCACCCTGGTGGTGGCCAGCGTCGCCATATCGACGGCGGCTGTCGCGGAACGCTACCTGACGGTCATACCTTCCCAGACCCACGCGAACCTGCTCCCCTACGAACCCGGGTCCTATTTCCCCAACTGGGTTGAGTTCTCCGTGGTCGCCGGCCTGTTCGCTTTCGGGGCCCTCCTGATCGGACTGTTCATGAAGGCGTTCCCGATCATTCCAATGACAGACGCACTCATACTGCAAGACGATGGAGTGGAGGCGACCAATGCGTAGGACCATCACGATCGGTCTGGTATCCAGCGGACTGGCTCTTATGGTGATCGGATTTCTCACCGCAGCACCGTGGGGAACCGACTCGGTGGACAACAGCAATCCGGTGATCACCGGTGCGCCGATGTTGTTCATTCTGGGCATCATTTCGGTGATAGCGGCCGCGGTGCTCTATGAGGTGCTGCCCGACAGGCATCGATGACGACAGGCTCAACCGACATAGCGCGCACACGACAGGGCCTCTACCGATTCTTCGGAGGGGTCCTGTCGGTGCCTACGCAGGCCCATTTCGACCTCCTCGCCGACGCGGCCGAAGTTCTCGGAGATCGCGATATCGACAACTTCGCGTTCAGCCCCGCGTGGCGACGATTGGTGAGGCACTTGCCGATGGAGGTCGGGCAGAGCGGCATCGAGGTCGACTATGTCCGCCTGTTCGCCTCCGGCATGTCCGGCGCGCTGGCCCCACCCATCGAGTCCTACTATCGGGTTCCCGCAAAGGGCGGCGGACTCGCGGAGTACGTGGCCGAGCTGCAGCGCGAGTACAGCGCGATGGACATAACGATCGCGGGCATCGTAGAAGCGCCTGATCACATCTCGACCGAGCTTGACGTGATGGCCCATCTCTGTGGTGCGGAGGCCGATGCGTGGGCCTCTGAAGATCTCGGCGCGGCGAGCGAGGCGCTCGAGTTGCAGGGTCGATTCCTCCGCCAACACCTCACCGTGTGGGTGCCGTTTTTCCATCAGCGTGTTGTCGCCGCGAACCCTCCGCCGTTCTATCGAGATCTCATCGATTCGGTTCTCGGGCTCGTCATCCACGACAAGGACCATGTGCACCTCGTGAGTGATTGGATAAGCCAATGAGAGCTGCCGCATTCGTGTGCGCCGATACTCCAGATATCCGCCTGCTGGGTGCAAAAGCGGTCGCGATTCAAGGCTTGTGCGAATCCCCGGAGGGTCTGGCCGAGTGGATCGGCCGACAAGCCGCCGACATCGAGCGGGTTGTCTTGTTGCTCCACGAGTCGCACTACGACCTAGCAGCGGTGCAGAAGGCGCTGAGGTCGGTGGAGGTCGACTCTCTGGGCGTTCAGATCCTCGAGGTACCGGCGGGCATCTCGAAGGGTGATCTAGAGGTCGCGGTGGCCGGCCTGAAGAGCCGGGCGGTGGCCTTCGCTGGAAGCCGACCCGAGCAGCACAAGCCGGTGCGTAGCGAGCGGGTTTCGCGCCGTGCGCTTTTCCTGCCTCCCCAGCCCGTGTATCTGGCTGCGCCGATGGTGGATCACGAGCTCTGCGCCGCGGCCGACGGGTGCCGGGCGTGCGTGGATGTCTGCCCCCAGGATGCGTATCGATGGCATCAGGGCCGGATCCATTTCAACAAGGACGCCTGCGAACCCTGCGGACGCTGTGTGTCTGGCTGCCCCACTGAAGCGATCTCCAACCCGTCAGCGTCCGCTGAGATGTTGTCGGCCCAGATCAAGACCCTGATCGATCAGAGCGACGTACCGGTAGGGATTCGCTTTGTCTGCAGTCGGGCCGAGCTGGTCCCCCACACGCCGGGTTGGTACGACATTTCGGTTCCCTGCACAGCCATGGTGCCTGGCGCTTGGCTGCTAACCACCCTGCTCATGGGTGCCGGGTCGGTCACCGCCGTGGCCTGCTCCGAAGCCGGTTGCCCGCTCAAACTCGACGACCACCGGCTGCAGGCCCTCGACTTCGCTCGCGCCACTCTCGCCTCCGCTTCTCTCGATCCCGAGCTGGTGCCGTCAGATGCATCCGACGGGGTGATCGGTCGGCCCTTCGGCACCCACGATTTCTCGTCGGCATTCACCCACGCAGGCGATGTCGAGACCATGCTCGCTCTCGACGCGCTGTCGGCCCCGATGGGTGTCGTTGTCCACGAGGGCTCCAGCCTCGGGGTGGTGTCAATCGACTCCGACTCATGCACCCTCTGCGCCCAATGCGCCCAGACCTGTCCCACCGAGGCGATTGTCGCCAACTACGAGGGGGAGACGGTCACTCTTTCCTTCGATGCCGCCTCGTGCACAAACTGCCGCCAGTGCACCATCGCGTGTCCGGAGATCGATCGTGGCGCGATCACCGTCGAAGGGAGAGTCGAGCCAGCACTGTTGCGCTCCGAGCGAAGCGATATCAACAAGGGGACGGTGCTCGTGTGTGGGTCGTGTGGGAAGCCCATCGCGCCCTCTTCCATGATGGACCGGATAGGCGAACTGCTGGGCGATGAATTCGAAGACACCATGGCCTATCTGATTCGTCGCTGTATCGACTGCCGAACTCTGGCCTGACAGGGCGGAACTGCCGTCAGGCCTCGAGGGTGTCCTTGATCCGGGCGAGTGTTTGTTCGATCCCCTTCACCATCCCGGCTGAACGGCGAGCAACGGTGGAGTACAGGAACTTCTTCCAGCCCGTGTAGGGCGGATGGCTGTAGGACTCCGTCAGCACGGTGGCACCATCCTGGCCGGCGAACTCGTACCGCCACCTCGTGTAGCCCTCGGTTACGAACTCGAATACGTCTTCCGGCACGCACTCGGTGGTGCCCGACTTCATCGACTCGACAACGTCGGCGATCCAGTGCCCGATCTGGGTGAACTCGTCTGTCGATTTCCGGTTGATGTGACGTGCAGCCCGTCGTGAAGGCATCGCGGAGCGTCAGGAACGGAAGGCGAGGCTGTCGACCTCGTGGGGGTGAGCTGCTGGAACCGTTGGCAGCGCAGCAGCGTGTCGGGGGTGAGAAGCCAAGCGGCTCGGCTACCACGCGGCTGTTACTCTCAAACACATGCAGTGCATCTCTTATAGAGATAATATTGCCTCACTTATCGCTGAATGTGACGTTGTCCTCTATCAGATGGTTAAGAGTTAACAAAGTCTTGGTTAAGCACTAGACGCGGGAGGCCAACGATGCCGGAGCTACTTCAGGAACAGAGCGTTCTGGTCCGGATGCGAGGCGACGTCGAAAGAGCTCTGGAGAAGCCGGTCGAGGATCGCCGCTGGGCGATGGTAATCGACCTCCGCAAATGCGTGGGCTGTCACGCCTGCACGGTGAGCTGTGTCGCAGAGAACAAGCTTCCTCCCGGGGTGGTCTACCGTCCAGTGCTCGAGACCGAGATCGGCACGTACCCCAACGTGAGCCGAAGGTTCATGCCCCGTCCCTGTATGCAGTGCGCCGAACCGCCGTGTGTGCCGGTCTGCCCGGTGGGCGCCACCTGGAAGCGTGACGACGGAATCGTGCAGATCGACTACAACCAATGCATCGGCTGTCGCTACTGCATAACCGCCTGCCCGTACTCCGCTCGTACCTTCGACTCGGGTCACACCTACACCGAAAACCAGCCCGAACAGATGGAGTACGAGCTGCTGCCGAGTTTCGAGTATCAGAAGGAGTGGCCGCGCGGTGACGGGGGCGACTCCCCGATCGGCAACGTGAGGAAGTGCACCTTCTGTCTTCACAGACTCGAGGAAGGCTTATTGCCGGCGTGCGTGTCGACCTGCATCGGGATGGCGAACTACTTCGGCGACTCGAGCGATCCCGATGCGGTGGTGTCGGACTTGATTGCCGAGCCGAACGCGATCCGGCTCAAAGAAGAAATGGGTACCGAACCATCCGTCTACTACCTCGCCTGAAAGGAGACCGGCATGACATCTATCATGAGACGACTCGCCTGGCCACTCGTAAGCATCGGCTTCCTGGTTGGCCTCGTCGGCCTCTACCAGCGGGCCACCGACGGTCACGACATGGCCAACTATGGCAGCTACATACCGTGGGGACTCTGGGTTGCTGGCTACATCTATCTGATCGGCCTCTCGGCTGGTGCGTTCCTTCTCTCGACACTCGTTTATGTGTTCCGCGTCAAGCGCCTACAACCGATCGGGAAGATGGCTCTGTTGACGGCCCTCGTCACCCTATTCGCGGCCATCATCCTGGTGTGGGTGGATCTCGGTCATCCCCTGAGGGCATGGCGGTTGATGTTCCGCACCAACTTCAGCTCGATGATGGGCTGGATGGCGTGGCTCTACACCAGCTACTTCGTGCTGCTCATGACAGAATTCTGGTTCGCCATGAGAGCCGACATGGTCGCGTGCCGTGAGGATCCCGGATTGCGGGGGCGGCTATGTGGCTTCCTCACCTTCGGGCACAACGACGACTCAGCCGAAGCCGTAGAGAGGGACCACCGAATCCTGCAGATCCTGGGAAGCATCGGGGTTCCGTTGGCGATCGCGTTCCACGGCGGCGTGGGTGCCCTGTTCGGGGTCATCGGGGCGCGGCCCTTCTGGCACGGCGGCCTGACTCCGATCGTGTTCCTGGTGGGAGCGCTGGCGTCGGGAGGGGCCCTACTCACCTTCCTCACCGCGGTCTGGGGCCCGGGTGCCGGGACACCGGAGCATCGTAGAACGGTAGCGCTGCTCGGACGAATGGTGCTCGGGCTTCTGGCATTCGACCTGCTTCTGGAGTGGGCAGAGTTCTCGACCGGTCTGTTCTCTTCGGTTCCTGCCCTCACCGACAGCATCGAGGAGGTGCTGTTCGGCCGCTACTGGTGGGCATTCTGGATAGTCCACATCTTCATCGGCACGGCCATCCCGATCGCACTCCTGCTGCTTCGGAAGAGTTCGGTGACGGCGGTGGCGGTGGCCACCGGGCTGATCGCAGCGACTTTCCTGACCGTTCGACTCAATATCGTGCTCCCGGGTCTGTCGGTGGAGGAGCTCGAGGGGCTCCAAAGCGCGTTCACGGGCCCTGGCCTCACATTCGAGTATCTACCCAGTATCGGTGAGTGGCTGGTCTTCTTCTGGGCGGTGTCGTTCGCGGGCTTGCTGTTCTTGCTCGGAACGAAACTTCTACCGATCACGAGCGAGAGGAAGGTGGCCTGAAATGGGTGCAGAGAAGATTGTGCCGGGTGCCGTGGCCGAGGATTTCGCGCCGGACGAAGAGACGTTCAAGCTGAACCGGCGAGAGCTCGCCCAAACGACCGCTCTGGTGGGCGGTGCCGCTGCTATGGCCGGCAGTCTCCCGGTGCTCGCCCAGCTGGCCGGGAATACCGTTTCTGCAACCCCGGCATCCGCAGCGGGTGAATATCCCCTCAACCGCCCCGAGAACGTCATCTACAGCGTCTGCCTGAACTGCCATACGGCGTGCAGCATCAAGGCTAAGTTGCAGGACGGAATACTCACCAAGGTCGACGGGAATCCGTACAGCCCGATGAATCTCCTGCCGCATATAGCGGAGTCCACTTCTCTGGAGGTCGCGGCCAAAGAAGACGCCAAGTTGTGCCCCAAGGGGCAGGCCGCTGTGCAGATCGCCTACGACCCGTACCGTCTCCGCAAGGTTCTCAAACGCGTCGGGAAACGTGGAGAGAGCAAGTGGACGACGATCGACTGGGATCAATTCGTTGATGAAGTGATCTCAGGCGGAGACCTTTTCGGAGAGGGTCAAGTCGACGGACTGAACGACATCTACAAGCTCCGAGATTCTGAGATAGCCGAAGGGCTCAAGGCCGACTCGAGCGCAGTGGCATCGGGTGAGATGACGATCGCCGACTTCAAGCAGGTCCATGCCGATCACCTCGAGTATCTCATCGACCCCGATCACCCCGATCTTGGTCCCGTCAACAATCAATTCATCTTCTTGGGTGGCCGGGTCGAGCATGGCCGCAAGGAGATGGCCAAGCGGTTCACCAAGGAGGGAATGGGCTCGACCAACTTCTTCCTGCACACCACCATCTGTGAGCAGAGCCACCACATCGCGTACAAGATGATGTCGGGCAAGACACACATGAAGCCGGACTACATGTCGAGCGAGTTCGTGATCTTCTTCGGCACGGGGGCCTTCGAGGCCAACTTCGGCCCGACACCGTCTGCTGAAATGGTCACGGACTCCGCCGTACGCAACAACTTCAAGTACGCCGTGGTCGATCCACGACTGAGCAAGACAGCTGCCAAGGCGTGGAAGTGGATTCCCATCCAACCGGGAGGTGATGTCGCCCTCGCGCTTGGGATGATTCGATGGATCATCGAGAACGAGCGCTACGACGCGTCCTATCTCGAAGCCCCGAGCGAGGGAGCGGCCGGCGAGCGTGGGGAGATGTCGTGGAGCGATGCTACCCACCTGGTCCGCCTCGACGAGTTGAGGTTCCTGACCCCTGAAGACGCCGGGCTCGAGGTCCCCCTCGACGAGGAGGGTGAGTCGGTTTCGGGTGCGCGTGTCGTGATGACCGAATCTGGTCCGGCCTTGGACATAGAGGCGTCCAGCGGACTCCTGAGCGGTGAGTTCGAAGTCAATGGAATCGCGGTGAAGCCGTCCCTCCAACTGCTGAGCGATCGGGCAGCAGAGAGGACCCTCGGCGAATATGCAGAGATAGCCGGCATCAGCGAAAGCGACATAGTCGAACTCGCGCTGGAGTTCACCAACCACGGAAAGAAGGCCTCGGCAGAGTTCTACCGAGGCCCGGTTCAACACACCAACGGCTACCACAACGGCCAGGCAATCGTGCTCCTCAACGTTCTGCTGGGCAATGTGAACCACCGGGGTGGTATCACCACCGGTGGTAGTCACTGGCACGAGGATGGCTCCAAGGGAGGTGCACCATTCGCCAAGGGTGCGGTGGTCAGTGCCCCGGGCGGTGCCATCAATTGGGGTACCCACATCAATCGGGAGGGGAACACCTACGAGGACAGCACCCTGTTCGACGGCTACCCCGCCACGCGACCTTGGTATCCATTCACATCGGAGCTGTACCAGAACGTCATTCCGAGCGCGGCTGCCGGATATCCGTACAAGGCCAAGGCCATGCTGATTCAGAAGGGAACTCCGGTTCTCGCTTCTCCGGCTGGCCATGCCCAGATCGAGATGCTTCGTGATTCTTCGAAGATTCCGCTGGTCATCTCGTGCGACATCGTCATCGGCGAGACATCGATGTACGCCGACTACATCCTGCCCGACCTTTCCTTCATGGAACGTTGGGGCGTGTCTCACACCACACCGGGAATCCTCACCAAGATGAGCAAGATGCGGCAGCCGGTGATGGCGCCGCTCACCGATACGGTCACCGTCGCTGGTGAGGACATGCCGATCTCCTTCGAGGCATTCTTGCTGGCAGTCGGAAACGAACTCGGCCTGGCCGGTTTTGGCAAGGACGCTCTAGGCGAGGGATTCGACTTCGATCGGCCTGAGCAGTACTTCCTCGCCATGGCTTCCAACCTTGCATTCGGCGACAAGGAGGACGGCTCGGAGACTCTGCCGAAGGCCGACGCGGAGGAGATGAGGATCTTCTCTGAAGCCCGAGCTCACCTTCCGGCAGCCGTTTTTGATGAGCAGGCGTGGCGGGCGGCGGTGCCGGACGAGCTCTGGCCCAGCGTGGTGTACCTCCTCAATCGCGGCGGCCGCTTCGCCGACGCGAGCAAGGCATACGCCGACGATGAGTTCATCTCAGCGAAGTGGAAGGGCCGCTGGAACGTCTATGTCGAGAAGGTGGCCAAGGGGCGCAACTCGATGAGCGGTGAGCACTTCGATGGCTTGCCCAAGTGGCAGCCGACCCAGGATGCAGTCGGAAACGACGTAGTCGATGAGGGCTACGATCTCACCCTGCTCACCCACAAGGAGATAACCGGAGGGCAGAGCCGTACATCGAGTGCTCCATGGTTACAGGCGGCGATCGCACCCGAGAACTTCATCCTGATGAACACCCGGGATGTGGAGTCCCGAGGATTCGACGATGGTGACAAGGCTCGAATCGTTTCGGCCACGCTCCCGGATAGTCGGTTCGATCTCGGCGATGGTCGAACCTACGTCGTCGATGGCAAGATCAAGGCTGTTGAAGGCATGCGGCCAGGAACGGTTTCGGTCTCATGGACCTTCGGCCATTGGGCGTACGGATCCAACGACGTCGAGATCGACGGTGCGACCGTGCGGGGTGACGCCAGTCGCGGCACCGGTACGGTGCCTAACCCGGCGATGCGGCTCGACCCGGTTCTGGGCGACGTCTGCATGACCGATCCGATCGGTGGCAGCGCCAGCTTCTACGACACCAAGGTCCGGATCGAATCGGTGTAGCAACGTACAACTATCTTCGGTTCAATCCGAGAGGTGGTTGAATGAAGCCATATGTGAATCAGGGAGTACCTCCCCCCGAACTGAGAGCCGACGCGTGCCTCAATCAGCGGCACAGCGGGCTGGGCTGCACCCGGTGTCTCGCGTCGTGCCCGACCGGAGCGATAGACCTCGCGGGGGCGAGTCCCAGTCTCGATCCTTCCGGATGTGTTTCGTGCGGGGCATGTGCCCAGGTGTGTCCGGTCGGAGCGATCTCTCCGGGCCAGAGCCGGCCTGAGCTGGTCCTGACCGCCAACCTCAGAGATATGACCGAAGGCCCGGTCGGAATCTCGTGCATCCAAACCGAGGACAGGAGCCAAACCGATCTACCGGTTGCAACAGTTGGGCTGCACCGCCGGTGTCTCGCCGGGATCGACCTGTCGACCCTGCTCAGCTTGCTGAAATCATGCGACGACGACGTCTGGCTCGACGATTCGCAATGTGAGGACTGTGCCATCGGGTCAGTTCATCGAGTGATCGCGGGCGCCGCGGTATCGGCCAACGCGTTGATGAGATCGGTCTCCTCGGACAAGAGGGTTCGGATGGCCACGCAGGCCGCAACGGTCACCGCGTGGGAGTCGGCCACGCGGTTCGTGGACACAGCCAGTTTCGAAGTGAGCCGGCGCGGTGTTTTTGAGTTATTGCGATCGCGTTCCGACTCGCTCGCCGCCAATTCGGCTGAGCCGGCGCGAATCGCCGGGGAAGTCTCGGAGAGGGGCGTTCCCCCGCAGCGAGCCAACCTGCTCGCTCAACTGGCGAACTGGCGCCCACCTGTGGTCGATGCCTGCAGCTCGAGCGTGCCGTACGCCGGGGTGATGATCGACAGTGCGATGTGCTCGGCTTGTGGTCTTTGCGCCCGGTTCTGTCCTACTGCGGCTCTCCGGTTCGACGTGGGCGATGGGGGCTTCGGGATCGGATTCCGAGCGGCACGCTGCGTCGACTGTGGACTCTGCGCAATTGCCTGCCCCGAAGATGCGATCGAGTTCGGTCCGACCATCGCCGCGGCGGAGCTTGTGGCCGGCCCAGATCGTTTGGTGGCCGAAGGCGAAGTGGCCGAATGCGTGGATTGTGGGGCCGTCACCGCAAAGGCGGCGGACTCCTCACCCTTATGCAGTTCGTGCCGCCAGGGGCATGGAACGATCAGGCCCCTCAGCGACGGCCGAGGCCTGATGGCCGACATAGTTGGACCAGAGCCTCCGGGCTACTAGTCATCGACCGGATATATAGGGAATCGGGAGACAAGTTCACCGACCCCCTCATGTACACGGGCGGCCACTGACTCAGTGGTGCCCGACTTCATCGACTCGACAACATCGGCGATCCAGTGCCCGATCTGGGTGAACTCGTCTACACCCATGCCGCGGGCGGTGCCGGCCGACGATCCGAGGCGCAGGCCCGACGTGATCTTGGGTGGTTGAGGATCGTTGGGCACACCATTCTTGTTGGCCGTCAGGCCGGCTGCTTCCAGGGCATCGGAGGCGGCTGCCCCGGTGAGCGCTACGGGGCGGAGATCGATCACCAGTAGAGGAGTGTCGGTTCCGCCGGTGAGCACGGTTGTGCCCCGCTCCACCAGGGTGGCGGCGAGGGCCCTGGCGTTGTCGAGCACGCCATTGGCGTAGTGCTCGAACTCGGGCGACATCGCCTCCTTGAAGGCCACCGCCTTGGCCGCGACAGAGTTGAGGATCACCGATCCCTGCACCCCGGGGAAAACCGCCGAGTTCAGCTTCCGGGAGAGGTCGTCTCGATGCGACAGAATGAATCCCCCTCGCACGCCACGGAGATTCTTGTAGGTGGTGGCGGTGACCACATCGGCCAGAGGTACCGGGTCGGGATGAATCCCGACGGCCACCAGGCCCGCCCAATGCGCCATGTCGACCAGCAAGATCGCGCCGACCTCGTCGGCGACCGACCGGAACCGCTCGAAGTCGATGGCACGGGGATAGGCGGACCCTCCCGCGATGATGAGCTTGGGCGATGTGCTTCGGGCGGTATCGGCCATGGCGTCGTAGTCGAGAAACCCGTCGCCATCGACGCCGTATTGGACGATGTTGAACCAGCGGCCCGAGATGTTGGGGCCTGCTCCATGGCTGAGATGACCACCCGCAGAGAGGTCCATCGAGAGCACGGTGTCGCCCGGAGTGAGGAAGGCCAGGAACACCGCCAGATTCGCTTGGGAGCCCGAGTGGGGTTGCACATTGGCGTAGCGGGCCCCGAATAGTTGTATTGCCCGCTCGATGGCGAGCGACTCGATCCGGTCGGCGTACTCGGCTCCCCCGTAGTAGCGGGCACCCGGATACCCCTCGACCGTCTTGTTCACCATCGGCGAACCGATCGCCTCCAGGGTGGCGCGGCTGACCAGGTTCTCGGAAGCGATCAGCTCGACTCCGTCGCGCTGGCGCGAAGTCTCGGCCTCAAGCGCCGTGAAGATCTCGGGGTCGGTGGTCTCGAGTCCGGCGGTGAAGTGGCGCACGCGAAAAGATCGTAGCGGCGGCAACCCGAAGGTGTGGGCAGCGGCGTGCGGTTAGGGCGTGGTGGTGACGACGCGGTAGAGCCGGGCGAGGAAGGCGGCCATCTCTTGTCGGGTCACGTCTCGTTGGGGGGAGAACGTGGTGGCGGAGGTGCCGGTTGTGACTCCGAGGTTGTAGATGCAGGCGATGTCATCGGCGAACGGGTTGGCCGACACGTCGGTGAAGGGGGTTGGTGTGGTGTCACAGGGCGTGGCGGTGACGACGCGGTAGAGCCGGGCGAGGAAGGCGGCCATCTCTTGTCGGGTCACGTCTCGTTGGGGGGAGAAGGTGGTGGCGGAGGTGCCGGTTGTGACTCCGAGGTTGTAGATGCAGGCGATGTCATCGGCGAACGGGTTGGCCGACACGTCGGTGAAGGGGTGGGTGAGCGCCGACAGGCAATCCACCAACACAACCCCCAACACCGGCGCTGGTGGGCCCGGCGGCGGTGTTGAGGGCGGCGTCGTGCCGGGGTTCTCACCCGGAGGCGGCAGAGGCAGGGTTAACAGGTCGGGTTGGGCGTCGGTGTACGTGCGGAAGATGCCCCACATTCCGGCGTCCATGAATGGCATTCGATGATCCGACAGCAGATAGTCGGTCGCCGAGGGAGCTCCGCCCCCCGCACCATCGATGAGGTGAACGTCGAACGACTCGCCCGGCATCACCGCCTTGGCCGAGAGCTGTTGGGAGCCCGCCATGTCTGGTTCCCAGGGGAAACGGTGCCCGTCGAGGCTGAACACGTGGCTGCCCTCACCGGCTCCAACGGCCACTCGGAGGCGGACGGGATCGCCCACATATGCGCGTACGACGGTGTTGGGATCTCCATGAGTGTCGCTGTCGTACACCAGTGTCGGGTCGGGATTGACGCTGAGTCGGCTCCCTAGCACGGTCGCGTCGATCGGGTCGGCGGCGTAGTTGATACCGGCGAAGTTCTCGACGCTCGTCGGGTACGGCATCGTCGACTGACCGATGCGGTCGTCGGATTCTTGCATCAGCAGCACGTGCTCCCGGAAGCTGCCCGTCGGCCCGAGAATGTCTGCGGACACGCCGGACTCGATCGGAGATCCATCGGTCGGGTCTCGCCAAGTGGCACCGGCCGGCTCCACGATCACCGCGCCGAACGCTCCCAGCGCGATGTTGTCGACAGCTGCAAGGTCGGTGAACAGGCTCGTGCCGAGCTCCTTGTCGGCGTAGAAGCGGTAGGTCCGGCGCTCGCCGGGTGCGACACTCGAGTCCTGATTGAACCCGATACTGGCGCCCTGCGAACCCTGTGGATCCGCCAGCAGCTTGCTCATAGTAATGCCGGCCCGTTTGAGCAGGTCGTTCGTGAGCCTCAGTTCGAGACAGTCGCCCTCGTTCACTCTCAACACGAGAGGCACAGCCGGCAGGGTTCCGTCGATGATGTCCTGCTTGTCGCCAACCAGCGCATACATGATTCCGCCAAAGGGCAGCAGGGCGTCGAAGATGGCCACATCGTGGCGTCTGACAGGGGCTCCGGCCGGACATGGGTTTCCGGAGCCGGTCGCCACCGCGGGCGCGCCGCCGGTGAAGGTTTGCTGGGGGAACCCGCCCGCCTGATCAGGCGGCGCGGTATGACCTGGAAGGGGCCGCAGGTCTGGCTGCAGGGTATCGTGCACCCGCATCAGCCCCCAGGCGCCGTCCTCGAGATCGCTCGCCACCGAGTTGTAGATGAGATAGTCGCCCGGCATGCCGGCCTCTCCGCCGGCGCCACTCTCGAGCACCAGATCCTCACGCTCGGAGATGCCGACACTGATCGCGTCGTACAGCCGGGCCTCGGTAGCGAATCGTTCCTCCCGGAACCGGTGACCGGTAACCTTGATCGTCCCTTCGCGTTCCATCACACCGAGGCCGCGCAGGACGACATCGTCGCCGAGGTAGGTGCGCAGAAGGGGTGTTATCGGGTCGCCGTTGGTCACCGATGAGAACGGGAACTCGCTGTCGCGATCCTTGAGCGGTTCGGATCTGAGATTCAGCGATGAGATGGTGCGATTCTCAGGGAAAGGAAGCGGTAGCTGGTCGTGCACCATCACGACCAGTTCGCGGAAGCTGCCGCGCTGTCCGGCCCCCACCGTCGATGTTTCCGGGGTATGGATATCCGCCACCGTTCCGTTGCGGGTCTCGGCCCCGGTGATCGGATCGTGGTAGGTGGAGCCTTTCGGCTCGATGATGTGAGCGCCGAAGAGGCCGTGGCCCCAGTTTTTGAAATCGACGTGGCCGTGGAAGAACACGGTGCCGTCGTCGACATCGGAGTACCACAGGTACTGAGCGAACTCCACGCCGGCCGCTTCACCGACAACGTGGATGTTCATCAGGGGCGCGTCGAGAGAGATGGTGGTCCCGCTGATGGCTGTGATCGTCCTGATCTCGGTGCATGGTCGATCGGAATTGTCGGGCACCGCGACGGGTGCACCGGATGTGGGATCGCACATGCCCTCACCCAGCCCCACACCGATGGAGATGCCTACCCTCAGTCGGTCGACGTTGGTGACGTCGATCGTTGTGGCTCCCGGTGCTGCGGCACTGACGAGTGTGCGATTCTCGCTGGCGATCGGTCGCACCGACTGCTCGTAGGAATACCCCGTGATCACACCGTCAGAAGCCTGGGGGTCGAATTGCACGAAGTGGATGTGCATGTTCGCCTTGGCATGGCCGTCATGATTGGCGTCCAGTTGCTCGCTGGTGAAAATCAACGACACACAGTCGCCCACACTGGATCGAACTACCAGCGGTTCGGCCTTCTGGGTACCGGCCCGGATGGCCTCTATGTTTTCGTTGAGCGCGAATAGCATCCCGTCGGGAATCACGACGCCAGGCGCCACCTCGATCGGCAGATCGATGGCACTGACGGGATACTGCAGTCTTCGTGTAGCCGGTACGACCTCGCTCGACGGACAAATGCCGTCGGGGCGCGTCGCGCTGCCGTTCTCGCCGAGCCATGGCGCCCCAGAGTGGCCGTTTCCGGCAAAGGGCGGTCTCTTCCCCAGATGAGGGCTGAATTGGGGCCAGGCGAGACGACCGTTGTCGAGGTTGAACAGGATCGCGCGACGTGACCCAGGCGTCGGAGAGCTGTAGTTCGCCCATACCCGGACCTCTTCGGGCTCTGACATGAACAGGGGCAGGCTGAGGTCGCCGCCCACATAGTCGATCACCCAGTCCCAGACCGTGGCGTCCTCGCCGTCGATCCTGACGCCCTGGGCCGGTAGCAGGCCGGCGACGTATTCCTCGACCGCTATCTCGTCCGGCTGATCCACATCGACCGCGGCGACGATGGTCTTGCCCTCAACGACGGTACCGATGAGGCTGAGTGAGTTGCCGGGTTGGGCGACGGGTGGGGCCACATAGCCGGCGTCCGCCGGCATCAGTGCCAGGTCGGCCTGTTGGGTGTCGAATACCCGCCAGAACGACCACATCCCGGAGACGTAGTGCTGGCCGATGTGGCAATGGAACAAGAAGTCGCCGGCGGCCTGCTGGCAGCCACCCGCGCCACACTCATGTTCCAGGTTGTAGTTTTCACCCGGACCAACTGACTGAGAGTCAGTTCTCGTCGATGTCGCGCTCGGCGTGGGAACCTTGTTCAGTCCGCCCGTGAACTCGCCGCCTTCGGCCTCTGGCTGGCGCCGCCAACGATCCCCGCCTCCATGCAGATGGTAGACGTGGAACATCTCGCTGCCGGGATGGGAGAGCCGGGTCTTGGTGGGCTCCCCCAGGTACGACCTCGGAATCGGTGTCGCCGGATCACCGAACGTGTAGGAGCTATAGGCGAGCGACTTTTGTTCCGGGGCCAGCAACAAGCGGTTTCGGAACGGTTCGCTGCGGTAGTTGAGCGCCCGTGAGCCCGGGCGGTAGCTGCCCGAGACATCGTCGAGCACCGGAAGCTTCTTGTCGTTGCTGTCGAGGACGTCGAAGTCCTCATCACCGACCTCGTGCATCATGATCACGAACTCGCGGAAGTCCACACCGAAGGGATCCACGATGATGGCTTCCCAGCCGCTCAGCAGGGGCTGACCTGGACTTTCGGGATCGAAGTACTCCGAGCCGGCCGGCTCGATGACCAGTTGGCCGAAGAGCCCGTGAGCCAGGGTCTGGCGCATGTCGACGTGGCTGTGGAACTGGTAGCTACCCTCGGAGAGAGGATCACCTGGGATGGCGAACCGATAGGTGGTGGTTTCACCGAAACTGGTGGAGTTGGCGCGATTGTTGCCGATCTTGCCGGGCGAATTCGCTGCGGTGTGAGCGAGGCCGTGCACATTGAACGTGGCTTCACGATTTGTCATCCGGTTCGTGAAGTTGACGACGAGGCATTCACCTACGTTGGCCCGGATCACCAGGGCCTGGATGGGGTCCTTGCGCAAGCCGGAGGAGACCTCGCCGGTTGCTTCCTGGGCCCGCACCGCCGGGATCTGGCTCTCGAGCACGTACATCGACGCGGTTGGGTCGTGGTCGCCGAACTGGTTGAGAACCATGTCCACGTTGATCGCGGCCACGTCGTAGGAGCGCTCGGTTGCTCCGACCGCGCAACCGTCGGCAGTGACGGCATCTGACGACGCAGCGGCGGGGCCGGTGTTGCCCAGAGGGCTTGGCTGCACGATTACAGCGGCCGTCACTGCGAAGGCGACTGCGACACGAATCATCCTGGTTCGAGAAACCAGCGACACCGAAATCGGTTGCGTCAAGAAGTGGATTCCGAACAACAACAGAGGGAATGCCACTGCTTGACCGATGAGCGAATCATTGACCGCGTGGATGAGCCACGGGCCCTCCTCGAGCCCGTGTCCGCCAAGGGCTCGGTCGATCATTCCGTGGACCGGCACGCCGACGAGCATCCCGACCATGAAGATCTCGGTGATGATGGCCACACGCAGCAGCGGTGACGACCGTCGAGTCGATTTGAACCCCTGAGCAAGAGTGAGGCCGACATCGACGGCCAAATAGGCGATCGGCAGTGCGAACAGCCCGTCGCGCAGCATGTGGGGCAGGAACTCTGCCAGCCCCTCGCTGCTACGTGAGACCAGGGTTTCGTGCACATAGTGCTGCCAGCTCACAACCACGAACGCCAGCAAGGCGGCCAGGACCAGCTTCTCGCGCGCGCCTATCTCCCGCGGGACGCTCCTATCCATGACTGTGCCCCTCGTCTTCACCGACTGCGAAGTGAGTGTCCTTGCCGTCGACGGTCCAGACGAGCTCCACCTCCGAAGCGCTCACTTCTGCCGAGACGTCGAACGCGAGAACGGTGCTCAATACCTGAAGCGGCCCGATGATGGTCATGCCGAAGGTTCCGCCCCTGATCGGGGCCCAGGTCGTGCCGTCATCGGCCACCAGGTAGAAGTCCGGAGGGCCAACGGTCACCTCACCTGCTTCCCGGTTCATGAGATCGAGCTCGATCTGGAGGCGCTGGAAACCCTCCTCGGGTGTACCCGGCGACAAGCTTGCCGACATCGCGAATGTCGGTTCCTCTGCCACCTCGTTGCCCTGGGCAGCCCCGTCGCCACCCCCATCTTCGTCATCGTGAGAGTGATCGGAGTGCTCGTGGCTGAGCATCTCGGTGTCGGTTACCCACAGAGACAGCGAGCCTGATCGAGCCTCGGTGTCGAGCGCTACGAGCGGCGTGAATCCCGCCACGATCTGGGCGGTGAAGAAGATTCCGACCAACGCGGTCACCACCGCCACAGAGGCGACCAGCGGGGCTGGAGACCGTGTTGGTTCGGAATCGACCGCGGCGTCGCGGAGCTGACTTCTCACGCCGTCAATAGCCTGTAGAGCCGAGCGATGAACGATGCCGTCTGTTCACGGGTCACGTCACGCCTGGGCTCGAAGCTGTCGGGCGCAGTGCCCGTCGAAAGCCCGAGGTTGAAGATGCAGCCGATCTCGTCCTCGAACGGCGAGGCTGCGATGTCGGTGAACGGGGTGGTGCCGCCACTGCAGGCCGTACCGGTGATCACGATGTACATCCGGGCTATGAAGGCGGCCATCTCTTCTCGAGGCACGTCTCGATCGGGTTCGAACGTGGTGGCCGAGGTGCCCTCGGTTACGCCGAGGTTGAAGAGGCACGAGATGTCGTGGATGGCGAACGAGTCGGCCGCAACGTCGGTGAACGGGCTCGGCGTGCTGTCACACGGCAGACCGGTGACGACCCGGTAGAACCGGGCGAGGAACGACGCCATCTGTTCACGGTTCAGGTCTCGCCTGGGCTCGAACGTGGTCGTCGAGGTGCCGGTCGTGATCCCGAGGTTGAAGATGCAGGCGATGTCGTCGTTGGCGAACGAGTCGACAGACACATCCTCGAACGGGTGGGTCAGCGGCGAGTTGCAGTCAACCAGAGCCTGCAGCTCCGGATCCGGTGGTGGTATCACCGGTGGAGCTGTCGGGGTGACGGTGTTCGAAGGCGCTGATGCGGGTCCGGTGCCGGCGCTGTTGGTTGCCGTGACCGTGAAGCTGTGCAGTATCCCGTTGGTCAGGCCGGTTACGACGCACCCCAGCGAGGAAGCCACAACCGTGCACGACCCAGCAGGTGAACCGGTGACCGTGTAGGTGAGGATCGGCGTCGATCCGTCGTCGGCGGGTGCCAACCAGGTCAAAGTCGCCAAGGTGTCACTGGCTACAGCCACCACGGAAGTGGGCGGTCCCGGAGGAGCGGCCGGTATGACGGGTGCCGAAGGATCGGAGGCGGGGCTGGTGCCCGCGCTGTTGGTTGCCGTGACCGTGAAGGTGTACGACACTCCGTTGGTCAGACCGGTGACCTCGCACTCGGTGTCGGGAGCAACCGCTGTGCATGATCCGGCGGGTGACCCTATGACGTTGAACGTGATGTTCGGGTCGCCCCCGTCGCTTCCGGGCTCGACCCACGACACGATCGATGCGCTGTCGGCAACCGTCGCCTCCACCGCGAGGGGTGCGCTGGGGGCTATCGCCGGCGGCCTGGGTGGAACGGCAACATCCGGGAAGGCGCCTCCCGAGATGTTGAAGTCGACATCGGAGAATCGCAGGAACTCGATGTTGAACAGGGTGTCGGTACCGTCGTTGCACAGGGATGTGACGTCGGAGCAGTTGCCACCGCCACCACCGCCACCGAGACCCCGGACGTGGGCTACCTCATATTGTGTTTGCCCCGAGGTCGTGTCGATCGGAGTGATGTTGTAGTCGGCCATCGGGCCGTCGTACTCCGCGATGTCGAGATCGGTTCCCGGCGTGCCGGGCTCGATCGAGCGAACAATGTTGACGTCGCCGGGGTTGATCGCGCCGGAGAACACCATGGCTACCAACTCGCTCGGACTGTCCACCAGCAGGGTGCCGCCCCCGGCCAGATTCGGCGCCTGCAGTTGCACGTTGAGCCAGGCATCACCATCGATGATGTCGTTCTGGCCGCGGCCCTCGAGTACGTCGCTACCGGCACCGCCGAACAGGATATTGCCGGCACTGAACGAGGTGGCATCTGCGGGCAGCAGGGCGGCGAGGCCGAAGATGCGGTCGATCCCGAAGGAATCGAGTGCGTCGGCATCGTCCGCACGGAAGGGGCCGCCAACAGGCAACAGCCCCAGGTCATCGCCGCGGATGATGTCGTCGAACATCCAACCCGAGAGTCCCTCGACGAAGTCGAAACGATCCCTGAGGGTGTCGGGCGCCGGCGGGAGCAGGCCGCGTCGGAGGAGGTCCGAGTCGGCAGGCTGGGGGTCGCCCTTGTGGGTGACCCAGTCGAAGCCCTCCATACCTTCGAAGCGTTCCGTACCCTCGCCGGCGAGCATGATGTCGTCGCCGCCTTCGGCGTCGTGGTCGTCGTTACCGGGGCCACCGTCGAGAACGTCGTGTCCGTCGCTGCCGGCCGGGTTGTCCTGGAAGGGTGCGCCGTCGTCGCCCTGGACGAGGTCGGCCTGACCGCCGCCCACGAGCCAGTCGTCGCCTCCGCCGCCAAAGATTGTGTCGAAGGAGGTGCCGCCGATGACGATGTCGTCGCCGGTGCCGCCGAAGACTTCGCCCGGATCGGCATTGATCATCGCGAAGTCGTCGCCGTCGCCACCTTGGATCAGGTCTTCCCCGGTTCCGCCCGACAGGGCATCGTTACCGTTGCCGCCTTTCAGGTTGTCGATGCCCTGGTTTCCGAAGATGATGTCGTTACCGTCGCCGCCGAGGATGACGTCGTTACCCTCGCCCGCGTCGATGCGGTCGTTCCCCTGGTTGCCTCGGATCGAATCGTCGTCGAGACCACCAAGGATCATGTCATCGGCGGTACCGGCGGCGCCGGTGCGGCCGCTGAAGGCAGCCGGCTCAAGAACGGGGAAGCGGATGGTGCAGTCCGGCATCAGGACGAGCAGGTCCGGCTCGAGGTAGCTCGTGGCCGGATCATCGACCACGCCGGAGCAGTCGGCGGGATGCACGATGTCGAGGTCGAAGGTGAAGCTCGGCGTCATGAAGACGTCTGCTGCCAGCTGCACGGCAGTGGTGTTCCGTTCGATCAACTCCGACAATGAGTTGCCTTCGAGGGAGGTCAGCATCGGGATGCCCGAGAGCCGGTGGAGGTAGTAGAAACGGTCGCCGTTCTGCAGGTTCTCCATCTGGAGTTCGAAGATGAAGTTCGCCGTCGGGCCGAGCAGGCCACCGAAGAATTCTTCTCTCTCTCCGATGGAGCCGATCCAGAGGTCCAGGTCGTCGACGCCGGTGTTCTCTCCTGTCCACGCGCCGGTTCCGTTCATGAAGTCGGGGTCGGTCATCAGGATCGTTGCCGCGTCGCGTCGAGCAGCCAGCGTTGGTGCCGTTGTAACCGACACATGGGTGCCGTAGGCGGCGATGTAGTTCACCAACGACTCGGGATGCGACAGCGCGAACCCGTAGTCGAGCCAGCTTGAGTAGGGCTTGTACAGGGCGTCGCCAGTCAGGTCGAAGATATTCTGCCTGAACGAGTTGAGGCGCGGAATACCCGTGTCACGTCCACGGGCCAGGTTGATCGACACCAGGTCGAGGGGCAGGCCGAGGAGGTTGTTGCGCAACGCCTCGACCACGAATTCGTCGATCTCCTGGCCGTTCTCGGAGGCCAATCCACGGAGGATGCCACCGGCGGCCTCATCCGGGGTCTTCGCGAAATCGGTACCGTCAACGCCCTCGAAGAACTCCGGTGGGTTCAGGAATCCGTCGATGAGACCGACGGGATGGCGTTCTCCGGCCGAGGTGCCTGCGTCGCGGCGCATGATTTCTTCGGTGAGCATCGTGTGACCGAAGCGGTATACGGCGTGAGCGAATTCCGCCATGATCCCAGCGTCGATGGAGGTGTCGTAGCCGGCGAACACGTCGACGGCCGGTTGTACCCGGCGGGCAAACTCCTCGAACGCGAGGTGTTGGTACTGCATTTCGGTGGCGAATTTGGCCGCCTGGAACAGGCGTTGGCCGTTCCAGTCGCCACCGGGCGTGAGCTTCCATTCATCGAGGAATGCTTGGCTTGCCTCGACGGTAAGGGTGTCCTTGATCTGATCGAGCAGGCGGTTGTGCTCGCTGTGGAACACGTGATGAACCGAGCTCAGAGCGATGTTCTCGTTGCAGCGCCCATCACCACAGATGAAGTGAGCATCGAGCAGTTCGTCGTCGTAGGTGGCCGGATCGAGGTCGTCACAGAAACCCTCGATCTGGGATCCGGGTGTGGTGGGGGTACAGGCAACCGAGCCGGAGCCGGGAACGGTGGAGCCCGCGTCGGGAACCCGGCCTGCACCTGGAGCTGCATGATGGGCGATATCGACTAGCCATCCGTGGTCGGTACGGACCACGTCGCTTGGGGTTGGTATCGGAGAAGTGGGGTCACCCTCGAGGAGGACGTCATCCACGGTGCCCGCCACACCGTCGGGGCCTTTGGTGATCATCTGGGGAAACCCGCCGGGGCCGGGGATGAAGTTGCCGTAGAGATCGGCGGCCATCATCGGCACGTCCAGCACGTCGGTGTCGAGAAGCCTGAATCCCAGGAGGGTCGCGGCCTGGTCTTTGATGTCGGCCCATGTGGTGAGGCCGGTGCCCGGGGCGCCGACCGCGGGATTGCCGCCGAGCAGGCGACCGGTGTCAACCGGCGGACTGTTGACGTACTCGCGTTGGAACACCTGCTGGGATGGATCCGACGTGTAGGTCTGGTTCTGGTCGACGTAGGGAGATGCCTGGTTGACCGGCACTTTCGCGTCGGGGCCGGCGGGCTGTATCGCCCTCGACATCACCATGAATTCGAGTCCGGGCGGGACGGCACCTTCCAGGATCAGGGGGTCGTCGGCCTGGAGAGGCATGAACACGGGCTCGCCGGCCTTGGTGGTGAGGTCGAGTCCGTGATCGAAGAACTGGCCGAAGAAGGTGAACGCGGTGCTGAACGGCCTGGATATGCCGAGATCGGGCGCCACATTCTCGATGTAGTACGACTCGCCGGCTTCCGGCTCACAGGGAGGCAGGTCGGTGAGAGGGGTGGGGGGAACGGTCGCGAGGCTGAGACAGGTCGGCAGGGCCGGACCTCCGGTGAGACCCGGCCCACCGGCGGCGGCGTTGGCGGCCGGGTTGCCGGCGGTCTGATCCGCGATCAGGTTGGAGATGATCCGCGGCTCACTGTCGTTAACGTAGCCATTGAGATTTTCGAACGTCGGGTCGTAGCTGGAGGGTTGCACGACACCTGGCCCAAGAGGGGGAGCTGGCTCGGCGGCTCGGTACTCGGGCTCCATCAGGCGGATGAACGGCTGGTAGGTCGCGCCGAACAACTCACGGCCGGGTACCAGGTTGTTGCAGACGCCGTTCAAGGTGCGCAGACCGAACGGGATTTGTTCGGCGTTGGCACCTTCGGGGATCTGGTTGGGACCGGGGCCGATGATGTTGCTGCACGGGCTCAGCGGGTCGAAGGTCGGGCCCACGTGGTGTTCGGCGATCTTGATCTGGTCGAGGATGAAGGTGAGGTCTGCGATGGTGACCTTGAAATCCGTTCCCAACGGCGCCGCGGAGGCCGACGTGCTGAGTCGGGGCGCGGCGGAGAGACCGGCTGCCACTACAGCGGTGGCGACCAGACCCATGAGCGCGGCGCGTCCACGTTTGACCAGGCGCGCCGTCATCGTGGTGGTCGGCTGCGACTGTGTGCTCACCCGTTCCGTACCGCGGCGCTGAGCCAGCGGGCGACGGTGGTTGGATCGGTTACCAGGGTCTGTGCTCGTCATGAGACGAATGGTTACTATCAAGACCTTGTGAAAACCTTTTAAAATCGTTGCTAAATCGTTGTGATTTGCATGAGCGGCTCGATCGTGTACCCTCGCTTTTGGTGACGTTCGGTGTGCGGAATACCGCACAGGGTGGGTGAGTGTGCGGATATCAATGTTTGGACCACTGACTGTGGCCATAGACGGGCGTTCCCTAGGCCCGTCCGACCTCGGCGGCGTGAAGCCGAAGGAGATCCTGGAGATCCTCCTTTTGGCCCGAGGTCGGCCCGTCAGCAAGCAGGCTCTCGCCGACAGTCTCTGGCCCGGGAAAAAGCCTCAGAACGTTTCGGGAACTCTGGAGAGCTACGTCTCGATACTGCGCAGGAAGCTCTTCAGCGACCGCTCCACGGCTCGACGGGTCCTGGTCACCGGCAACGGCTCGTACCAGCTGTGCCCTAATCACATGTCGGTGGACCTCGACGAGTTCGACCAGTTCCTGGCCCGGGCCGACCAACTCGGCGCCAACCGGCTCGATCTGCTCCGCCGGGCGTCTGAACTCGCCATCGGCGACCTTTTCGAAGATTCACCATCGGCGCCCTGGGTTGAGTCGGATCGGGAGATCTATCGCGATCGGGTCACCCGGGTGTGCCTGCTCATGGCCACCGAATATCTGATGACCGGCGACTACATCCGAGCGATCCGGCACGCCGAGAAGGCTCTCGAGATCAGGCCTTATTCAGAGGAAGTCGTGCGGGTTCTGATACTCGCCAACCATGGCTTGGGTCAGACCGAACTCGCTCGCCAAGTCTACGATCGCTGCTGCGCTCTGCTCGGTGACGAGCTCGGTCTCGATTGCAGCACCGAGACCGCCGACCTGGCCGGAGCCATCAGCGCGGGAGCGACGATAAGGGAACTCCTAGAGGCCCAGGCGTGTCCCGTTGCCGCTTCGCCGCAGGTGAGCACCCAGTCTCAGGAGCGGCGAAATCCTGAGCGCAAGATCCCGTTCGTCGGTCGTCAGGCCGAGCTCAGCCGTGTCCGCGAGGCGATGGAGCGCTCGCATCAACGCCAGTTCAGCCTGGTTGTCGTGCACGGTAGGCCGGGTGTGGGGCGCACCTCGTTCGTCGACGAACTGGAGGCCGGCCTCGATGGCGCGGTCGGCAGGTACAGGTATTCACCTCTCGAGAGTGAGTCGCCGAAGCTCCCTCTGGCCGACGTCGTCTGCGACGCTTTGAGAGGGCTCCCCGAGTTCATCGACGCCGGGCGTTACGCATCCACCGCGATGCTCAACGGCGCAGAACGTGCGTTCTCGATGCTCGCTCACCTGCTTCACATCGACGCACCGATCGTGTTGCTTCTCGACGACTTCCAGTGGGCCGATGCCGACACGGTGGCGATGATCGACCGCCTGATGCGAGATTTGCCGGGCCTGCCCGTAACCGTCGTCGCGATGGTCAGGGATGGCGGGTCAGACGACACGAGCCGGCTCGAACTCCTGACCCCTACCGAAACGATCCGGCTGTGGGGGCTTCGAGTGGAGGACTGGGAAGTGTCCGACGCGGTCGACAGGTCGCTGCTGCTATGTGCCGGAGGGTCACCCGCGCTCATGGCCGACTGCTATCGGTGGCACCAGGCCGGGAACTCCGGCCCGTCACCCAGCCTGAGTGAGTCGGTTCTCTGTATGGCGCGCGGGCTCGGCGGTATCTACCCCGAGTTGCTGCAGGCAGCCTCGATCCAAGCAGGTCCCTTCGAGCTGTCGGATCTTCCCCCCCTGAATGGGTCGGCCCAGTCGCCCACCTTCAATGATCTCCGAAATCTCTGCGATTTCGAAATTCTGGAACAGATCGACGAGAGCTTCCGGTTCCGGTCGCCCATCGTGCGTCAGGTGATAGCCGACACCGTCGTCTGATGGAGGCACCGCCAGCCAGTCCGCACCTTGTCAGACGGTGCCTTCGAAGGCCGGGTCGACCCCGGCCTGATCGCCACCATCGGTGTCGTGCCACGTGGTGATCACGACCTTCTTGTCGGTGTAGAAGTCGACCGCGTCGACCCCTCGACCCCGCAATGCTCCGTAGAACGACGACTTGCGACCGCCCACCGGATAAAACGCGATCGGAGCGGGGGTGCCGACATTGATTCCGACCTGGCCGGTCTCGACCGCTTGGCGGAAGCGGCGAGCCAGGCCACCCCTCTCGGTATAGATGACCGCGGAGTGGCCATAGGTGGATGCGTTGATGATGTCGATTGCTTCATCGAGGCTGTCGACGGGGTGGATGCAGCGGACCGGGCCGAAGAGTTCGGTGGTCCAGACCTCGCTCAGGGGATCGGTCTCGATGAGGGTTGGCCCCAGCCAGTGTCCGCCGGGGCAGCCGTCGACTGAGGCACCCCTTCCGTCGAGGATCAGGCGAGCACCGGAGGCTTCAGCAGCATCGATCGCGGCTGTGTATTTTTCGAGGGCGGCGGCGTTTATAACCGGCCCCATGCCCACATCGGGATCGGTTCCCAGGCCCATCTTCATGGAGCGGGCCTGGGCTACCAATTGGTCGACCACCTGGTCGTAGATCGAGCGGTAGACGAGGAGATTCGAGCCCGCGAAACAACGCTGGGAAGCACAGCCGAACAGCGACGAAGAGATATTCGGCATGCATCGGTCGAGCACTGCAGTGTCGGTGACCACCAGATGGTTCTTCGCTCCGCCCTGGGCCTGACAGCGCTTGGAGTTTCCGGTTACTCGTCGATAGACGATCTCGGCGACCTCCGACGATCCGACGAAAGTGAGACCCTGCACCAGTTCGTGGTCGCTGAGCGCTTCGACGGTGGACTTGTCGCCGAGCACCATGTTGATCACGCCGGGAGGGAAGCCGGCCTCGGCGGCCAGCTCCACCATTCTCACCGTGGTCAAGGGACAGAGCTCACTCGGCTTGACGACCACCGTGTTGCCGGTGGCCACGGCCCAGCTGAAGTAGAGCGGGATCATGGCAGGGAAGTTGAAAGGGGCGATCACCGCGAACACTCCGAGTGGCTCGCGGATGTATTCGATATCCACAGCGCTGGCGACGTTTTCGGTGACCGCTCCCTTTTGGGTCTCGGGCACCGTGGCTGCGTTCTCCACGTACTGGATCGCCCGGAGAAGTTCACCCTGGGCCTCGGCAATAGACTTGCCGTTCTCTTCCACGATGATGGCAGCGAGCTCGTCTCGTGCTTCGTGGAGCAGGTGGCGATAGCGAAACATCATCGCCGCTCTGGTGGGCACCGGAGTCTTGCGCCACTGGACGAAGGCGTCGGCGGCGGCTTCCACGGCCGAGCCGATCGTGGCCGTGGACGACATCGGATGAACGGCGATGCCTGCGCCGGTGGCGGGGTTGGTGACGATCACCTCAGCGGTGGAATCGATGTCGGTCCAGTCGCCTGCGATGAAGTTTTGCAGGACTCGATCGGGACGATCGGCGCCAGTCATTGGGGCCTCAGACATTGGTTCTCCAGTCGGGGTTGACCGCTCGGATCAGGCGGTGAAAGTAATCGTTCGGGTGGGAGGTGGGGTGTTGCGGCTTTTGGTGAAACGCACCACACCGTCGATGACCAGCGCGGCCACAGCCATAGTGTCGCCGATGGCAAGGGCCCCGAGGGCATCGCTTGCCTGGGAGCCCATTGGTGTGTCGACCACTGCGAGGTCGGCCTCGGTGCCGGCTCGGATCACGCCGCGGTTGAGCCCGTGGACAGAAGCGGTGTTGCCGGTGGCGAGAGCCACGGCTTGAGCGGGATCGACACCTCCGAAGGCCGCTACATAGGACATCACCCGCAGCACGCCGAGGGGCTGGACGCCGGAGCCCGCTGGGCAGTCGGTGCCGATCACCACGCGGTGGAGTTCGCCTCTTTCGTCGGCCATCCGTGCAATCTGGCCGAGGGTGACGATGTTGCCGTTGTGGACCAGTTCGATGTTGGCATCGGTCTCGTCGAGGATACGCACGACATCGCCCAACGGGAGACTCGTAGGTCCTCCATTGACGTGGCCGGCCACATCAGGCTTCACTTCGCCCACGAAGTCGGCATCGATCACCCCGCTACCGGGGATCGACGCGCCCCCGGTGTGAACCATCACCTTCATGTCTCGAGCCTGAGCCCATCGAGTCATCATGGCGGCCTCGACAGGGTCCTTCAGACCGGAGATCCCGATTTCACCCACGAGGCGGCAGCCAGCTGCGGCGAGATCATCGAAGTCGGCCTCCACCAGGCCCTCCTCCAACAACACGGCGCCGGCATGCACCTTTACCCCCGACGGCCGAAGATTGGCGAAAGATTTGTGAGCGAGGATCGCCAGGGCCTTCACGCCGGCTGGATCGGTTGGTCGGCCGGGCACGTGGGGCTCGCCGGCCGACATCATCGTGCTGACGCCGCCGTGCATGCACGAATCGATGAAATCGAAGGTGCGTTGGCGGGGGGTGAAATCGCCGATGACGGGGTGAACGTGGTTGTCGTGCAGTCCCGGAATGACGGTGGCGCCACCGGCGTCGATGACGGTGGCGATGCCTTCGAGATCACAATCGGATTCGAGGCCCACCGCGGTGATCATCCCGTCTCTCACCACGATGGTGTCGCCGTCGACCATCGGAGAGTTGAGGTTGCCGGACACAATCGACCCGATGGCCCTGATCACTACATCGCTCACAGCAACTCCTCGCGGGCAGGATTGCCAGCCAGGGGCGGCCTCGCTCGCTCACTTGTGTACCAGTGATCGGATGGTAGTGTCGCGCCCGTCGACACACAAGCGATCACACCCAGCCCGAGATGACCTATCTGCTGCCAACAACGGTCGAGTCAGTGTTGGACACTCTGGCCCACCGCGACACGACCATCATCGCGGGAGCCACCGACTATTACCCCTCGCAGGTGGCGCCGAACACGTCCGATGAACGGATCGTCGACATAAGCCGCGTCGACGATCTGCGTGGCATCTCCCACGAGGATCAACACTGGCGCATCGGGGCGCTCACCACCTGGACCGACATCATCGAAGCCGACCTTCCGAGGGCGTTCGCAGGTCTCAAGCAGGCCGCCGCCGAGGTGGGTGGGGTCCAGATCCAGAATGTCGCTTCGGTGGTCGGCAATCTCTGCAACGCGTCACCTGCGGCCGACGGTGCGCCTCCTCTCCTCACCCTCGAGGGTGAGGTCGAGCTGCGATCGGCTGCCGGCGATCGCGTCGTGCCTCTCGATCAGTTCATACTCGGCAACCGCTCCACCGCCCGGCGCCCCGACGAATTGGTCACCGCGGTGCTGGTGCCCGACCTTTCCGACCAGTTCGTCGGAAGCTTCGAGAAGCTCGGTGCTCGTAGCTATCTCGTCATTTCGATCGTGATGGTGGCGGCCCTGGCCGACGTCGAACCAGATGGGATCATCCGATCGGTCCGCTTGGCGGTAGGGGCGTGCTCTCCGGTGGCTCAACGCCTCCCGGCATTGGAAGGCCACCTTGTCGGAGCGTCGGTCCAGGACCCTCTCGAGGATCTCATCACCGCCGCGCATCTCGACCGGTTGTCGCCCATCGACGACGTCCGTGCCAGCGCGGAGTATCGATTGGCGGTCACCCCAACCCTTGTGGCCCGAGCTATCCGGGCGTGCGCATCATGACCGACTCTTCCGTCACAGTCTCAGTCACCGTCAACGGTCGTTCGGTCGAGATCAGCTCCCCGCCGATGACCCGGCTCAGCGAAGCGCTGCGTGAAGAACTTGATCTCACCGGCACCAAGGTCGGCTGCGACGCCGGAGACTGCGGAGCCTGCACGGTTCTGCTCGACGGCCAGCCGGTGTGCGCCTGTCTCACTCCAGTCGGGCGTCTCTCCAACCGCTCGATAGAAACTGTCGAATCCCTCTCGGACTCTGAGGAAGGGAGGGCGCTACAGCACTCCTTCCTCCGCCACGGCGGCACTCAGTGTGGCTTCTGTACACCGGGCATGTTGATGGCGAGCCGGGCCCTGCTCGCCGAGGAGTCCTCGCCGAGCACCGCCCAGATCAAGGATGCGCTCGGCGGAGTGCTCTGCAGGTGCACCGGCTACCGCCAAGTGATCGACAGCGTGGCCGACGCCGGACGCCTCGAACTCGACGAGCCGTCAGAGCCGTCGGTCGGCAAGGCCGTGGGTTCCCGCGTGCCCCGTGTGGACGGCCGCGTGAAGGTGAACGGAACCGAAGCCTTCGGCGACGATGGTGCCCCGACGGGAGCCTTGGTGATAGCCGTCGTGCGCTCACCCCATGCGTCGGCGGGATTCGAGATCGGCGACACCCACGCCTACGTGAGTTCCACCCCGGGGGTGGTGGCCGTCCTCACCGCGGCCGATGTGCCGGGCCGAAACCTGTTCGGGGTCATCGCCCCGTTGGCCGACCAACCGGTCTTCGCCGAAACCCAAACTCGATTCCAGGGTGAAGCGGTAGCTGCGGTGGTGGTCGAGCCGGGCAGCACCATCGATCCCGCGGCCTTCCCCATCTCGTGGAATCCGCTCGAGCCGATGATGGAGACCTCCGACGCTCTCGAGGAGGGCGCACCGCTGATCCATTCCGATCGACCCGACAACATCCTCGTTCGGGGTCGGGTGGCCACTGGCGACCTGGAATCGTCGAAGGCAACGGCAGCAGCATCCGTTCGCGGAGAGTTCCACACCGGCTTCGTTGAGCACGCCTACCTGGAGCCCGAAGCCGGCTGGGCGGAGGTCGATGGTGACCTGGTGATAATTCACGCCACCACCCAAGCCCCCTACATGGACCGCGCCGACACCGCCTTGATTCTCGGCATCGATCCTGAGCGGGTCGTTATTCGGCCCACCGGCTGTGGTGGCGGCTTCGGCGGCAAGCTCGACATCTCGGTGCAACCGATCCTGGCTCTCGCTGCGATGCGGGTCGGCCGACCGGTTCGCATCACCTACACCCGCCCTGAGTCCATCGCGTCCACCACCAAGCGTCATCCGGCCGATATCTCGGCCCAGGTCAGCGTCGACGCCGACGGCGAGTTGTCCATGGACTTCGACGCCACCTTCAACACCGGCGCCTACGCCTCGTGGGGGCCGACGGTGGCCAACCGCGTACCGATCCATGCCAGCGGTCCCTACCGCTACGACGCCTATCGAGCCCTCACCACAGCTGTGCACACCAACTGCGTGCCAGCGGGAGCGTTTCGAGGATTCGGCGTTCCTCAGGCCGCGATCGCGCAGGAATGCCTGTTCGACGAGCTGGCCGACGAGTTGGGGGTCGACCCGCTCGAGTTCAGGCTCGACCGTGCGCTGCGCGCCGGTGATCGCACCGTCACAGGTCAGGTGTTTGAGTCCGGGGTCGGCTACGTCGATTGTCTCGAGGCGCTGCGTCGCCCGTGGACCGATGCCCACGACCGGGCCCGCGACTTCAATGAACCGGGCGGGCACCGGCGAGCCGGCGTGGGCATGGCAGGTGCGTGGTATGGATGCGGCAATACCTCGCTTCCCAACCCGTCAACGATCAAGATCGGACTCACCCCCGAAGGCCGGGTGATGCTGCACCAGGGAGCCGTCGACATCGGGCAGGGGTCGAACACGGTGATGGCCCAGATATGCGCCGACGGTCTGGGCGTGCCGCTGGGCGACATCGTCCTCGTCGATGCCGACACCGATCACACCCCTGACGCGGGCAAGACCTCGGCGTCTCGCCAGACCTATGTAACCGGCAACGCCACGTTCGAGGCAGCATCCGCGCTGAGGGCATCCATCGCCGCGCTGGCCGGAGCACCCGTCGATGCTCACCTGGCCATCGACGACGGGGTCGCCACCCTCACTGACGGGCACGACCGGGTTCAGTTGGCCCTCGACGAACTGGAGAGCGACCGCGAGGGTTATGTGGCGCTGGGCGTGGGCACCTACGACCCGCCGACCACTCCCCTCGACGAGAACGGTCAAGGCAACCCCTACGCGGTGTTTGGCTTCGGTGCTCAGGTGGTCGAGCTCGATGTCGACACCCAAACCGGGATGATCACCCTGCACTCGATCGATGCCGCCTACGACGTCGGGCGGGCCATCAACCCCGCACTGGTCGAAGGCCAGATCATCGGCGGAATCGCTCAAGGCATCGGATTGGCCCTCATGGAGGAATACCTGCCTGGTCGCAACAACAACTTCCACGACTATCTGATCCCCACTATCGGCGATGTGCCCGAGGTGAGGGTGACGCTGGTGGAGTCGGGCGACCCACTGGGGCCCTACGGAGCCAAGGGGGTCGGGGAGCACTCCCTGCTACCCACACCTCCGGCGATCCTCAACGCCATCCGCAACGCCATCGGCCGACCGGTGCGGCAGGTGCCGGCCACCCCCGACCGAATTCTGGAGATTCTGGGCAGATGAACATTGATCCCCTGGAGGGCACCGCACCTGCCGACCTCGATGGCGGCGACGACAAGATCCGCTGCGACGCGTGCCCCATCCGCTGTTTCATCCGGCCGGGACGCACCGGATCATGTGACCGCTATGGCAATGTCGGTGGCACGCTCACCCGGATGGATCCGGTCACGGTCCTGCAACGCCACCAGGAGGCAGGCCTGCCCGTGGTGCCGTTTGCGACGGTGGCCGAGGAGTGGTCGGGCGACCTCGTGCGACGCGGCGATGTGTTCATCACCGGCACCGGGGCCGGCACCACCTACCCCGACTACAAGCCTGCCCCCTTCATCGTGTCGCACCCCGTCGACGGGATCGACATGGTCACCGTGGTCACCGAGGGCATCTTCTCCTACTGCGGTGTGAAGGTGAAGATCGATACCGATCGTCACATCGGCGCCGAGCGTGCCCTGGTGCAGGCCGAAGGAGAGACCATCGGCCACGTGACCACCGCCGAGTATGGATCGCAGATGCTGTCGTTGGGTGGGGTCCACCACTTCACGGGAAGTGGGCGCCCGGCTGGGCTGGCCACCATGAGAGCCCTGCTCGGCCTGTGTGCCGGCGAGTCGGTCGAGATGACGGTGGAGGACGGGTCTGATCTCGTTCTCCAGGCCGGCGCGGCCCCGGTGATCAATGGGGTGGTCGACGACCGGATGAGGGTGGGGTGTGGATCGGCCGCCATCGGGATGTTTGCCGACCAGTGGGCGCCGTATGTCGATGAGGTTGTGGTTGTCGACGACCACATCACGGGCGTACTCACCGAACACCAGGCGGGTGTCGTGCTGGGAATCGAACCGAGTGGAATCAAGCTGAGAGGTCGAAAATCCACACCGGGTCGATACTTCGAGATCGCGGCTCCAGGCGGCGGCTGGGGAGGTACCGACCTCGATGACCCCCTCGAGATCGTGAAGGGATACAAGCCGAAGATCGCCAAGCCCGGCCAGACCCTGCTGATGGTGAGCACCACCGGCTCCGACTACGCCTACTTCGTGCTGGACGAAGACCTCCGACCTCAGCCCGCCGAATTGCCGGCGGCTCTGCGCGGATCGGTGGAGCGGGTCCGCGACAACTGTGAGCCCACCCTCACCTCCGTCCTCTTCATGGCTGGTGCCGGTGGCTCACTACGAGCAGGAGTCACCTCCAACCCGGTCGGGCTCACTCGATCAGTTCGAGCAGAGGAGACCCTCGTCACGTGCGGAGGGGCACCCACCTTCGTGTGGCCGGGTGGCGGCATCACCTTCATGGTGGATGTCACCCGCACGCCACGGAACTCATTCGGCCACGTACCGACTCCCGCACTGGTGGCTCCTCTCGAATTCACGATGCCGGCGAAGACGTATCTCGAGCTCGGTGGCCATGCCGAGTCGATCGTGCCGCTCAGCGAAGCACTCGATGAGGCGTCGCTTGAGGTCGTGAGCTCAGATCAGCGCAATCCCTGGCCCTACGGGCCGCCCTCGGCCCCCCGTGTCTGATCTCGGGCCAACGCTCGCCCAAAACGATGTTGGCGGTCGTATGCACCTCCAGCACGGTCCGATCGATCTGCTGATCGAATGCGATGGCGATCCTGATTCGCGTGCTGCGGCTCACCGCGCCGCAGTCGAGTGCTTCGACGGGTTGCTCGAGGAACTGGTCGAGGAACTCGCCGTGCTCAGGATGCCTCTCGATCCGGGTGCCCCTCCAGCGGTGACGGGTCGTGTGGCCCGACGGATGGTCGACGCAGCCATGCACCACTGCGGCGACGCGATGGTGACCCCGATGTCGGCGGTGGCCGGCGCGGTGGCTGATGAGGTGGCTTCGGCGATGTCTGAAGCTGCCCGGCTCGATCGCTGGATGGTCAACAACGGTGGAGACATCGCCTTCGGTCTTTCGGCTGCACAGCGCTATCGGGTGGGGATGGTGGTCGACCCACGGCGCGGCTCGATCGAATCCTCGGTCGGGCTCGACGCGAACTCGGGGGTGAGAGGTATTGCCACCAGTGGGCGTCACGGGCGGAGCTTCTCGCTGGGGATCGCCGATGCCGTCACGGTCTTCGCCCCGAGCGCAGCCGGGGCCGATGTGGCCGCCACCATGATCGCCAACCGTGTCGACGTCGGTCCCCACCCCGAGATCGAGCGCCGTCCCGCTCGTGAACTCGACCCCGACAGTGATCTCGGTGATACCCCGGTGACCCTCGAGGTGGGGATGCTCACCATGGACGAAGTGCGTCATGCGCTCCACCACGGGCTTGACTATGCCGACCACTGCGTCGACCGAGGGCTCATCAGCGGAGCCGTTCTACACCTGGCCGGCCTAGCCGTGGCCACCGCCTCAGGTCTACTCGCCGGGTTCGAAGCGGATGCGATGGCGGGCGTCCGGGCGGTGGCTCTCTCGTGAGCGGCGACAGGAAAAACGAAACGCGCTATCTGCTGGAGGAACAGGTCGGGTTCCTGTTGCGAAAGGCCAACCAGAGGCACCGCCTGATCTTCAGCACCGAGGTCGACAACGAGATCGCCCCGGCCCAGTTCTCAGTGCTGGCGAAACTCCACGAAGTCGGCGCCGTCTCCCAGAACCAGCTGGGTCGCCTGATCGCGCTCGACTCGGCCACCGTGAAGGGGGTCGTGGAACGCTTGCTCGCCGCGGGCTACGTCCATCGAGAGCGATCTCCCGACGACGCTCGATTGCGCATCATCCAACTCACCGACGAGGGACGCATCACCGTGGAGCGGCTACTTCCGGTGGCTGAACGCATAACCGAACTCACCCTTGCGCCTCTCAGCGAGCAGGAGGCCAAGACGCTCGTGCGCCTGCTCTCCACGATCTCACTCTGAACGCCTAGCGCAGGCCGTCTTCACCCACCATGTCGTCGACGGTGAGCCCACCCACACGGGGATGGGGGCGGCCTCCATCGGTGACAGCCACGGCGAGAATGAGTTCGTCGGCCGCGGGCCCGTCGGAGACCCTCAGCTCGACCGCGTCGAAATGGCTACGAACGAATGCGGCATTGCGATGATGGAGGGGGATGTCGAGGGTGCAGCCGGGCCCTCCGATCTTCTTCGATGATGGGATGATCGACTTGCCTCCGCCGCAGGCCTCGCGCAGCGGGGCTCCGAGGGCGGGGTGCATGAGGGCGGCAGCATGCTCCAGCTCCCCGCTCGTGCCGACGATGACTCCCTTGCCGTAGCCGTGTACCTCGCGACCCTCGAGTTGGGCGACTGCCTTGGTGGCGAGCTCGGTGGCCAGCCACTTGCTCGCCTCGATCAGGGGCTCGAGGTCTTCGACGTAGCGCCCGGCGAAAGGATTGGCGAGAACGGCGGCGGCGATGACGCGGCGCACCGGCTGGGCCAGGTCGCGGCCGATCTCCACCCGCTTCTCCTCCACAGTTATCAGGGTTCGACGAACAACGATCTCGGTTTCGGTCACAGAATCTGACCCTAGTTCAGCAGAAGCTTCAGGAGTTCGAGAAGGTGGCGACGTAGTCGTGGCGATAGTGCTCGCCGGCCTCGAGACCGGCATCAGGGAAGTGTTCGAGATTGGGACTGTCGGGCCAGCGCTGCGACTCCATCGCAAGCCCGCTCAAGCGGCCGTACGAGGTGCTGGCTTTGCCGAGAGGTTCTGCTCGGAGGTGTTGGCCGGTGTACACCTGCAGGCCCGGTTCGGAGGTCTCGAGTGTCATTGTCCGTCCCGACGACGGATCGTGGAGTACCGCAGCCCGCCTCACGGGCCCCGCGGCTCCACCCAGTACCCAATTGTGGTCGAGGTCGAAATCGTCGCCGATGCGACGAGGCCGACGAAAGTCGAAGGGAGTGGCGTCGACCGACCGCACCTCGCCCGTCGGCAGCAGCTGGTCGTCCACCGGGGTGTAGCTGTCGGCATCGATCATCAGTTCATGCTCACTGACCGACCCTCGATCGTGGCCGGCGAGATTCCAGTAGGAGTGGTGCACCAGGTTGACGACGGTTTCAACTTCGGTGCTTGCTTCCATTCGGATGCGTAGGGTCGCGTCCTCCAAGGAATATGTGGTGCTCGTCATGAGTCGGCCTGGATAACCCTGGTCGCCGTCGGGCGACTCCATCGAGAAGCGGATCGCGCCTTCCGCCTCGTCTGCCTCTATCGACCAGACGCGGCGATCGAAGCCTCGGCTCCCACCGTGGAGCTGATTGTGGCCCTCGTTGGTGTCGAGCTGATGAGCTACGCCATCGACAGTGATACGCCCCCCTCGGATCCGGTTGCCGTATCGACCACAGGTCGCCCCGAGGTACGACGGTCCGCGCTCGTAGCTGTCGAGATCGTCGTGGCCGAGCACTACGTCGGCCGGTCGTCCGGCTGCATCGGGGACCGACAGCCGCACCAGCCTGGCGCCGTAGTTGATCAAGGAACCGCGAAGAACGCCGTTGTCGAACTCGACGCGCGACACCTCATCGCCGTCTCGCGTCGTACCGAAGGGCTCGATATCGAGTTTCATCACGTTCTCGAATATAGAGACGATCGATCGGGGCGGAGACACATCTCGGGACCCACTCATGGGAGACTCGCCCGATGCCAGGATCGATGGAGCGCAATCTGGAGCTCTATCGGCGCCTTCAACGAACGACCGGCGCCTTGTTCTGGCTCCCGACGTGGGTGCTGTACCTCATCGACCGCTTCGGTCTCGGTGACGCACTACGCCTCCAGGCCGTCTACTACCTCGCGGTGGTCGCGTTCGAGGTTCCCTCGGGCTGGTTCAGCGACCGGATCGGGCGGGTGCTCACCCTCCGCCTAGCTGCGCTGTGGTGGGTGGCCGCCTACACGGTCTTCGTCACATCCGATGGGTTCGCGGGTGTGGCGGCGGCCCAGATCCTGCTGGCGATGGGATTCGCTTTCATCTCGGGTACCGACGTCACCCTCCACTACGACTCCCTCGAGGCTCTGGGGCGCACTGCGGAATTCGAGGAGCGCGAGTCGCGGGTGCGGCGCGACCACCTTCTCGTGACCGCAGCAGCGACGGTGACCGGCGGAGCGCTCGGGATGATCGATCTACGGCTTCCCTTTTTGGCCTCCCTGGTCACGTCTACGTTTCAGCTCGTAGTGGTGTTCGGTCTCGTTGAACCGACAGGGGAGCCGCATACGACAAGTGCGGGCCGAGAACTTCTCCGTGTCGTCGGCTACCTCCGAACGCGGATGTTGGCCTGGGTGATGGTCTACGTACTCGGCGAGGTGGTGACGATCCATCTCACTTCCGAACTGGCGGCGCCTTACCTCGCGGGAGTACTCGGGGAGGCGCTCGATGAGATCGACCGGGCACCGTTCGTCAACGGCCTAGTGGCGGCTGTGATCGCTCTGGTGGCGGCGGCCGCTGTGCAGGGAGTGGGGAGGCTCCGACACCGGTTTGGGGTGGTAGCTGTCCTCGTCACGGTGGCCGCGCTCCCGGTTGTGACGCTCACCGCGATGGCATTGGCGACATCGGTGCTGGTGCTCCCTCTCATCATGTTGCGCAGCGTGCAGGGGGCGGTGGTTGCGGTGCTGGTACCAGCATCTGTGGCTCCGCGGGTCGAGAGGCGACACCGGGCCACCTTCTTGTCGCTGACGAGCCTCGTTGGGCGCCTCGGCTACGGATCGCTCCTGCTTGCGCTCGGCACCATCGGCGACATCGGCGAGACACTCGAGTGGGCGGCCGCGGTAGCTGCGGTGGTGTTCGTGACGGTGGCGATAAGCGGTCGTTTCGTTGCCGACGATTGATCTAGTCGATCTGATTGACCCAAAGACCGAACATGTCACGAAACCGTCGAACGACTCCTTTTGAGCAAGGTCGACTCTGATTCAACGGTGATGATGAGGCGGCCGCTCGCTGTCTGAGCTTCACCTCGAGCCACGCCGATTAGGGCCGCGAGTGAACCCCAGGGAGGCATGGCGGTCGGAACGCCCTAGGCTTAGTTATGAGCCTGTCATGAGGATGGGCTTCAAGCGAAAGATAGATACATGCAAGGCACCGTAAAGTTCTTCAACAACGAGAAGGGCTTCGGCTTTATCTCACGTGATGGAGAGGATGACGTTTTCGTCCACTTCTCCAACATCGCAGGCGATGGGTTCAAGTCCCTCGAAGAGGGTCAGACAGTCGAATTCGACGTCGCCCCCGGCCGTAAGGGTGATGAAGCCCAGAACGTCCGCGTCGTCTGATCAGACGATCTAGTCAGCGAGACGCCGTCGGCTGTTACAGCCGACGGCGTTCGCCGTTTTCGGGTGAACTATTTTGCAGAAAGCCCCATGAGCAGCCGGAACGCGTCATCGACGTTGGCTCGACCCGATTCGCCTCCGCCCATGACAACGAGCTGGGTCACGTGGGCGACATCCTCGATTGCGGATTCATTCCGCTCGACGTTCTGCCATGTCTCGAAACCCCGGTCGGCCATGTAGGCCTGACGGTCTGAATCGGAAAGAGCTCCTCGCTCCCATGCGTGAGCCAACTCATGGGGCAGCACAAATGCGAGATCCGAGCAGATGTCGACGCTCGAGCTCTCGGCCCGCGGCCGGAAGATGCCCATGTGGCCGTCGCACGGTTCATTCTCGTTCCAGAACCGGATGACGAGATCAGGCAGCTCCAGGCCGAGAGATGCGAACGACGACTTGACCTCATCGACGCGTGCTCTCTGCTCGCTATTGCCGATGACCGACAGGCTGGGAGTCAACGATGCGGTGATCGCCGGTGCTCCGACCGCAGGTGCCTCAGTCGTGGTCGTAGTCGTAGTCGCTGTCTCAGTCTGAGCGACAGCGACAGCGACAGCGGGGGCGAGGGGCGTCGACATCGAGATCGAGACGGCGATGAACAGGGCTGCGGTGAAGAGGCGGGGCTTGGTCATGGCCCGACTGTCCGAAACCGCGTTCGCGGTGCTCTCTCATCGCGATCGCAGCTCGTTGACTGTCAGCGGCTCGAACCTCCAGACCTCACAACTGAGGTGCGCGGCGCCATACGAACAAAGGAATCTGGGGCTGCGAACAGACTGCGAACGACAATGCGAATACTCTCGTCACCAGCCACCGGGGGGACGGCAATGAAGATCAAAGTGCTCGGATCGATCGAGGCGGACAACGGCACCGCTATCGCGCTGGGCGGGCCGACCCAACGGCGGATTCTCGCCATGCTGGCCATGGAAGCGGGCGACATCGTTTCGGTCGACCGTCTCGTCGATGCCACCTGGCCCGATGGTGAGAGCACCGATCAGGCCGAGCGCAACGTTCGCACCTACATCCACCGGCTACGGGCGGCGTTCGGCGATGAGATCGCCGATCGGATCGAAACCGCTCCGCCGGGATACCGCCTCAACTTGCGCGACGAAGAACTCGACGCCAACCGCTTCGACGAGCTGGCATCGACCGCGGCCCGTCTGGCCGATACCGGCGACGCGGTCGCCGCGCTCGACAGAATCGATGAGGCCGATGCGCTCTGGCGGGGGAGACCCTTTGGAGAGTTCGCCGACGAGGCCTGGGCCCAGGCAGAGGGCGAACGTCTTACCGAACTCCATGTCGGGATTCGGGAGACGCGGGCCGAAATGCTTCTCGAAGCGGGACGGGCTGCCGCCGCGGTGAGCGTTGCGGAAAAGTTGGCAGCAGCGTTCCCTCTGAGGGAGCGGCCCCGAGCCCTGTTGATCCAGGCGCTCTACCAGTCCGGCCGTCAGCCCGAGGCGCTGAGAGCCTTCCAGGACTATCGCCGGCTCGTGGTCGAAGAGATCGGTGTCGATCCGTCCGACGATCTGGTCGAACTCGATCGAGCTGTTGCGGCCGGAGATCCCGAACTTCGCGGCGCTGGCGCAGCTCCCCGTCTTGTCGGGGCCTACGAGATGCACGAACGAATCGGTGAGGGCGCATTCGCGGTGGTGCATCGCGCCACCCAACCCGCGCTCGGTCGCGATGTTGCGATCAAGGTGGTGCGAGCCGAGCTGGCCAACCGTCCTGAGTTCATCCGCCGCTTCGAGGCGGAGGCCCAGATGGTGGCCCGCATCGAGCACCCGAGCATCGTGCCTCTCTACGACTACTGGCGCGAGCCAGATCGGGCCTACTTGGTGATGCGGTGGATGACCGGAGGCTCGCTGGAGACGCGCCTCGACGGCGGAGCGATGGAGGTGCCGGCGGTGATCGGGCTGGTGACCGAGATTGGGGCAGCGCTCAACGCCGCTCACTCGGCGGGGGTGGTTCATCGCGATGTGAAGCCGGAGAACATCCTCTTCGACGACGATGGCCGCGCTTATCTCGGCGACTTCGGAATCGCCCTCGAGACCGCGGATCTGGCCCGGCCCGAGGCTGCGCTCTCGGAGGGCTCGCCGGTCTTCGCCTCTCCCGAGCAGCTGAGGCGCGAGCCGGTCGGACCGGCAGCCGACGTTCACGCCCTGGGAATCGTGGCATTCACTTCTCTGGTCGGCCGTACTCCTTTCGCCGATACACGCGACCCGGTTGGCCAACTCCAGCGTCAACTCGGCGAGGCGATCCCCTCAGCGGTTGAGCTGCGGCCGGAGCTCCCGGCCGGTATCGATGCCGTGCTCGCCATTGCCACCGCCAAGAAGGCGGCAGATCGATACCCCAGCGTCTTGGCCTTCGTGACGGCGTTCGAGGCGGCTGCCGGCGGTGCTGAGGTCGCGGATGCTTCCCGTGCCGTCCAGACGAGACCCTTTGCCAATCCATACAAGGGGCTGCGTGCTTTCGACGAGACCGACTCCGGCGACTTCTACGGTCGCGAGCGGTTGGTCGACGAACTGGTGGCCAAGCTCGCCGAACCCGACTCCACCGTGGTCGCTGTCGTGGGGCCGTCGGGCTCGGGCAAGTCGTCGGTGGTTCGGGCCGGCCTCGTACCCGCCCTTCGGGCAGGACGAGTGGCGGGCTCAGCCGACTGGTTCACCACCTCTTTCACGCCGGGTGCTCATCCGTTCGAGGCGCTCGAGACGGCCTTGCTCCGAGTTGCGGTGAACCCGCCCGCGAGCCTGCTCGATCAGTTGCGCGAGCATCCTCGGGGGATAGTGCGCGGAGTTCGCCGAGTGCTACCCGCCGATGACGCCGTGTTGCTGTTGGTGATCGATCAGTTTGAGGAGCTTTTCACCTCCCAGGTCGATTCTTCCGTGACCGAAGCGTTCATCGAGGCACTCACCGTGGCGGCCACCGAGCCCGGTACGCCGCTTCGGGTCGTGCTCACCCTGAGGGCCGACTTCTACGACCGGCCCCTGCGGCACACCGCGTTCGCGCCCCTGCTGAAGAGGTCGACGGTGGTTGTAACGCCAGCGGCTCCCGACGAGTTGGAGCGGGCTGTTGTGGGCCCGGCGGCATCGGTGGGAGTGGAGTTCGAGCCTGGCTTGGTGGCCCAGATCGTGGCCGAGGTGGCGAGTCAACCGGGGGCATTGCCCCTCCTTCAGTACGCCCTCACCGAGTTGTTCGAGACAAACGTCTCCGGCTTGCTTCTGCTCGAGCGCTATCGGGAGTTGGGTGGTCTGACCGGTGCGCTGGCTCGTCGGGCAGATGAGTTGTACGAGGCTGCCTCGGCAGGGGAGCAGGCATCGGTCCGTGCCCTGTTCGGCCGCCTCGTCACCTTGGGCGAGGGCAACGAAGACACGCGTCGGCGGGTTCGTTTGTCGGAGCTGGCGACGGGTCCGTCGACCGAGAACATCATCGACAGGTACGGCGCCGCGCGTTTGCTCACATTCGATCGTGATGCGCTCACCCGCGAGCCGACGGTGGAGGTGGCCCACGAGGCACTTATCAGAGAGTGGCCGCGCTTGGGTGTGTGGCTCGATGACGACCGGCAGGGGCTGCTGTTGCATCGCCACCTCACGTCGAGCGCGGCCGCCTGGGCGAACCGCGGTCGAGATGATGGTGAGCTGTACCGCGGCGTGAGGCTGGGTGCGATCGAGGCTTGGGCCGAGGCATCAGGGTCTGCGCTGAACCCGATCGAGGCGGAGTTCCTCGAATCCAGCCTCGGCTTACGCGACGTCGAAGATCGCGCGGAGCGGAACCGGGTCAGGCGGCTGCGGCGACTGCTGGTGGTGACCGGCGTTGTGGCGGTGGTTGCGCTGATTGCCGGTGCTTTGGCCCTGCGCCAGCAGCAGAGGGCCGATGATCAGGCCGCTTTGGCAGAGCAGAACGCAGACCTGGCCAACAGCAACGCCGCCGAGGCCGCGACCAACGCGGAACTGGCCAACACCAACGCGGTCGAAGCGGCGGCGAGTGCGGGCCTGGCCGAGCTCAGAGCCGAAGAGGCCGAGGCGGCGCGGGAGGCAGGGGATCTGGAGCGCATGGGTGCTCTGGGGCTGGCGATCGAGGAGGAGTCTCCCCATGTGGCCGCCTTGCTGGCGGTGGAGGCACATCGTGCGGCCCCTTCGGTGGACACCCTCACCAGCTTGCATCGTGCTTTGACCGCGGTGCCGGGGTTCCGAGGCACCTTCGGCGGCCGGGCCTATCTGGCGGTTGAACTACTCGACGACGGTGTCACCCTCGCCGCGGTGGGAACCGATTCGATCGATGTCTGGGACCTGGACGGTCGTGAGCTGCTCCGCACGATCGCTCACGACAACCCGGTGGCCACGGCACTTCTCACCGCCAGCCCGGACGGTCGTCTCGCGGCAATTCGAGGCGAGCTCGACGAGACGTTCCTCTACGACCTGACCACGGGAGACTCACTCGGGGTTCTCGCTCACCCCACAACGGTGAGCGATCTCTCCCTCTCGCGAGATGGCTCCGGCTTGGCGGTGGGACTGGCGGGTGGCCAGGTGGAGCTATGGGACCTGGCGACAATGGAGCTCGACAAGACCCTGCAGACAGGGGAGGACGACGTCTTCTTCGCCAGATGGAGCCCGGTAGAGGATCGACTGGCGGTCGTGACGCTCAGGTCCGAGGTTCAGTACTGGGATCCCGCCACTGAGCAAGTGCTCTGGATCGATGAGGCGCCACCGGCGGTCATTGTCAACGAGAACACGCCGTTCGGGTTCACCTTCGCTCCCGCGGGCGACCGGCTCGCATTCGTATCGGGTTCCCTCGGTTCGGAGCTTCGCGTCTTCAACACCGCCGATGGTTCCCCCGCGGTGCCGGCTTTTGGACTCGGCTCCGTGCGAGGGTTTTCACTGGACGCGATGTTCTGGATCGATCCGGAGGCCTCGATCCTTGGTGTGCCGTCCCACGGGAACGTTACTTCCTTTGATTTGCACACGGGTAGAGCGAATGCGCTGCTCGTCCCGCGGTTCATCGACCAGGCGACCGACGTTGTTTTTGTACCTGCGCTCGACCAGTTCGTGGTGGCCACGGCTGGCGGGCTCGAGGTTTGGTCAGCAGACGGCTCCGGGCCCCTGGAGCGCGTGGCCCCACTGTCGTCCCAACAGCTTGCGGCAAATGCCGCCGGTGGCGCAATACTGCCCTCTCTCGCTGCGGACGGCTCGGAGCTTCTCGTTTCGGTCTTTTCGACGACAGCAATCCCGCCGACGACATCGTTCGATCTCACCTCTCAGCGACTCGAACCCGAGATCTTCGACTCCGATGGGCTGATCACGATCGGCTATGGCCCCTTCACCCTCACCGTGGCCGCTGGTCACGTCCAGATTTTCGATGCCTCACACACCCCACTGGGCCCACCGGTGCCGATTCCGTTCGACTTCACGGAGATCTCCGCAAGTCCAGACGGGCGCTACTTCGCGTTCGGTCGGCTAGGCGGGCACGCCGACTTGTACAGCGGGGCCGGAGAGTTCATCGAGACGGTGTCGATCGGGGACGGTGATCAGTACGAGGGTGCCCAGACGGGGCCAAGCTTCTCGGCCGATGGGGAGTACATGGCGGTGGTGACCACCAGAGGCGGATTCGGCGTGTGGACCACCAACCCTCTGCAACGAATCGAGGTGCCGAACCCCGGCGATTGGGTCAGTGGCCGACTCATGGGCGAGTGGCTCTTCGTCATCCGCACTGACGGAACGGTTCTGCAAGTCGATCCCATCTCGTTCGATCCGGTCGGTGAGCCGCTGCTGATGTCCGGTCTCGGCTATTCGAAACTGGACGAGACCAATCTTCGAGTGACGAGCTCGTCGGGGCTGGCAATCAAGGTTTGGGACTTGGAGACCGGTCACCAACTCGGCGGTGATCTGCCCTACGCGGGAGGATCTGCACGCGTTGAGTTCACCGCGGACGGCAGGGTGCTTAGCGTCCCGGCGTCCGGCGCTGTCCACTTGTGGAATTTCGACACCGATACCTGGGCCGACATCGCTTGTGAGCTGGCCGGCCGAAATCTCACCGTCGACGAGTGGGAGCAGCTGGGCCCTCGCACGATTGAGCGGCGGGCCACCTGCCCCCAGTACCCGTTGCAATGAGGTTTGGCCGTCCCCGCGGGGACGTCTCGGTATGGATTGCGGCGCAGCGACGGGACCGAAGTGTCGATGGCGTGTTGCTGCCGGCCCCTTGATCGACCTCTATGCCGGCTTCTGCGCGGTGCTGCCCTGAACCCGTTGGCTGGCCGCCGGCAACGAGGCGCGTCGTCGCCTGAGTGCCTTGCGGATCTCACTCACCCACAGGACCGAGCTCGCCAACGCGGTGGCGGCCAGCCAGTCGCCCACCGAGAGAGGTGCGGTGCTGAACGCATCCTGAAGCGAGGGCAGATAGACGACGAGGAACTGGAGTCCGAGCGAGCCGGCGATCGCCAGCAGCAGCCAGCGGTTGGACGCCCAGCGATGGAAGGCGCTCACCAAATCGGATCGGGCGTTGAAGCAGTTGAACAACTGGGCCAACACGAGCACCGTGAAGGCCGCGGTCCGCGCTTCGTCGAGGTCACTCGACCCGTCGATCAACCCGCCGGGGAGTTTGGCATCGAGCATGGCCAGCGTCGCGACCGCCATCGTGGCCCCGACCAGCAGGATCCCGCGTTGCATGGTGATGTCGATGACTCGATCGCCGGGCCGACGGGGCGGACGCAGCATCAATTCGTCCTCACCGGGATCGACTCCCAGCGCCAGCGCCGGACCGGTGTCGGTGAGAAGGTTGATCCAGAGGATTTGGGTGGCGGTGAGGGGGGCGATCACCGCGGCGCTGCCGTCGAGACCGAGAGCCCCCGCGAGAAGGACTCCGAAGAACATGGCGAACACCTCGCCGATGTTCGACGAGAGCAGATAGCGCAGGAAGCTGCGGATGTTGTGGAAGATCGCGCGTCCTTCGGCCACCGCGGCGGTGATCGTGGCGAAGTTGTCGTCGGTGAGCACCACGTCGGCCGCCTCACGGGCCACATCGGTGCCGGCGACGCCCATAGCCGTGCCGATGTCGGCCGCCTTGAGAGCAGGAGCATCGTTGACGCCGTCGCCGGTCATGGCGACAACATGGCCCTGTTGTTGCAGGGCACCCACCAGGCGGAGTTTGTGGGCGGGCGCGACCCTGGCGAATATCGAAGTGTCGTTGACAACATCGACCAGTTCTTCGTCGCTGATGTTGTCGAGTTCGGGTCCTGTCACCACGGATGAACCGGCTGCGGCGATCCCGAGTTCGCTGCCGATCTGCGATGCCGTGCGGGGGTGGTCGCCGGTGATCATCACGACCCGGATTCCCGCCGCACGTGTTGCGGCCACCGCCGGGCCCGCCTCTTGGCGGGGAGGATCGATGATTCCCACCACGCCCAGGATGGTGAGCCCCGCTTCATTGGCCTCGGTGATAGATCCGCCGTCTTCGTGGCCCACCGCGATGGCCAGTGTTCGCATGGCCTGGTCGGCCAGCGCGTCGATCTGGGACTGCCACCATCCACGGCGTTCCTCGGTAAGTGCCACTGGCCCTGCGGTGGTCTGCTCCGCTTCACACAGATCGAGAACGACATCGGGGGCACCCTTAACCAGATGCTCCACCCCGCCGCCGGCGTCGCTGGCTCGAACCAGCACGCTCATACGCTTGCGGTCCGACGTGAAGGGCACTTCGGCGAGCCGAGACGCATCTAGCTCCCTTGACTCGACTCCCACCCTCGCTGCGGCCGCCACGATGGCGGCCTCGGTGGGATTCCCCACGGCGAGCCAACGCCCGTCTTCCTCGGCGATCGTGGCGTTGGAGGCCAGGGCTCCGGCCCGGAGCATGGCCCGCGCGACGTGACGTCGTTCGTCGGAGGGGACGCCCCCATCGATTCGCAACTCGCCTTTGGGCTCGTACCCCCTGCCGACGATCTCCATCGCTCCGCCGGCGGTGACGATCGTGCGCACACTCATCTCGCTGCGGGTGAGGGTGCCTGTCTTGTCGGTGCAGATCACCGAGGCAGAGCCGAGCGTCTCGGCCGAGGCGAGGCGTTTCACCAGAGCGTTGCGTGACGCCATTCGTTGAACGCCGATCGCCAGAACAATCGACAAGACCGCGGGAAGCCCTTCGGGTACCGCTGCCACCGCGAGCGCAACGCCGATGAGGAGTACCTCGACGAGATCAGTGGCGTTGTCGATGTCGGAAGCGATGAGGGTGACCCCGACTACCATCACAGCGATCACCACCACTGCCAGGCCGATCACACGACCCACCCGCGCAATCTCACGTTCGAGCGGAGTGGGCAGGCGCTCGGTCTCGCTGAGGAGGGTGGCGATGTGACCTACCTCGCTTCCCATGCCGGTGGCCGTCACCGCGGCTCGGCCTCGTCCCGACACAGCAGCTGTGCCGGAGAACACCATCGAGTGGCGTTCGGCCAGGGGGGCGTCGGGGAGGACGGGCTCGATGGCCTTGACCACCGACTCACTCTCGCCGGTGAGAGATGCTTCGGAGATTCTCAGGGTGTGGGCCTCGAAGAGGCGGGCGTCGGCGGGGACAGCGTCGCCTTCCTCGAGCACGATCGTGTCGCCGATCACCACCTCACGGGTGGGGATCTGGACGAGCTTGCCGTCACGAATCACCCGGGCCTGGGCCGCGGCCATCGCGGCGAGCGCAGCCACCGCCCGTTCGGCTCGGTCCTCCTGGATAGCCCCGATCGCGGCGTTGAGGGCGACGATCGTGCCGATCGCGATCGCATCGAAGGGCAGGCCCCCCTCGTCGTCGATTTGCCACGCGAGAAGGGAGACGGTGATGGCGGCGAGCAGCAGGAGCACGAGGGGATCGGCGAACTGGGCGGCGATTCGCTGCAGCCAACCCGGAGTGTC
>CAXMSE010000063.1:0-57515 GCA_964196195.1 uncultured Gammaproteobacteria bacterium | reverse complement strand
TCCAGACGACTTCGCCTCGGGGCCGGATCAGATGCAGATCGCTCTCAAAGAGAAGCCTGGGATAGAAGTCCAGGACTTCCTGCGCTTGAATCTCGTCGCGATTCCACGCTCCGGCGACCATTCTGGCGAGGTGCTGCTCGCGATCGATGCCGAGAGGCAGGTGGCGGGCATGACGATGCTCGGGATCAACACCCACCCTCGGGCCGGCGGCTTCGTGGCAGGCCGACCTCAACGAAGTTGGGGCCACGCTCCCGTCGAGCTAGGCCGCCGATGGCTCATGCAAGACTCCCGCTCGGATTCTGAGTGTTTTGGTTGTATACGAACATATGTTCGTGTAGATTGGTTACATGTTCACGGCGGTCCATCGAGCTCTAGAGGCGGTAACGGCGCGGGGAAAGCCGCGAGCCGAGCTCGAAGCTGGTATCGCGGCCTTGGCGAAGGTGGAAGCTCATGCGGTGGAGAGGCGGCTGGCCCTCACCGCCGCCATCGACAACCTCAGCGACGGGGGAATCGATGGCGCCGGGGTCACGCGATCTCGAGCCCGGCGTTCCAAGAAGGCTGCCAAGAAGGCGGCGCAGACTGCCGAACAGCTGGGGAAGATGCCCGAGACCCGCGCCGCATTGGCCCGGGGCGAGATCAACGAAGAACACGCCGACGCGGCCGCCGCGGCCGCGGCACGCACGTCCCCGGCTGAGGCCGACAGCGCTCTCGCGGCGAAGGCGAAGGCGCTACCGGCCGACATGTTCGCCAAACAATCACAGGAGTGGGCCAACGCGAAAGAGCGCGACCATGCACGAAGAGAGCGACATCTCCGACAGAGGGAGACGCGCGAGGCACGCACGTGGAGCGATGCCGACGGCATGACGTGCCTATTTGCCCGCTTCGACCCGACCACTGGTTCATCGGTCAGGAAGGCCTTTCAGGCCGAGATCGATCGGCTATGGCGCGCCGATGGAGGCCGCGACGGCACTCCCGACGAAGTCCGCACCCCCGATCAGCGAGGTGCCGACGCTATCGCTGCACTCCTCACCAGCTCCCGTGTCTCCGACTCGGGCGAAAACTCCGGCAACAGACGACCCCACCCCAGATTCCAGGTTCACATTCGGCTCGACGCCAGCCGCTGCCGCACCGACCACCCGAACGGGCTGGCCGAACTCATCGACGGCACTCCGCTGCCTCAGGAGGTGCTCGAACGCATCGCGTGTGAAGCCGCTTTCGTCGGAGCGGTGTTCGCGGCCGATGGCTCAGTGCTGTGGCAAGGCCGCAGCATCCGCACCGCAACAGATGCCCAGTGGAACGCCCTCATCCACCGCGACGGCGGGTGCGTGATCTGCGCCGCCGAGCCGAGCCACTGCCAGGCCCATCATCTCGACCCCTGGGCCCCTCCCACCGCCGGGCCCACCGACATCGACAACATGGCGCTGGTCTGCAACACCGACCACCACCTCATCCACGATCATGGACACCAACTCTCCAGGTCAGATGGCGAGTGGCAACTCAGACCCCGCGGATCCAACCACCGAAGCGGCCGCCCGCCGCCTCGGAGCAATGCCGCTTGAGTAGTGAGGCAAAACCACCCGAACGCGCGTTGGCTCTCAGGCGCGCACCTCGAAGTAGCGATTCAGAGGATCCACCTTGAACTCGCGTGTGTCGATCGACGAGAACCCGCCGGCAATCGCCAATTCCTTGAAGATGTCGACGGTGAGTCCGAGTGTGCCCAGCCCCGCACCGCCAGGCTCCGACATCGCCGAAGACATGCAATAGAAGAGCGACATCCCGTAAAGGAGCGACACAAGGGGATACTCACGGTTCGCCTCGAGGCCATCCATGGCGCGAATGTCGGCCACCATCCACACACCATCGTCGGCCAGACACGAGCGGGCCGACCTCACCGCTGCGCCGGGGTGGGGGAGGTCGTGGATCACATCGAGGGTGAGGAGGAGGTCGACACCGCGGAGATCGTCGAGGTCATCGAAGCTGCCTTCGCGGAACTCGAGATTGCGAAGACCGGCCGCGCGGGCACTCTGGGTAGCAGACGCGATCGCGTGAGCGGAGGGATCGATACCGATGACCGTCGATGCCGGGCACGCTTCGGCGATGGCCGCGGCCGCCACGCCCGCCCCGCAGCCGATATCGACGACCATCGAACCGGCATCCAATCGGTCGGCCATGCCTTCGATCGACGAGAGAATCACGGGCACGAGGAAAGCCTTCTGCCCAGCCGCTCCCATGGCGGCCTGGAAGTGACATGTGTGCTCACCGTGCTGGTCCCAGGTCATGCCCAGACCAGTGCGGAAGGCCTCGACGGTGTGCTCGATCTCCTCGTGGGTGATGGGCGGGCCGAAGACGCCGACCATCGACGCGGGATGATCCTCCTCACCGAGGATCAGCGCGATCTCAGGGGTGAGGGCAAACTTACCGTCGTCGTGAAAAGCCAATTCGGCGGATGCGATCGTATGAAGCCACTCGCGAACCCACCTCTCATGGAGGCCGCTGTGAGCGGCCAACTCTTCTGAGGTGACCGGGCCGTGCTCGACAAGGGCATCGAGGAGGCCCGTGCGGCCGCCGACGTGTACCGCGGCACTTATCAGCTCCCCTTCACGGATCTTGTAGAGGTGCTGGATCGCGTCGCTCAGCAGTTCGGGGTCGAGTTCGGTTCGCATGGCGCAGTGTCTCAGGCCGCAAGCTCCGATACCAGCCGGAGCAGCACCAACCCATCGGGACACACAGGGTGGTCGAGGGCCCAGCTAGGAAGGTCGGCCGGCATCACATCCACCATCTGGGCAACCTCACCATCGGCAGGAGTCAACTCGGCATCCGTCTCCACCATGAAGAACCGACCGGTCCACCGCGTGTGCTGGTCGTCGTGACTACCCCGTCCGAGATCGACCAGGTCGGCGATCTTCACAACGAGACCAGCCTCCTCGGCCAGCTCCCTGACCGCCGCGTCTTCGTCGGATTCGTCGACGTTGGGCACCCCTCCGAACGCAACATCCCACAACGACGGGTGGATGTCCTTCCAGTCGGACCGCTGGTGGGCCACCACAGCTCCCGACGATCGTCGGACAACGACGGCGATATTGCGATGACGAAGATTCTCGGTCCTCATCTGTCGCCGGGTCACTACCCGAGGGAGGTGCCCGTCGTCGCCGACCACCTCCACCAACTCGTCGCCGGGATCGGCGCCCACTCAGTCGGTCCCCAGCAGGCGACGCCGCAGCAGGTTGAGCGACATGATGCAGGTGAACTGGCGGACACGGTCGCGATCGAAGGGCAGTACGAGGTGGTTCGTGGTCGTCTGCCCATCGAGGCTGATCGCAACCCACACGTTCCCGGGTTCCTGGTCTTCGAGGGGAGCAGGACCGGCAACACCGGTGACCGCGATCGCCACATCGGTACCGAGCGTGGCGCAAGCACCGGTGGCCATCGCCGCGACCATCTCCTCGCTCACTGCCGGGACGTCGGGTGCTCCCAGCACGTCGATCTTGAGCTGGCGGTCGTATGGCACCACCGCGCCCCGGAACACATCGCTGCTGCCTGGAATCGAGGTGATCCGACTGGCGATCAGTCCTCCGGTGAGCGACTCGGCGAGTCCGAGCGTGAGGCCCCGTTCCCGAAGAAGATCGAGCACGACCGATTCCATGGTGTCGTCATCGACTCCGAACACGATGTCGCCGATGATCTCTCGGACGCGCTTCTCCTCCGCGTCGAGGGCTCCATCGACCTCTCCCCCGGTCTCGGCCTTCGCGGTGATGCGAACCTTCAGCCCTTCCCAACCGCTCGCCAGGAAGGCGATCGTTGCCTCACCTGTCTCGTCCAGTCGACAAATCTCGTCGTCGAGTTGTTCGGCCAGCCCCGATTCCGACTGGCCCCACGTTCTCAGTGTGCGGCTGCGGATCACCGAAGTAATACCCGCCCTCTGCTGAAGATCTGGGAGGATCCCGATGGTCACCATCTGCTTCATTTCCCAGGGAACCCCGGGAACGGCGTAGATGATCTTTCCATCGTGATCGCCGGTGAGCGGGCAGATGAGGCCCGGAGCGGTGCCGGGCATGGCGGGGTTGACCATCGCCCCATCCGGCACGTCGGCCTGGCGTCGATTGTTGTCGGGCATCTCCCTGTCCCGCCCGCTGAACATCACCCGGATGCGCTCGACGATCTCCTCGTCTCGCACCAGCTCGACACCCATGACATCGGCGATCGCCTCACGGGTGATGTCGTCCTGGGTGGGGCCGAGCCCACCGCAGACGATGACCGCGTCGCTACGGGCCAAGGCCTGCTCGAACACGGCCACCATCCGGTCGTGGTTGTCGCCCACCTTGGTCTGGTAATGAGAATCGATCCCCACCGTGGCGAGCTGCTCACCGATCCACGACGAATTCGTATCGACAATCTGGCCGAGCAGCAGCTCTGTTCCCACCGCGACGACTTCACACTTCATCTGCTGCCCCCAACAGGATAATCGGTACCCGCCGGTCTAGTCCCCGGTGCGGCTCAGGGCATTCTGCCCGTCGAGCAGGTATTGCACCCCACTGAAGATCGTCCAAACCACAGCAATCCACAACATCACAGCGATGAGGGTGTCTTCGTCGCTCAGGGTGGGCATCACCGCCATGGCCAGAGCGATGCCCTGCACCGCGGTCTTGTATTTCGCCGAACGCCGTGCGGGCAAGGCGAGGCCGTCGCGCGCCGAGCGCGCCCGCCATGCCGTGATAGCGAGCTCGCGAACCCCGATGATGGTGACCGGCACCCACCAGTAGCGCTCGACGTAAACGAGGCAGAAGGCCGATCCGAGGATCACGACCTTGTCGGCCAGAGGATCGAGGAATGCTCCGGAGCGACTCACAACGTTGGCGCGGCGGGCAACCTTGCCATCGAAGAAGTCGGTACTGGCCAACGCGATACCCAACCCGAACGCCGCCCAACTCGCTCCCCGGTCGGCCTCGGCATCGAGCACGAACCAGAAGAGAAGGGGGGCGAACACGAGGCGGGTGATCGTGAGAAGGTTGGCGGGATGGGTGAGCCCGGCCTGGCGGGGTGCGGCCAGCTCGCTCATGTTGATACCTCATGGGGAGTGGCTGCAATCATGGGCGCAGCAAGCAGGTCGGGGCCCATCGAGCCGGTGACCTTCAGGGAGTGAATGCCTCCCACCTCCAGATCATGGGGCACCGAGACGATCCCGTCGATTTCGGGCGCTTCGCGGTGGGTTCTTCCTGTGCCTTGTTCGTCCACGAGTACTTCGACCACGCGACCGATCAATTCGTCACGTCGAGTCGCGGTGATCGTGTCCTGAATCTCACGCAGCTCGGCGAGCCGGTCGTCGCGCAGAGAAGGAGACACTGCTCCGTCGAGGGTGGTCGCGTAGGTGCCGTCCTCTTCCGAATAGGCGAAAAAGCCACACCAGTCGAGCTGGGCCTGCTCGACGAAATCAAGCAGTTGGTCGTGATCGGCCTCCGTCTCGCCGGGATAGCCGACGATGAAGTTCGATCGAAACGCAGCATCGGGTTCGCGATCACGGATGGCGGCTATGCGCTTGGCGAACTTGTCGCCGTTTCCCCACCGCCGCATCCTCCGCAGGAGTGGAGGCGAGACGTGTTGAAGTGACAGGTCGAAGTAGGCAACGCCTGTGGCGCAGATCGTGTCGATGAGCTCATCGGTGAGGTCGGACGGGTAGAGGTAGAGCAGGCGAGTCCTCTCGACCCGCTCGGCCACACTTCTCACCAGAGGCACAATGGCCCGCTCCCCCACCCCCTGATCGCGTCCGTAGGCGGCCAGATCCTGGGCGACAAGGACGATTTCCTTGGCCCCGAGCTGGTCGACCTCAGCGAGGATCTGATCGATGGTTCGGCTCCTCTGGGGCCCCCGAAAGCTAGGTATCGCACAGAAGCCACAAGCACGGTCGCAGCCTTCTGCAATCTTCACGTAGGCCCAGGGCCTGGCCGACGCGGGCCGGGGAAGATTGAGCAGGTCGAAGTCGGGGGCACGGCGGGTGGCGCCGAGGGTGACGGGTACCGCTCCGTGCGAACGAGCGATCGCGGTTCCGAACCCTGCTATCTGGTCGATCTCGGGAAGCTCGGCCGCGAGCTCTGCTCCATGACGCTCTGCCAGACAGCCCGTAACCACGAGCTTGGCCCCATCACGGCGCCGAGCCGACAGGTCGAGGATCGTCTCGATCGATTCCTGCCGCGCCTCATCGATGAACGCACACGTATTGACGACCACCACATCCGCGTCCTCGGCTCGAGCGGTGGATGTGAGCCCGTCGGCCGCGAGGGTGCCTTCGAGCTTGTCGCTGTCGACCTGATTCTTCGGACAGCCGAGCGTCTCCAGGAAATAGGTGGTGGGCTGATCCGGCATCGGCCCAGCCTAACGATCCACTCGACTCGGGGAACACCACGAACTGGGTCTCGGCACGCGGCGCTATCTCACTTGGCGCTGCTTCAGTTGTCGAGAGCCGTGGACCCGCGGCCGTAACCACGTCGACACATGATGTCTCGCCTCGCCGCAGACGCATTGCCAACGAGTGGGCCGGTTCGTTGGGCGTAACAATCCTCCAGCTCGCTAGCCGATCAACCGAACGAGAGGGCGGAGTCGGCCACATCGCTCCCTGCAAGGACAACAACCGAGAAGACCCACAAGAAGAACAGGGCGAATCCCTTGCGACGATCGACCTCGCCGCCCACCACCATGAACAACCAACTGATCGCCACGATTCCGACCATCAGCACCGATCCGGTGGTTGCCAGTCGGGTGTCGAGCACGGGCCCGGGGCCAACGAGACCCATGATGCCGCCGACCGCGAGACTGTTGAACACATTCGAGCCGAGCAGATTTCCGATCAGGAGATCGGTTTCTCCCTGGCGCGCCGCCTGAACGCTGGTGACCAACTCAGGCGCTGATGTGCCCAGGGCAACAAGGGTGAAGCCGACGAACCCACCCGACAGATCGAGGGCATCGGCGACCCGGCCCGCCCCTTCAACGATGAACCAGGCTGAAACCACCACCAGCGAAAGACCGGCTCCGGTCCTCGCCATCTCGAGTCCCCGATGCAGGGGGTCGTCGCCGATCATTCCCTCGACGTCTTCACCCAACGGGTCGTCGGGGCGCGCCGCTCGGAGCGCGAAAATCAACACCACGAGGATGAGAGCCGCGAGAAGTGCGCCCTCCCAACGTTCGATCCTGCGTTGGAGGATCAGAGCGAAAATTACCACCGACCCCACCGACAGCGGCGCAATTCGTTTGAGGGTGCGCGAATCAACGGGAATGACAGCGACGGCAGTAGCCGCCGCGAGAACCAGCGAGACGTTGGCGACGTTGGAGCCGACGATATTGCCTACACCGATGTCGAGGTCGCCCCTCGCCGCGGCGATCCCGGAAACCACCATCTCCGGAGCGCTGGTGCCGAAGCCGATCAGCACCGCACCCACCACCACTGGACGGACGCGGTAGAGCACCGCCAGCCGCGCTGCCCCCTTCACGAAGTGGTCGGCGCCGACGGTGAGAACGCCCAGGCCACCGAGCGCGAGAATCAGACCGAGTGCCATGTGGCAGGGAACCTATCGGCGCTCAGGCCTCGCCGGTGCGAGAGGCCAGCTCCTCGGGGGTGATCAAAACGTCACGGGCTTTCGAGCCCGTCGACGGACCAACCACGCCGACCTCTTCGAGCAGGTCCATGATCCGACCAGCGCGGGCGAAGCCAACTCTCAGCTTGCGTTGCAGCATCGAGGTCGATCCGAGCTGGGTCTGGACTACCAGCTCCATTGCCTGGACGAAGAGTTCGTCGCCGCCGTCGGCGGGCGAGGGTGGCGCATCGGTTATCGAACCAAGGCTCGGCGGCGTGCTGGTGATCCCGCCCGGGGCGGGAACAGGTGCGCTCGAAGTGGTGGCAGGACCTTCGGGAGCGGCCTCCGTCGCGACCGCGTCGTTGGCGGTGAACTCCGGAGCCTGGTCCTTCCAATACTGCACGATGGCTCGCACCTCGGTCTCCTCCACCCAGCATCCCTGAACCCGGTGAGGCGTGGAGGAGGCGGGGCCGAGGATGAGAAGATCACCCCTGCCGACGAGGCGCTCGGCGCCGGGCTGATCCAGGATCACGCGCGAATCGGTGAGGCTGGAAACGGCGAAAGCGAGTCGGGCCGGGATGTTGGCCTTGATCACGCCGGTGATGACATTGACCGACGGCCGCTGGGTGGCGATCACGAGATGGATGCCGACGGCCCGGGCCATCTGGGCGATCCGAGCGATGGAATCCTCTACGTCGCGGGCCGCCACCATCATGAGATCGGCGAGCTCGTCGACCACTATCAACATGAATGGCAGGCGCCGGTATTTCAGCGGCTCGCCCGATTCGCCGACCTCCCCGAGGCCGGGTTCGAGCGTGCCCGCATCGACAGCGTTGTTGTAGCCGGTGATGTCGCGGAAGCCCACCTTGTGGAGCAGGTCGTAGCGCCTCTCCATCTCCCGCACTGCCCAGGCGAGGGCATTGGCGGCCTGGCGGGGATCGGTGACCGGCGCAGTGAGAAGGTGGGGGGCCTTGTCGTATTGGCCCATCTCCACGCGCTTCGGATCGACGAGGATCATCCGCACCTGCTCAGGTGTCGACCGCATGAGGATCGAGGTGATGATCGAGTTGAGACACGACGACTTGCCCGCGCCGGTGGCGCCCGCGATGAGCACGTGGGGCATGGTTGCGAGGTTGATCATCATGTTGCGACCGTTGATGTCGCGACCTATGGCCACCTCCAAGGGATGGCTCGCTCGACGGGCCTCCTTCGAAGCCAGGATGTCGCCGAGAGCTATTACCTGGCGGTCGCTGTTGGGAACCTCCACGCCGATCGCGCGTCGCCCCGGGATGGGGGCGAGGATCCGAACGTCGGGCGAGGCCATGGCGTAGGCGATGTCCTTGCGCAAGCTCTCGAGCTTCGACACCTTGACCCCCTCGCCGAGCTCGAGCACATAGCGGGTGACGGTGGGCCCCACGATCGGTTCGAGGGCGGTGGTGGCGACACCGAACTGGTCGAGAGTGGCTTGCAGCACCTTGCCTCGAGCGGCGACGTCGACCCGGTCGATCTGTTGGGCTCGGGATCGGGCGAGCAAGTTGGACGGAGGGAGCTTCCACAAGCTGTCGCCCTCGGCCAGGGTGAGGGCCTGTTGTTCGGCTTCCGCGACGGGCGCGGCGTCGGCCTTCTTGGCCCGCGGTGTGCGCTTGGCCTTCGGCGCGGGGGGCGGCTCCGCGGCTTCGTCGTGGTCATCGTGGGGGTCGCCGTCGCTTGCATCCTGGTCGAATGGCCCTCTCGGACCGCGGAGATCGATCGCCGCTTCGTCGGCCCCGGTGGGGTCTGAGAAAAGCGACCGGATGGCGCGGGTGAACAGGACTGGGATCGGCTGGAGGACGCGGCCGAGCAGGGTAACGATATTGCGCGCGGACGAGCCCGTGAGCACGATCACTCCCACAACGCCGAGTGCGAGCAGGACGAGAACACTGCCGGCGACCGCAGCCACCGCGTGCAACGGGCCTCCGATGGCCATGCCCAGCACGCCGCCGGCGGCACCGATCTCGGAGATGGGACTGTCGATTCCCGGCCTGTCCCGCGCAACGTGGAGCAGGCCGGTGAGTGCCACCAGAACTAGGAGTCCACCAACCGCGGCGCGGGCGAGTCGTTCGAGATCGTCGTCGTCGGACTCGCCGCCACGGATCAACAAGATGCCGAGAACGATCAAGGCGACAGGCACCACCGCTCGAAGAAGGCCGACGCCGAGGGCGAGACCGTCGTCGATCACTTCGCCGACGAAGCCTCCGGAACCGAGCCAGACCGCAACCACCGACAAGAGGCCGGCGAGGATCGCTCCGACGCCCCACAGATCGGCCTGGTGACCGGCCAGCACCGAACCGACCGCCTTGCGAGACGCGGCGGGGCCCTTCTTGGTCTGCCTTGCTCTCCCCTTGGCGGGAGACTTCTTCGCAGATGTCGTCTTCGAGCGCGCTTTGGTAGCCACAGTGCAAGCAAAACTATCAGCGGGCTCCCCTGGCTCCGGGGCACCCCGAGACACGCGCTGGAGTGGGGTGCCGGCTCGGGGCTCAGCCTTCGCGCACCACCGGCACGATCATGGGCCGGCGGCGGGTGCGATCATTGACCGTTCGCCCCGCGGCCCGGCGGGTGATCTGGCCCAACCGATTGAGGTCGACATCGGGATCCTCGAGAGCCTTCATCAGCTCCTGCTCCACCGCATCAGCCACTGCCGTTTCGTGGGCAACGAGGGCGGGCTGCTCGACCCAACCCCGCGACACCACATCGGGCCCAGCCAGAATTTCACCCCGTTCGAGGTCGACGTGCACCACCACGGTGACAAAACCATCGTCTCCGAGAGTGCGCCGCTCCCCCAGCACCATATTGCCGAGATCGCCGACCGTGCCATCGAGATAGAGGTGCTCGCCGCCAACGGAACCGAGATGTTCCAAGCCGCTGTCGCTGAGAACGATCTGATCGCCGTCTTCGCAGAGCATGACCCGGTCGTCGGCCATCCCCATACCCCGCGCCAACTCGGCGTGAGCAACCAGGTGGGCGTATTCACCATGAACCGGCACAAACCACTCCGGCACCGCCACCGAGTGCAGCGTCTGCAGCTCCTGCTGCTTGCCATGGCCGCTGGTGTGGACATCGACCTGGCCACTGTGAAACACCTTCGCCCCGTGCCTGGCCAGACCGTTGCGCACCGCTGCGACAGCGGCTTCGTTTCCGGGAATGGGGTGGGAGCTGAAGATGACGGTGTCGTTGTCGGTGAGCTGCATCCACTTGCTCATGCCGTTGGCCATCATCGTCAGAGCGGCCCGCGGCTCGCCCTGAGAGCCGGTGCACACAACACAGACGCGCTCCGGGTCGAGCTCGTCGATGTCTTCGATATCGCGAATCGCGTGATCGGGTATGCGCAAGATCCCCACATCACGGGCGAGCTTCACATTGCGCCGCATCGACAAGCCGAGGGTGACCACCACCCGTCCGGTGGCCACCGCAGCATCAGCGATCTGCTGGAGACGGTGGATGTGGCTCGCGAAGGAGGCCACGATCACCCGGCGGCCATCCTGGCCCTGGAGCAGGGAGGTGAGTACTCCACCGACCTCTCGTTCAGAGCGTGAGGATCCGGGACGGTCGGCGTTGGTGGAGTCGGCCAACATCAATCGGATACCCGGGTCGAAACCGAGCGCTCCGATGCGAGACAGATCGGTGCGGCGTCCATCCACCGGCGTGAGATCGAGCTTGAAATCGCTCGAATGGAGGATCACTCCCTGGGCGGTGTGAAAGGCGGTGATGTTGCCTGACGGGATCGAGTGGGTGACGGGCAGGAACTCGCAATCGAAGGGTCCTACATCAAGGCGGTCGCGATCGTGGATTTCGCGCAGGTCTGCCTTCTTGGACAGGCCCGCCTCTCTCAGCTTGTGATCGATCATCCCGAGCGTGAAGCGGGAGCCGTAGATGGGCAACGACATGTGCTCGAGGAGGTGGGGCAGAGCCCCGATGTGGTCCTCGTGGGCGTGGGTGGCGATGCAGGCCTCGACGCGGTCGGCGTTGTCGATCAGCCAGCTCAGATCGGGCAGGACCGAATCGACACCCGGGAGGTCGTCGCCGCCGAACATCTGGCCACAGTCGAGCACGACGATCCGGCCCTCGGTCTCGATCGCGGCACAGTTGCGGCCGATCTCACCAAGCCCGCCGAGGAACGTGATGGTGACGGGAGCAGCCATCTCAGCCCCGCCCGAGAGCGGCGAGCACGGACTTTGCTTCTGCTTCCAACCAGTCGGGCTCGGGCCCCATCGGCAGCCGGCAGGGTCCGGCTGGCAGGCCGAGGACCCGCATCATCGCCTTCGAAGGCACCGGGTTGGGAGCCTCGTCGCCGGTTTCGAACTGGTAGCTCGGGATGAGTCGTCGGTTTATGGCGGTGGCCCGCGCCACGTCGCCGCTGAAAAATGCGTTCATCATGTCTCGGGTCTCGTTCCCTATCCAGTGGGTGGCGACACCGATCGCTCCGACCGCTCCGACCGCCAGCAAGGGCAGGGTGAGGCCATCGTCGCCGCTGTAGACCTCGGTGCCCTCGGGCGCGAGAGAAAGCAGGCTGGCGGTTTCGGCAGGGTTTCCCGCTGCATCCTTCACCGCGATGATGTTGGGCACGTTGGTGAACAGATCGAGCATCGTTCGGGTTGCGATCTTGCGACCCGTTCGGCCCGGGATGTCGTAGAGCACGACCGGCAGATCGGTGGCCTCCGCGCACACCCTGAAGTTCTCGTAGAGGCCGGCCTGGGAGGGCCGGTTGTAGTAGCCCGCGACGTGCAGTAGACCTGCGGCTCCCACCTCGGCGGAACGCTCGGCGTTCTTGACCGCCACCGCGGTGTCGTTGCTGCCCGCGCCGGCGACCACCGGCTTGTCGACTGCCTCCACCACGGCCTCGACAACCGCGATCTGCTCGTCCTGGCTGAGGGTGGGGCTCTCTCCGGTGGTTCCGACGACGACAAGGCCATCGTTGCCGCCCTCGGTGGTGAGGTACTTCGCCAGGGTTTGAGCGCCGTCGAGATCGACGGACCCGTCGGAGTTGAACGGGGTCACCATGGCGGTGAGGACCCGCCCGAACGTGGCACGCGGAGATACGGAGTTCATGAGACCAATGGTGCCACGCCGAGCGCCCGATACCGACCAATTCCGGCGGCGGACACCTCACCTCTCGGCCGTGCGGTCCTTTCCCAAGGTGGCAAGGAGGTGTTCGTGCAGCTCGAACCACACGGTGTGGACGCTGTCGATCTGGGGTGAGTCGACCCACCGAGAATCAGTCCCGGCCCGCTCGACGGCGGTGGCCAGTCGGCCGCGGTAACTCCCGAAACGGGAGCGGCGGTGGGTGAGGGCGTCGAGGACGGGACCAATCAGCTGGGTGAGCTCGGCAAACACTTCGAGCCCGGCCACACGGGGAGCGTTGTCCTGCCATGCTTGGCACGCCGCCAGAAAGCGTCGGTTCAGAGGCAGAAACGCCTCATAGCCGGTTACCAGTGCGGCCCGGCCGGCCCGGTAGCAGTCGGCAGCGAGCAGGGCCGACAGTTCTGCCTCGCCCGCCGGAGTGAGCGATCTCCGACCCTCTTCACCTCGCGTTCGAATCTGGCCGTCGACAGCTGCGGCCACGAGCTCGCTGGCGATGTCTACCTCGGTCCGTCCCGAAAGGTCCTGCACCGTGACGCGTATCGCATCAGCGCTACCCCTGCTCCGGAGCCTTACCGCGAGCAGGGTGAGAAGATCGAAGTCACTCATCGCGGAGGCGGCGCCGCAGGATCAGGACGTACACCACCACCGCGCCCAGCGAAAAGAAGAACCACTGGAACGCGTAGGAGAGGTGGGGTCCGTCATCGAGAGTGGGCGGCGGCACCGGCACGGGCAGATCACCCGCTGCGGGCACCTGCGCCTCGAGCTGCACCCAGAGGTCGACAACTTCGAGCCCGATGACTTCGCTCACGGCGTCGAGGTCGACCCTGCTCACCTCCGCGTAGCCGCCGCTGCCTGACCCGATGCGGCCACCGCCGACACTGCTGAACACCCGACCGTTCACCCGCACCGGTCCCGCGGGCGTCGACACAACACGAGCATCGGCACCCGCGATCCACAGGCGGGGCACCCAACCTCTCGATACCACCACCACGCGCCCGTCGCCGAGCAGGACCGGCGTGGCGAGCCAGCTCCCGGCACGAGTGTCGAACGTGCGGTTGGCGACGAGGAACGACAGATCGTCGAGATAGGTCCCTTCCACCACGGTGGCGGTGTGATCGAGCGGCGGCTGTTCGCCGGACAGGAGATCCTCGATTATCGCCGGCGCGGCCTCAGAGGCGGCACGAATCTCATCGTTGCCGGCACGGGTGTCGTCGAGGCGGGCCAGCTGCCAGAGCGCCAGGTTCACCATCACGGCCACCATTACCACCACGAAGAGGTGCGATAAGAGCCACTTGGGTGTCAGGAGAGACCGCACGAGCGGGTGGGGAGCGCCTAGAGCCCGAGATATGTGTCGAGACCCACCGTCACACCCGGAAAGTCGGCGATCCGCTTCACCCCGAGGAGGACCCCGGGCATGAATGAGGTGCGGTCGACGGTGTCGTGTCGGATCGTGAGCGTCTGGCCGGTGGTGCCGAGGATTACTTCCTGGTTGGCGACCGCTCCTCTCATTCGCACGGAGTGCACACGGATGCCGGCCGGCCCCAACCCGCCCCTCGCTCCCGGATAGACCTCGTGCCGAGTTGGGTCGGTGCCCCACTCATCGGACGCGGCCGCCATACGTTCGGCAGTGTGGGTGGCAGTGCCCGACGGCGCGTCGATCTTGTTGTCGTGATGGAACTCGATGACCTCAGCGGTGTCGAAATGGGGGGCGGCGAGCTCCGCCATGCGGATCATCAGCACCGCGCCGACCGCGAAGTTGGGCGCGATGAGGGCATTGCTCGAGGTGAATGCACCCCGGATCTCAGCGAGATCCTCTTCGGCGAGTCCCGAGGTGCCAACCACCGCGTGGATGCCGTTGACGGCCGCAAACCGCAAGGTGTGGCGAGCGGCCTCGAGCACCGTGAAGTCGACGAGCACCTCGACCCCGGCCTCGATGAGCAGCTCGAGAGAGTCGTCCACATCCACTCCAGCCACGAGTTGGGTTGCGGGGTCGGAGTCGACCGCACGACAGACCTCCTGCCCCATGCGCCCGCCAGCACCAACCACTCCCACTCGGATCATGTGCGCAGACTACTGGCCACCTCCCGCCGCGCACCGACTCACACGTCGGGGTCGCTACAGTCACGACATGATTTTCTCCTCCGTCGGCGACACGCCGTACAACATCATGCTCCTGCTGCACATCCTCACCGCGATCGCAGCCTTCGCGCCGGCCTTCGTCCATCCGGTGCTCAGCGCCCAGATGAAGGCCGATGGTCTCGCCGACCGACCGAAGGTGTTCAGCTACATGGCCACCAATTCTCAGCGGATCTACGGGTCGGCTCTCATCGTCACGGGCCTGCTGGGATTTGGCGTGGCGGGCATGTCCGACGAAACGTTTTCGATGTCGGACGGCTGGCTGGCAGCAGCGTTCATCGCCTGGATCGCCATGAACGGCCTTCTCCACGCCATTATCCGCCCTTCTGAGAAGGCCATCGCCGCCGGTGAGGGCAACGAAGCAACCGAACGGAAGCTTGCGATCGCGGGCATGGCGATCACCGCCCTTCTCGTGGTGCAGCTCTACCTGATGGTGTGGAAGCCGGGAGCCTGACCCGAGACGTCAGTCGCCGGGGCCTACGACCGACCGGGCCCTTGGCCCTTCGACGACTCCCGCCAGCACCCTCTGCACATCTGCGGCCGTGACGGCGTGTACGGCGGTGAGGTACTCGTCGACGCCCACTACGCGGTCACGGACCAGGACGTTGGTGGCCAGGCGAGCCATGCGGCTGCCGGCGTCCTCCAAGCCGAGAACCGTGGCTCCCTCAAACCCGCCCCTTGCCACCTCGAGCTCGCGTTCCCCCGGCCCGTTGGTGGCGAGATCTTCGAGCTGGTCGTCGACAACTCGTGTGAGTTCGGCCATGCGCTCGGGCGCGGTGGCGGCATAGATCGACATCGTGCCGGTGTCGTTGTAGGCACCGACCGATGAAAACACCGAATAGCTGAGGCCGCGCTTTTCGCGGATCTCCTGGAAGAGCCGACTCGACCAGCCGCCGCCGAGGAGCTGGCTCGCCACCGCCAAGGTGTAGCGGTCGTCGCTGTGCTGGCCCGGTGCGCGCCAACCCTGGGCGAGATGAGATTGCTCGATCGAACGCTCGGTGTGCATGAGGGGGCGAATTTCTCCCTCGGGGGCCATTCGGTGAGGGCGCTGACCCGCGGCAACGCCGGCCAGTGCGGAATCGACGCGATTCACCACCTCGTCGTGATCGATGGGGCCGACCACCGAGAAGACCAGGTTGGCCCGCCGATACCACTCGTGATGGAAGGCCCGAATGTCGGCCGCGCTCATCGACCTGACCGACTCCTGGCTCCCGAGCACCTCCCAACCGAGAGGGTGATCAGGGAAAAGGCTCTCGGCCAGCACACCGTGGACGACATCGTCGGGCGTATCTGCGCTCCAGGCCAGTTCCTCGAGAATCACCTGGCGCTCGGCGTCGACCTCCGCGTCGGAGAAGCCAGGGTCGACGATGACATCGAGCAAGGTATCGAGACCGAAGTCGAGCTCCCAGGCAGGCACACGAGCGTGAAATGCCGTGTATTCCTTCGACGTGAACGCGTTGAGATCGCCGCCGGTGGCATCGATGCCTTCGGCGATATCGCGAGAAGTGCGAGTCGAGCTGCCCTTGAAGAGCAGGTGCTCGAGGAAGTGGGAGACGCCGGCGAGCCGTTTCGGCTCGTCGCGATTGCCGATGCCGACCCACACACCGACTGCAGCCGAGCGCGATGAAGGCATCGACTCGGTGACAACTCGAAGACCGCCATCGAGGCGACTGACCCGGATGGCGTCGGACTCGCATACCGAGTCCGACGCCGCTCGGATCAGATCACTCGGGTTCACCTGCGACCGCGGCCTCCGCGACCACGTCCACCACCACCGCCACCACGGCGGGGGGCTTCAGGACCGAGGTCGCCGAACTCACCGGAGAGCTCCTCGTCGAAAGCCGCTTCGAAGGAAACGGACTCATGATCGCTCTCAGCCTCAACCTCAGCTTCGGCCTCGGCCGGAGCCTCGCTGCGCGGGGCGCGGTCGCGTCGCCCGGACGACTCGCCGCCGCCCGAAGAGGCAGGACCGTCGCCGGCCATCTTGAGGGAGATCTTGCCGTTGGGGTCGACATCTTCGACCAGGACCTCGATCTCCTGACCGAGCTCGAGTACATCTTCCACCCGATCGATGCGCTTGCCGCCACCGATCTTGGAGATGTGGAGCAGGCCATCACGGCCGGGCAGGATGTTGACGAACGCACCGAACTTGGTGATGTTGACGACACGACCCTGATAGGTCTCGCCGACACCAGCGGTGGGCGGATCGAGAATCAGCTGGATCTGGCGCTCGGCTTCGGCGACCTTGGCACTGTCGACCGAGGCGATCGAGACAACCCCGACCATCCCATCGTCGTCGACGGAGATGTCGGCACCGGTCTCCTGCTGGATCGAGTTGATGACCTTGCCCTTGGGGCCGATGATCTCGCCGATCTTCTCGATCGGAATCTCGAAGGCGAGGATCTTCGGCGCGGTGTCGCGCACCTCTTCGCGGGGCTCGGCGATGGCCTCGGCCATGATGTCGAGGATGTCGAGGCGGGCTTCCTTGGCCTGCTGCAACGCGCCGGCGAGCACAGTGGCGGGAATGCCCGAAATCTTCGTGTCGAGCTGCAAAGCGGTGACGAAGTCGGTGGTGCCTGCGACCTTGAAGTCCATGTCGCCGAAGGCGTCCTCCGCACCGAGAATGTCGGTGAGGGTGACGTATTCACCTTCCGCGTGGACAAGGCCCATCGCGATGCCGGCTACGGGAGCCTTGATCGGGACGCCGGCGTCCATGAGCGACAGGGTGGAACCACACACCGAGCCCATCGAGCTCGAGCCATTGGATGCCATGACCTCAGAGACGGTGCGAACCGTGTAGGGCCACTCTTCGAACGAGGGAACAACCGGGAACACCGCACGCTCGGCGAGCGCACCATGACCAATCTCACGGCGCTTGGGCCCACGCATGAACCCGGTCTCGCCGGTGGAGAAGGGCGGGAAGTTGTAGTGGTGGAAGTAGCGCTTCTTGTCGGTGGGCGAGATGTCGTCGATCATCATGTCGCTACGGCCCATGCCGAGAGTCGTGAAGTTGAGGACCTGGGTCTCACCACGCTGGAAGAGGCCCGAACCATGAGCGGTCGCGATGACCCCGACTTCGCTGGTGACCTTGCGCAGCTCGTTGGTCTTGCGACCGTCGATGCGGATGCCTTCTGAGACGATGCGCTTACGCACGACCGCCTTGGTGATCGAACGAATGGCGTTCTTGATCTGCTTGACAGCATCGGCGTTGTCTTCGAACTGGCCTTCGAGTTCGGCAACAACCGCGTCCTTCAGCTCGCCTTCGGCGTCCTGACGGGCGGTCTTGTCGGCGATCTTCTGGCTCTCGGCGATGCGCTCACCTGCGGCTGCCTCGACTGCGGCGAAGATCTCATCGGTGTAGTCGGTAACGGTCGGGGGATCCATCTTGGTGATGGTGCCCGCGGCATCGATCGCCTGCTGCTGCAGTTCGATCATCTCGCGGATCCACACCTTGCAGGCCTCGAGCCCGCCGGCGAGGACGTCCTCGTCCACCTTGGGGGTGCCGTTCTCGTAGAGGTTCCACGAGTTTCCGGTGCCGCCTGCCTCGACCATCATCACCGCGACATCGTCGCCGGCCAGGCGGCCGGCCACGACCATGTCGAAGGCCGACTCGTCGGACTCCTCATAGGTCGGGAAAGGAATCCACTCGCCGTCAGCGGACCAGCACATACGCACCGCGCCAAGCGGCCCGTCGAACGGAACCGGTGAGAGGCACAGCGCGAGCGAAGCCGCGTTGAGGGCCAGGACGTCGTAGGGATTGTGTTGGTCGGCGCCGAGAATGGTGCCCACCACGTGGACCTCGTTGCGGTAACCGTCGGGGAATGCGGGACGCAGGGGGCGGTCGATCAGGCGGCAGGTGAGAATCGCCCGCTCGCCGGCTCGGGCCTCACGACGGAAGAACGAGCCGGGGATCTTGCCCGCGGCGTACATTCGCTCCTCGATATCGACGGTGAGGGGGAAGAAGTCGGCATGTTCACGAGCCGTCTTGGCACCGGTGGCGGTGACGAGAACGACGGTGTTGCCGATGCTTGCGGTGACAGAGCCACCTGCGAGCGGGGCGAACCTGCCCACCTCAAACGTTGCATCCTTACCATCGCCGCGAGTGAACGCGGCGGTGAAACTCTGGGTATCAGTCATATGTCTTGCTCCTGTCGGAACCCGCCGAATGCGAGGTCCGATGTCTTGGCACGACACTGCCAGTTCCCAGTCGCAAGCTGCTGAACCGGACCTGGTTCAGAGGCTTGCGACTAGCACCGACGTATCGCACGTTCACTGTTCGCTGGACGTTCCAGCTACTGGGATTGTCGGGCTCACCCCCACAAGGTGGGGGCCAACCGAAGGGAGCGGCCCGAAAGGACCGCCCCAACATCATTTCAGCGTCGCAGACCGAGGTGTGCGATCACCGAGCGGTACCGCTCAATGTCGTTGTCCTTGACATAGTCGAGGAGACGACGGCGCTGACCCACCAGCATCAGTAGGCCTCTCCGGCTGTGATGGTCCTTCTTGTGGGCCTTCAGGTGCTCGGTGAGGTGATTGATGCGCTCGGAGAGAAGAGCGATCTGGATCTCGGGAGACCCAGTGTCGTTCTCGGCGAGGTCGAATGCTTTCGCCATCTCGGCGATCGTTTCGACCTTTGGGCGCAGATTGGTAGCCATTAAGTTCTTGTCTTTCTTTGGGTTTGGGACCCGGCCACACGTCTCGCCATGCGCAGACGGCAGCGGCTCTGCCCCGCGATTCGGGGCCTTGTAATCAGAAAGAAGACTATCGGGTCAGCCGAACAGATCCATCTCCCAGGAGCCGTCCACGTCGAGCAGGGTTATCTCGAGCAGCCTGACGGTTCCGGTGCCGAGGTCGGTGGCGGCACACTCGAGGATGGCGTCCGGCTCGATCACCACCACCGAAGCGGGGCAATCGACGGCGACCTCGACCCCGAGATCGTCGGTGAGGCGTGCCGCGGCGTCGACGACCACCTCATCCACATCGAGCAGGGGGGCGTCGATTCCGACCGAGGCCAACGCCCCGATGTCGGCATCGGCCCCTGCCTCGATTCCGACGCTGATATCGATCGACACACCCCCCAGCGAGCCGATGCAGCTGATCCGCCGGGTCTCGACCGCGAGCGGTGACGGGCAACTGATCCCCTCCACGATCGCCGGCAGTAGGGCCTCCACGATCGAATCCTCCAACGCCGCCACGTCGAGTTCGGGGTCGTCTCCGCAGCCGACCGCCAGGCCCGCCAGAACCATCAGGGCGATCAGCTGGCGAGCCACAGGACGAGTCCGAGTTGGCCGAAGTGGTAGGTGATGTGAACGAGCACCCGGCCGCCGGGGGCGGGCGCGACGAACCGACTCCAGCCGAGAAGGGCATCGGAGGTGAGGAACAGGGCGCCACCAAGTGCGGCCGCAAGCACGCCGGTGCCGGCCGCCAACACGGCCATGGCAGCCAGGGCGGCGATGTAGATGCCCACGCCAAAGGTGATCAAGCGCCCGTGGGAACGAACGGCCTGGAGCAATTCGGGCACGATGCCGAACCCGATCGCCACGACGAGGATCGAGGCGGCCAACGACGGCCCCACCGTGAAGTCGGGGGCCAGGGCAAGTATGTAGAACAAATGGGCCACCAGGAAGGCCACCAGGCCGGCTTCAAACCTGGCATCGGGGGTCATCAGCACGATGTCTCCCACCAGCGAGGCCCCCAGGGCGGCGATCACGATGCCGCGAACCACGTTGTCACCGGTCTCGATCTCCAGCGCTGCCCCGATCAAGGCGATCAGCACGATCGGCTTGGCGATGAACTCGACACCGAGCCGATCGCGGGCCACAGCCCACCAATCGAAAACGGCCGCCACCGCCGCCAAGGTGAGAATCAGGTAGACGGTGCCGGTCATGCTCAGATCTCAGCCTTGAGCGCGTCGTCGAACGAGACGTCGTTCTGGATCATCGTTTTGTACTGCATGACGTGGCGGGGACGATTGAAACCGAGGACACCAACGAGCCTGCCCTCGCGACCGTAGAGGGCGGCGAAGCGCCGCTCCTCCAGCGATCCGGTGACGATCTGGACATCGTCGTCGGGGCGGAGCCTGCCGGCGAGTTGGATCTTGCGGTCGTATTGGTCGGACCAGAACCACGGCACGGGGGTGAAAGCGAGGGCATCAGAATCTGTCGAGAGAAGACGGCGGGCCGAATGCACGCCCTGCTCGATTGCATTGTCCCAGTGCTCGACCCGCATCATCTCCCCAAATCGTCGATTGGGCCAGCGGGCGACATCGCCTGCCGCGGCGACCCCTGGAGCCGCGAGGCAGGTGGCATCGCAGACCACGCCGTTGTCGATCTTGACACCACTTCCTTCGAGCCAGTCCGTGTTGGGAACCACCCCAATGCCCACAACCACGACATCGGCTTCGACGACGGACCCGTCGGACAAGACGACCCGCTCGACCCGCTCACCTCCCTCGATCGCGTCGACACCGACACTGGTGCGAAGGTCGACCCCCTGCTCACGGTGGACCTCAGCGCAAACCTCTCCGATATGGTCGCCGAGCACACGGCTCAGAGGGGCGGGTAGGGCCTCCACCATCGTGACCTCGAGCCCGCGGCCGCGAGCGGTGGCGGCCACCTCCGAGCCGATGAAACCCGCCCCGACCACGACGACACGGTGGGGGCTGGCGTCGAAGTCGGCGCGAAGATCGAGGGCGTCATCGAGGCTCCGCAGCACATGAACACCGTGGAGCTCATCGGCGCCCGCCATAGTGCGGCAGCGCGATCCGGTGGCGATGAGCATGCGATCGACCCGGTCGCGCCGGCCATCGTCGGTGGTGAGCGTGCGGCTCCCAAGATCAAAGCCGGTCGCTCGCACTCCGAGGCGTAGATCGAGGTCGAGATCGGCCAGCTTGTCCGGCGCGCTGAGGGCGATGCGATCAGGTTGCCAGTCGCCACTCAGTATCTGCTTGGACAGGGGCGGACGGTCGTAGGGCGCGTGGACCTCGTCGCCGATCAGCACGATGGTGTCGTCGAAGCCGTCGCGACGTAGTGCCTCCGCGGCCCTGAGCCCCGCCAGAGACGCGCCGATGATGTGGATCGATCCCAGGCTCAGCTCAGCCTTCGATCGAGATGGCTTGTTTGGGGCACCGCTGCACACACTCCTCGACGCGCGCCCGGTCGTCTTCGCCGGGCTCCTCGTTGAGCACGTAGAGGAAGTCGTCCTCGCGTACCTCGAACAGGTCGGGCGCCAGCTGCATGCAGATGGCATTGCTTTCGCAGAGATCGAAGTCGACCACGATCTTCATGGGAGTCACCTTTCGGATGCCTGGAGCGGGCCCCGCCATCATGGCCCAACCCGATGGGGCTTGAGAACCCCGTACTCCTCCGTCGGCTCGTTCACAACAGGCTCGGTCGAGGCTCCACCACAATGTTCCAGCGGTCTCTGATGGCCAGATCGGAGGCCGCCGACAGATGCCGGGGGTGGTGCTTGTCGAGCACCTCACGGGCGTATTCGTGGGCCACTTGAGCAGAATCCTTCCCTCCCGCGTCGAGCCAGTTGTCGGGCGTGTCTCGGTCGCCGATCTCGGGATACAGGTATTCGGTCTGCATCAACTTGAGGGTCTGGGCGGAGCCGAGGAAGTGGCCGGCGCCATGGACCACGTCCTTGATGACCGCGACCGACAACGACTCCTCGTTGATCTCGATCCCCCGTACGGTCCGGTTGACCGCCCCCAACATGTCGTTGTCGATCACCAGGGCTTCGAGTGAGCAGCCGAGCAGGCTGCCGAGCATGCCCGCAGACTCATAGACGAGGTTGGCTCCCGCGTGGCCGGCGAGGGCCACGTTGAGACCCTTCTCGTAGCCGGCCTGGTTGTCGGGAACCTTCGAGTCGGACATCCCTGCCGCGACGCCCGACGGCAGACCGAGCCAGTTGACCACCTGGGCCGCAGCGGCGTTGAGGACGCCCTCCTCGCCGCTCCCCCCACTCATCGCACCGGTGCGCAGATCGGATACGAACGGCCACAGGCCCATCACACAAGGGTGGCCCGGGCTCATCAGATTCACCGCCGTCAGCGCCGCCAAACACTCCGCCAATGCCTGGGCCAGCGAACCGGCGAGCGCAGCCGGCGACGTCGCTCCGGCCTGGCCCGCCGACAGGAGGTTGATCGGCATCCCCGACTCGACCTGGGCAACCATACAGTTGGTGGACTCCTCGGCAAATCGGAGCGGGGGCACCACAAAGGTGTTGTTCGCTGCCACGAAGGGGCGCTTGCGGAACTCGCCGGGTCCGCCGAGGGCTAGATCGAACATCTCCACCGATTCGTGTACATGTTCGCGCTCGAACCAGGAAGTGCCGATGGGCTTGGCCGTGCCCGCCATCGCTGCATAGGCGGTGTTGAGGTCGAGATCGCGGGAGTCCTCGAGATCTCGTGCCACCACCGTGCGCACGAAGAAGTGGATGTTGTCGAGGCGGTCGACCAGCCGGGCACAGTCGTAGACATCGCGCGCCGTGCTGTGACGAAAGGTGTTGGTCGGGTAGTCGTGCATCAACACCGCGGCGCCGGCCGTTCCGAAGTGCACCCCCTCGCCACCGACCGTTATCGACTTGTCGTCGTCGAATCCGTGCCAGATCCACTCCTTGGCGGCCGAAGCGATACCTGCCTCCACTACACCCTTCGGGTAACGGAGGCGTCCGTGTTCGTCCACCGATCCACCGGCTTCGGTGACGAGCTCGACGAACTCCGGGACCGGCGATCCCATCCCGAGGTCTTCGAGAAGCTCGATGGCGGTGTCGTAGACCTGCTGCAGCTGTGGTTCGGTGAGGGGTGCGTAACGGCCTCCCGGCAAGCCCGGCCAGACAGGCCGCTCGTGGGTGAGCCGGGGAGCCTGCCTCGTGGCGATACGACCGGCCCGCCCTCCGGTTCGGCGTCGGCGTGACTCCTGGTCTGCCATATCAGACCCACTCATGCCCGAATGGTGGTGTTGTCAGGGTCGTACGCCGCTTCGGCGAGCACGGTGGCGGTGCGCTTCTCGCCCAGAAGGTCGAGCTCGAAGGTGGTGCCGGGCTTCTCGTATTCCGGCGCAACGTAGACAAACGCCAAGCTTTTGCCCACGGTGTGACCCCAGGTGCCGCTGGTGGCGATCCCCATCACCTCGCCATCGGCACCGTAGGCGGGTTCGTTGCCTCGAGCATCGTTGTCGGCGGCGTCGACCTCGCAGTAGACAAGCACCATCGACAGGGGACCGCTCTGATCGCGACGGGAGATGGTGACGCCCTTGCCGATGAAGTCGCCATCGAAATCGACAAAACGTTCGAGCCGGGCCTCGATCGGCGTGATCTCGGTGGTGAGCTCACTTCCCCACGCCTTGTAGGCCTTCTCGAGACGCATCACGTTCATGGCATAGGCCCCGAAGTGGACGATTCCGAGAGGCTCACCGGCCGCGACGATCGCGTCGTAGAGCTCGACCATCTGAGCCATGGGCATGTGTAGTTCCCAACCGAGTTCTCCCACATACGACACTCTCAGCGCCCTGCACGGCACCCCGGCCACATCGATTTCCTGGGCGGTGAGCCAGCGGAACGAATCGTTGGACAGGTCGGCGTCGGCGAGGCCTTGGAGGAGCTCGCGTGACCGAGGGCCCATAACCCCGAGGAGTCCGAGCGATTCGGTGATATCGGCCACCTGCACGTCTTCGCCGTCGAGGATGTGCCGGTTGAGCCAGTCCTCGTCGTGGGTGGTGCCAATGATCGCTGAGTTGAGATAGAAGCGATGCTCGCCGAGCCGGGTGATCGTCATCTCGCATTCGATGCCTCCAAGCTCGGTGAGCATGTGGACCAGGCGGATGCCGCCGACCTTGGCGGGCACCTTGTTGGCCGAGAGCCTGTCGAGCAGTGCCGCGGCATCGGTGCCGCTCACCTCGAACTTGGCGAAGGCGGTGAGGTCGGCGATCCCGACCCTCTCGCGGGTGCCCGCCACCTCGCCAGCGACGATGTCGTGGGCATTGCTGCGCCGGAAGGAGTGCCGTTCGGGTTCTCCGAAGTATTGGGGACGCTCCCACCCGTACACCTCCTGCCACTGGGCACCGAGGGCATCGAGTCGGTCATGGATCGGCGTGGTTTTCTGGCCGCGGGCCGCCGGCAGGTTTTCACCGGGGAGACGTACCTGGTACATCTCGTGGTACTCCTCGATGGCTTTCTCGATGGCGAAAACACTCTTGGGGCCGGTGTGGTCGCCGAAGCGACGCGGGTCCATGCCTCTCACATTGATATCGGTCTGGCCGTGCACCATCCACTGGGCTAGATACTTGCCCGCGCCGGGCCCCTGGGTGATCCCGATCGATGCTCCGTTGCAGTGCCAGTAGTTGGGCATACCCGGGGCCGGACCCATGAGATATCCGGAGTCGGGGGTGTGGGTGATCGGGCCCGAGACGATCTTCTTGATCCCTGCCTCTGACCACGACGGGATCCGCTCGAGGGCAAGCTCGAGACATTCGGCGATGGTGTCGATGTCGGGTGGCGTGAGGTAGAAGTCGAGCTTCCAATCGACGCCATCGACTCCGTAGGTCTGGGCACCGCTCATCTCGTAGGGCCCGATGAGGATGCCGTCGATCTCTCGCCGGTAGTAACACGATGAACGTGGGTCGCGGGTGACAGGCGGCTCGAAGTCGAGGGCCATCATCGACGGGAGTGGCTCGGTGATCACGTATTGGTGGATGACCGACACGATGGGCACGTCGAGGCCCACCATGGCCCCCAGTTGGGGGGCGTAGTGGCCGGCGGCGTTGACCACATGGTCGCAGGTGATAGTGCCCTTCTCGGTGGTGATCTCCCAACGCCCGTCGGCCATCTGGGCCATGTCGACGACCCGATTGTGGCGCTGGATCTCACACCCGAGCTGGCGGGCTCCCTTGGCCATGGCGTTTGTGCATCCGGTGGGATCGGTCCAACCGTCGTTGGGGGTGTAGAAGCCGCTGGCTACATCGTCGAGGTTCTCCAGCAGGGGGTGCAGTTCCTGAATCTCGGCGGGCGAGATGATGTGGCTCTCGATGCCGACCTGGTTGAGCATGGCGTGGACGTAGCGGTGCCAGTCGACCTCGTCGGGCGTGCGGGCCAGTCGGATGGCACCACACCCGTGCCACCCGGCGGAGAGACCCGTCTCCTCCTCGATCTTGGGGTAGAGCTTGATCGCCTCCTCGTGGACCTTGGCCATGTTGAGGTCGCCGATGAAGTTGGGCACGAGCCCTGCGGCATGCCACGTGGATCCCGAGGTGAGTTCTCCCTTTTCGACCAGGACGGTGTCGGTCCAACCCTCGTGGGCGAGGTAGTAGAGGAGGCCGACACCCATCGCACCACCTCCGATGATGACGCAGCGTGCATCGGTTCTCATGGGCACCCCTCCAACGTAAAATCGTTCCATTCAACGGAACGTTTCATTTAGCGTGCTATTTTAACCCGCATCGTGCAGACGATCGACCGTGCATTCACCGTTCTGCGATCCCTTGCCGCCAAGCCGGGTACGTCCACGCTCGCCGATGTGTCCCGCGCCGCCGACCTTCCCAAGAGCACCGCCCTTCGCCTGCTGGTCGCTCTGGAGGAACAGGGCATGGCCCAATCGATCGGTGGGCGTTGGGTGCTCGGTCCCGCCCTCACCACGCTCACCCATCAAGCATCCCCCGTCAGCGCGCTGAGGGAACTCGCCCGTCCTCATCTCCTCGAACTCGCCGACCTCACCGGGGAAAACGCCTCACTGGCCATCGCCGATAGCGACCGCGCTCTCTACATCGACACCGCGGTGGCGCCGCGTTCGGTTTCGGTCCGGGACTGGACCGGCGAGCGGCTCCCCTTCCACGGCACCGCGGCCGGGTTGGCGCTCATGTCGACGTGGACCGATCAGACCCTCACCGACTACTCCGAGGCCGGCCTTATCTCGTTCACCGACGCCACCGTCACCACCCTCGCCACGCTTCGACGACGGATGGGCGACGTCCACGATCACGGTGTGGTGTGGACCCTTCAGGAGTTCTCCGACGACGTAAACGGGGTGGGGGCACCGATCATCGGCCCCGGCGGAGATGCCATCGGGGCCATCAACCTCTATGGCCCCGACTACCGCTTCCCGGGCACTCGCTCGCTCGATGAGATCACCGCTCCCCTCATCGATGCGTGTGCCCGGATCGGCGACCAACTGTCCTGACTCAGCCCGGCGACCAGAAGGCCACATCGCCATCCGCGATGCGAACCGGTGCATCATCGGCGAGGCGATGCACGAATATGCCCGAAACTCCATCCTGGGTGGCCGCATAGGCGATCGCCCGGCCATCGGGCGCCCACACCCTCGGCGTCTCCACGTATTGCCACGAGAAGAACACATAGCTCTGCAGGAATTCCGGCGACGGAAGGAACTGCCCGAGGCCGCGGAGGCCCTGCTCGGACCAGACGAACCACTCGAGTTCCGACCCGGAGGGCTGGAGGAGGACGATGGCCGATCCATCGGGGCTCCACTCGGCCCAGATCGATGGGGAGCGGCTGATCCGCTCGCGCTCGCCGGTGGCCAGGTCGACGATCTCGGTCGCTCCGGTCACGTCGGCCGCTTGGACCTGTCCGGTGAACGAGGCGAAAGTTGTGCCCCCCGAATCTCCACTGGAATGAGCGACCAGGGCCCTCGAGCCGTCGGGCGACACCACTATTCCGGCAGACCCATCCACCGGGCCGAGGTCCGATTGGGCGCCCGAGTCGACGTCGATACGAACCAGCTGGCCGCGTTCTGCTTCCTCCACCACGATCAAGGCCTCGCGGGTACCGGGAATCCACGCAGGAGCGAGAAAGCCCTGACCCGGTGATCCCAGCGAAGCTAATAGCGAGAGATCGTCGACGTCGGTGACCAGCGACAAGTCGCCATCGGTGTGCACCAGGAGATCTCCGCCATCCGGTTCCCAGGCAAGATAGAGGCTGCCGGAATCGAGCGAAACGCTCGACAGGGGGACACCGTCGGCATCGAGCACATCGAGAGAGGTCCCCCGCGGCCCGGGGCCCAGAGCCGCGATGCGGCTGCCTGCGTCGTTCCACGAGTAGAAGAAGTAGGGCCTTCTGACGTCGGTGGACACCGGCTCATCCCCGTCTTGGCCAACCACCAGGGTCTGGGAAGGAACTCCCCCGCCGATGACGGTGGCCACCACCCGATCTCCCGAACGAGACCAGGTGGGTTGGGTGACCCGAGCCCTGTCGCTCGCCAAGACAGCCACAGTTTCTCCGGTCGGCTTGAGCAACTGCAGACCGGCCGTGCCGCCGACCGCGATATGCCCGCCGATAGCGCCGGTCGAATCCGGGCCTGGGATGGCGGAGGACTCCTGCACCGCCGCCGGTTCGACAGGCTCCGACGAGCATCCACTGGCCACGAGAGCACCCGCTCCGAGCAGGGCGATGAGTCCGATCAACTTCATCGTCGCAACCTAGTGCTCCCCCGTCTCCTAGCAAGCTCGACGAAGTGACCTCAGACCCTGACGAGGTGATGATCACCCGACGACGATCAGGGTATGGGTGGCTTTGTCATAGCCAAGATCCGCGGGATCGAGATCCGCGTGAACTGGAGCGTGATGGTGATCGGCGCGCTCGTGGCCTGGTCACTGGCGGAGAACATCCTTCCCGAGGCGATCGAGGGCTATCGATCCGGCGAGTACTGGACCGCGGGTGTGGTGGCCACGATCGCCTTCTTCGTTGCCCTGGTCGGCCATGAGATGGGGCACTCCCTCGTCGCCATCAAGGCGGGAGTCAACGTTCAGGGCATCACGCTCTGGCTCTTCGGCGGCGTAGCAGAACTCGACCGATCACCCGACTCGCCGCGCAACGCTCTCAGGATCGCAGCCGCAGGTCCCGCGGTGAGTGCCCTGATCGGAGCCGTCGCCCTGCTCGTGTCGATCCCCACCGGTGGTCTCGTCGGCTCCACCCTCGCATGGTTCGGATTCATCAACCTCCTGCTCGCCGCCTTCAATCTCTTACCCGCTATTCCGATGGACGGCGGCCGCATCTACCAGGCCTGGCTCTGGAGCAAGAGCGGCAACGAGCACGACGCCACCCGCAGAGCATCACAGCTGGGCCACCGGATCGGAGGTGGCATGGTGATGCTGGGAGTGCTCGAGGTTCTCCTCGGAGGAACAGTCGGCGGTTTCTGGCTGGTGATGGTGGGCTGGTTCGTCCGCGAGGCCGCCCGGGCCGAACTCCAGCATGCCGAGGCCAACCAGCCCCTTCGATCGATCCCGGTTTCGGAGGTGATGAGCCCAGATCCGGTGCGGGTCGGAGCGGAAACCATGATCACCGAATTCATCCTCGGATCCCTCCATCGAGGTCGTCACGCTTCCTACCCGGTCACCAAAAGCGGTGTAGTCACCGGACTCATCACTATCCGCCAGATACAAGACGTCGAGCCGGATGCCCGATCAAGCACCACCGTTGGCCAGCTCGCCATCCCCCTCGCCGACGTTGTCGTCGTCGAATCGCACAGCCCTGTCAGCGAATTGCTCAACGAGCTCGGCCGCCGCCAGGACCGAAGAGCGCTGGTGTTCGACCAGGGCCAGCTCGTCGGGATCATCTCACCGAGCGATATCACCCGACTCATCACCGTCGTCGGCCTGCTCGGCGACCAACCCGACCAGGCGAAAGATCCCGACCCGACCAAGGAGTCCCCACCATGTTCGACGAAGTGATCGTTCCCCTCGACGGCTCCAAGGCCTCGGCCCGGGCCCTGCGGCCGGCGAGCGCCGTGGCCCGCTACCTCGACCTACCGATGAGGGTCGTGGCTTTCCACCCCCCCAGCGAATCCGGCGACGAGCTCACGCGTACCGTCTGCGACCAGGTCGACACAATCGGCGTGATCGAGCGTGTCATCCAGGTCGAGCCCACCAATGGGCCCGTGGAAGAGGCCCTCATCGCCCTGCTCAGCGATCATCTCAACGCCTTTGTCGTGATGAGCACCCACGGCTACGGACGTAGCGCCACCCTGCTCGGAAGTGTCGCCAACGAGTTGCTGGCCCAGACCGGCGCACCGGTGCTGCTGATAGGCCCGCGGTGCGACATCTCGCGGTTCCGCCTCCACGGCCCGATGATCATCGCAGCCGACGGCTCCGACTACAGCCAGGCGGTGCTCGACATGGCAGCAGACATCACCAATATGTTCGACTTCGAGCCATCGGTGGTGAACGTGCTCGATCCATCCACGACCCAGAGGCTGGATCGGGCCCGCGCCGGGTCCGGTGATCAGGACGTGCCTCACGATTCGATGCTGGCGCACCGCTACGCAGTCGATCTTGCTTCCTCGCTCGGCCGCTCCGACGTCGACTATCGAGTGCTCCACAACCGCGACCCCGCGAAGGCCATCGTGAAACGGGCCCTCGATGCCGATGCCACCTTGGTTGCCATGGCCACCCACGCCCGTTCGGGGCTCAAGCGATTGGCATTGGGCAGCGTCACCTCCGACGTGATCGGGCAGGCACCCTGCCCGGTGCTGGCCGTCTCGCCCGCCTGATCGACACCCTCCCCCTTTCAGAGATGGACGCGTTCGTTGCGCGGGTCGTACCAGCTACGAATGGAGGTGGATGCCGGTACGCGGCGCCCCCCGATGTTGACCTCCCAGGACCCGGCGTCGAGCCAGTCCTTCGTCACCGCCTCGTCGTGGGTGACATAACCCATGGCACAACAGCGATTCTGGGTGGCGCTCCACATCGATGATGAGATACGGCCGAGCACAACGCCATCGCGGTAGATCGGCTCATCGTGGTAGGTGAGCAGATCGGGATCTTCGATCCGGAACTGGATCAATCGCTTGCGTCGAGGCTCACTCCGCTGGGCCTCGAGCGCCGCTTTCCCAATGAAATCCGCGTCCTTGTCCCACGCGATGGCAAAACCGAGACCGGCCTCGAGCGGCGTGTCCTCATCGGTGATGTCGTGGCCCCAGTGGCGCATCCCCGCCTCGAGACGGAGCGAATTCATGGCGTGATAACCCGCGTGGACCAGGCCATGGGCCTCGCCGGTGTCGACAATCGCGTCGTAGACCGCGACCGCGTCGTCGTTGGCGATGTAGAGCTCCCAACCCAGTTCGCCGACATAGCTCATCCTCATCGCGGTGACGTCTCGTCCCGCCACGGCGATCCGCCCGCACGTGCCGAACTCGAACCCGTCGTTGGACAGATCGGCGTCGGTGAGTTGGGCCAGCAGGGCCCGGGCGTTGGGACCCATCAGGCCTACCATCGCCATCTGGTGGGTGACGTTGGTGATGTTCACACCGAACTCACGGCTCTGGCGCCTCAGCCAGGTCCAGTCGCGTAGCTCAGCGGCAGCCGCGGTCACCACGAAGAAGGCATTCTCACCGGTGCGGGTGACAGTGAGGTCGGCTTCGATCCCACCCCTCTCATTGCACCATTGGGTGTAGATCGACGTGCCGACCGGAGCGTCGATGTCGGCTACGCTCACCCGGTTGAGTACCTCGAGGGCATCGGGTCCCTTCACCACAAACTTGGCGAACGATGTCTGGTCGAAGATGCCCACGGCCTCCCTCGTGCCCAGGCACTCGGCCACCATGTTGTCGTGCCAGTTCTGCTTGCCGTAGGAGTACTCGTACTCCTTCACTTGGCCTTCGTTGGCGAACCAGTTGGGCCTCTCCCAGCCCACCATCTCACCGAACACCGCTCCCGCTGAGTCGATACGATCGTGAAGCGGCGACAGGTGGACCCCGCGGGCGCTCTCGTACTGGCGGTACGGCCAATGCATCGCGTACAACAGGCCGAGACTCTCCGGAATCCGGTCGGTCAGGTATTGCTCGTCGGACTGGAAGCGGCGGGCCCGACGGATGTCAACGGAATTGAGATCCATGGGCGGATGCTTGTCGGCTATCCAGTCGGCCATCACCCACCCCACGCCCCCACCGGACTGGAGCCCGACGGAGTTGAAGCCTGCGGCCACGTAGCAGCCGTCGACCTCCGGAGCCTCGCCTAGGTAGTAGACCCCGTCGGGAGTGAAGGATTCGGGACCATTGAAGAAGAGTTGGAGGCCGACCTCACCGAGCGCGGGTACGCGGTGGGTGGCCCTTTCGAATATCGGGCCTACATGGTCCCAGTCCTCAGGGAGAGTCTGGAAGCTGAAATCGCGCGGGGCCTGGTCGGTGCGCCAGATCTTGCCCCGCGGCTCGAAGAATCCGGCCATGATCTTGCCGGTCTCCTCCTTGAAGTAGGTGTGGTTACCGGGGTCTCTCAGAACCGGTGTATTCGCATCCATGCCTTCCAGCGGTTCGGTGACGATGTAGAAGTGTTCGCAGGGCTGAAGGGGCACGTTGACCCCGATCTGAGCGGCGAGGTGACGGGTCCACATGCCGGTGGCGAGCACCACGATCTCGGCTTCGATCTCCCCTTGTTCGGTGACGACACCGGTGATCTTGCCGTTGGCCGCCTGGAGCTGGGTGACGGCCACATTCTCGATGATCGTGGCGCCCCGAGCCTTGGCTCCCTTGGCCAGCGCCATGGTGGTGTCGACGGGTGACGTTTGCCCGTCCCTCGGAATGTAGAGGGCGCCGACAAGGTCGTCGGTGCGCACCAGAGGCCACCTCTCGGAGAGCTCGTCGATACCGATCTCCCGAGTCTCCACGCCGAACGCCTCGGCCATGGTCGCCCCGCGGAGAATCTCTTCCCAACGCTCCTCGTTGTCGGCCACCGAGATCGAGCCGGGGAGCCGAAGGCCGGTGGCCTGGCCCGTCTCGTCCTCCAATTCCTCGAAGAGACGGGTGGAGTAGGTGGCGAGCTTCGTGAGCGAATGGGTGGACTTCAGCTGGCTGACCAGACCGGCCGCGTGCCAGGTGGTGCCGCACGTGAGCGAGCCCTGTTCGAGTACGACGACATCGGTGATGTCTCGGCGAGTCAGGTGGTAGGCGATGCTGCATCCGATGATGCCGCCGCCGATCACGACGACCTGGGCTCGCTCAGGCTGGGTGGGCGCCATCAAGCACTCCGGCTCTCGTTCGACCCGGACTCGCGCCCGGCATTACTCTCGGTTGACCCGAGATATTAGTGGGCCTGACACATCGCCTCGCTACCCGGCAGCCTCGAACACGATCAGGAGATCAGGGTGGCTAGGTGGTCGAGAATTGGCAGAAGTTCATCGCGGGGTGCAGATGGCAGACTAAACGCGACGCGGTCGATGCCACCCTCGCGAAGAGCCGAGAGCTCGGCCGGGTCGGTGGGGGCGTAGTAGAGAGACACCTCGATCTCGCCGCGATCGCGGCCCACCTTCTCGCACTCTTCGTCGAGAATCGGAAGCTGATCCAAGATGCTGCCGTCACGACCGCCGATCGGAATCCAGCCATTGCCGTAGCGGGCGGCGCGGCGCGGACCATGAGGGGCACTGCCGCCGACGTGGATGGGGGGATGGGGTCGCTGGAGGGGCTTGGGATTGGCGTGGATCGGCCCGAAGTCGACGAGGTCGCCGTGATACTCGGCCGGATCATTGGTCCAGATCGCCTTCATCGCTTCGACTCGTTCTCGCATCAGCTTCCAGCGCGTCGCAGCGTCCGTGCCGTGATTCTCCATCTCCTCGACGTTCCATCCGCTGCCGATACCGAACATGAATCGTCCGCCCGAAATCACATCGAGGCTCGCCACCTCTTTGGCAGTCGTTATCGGGTCACGCTCGATGAGCAGACAGATGCCCGTTGCCACCTTCAGCGTGGTGGTGGCGGATGCCATCGCGCTGAGAGCCACGAAGGGGTCGAGGGTGTCGTAGTACATCTGGGGCAACTCGGCACCGCCCGGCCACGGGGATCGCCGCTCGGCGGGAATATGGGTGTGCTCGGCCATCCATATCGACTCGAACCCTCTCTCCTCGAGAGCCACACCCAGAGCTGCGGGCGCCATCGTGTAGGCGGTCGGAAAGATACAAACTCCGTAGTGCATGTTGCTCCATCGTCAGGCGGCGGTTTCGGCGACCTTCTCGCTTACCACTCGGCTCGACCCTCCGGGCTTCATCGACACTCCGTACAGGTAGTCGGCCGCCTCCATGGTGCGCTTCTGATGGCTCACCAACAAGAGCTGGGCATCGGCGCGGAACTCCTCGACCAGCGAGAGAAAACGATGGAGGTTGACATCGTCGAGGGCGGCCTCGACCTCGTCCATCACATAGAACGGCGATGGCCGGCTGCGGAACACCGCGAAGAGGAATGCCAGCGCCGTGAGGGTGCGCTCACCGCCCGAGAGCAGGGACAACTTGCGCACGTTCTTGCCCGACGGGCGAGCGCTGATCTCGATCCCGGTGTTGAGCAGGTCGTCGGGTTGGGTGAGGGCGATGGACCCCTGGCCGCCGGGGAAGAGGGTCTCGAAGAGTTCGGTGAAGTTGACCGACACATCGGCGAAAGCACCGGCGAACACCGACACGATCTCCTCGTCGATCGAGGTGATCACCTTCGACAGTTCGCGTCGGGTGGACCGGATGTCGTCGAGCTGTCCCTGCAGGAAGTTGTGGCGCTCCTGGAGTGCCTGGTACTCCTCGAGAGCGAGGGGGTTGACGGGGCCCATGATGTCGAGCTCGGACTCGAGCTGGTGGGCCCGACGGTCGGCCGCGATCCCATCGACGAGTTCGGGGCACGGGGCGGACACCGCCACATCGGGGGCGACGTGGTGATCGGCCCTCAAGCGATCGACGGTGGTCTGCAGGCGGGTGCGGAGCTCCGCTTCCTCCACCTCGGCTTTGGCCGACGAATCGCGAAGTGCCTCGAGCTGCTTCTCGGCCTCACTGCGGGCCCGGCGCAGCGTGTCGAGCCGGCTGGCGATCTCTTGGGCTGCCTGGGATTGCCGGCGGCGACGTTCACGCACACCGCCGAGGCGATCGTCGAGCACCGCGGCACGGGCCTGCACCGAGGAGGCAAGGCTGCGCAGGACACCAGCGCGCCGATCGAGGTCGATGCGTTGGCCTTCCGCGGCGGCGCGCTTGTCGGCGTCGCGTTCGAGTCGCTCGTCGAGCTCACCGAGCCTCGTGCTCAGAGATGTGCGGCGTTCTTGGAGCGCCGCGGTTCGGATCTCGACGCCGGATCGCAGGGACCCCACCGAAGCAGACCTTTCCTCGATCTCAGCGCGGGCGATGGCAAGACGTCGGCCCTTTTCCAGCAATTCGTGCTCGGCCGCCTCCAGGGAAGGCAACATGCCCTCCAGCTCGGAGACCCGCCCGGTCTCTCTCTCGAGCCGGGCTGCGAGTTCGTCGAACCGGCTCTGCAGGCCATCGGCTTCGGTGGCTATGTCGCGCCGATCGGCCTCGGTGCGCTGGACCGCATCGGCCGCGGCGGTGAGTCCCGAATCGATGGCGTCGAGCTTTTGGGCGAGTTCGGCTGCACGCTCCCCACGGCGGTCGAGCTCTCGTCGAGCGATCGTGGTGGCATCGACGGCCTCGACACAGAGCTTGCGCGTCGCCTCAACACGCTCCTCGGCCTCGGCCAGAGCAGCGCCGGTTGCCCCGGTGCTTCCTCCGCCGATCCGCCAGCCCGTCGGGCCGAAGCGATCACCATCGCGGGTGACCACCACCGAGGTGGGGCGAGCTAGCGCAGCATCGGCCGCGGCGGCCCAATCGCCATCGATGACGACGATGTCGCCCACCAGCACGTCGAGTAGGGCGTCGACTCCCTCAATGGTTCCCTTCACGTGATCGCGCACCATCTCGCCAGCCGACTGAGCCACCGTGGTGGCCTTGTCGATGCCTAGCGCGAGAACGGCGCCGGCGCCGTGGCCCGCGCTCAGCTCAGCCAGAGCCCTCCGAGCTGAATCTGGATTGTCGACCACCACAGCACCCAGCGCCTCGCCGGCCGCCGACTCGAAAGCCGCCTCCCAGCCCGGCTCGACGGCCACAAGGTCGAGAAGGGTGCCGAGCACGCCGTCGACGTCGGCGAGCCGAGCCGCGCCCGAGCGAGCCCGAGCCTCATCGAGGGCAAGAGTGAGTGCTTCGGCCCGAGCCACCCAGCGATGGTGGTCCGCCTCGGCGTCTCCCTGGATGGCGGTGAGGGCGCCAAGTTCTTCCTCCGCCTCAATTCGCGCTGCGTCGGCCCCCTCGTAGGCGGCCACGAGGGGCTCTTCCTCGTCGTGGAGTGCGCCCAGGTCGGAGCGACACTCAGCAGACGCCGCCTCTAACGTCTGGCGGCGGGTGGACAGCTCCACCAAGCGGGCCTCCAGTCGATCCGACTCACTTGTGCCCCGGTCGATCGAAGCCCGGAGCGCGCCCAACTCCCCTCGGATCTCGGCAGCCTGACCAGACGGGACCGCGACGCCCTCGCCCCACTCCTCTTCGAAAGTGACGCGATCCGCTGCCAATGCTGCCTCGGCCTCGCCCAGCCGCGCCAGGTCGGGCTGGAGTTGTTGGAGTTCGGTGGTGACGACCGAAAGGTCTTCGCGGACCCGCGCCGCTTCAGCTTCGAGGTTGGCGATGACGGCCCGGTCGGCGAAGGCAGAGCGGTCGCGCTCGACCCCTCGCTCGCGCTCGGTCATCACCGCCGTGAGACCTCGGGCCCGCTCACGCATCGACTCCAACCGCACGAGGGTGTCGCCGAGGTCGTCGCCGCCGTGCTCGGCGAGGCGGCGCTCGTCGGTGCCCACGTCGGAATCGAGGCTCTCGAGTTGTTGGCGCGTCGACCGCTGACGCTCGACGCGCGGCGCGCGAAGTTCGCCGTTGACGTGCAGCCGAGCACGCAGGTCGGCCACCTCGCGGCCCGCAAGATGGACCCGCAGGGCCGTGAGTTCTTCGATGAGATCACCGTGGCGACGGGCAGCTTCGGCTTGCTTTTCGAGAGGGCGCAACTGGCGCCGCACTTCACGCATCAGATCCTTCACCCGGGTGAGATCGCCATCGGATGCCGTGAGTCGACGATCTGCACGATCCTTGCGCTTGCGGTATTTGAGTACGCCGGCGGCCTCTTCGATGATCGCCCGACGATCCTCGGGCCGCGCGTTGAGAACGGCGTCGATCTGTCCCTGCGAAACAATCACGTGCTGCTGGCGGCCGACGCCGCCGTCGGACAACAATTCCGTGATGTCGAGGAGGCGGCAAGGCACGCCATTGATGGCGTACTCGGAATCGCCGTTGCGAAACAGGGTGCGGGTGATCCTCACCTCGCTGAATTCCACCGGAAGCGTGCGCGAATGGTTGTCGATCGTGAGCGACACCTCGGCACGGCCGAGCGCGGCCTTGCCGGTGGTGCCGGCAAAGATCACGTCGTCCATCTTCCCGGAACGCACAGAGCTGGGTGCCTGGGCGCCGAGAACCCACGCGATGGCGTCGACCACATTCGACTTGCCACTTCCGTTGGGACCGACAACGACGGTGACGCCCGGCTCCAGATCGATCGACGACGTATCGGCGAACGACTTGAAACCTTTCAGCGTGAGATTCTTGAGATGCATCAAGACGAACTTAGCAACCCGAATTACATACGTGTAGTCCCCCGCCTGTGGATTCCTTGTGGAAAGATTTCGGGCGGGCCGAAATCGCGCTCATTCAGGAGCGATCAGACCTGGGTATCGCAGTAATAGGTCCACACCCCACCGAACTTGGCTCGCTGGATCGGAAGCCGACTTCTCCCGCTCAACTTGCCGTTCTTGCCCCACACCTCGAGATGGTCGGCAAACTCGCCCGGCACCCCGAACGGATCCACGAATACGCGCTCGGGCACCGACGTTCCCCGGTACTTGATGGCATCGTGAAGCTTCCCCACCAGGGCCCGATGCAGGCGGCGGATCTCCTGACTCGACAGAGAGTCGCTCATACGGTCGTAACGAAGACCAGCCTCGTACAGGATCTCGTCGGCGTAGATATTGCCGATACCCACCACGAACTTCCTGTCGGTGATCAGGGTCTTCAGCTTGGTATGACGCTGGAGTAGCTCGCGGCCAAACGCTGTCCACGACACGGGCTGATCGACGGGATCGAGGCCATAGTCGTCGAGTTCGGGGAGCTCATCAACCAGGGCATCGGAGTCGACGACGAACATCTCCGCGGTGCCTTCCGGGTCGATGAGCCGGAGCTGGCCGTGTTGGGTGAAGGTGATGACCACCTCGGTGTTGGGCTCGATCGCGTCCTTGTTGGCGTGACGGCGGAGTGATCCGGACGAACCGAGATCGACCACGAGGGTGGAACCCCCATCGAACACGATCGTGATGTAGAGGCCCTCACGACGGACCCCGACGATCTTCATATCGTCGAGTTGGCTAGTGAAGGCCTTGCGGGCCTTGTAGCGGCCGAGCACTTTCATGCTGGTGGCCTCGACCGTCTTCACCTTCTTGCCGACCAGGTCGCGGTCGAGCTCTCGTCGCGTTGTCTCGACCTCGGGCAATTCAAACATCAGATTTCTCCATCCCCTGCCGAATGGGATTCGCTCGCGGCACGAGCGGCCCACTGTTCGGCTTCCTTCTTCGAACTTCCCCCGCCGCTACCCATCCGGCGGCCGTCGATCTCCACCACAGCGCGATACCGCCTGTGATGATCGGGGCCACTCTCGGTCAGCGTGTAGACCGGCAGCTGGTGGCCCGCGCTCACGGCCAGCTCCTGGAGGCGCGTCTTGTAATCGGTCTCTCCAGGGTGACGAGCCGCTTCGATAATCCGTTCCCCGAGCTGATCGAGCACAAAACCCCGTACCGGTTCGATGCCTCCGTCGAGATACATCGCCCCGATCACCGCCTCCACCGCGTCAGCCAGGATCGACGCCTTCTCGCGACCACCCGAAGCATCCTCGCCCTTTCCCAGACGTAGGCCCTCACCGAGACCCAGCGCGAGCCCGACCTCGGCCAGAGTCTGAGCGCTCACAACCACCGCACGCGTCTTCGCCAACTGGCCCTCGGGCAGCTCGGGGAAGCGTTGGAAGATGTGGTCGGTAACCACAAGGCTGAGCACGGCATCGCCCAGGAACTCGAGTCGCTCGTTGGATGGCTCGTCGGGATGCTCTGCGCACCACGACCGATGCGTGAGAGCGAGCACGAGTCGGTCGGGATCGCCGAACCGGTATCCGAACCGCTCCTCCAGCGAGGTCGAGGTGGACGCGGAAGCCAGCGTTCAGCCCAGTTTGGCGACGACGTAGTCGACGGCGTCTCGCACAGTGCGAAGGTCTTCGAGATCCTCGTCTTCGATCCGGAAGCCAACCGAACGCTCGGCGAGTTCTTCCTCGATACCCTCGACCAGCTCGATCAGCGCGAGGCTGTCGGCGTCGAGATCATCGGCGAAGGCGTCGCCCTCGTTGATGGCCGATGGCTCGATCTCGAGGATCTCAGCAAGACGGTCCTTCACCAAGGTAATGACCTCGTCGCGGCCGATCGGACCTTGCTCCACATGGGTTTCTGCAGGCACGGGTTACCTCTCACTGTCGTCGAAACGCCCTTATGGGCACGAGAACGTCGGCACCCTACCCGGTTCCGGAGCTTGCGCGCTTGTCAACAACGACAGCGCGAGGGGCCACAAAGGACGTCGACTCAGCTCGCCGAGGCCGTGAGATGGCGCACCATCTCGACCTCGACCATCTCCGAAGCCACCCGGATGGCGTTCACCATTGCAGACTCGGAGCTCGACCCGTGAGAAATCACACAGACCCCCTTCACCCCGAGCAACAGGGCCCCACCCACGGTGTCCGGATGGAGCTCGGCCACCATCTCGTCGAGAGCCGGGCCGAGAACCTCACCAGCTGCGCGGGTGTCGTCGTCGGTGTCGATCGCCACCAGGAGCCGACCGATCAGGGCCTGCATCGCGCCCTCGAGCGTCTTCAGCGTCACGTTGCCGGTGAAGCCATCGGTGACGATGACATCCACCTCCGACGTCATCACATCGCGCCCTTCGACGTTTCCGATCCATTCACAATCCGAGGCCAGCACCCATGCCGGATCGCTGAGACCTGCGAAAGATTCTTTCACGAAGGGGCTGCCCTTGCCGGCCTCTTCACCAATCGAGAGCAGGCCGACACGTGGCTTCTGGATTCCGAACCGGTCGCGCGCGTAGACCGCTCCCATCCGAGCGAAATCGACGAGCCACTCAGGCCGGCACTCCGCGTTGGCGCCCGCATCCAGCAGGGTGGTGGGAGTGCCGCCTGGAACCGGGATCGGAGTTGCGATCGCGGGGCGGTTGATCCCCTTGATGCGCCCCATCCTGAGCAGGGCCGAAGCCATCGCGGCGCCCGTATTGCCGGCCGACACCATGGCCGAAGCCTTGCCATCACGCACTGCTTCGGCCGCACGCACAAGCGAGGAGTCCTTCATCCGCCGAACGCTCGATCCAGCTTCGGCATCCATGCCAATGACCTCGGATGCCTCAATGATCGACAAATCACCGGTGTCGCCCATCTCGCAGGAGCGACCTACCAGCACAACAGGGATCCCGAGATCCTCAGATGCGCGGCGCGCTCCCGCGACTATCTCGTCGGGAGCCTTGTCACCACCCATTGCGTCGACCGCGATGGGCAGCATCGGCTCAGTCGACCTCGATCGCCTGGCGGCCGGCGTACCAGCCGCAGTTGGCGCACGCCCGATGAGGGCGCTTCACCGCGCTGCAATGCGGGCAGGTGCTGCGAGCCGTTGGGCCCACGCGCCACGCCGACGCCTTGCGGCTCCGGCTCTTCGACTTCGACATTTTCTTCTTCGGGACGGCCATTCCGCGTTCCTGCTTCGTGTGATCTTGGGGTCGGCTATGGCCGACACGACCACTGAAGACTAGCGACCCGCGACAGCTTTCACTCGTCGAATCTGAGCTCGTCGAGCGCTGCCCAACGCTCATCGCGCTTGGGCTCCTCGTCGGGAGGAGTGCCGGTGGGGAACCGATCAGGTTCGGGCCCGACACAGTCGTCGGAACACAAGGGAGCAATCGGGAGGCTCAACAGTACGGCCTCACGCACCACGGGAGTGAGGTCGATCCGCTCGGTTTCGATCGGCCACGTTTCGCCCTCGGTGGGCGAGGCCTCGAAGACCTCGTGAATGTCGACATCGAGCGGAAGGTCTACGTCGCGCAGACATCGCCGGCAGGGGGTACGAGACATCGCGGTGACGCGACCCGAAGCCACCACCCCTTCGGTGACCGACTCGACGACCAGATCAATCGTGAGGAGACCGTCGACTATCGACTTCTCCCCGACCTGCAGATCGTCGACTACGAGCTGGGACTCCACCGCTCGACGGCTACCGATACGGCGTCTGAGGTCGACGATGTCGACAATGAGCCGATTGGGGGCAGCCACTGACCCGTCGGTCTCGGTCACCCGCGATCCTGATCGAAGAAGTCGTCGGCGTCGGGGGGTGCCGATTCGTCGACCGATAAGGACTTTTCGGTCTCGGCCCCCTGCAGACGGGATCGGCCGGACACCACGGTCTTCATCGTGCGCTCGAGCACGATTTCCATCGCGCCGAGCTTCTGATCGCACCAGTCCTCGGTCTCGAGCCGGAGATGGCGAGCCTGGTCCTCGGCTTCGGAGACAACCCTGCGGGCTCGATCCTCGGCGGCCTTCACCAGCTCGGTGCGCTGCACCATCTGTTCGGCGCGAGCGCGCGACTTCGCCACGATCTGGTCGCCTTCGCTCTGCACCCGGGCGAGGAAATCGTCACGCTCCTTCAGGAGCCAACGAGCAGCACGGAGCTCTTCGGGAAGGCCCTGTACCGCGGCCTGCAGCACCGCTAGAACCTCTTGCTTGTTGATCATCGACGAAGCCGACAATGGCATCGGCCGTGCTTGCTCGACTAGTGCGATCGCCTGGCGCAGCAAGGCCTCGGCCTGGGGCGTTCGGTACTCGGGCGGCGCTCCATCGGCAGGCTCGTTGTCGTCGTCCTGGCTCTGAGGGTCGTCGGTCACCCGTAGCGCTCCTTGATTCGTCGATCGACCGCATCGGGAACCATCGACGACACGTCGCCACCGAAGCGGGCGATCTCACGGATGAACTTCGAGGCGAGAAAGGACCGACGCGAGGCCGACGGGATGAACACGGTGTGAACGCCGGATACTGCGAGGTTCATCTGGGCCATCTGGAGCTCGTTCTCGAAGTCGGACACCGCGCGCAGACCCTTGATGATGAAGTCGGCTTCCACGTCGCGGGCGAGGTCGACCACCAGCGACGAGAACATCGTGACGCTCACGGTAGGGAGATGCTCGACGGACTCGATCAGCATTTCCTCGCGGTCGCCGAGATCGAACTCGCCGCCGCCCTTCTGGGGGTTGCGCATGGCAGCGACGACCACCTCATCGAAGAGGGCAACCGCCGTTTCGATGATCTCGAGGTGGCCGTTGTGGACTGGATCGAACGAGCCTGGATAGAGGACGCGGGTCACGGTGACGGACTCTCCGAGGTGGCGGGCGCAGTGGCGAGTGTCACCACGGTACTCCCGTAGCGCCTCGCCAGGTGGGTACTCCACCCCTCGGGGAGGTCGATCTCACGGTCGGACTCGATCACCACCACCGCATGGTGCACCAGAGCGAGCAATTCGTCCCATTGCTCAAATCCGTACGGCGGGTCGAGAAGGACCAGATCGAAGCGATCGTCGCGGGCCAGGTGGGTGAGGCCATCACCAGCAACGACCGAGGCGTCGGCGTCGAACCCGAGGGTGTCGAGATTCGCGCGGATGGCCCTCAGAGCATCGCGGTCGGTCTCCACGAACGTTGCGTGCGACGCTCCCCGCGACAGGGCTTCGATCCCGAGGGAGCCCGACCCGGCGAAGAGGTCCAATACCTTCGCACCTTCGACAACATCGAGGGAGAACAGGGAGTTGAAGATCGCCTCCTTCACCCGATCGGCGGTGGGACGCGTGAGCGTGCCGTCCGGAACAACGAGCTTTCGCCCCCGAGCAGAACCTGAAATGACACGCATCTGACCAGTCTGGCCCGAAGCCGGTACGGTCACGCAGTGGGCATTCCAGAAACGATCACGTGCGTGGACTGTGGCGGCAAGTGCGGACTCCTCAGCTATGAGCCGGACGAAGGCTGGGAGGCCGGCGACATCGTGGCCTTCCGTTGCCGCGATTGTCTCGACCGCTGGGACATCGAACTCACCCACGACGACATCGAAGACGCCGGTGTAGACCCTGGGTGAGGCTGGGTAGGTCGATTCAGTCCTTCATGAGGAACTCGACCGCCTCGTCGTCCCCGAGGACCACCTCGAGTTCGTCGGCCAACCCCGGATTCGCAACGAGTTCGGGATCGGCATCGATGATCTCGATCGCCACTTCACGAGCCTTCTCCACCCACTCACGATCTCGGCGCAGGCTGGCGAGCCGGAGATCGTTGCGGCCTTTCTGGCGCTCACCCATAATCGTGCCCTCACCCCTGAGGTCGAGATCGACCTCGGCCAACTCGAAGCCGTCGGTGGATGCCACCAGGGCCTCGAGGCGGGCCTCACCGTCGGAGGTGGTGGGGTCGCCCACGAGGTAACAGCGGCTGGCATGGGCACCTCGACCGACGCGGCCACGAAGTTGGTGGAGCTGGGCGATACCGAACCGGTCGGCATCGAGCACCGCCATAACCGTGGCGTTGGGGATGTCGACCCCCACCTCGATCACGGTGGTGGCCACCAACACATCGAGTCGGCCCGCCCGAAAGTCGCTCATCGTGGCCTCTTTCTCCGAAGGTGTGACCCGGCCGTGCAACAGGCCGAGGCGGAGCCCGCCCAGTTCACCTGCCTCCAACTCGGTGAACGTGTCCTCCGCCGAACGAACGTCGAACGCTTCGGACTCGTCGATGAGGGGGCACACCACATAGGCCTGACGGCCATTGCCCACCGCCTCCCGCACGGCCTGCCACACGTCGGCCTCGTCCTCGTCACCCTTGACCCAGATCGTCTCGATCGGCGTCCGACCGGGCGGCAGTTCGTCGAGCACGCTCACATCGAGGTCGCCGTAGACCGTCATGGCGGCGGTTCGCGGGATCGGCGTAGCCGTCATCACCAACACGTCCGGCGCGGCCGAAGCATCGCCCTTGTCGCGAAGTGCTGCTCGCTGCTCCACTCCGAACCGGTGCTGCTCATCGATCACCACCACTCCGAGGGATCGGTACTCGACCTTGTCCTGGATGAGGGCGTGGGTGCCGATGATGATGTCGACCTTGCCGGTGATGAGATCGGCGAGGATCCGGCGGCGGTCGGCCGCCGGAACCCGATTGGTGAGCAACTCCACCCGTAAGGGCCGATCGCCCATCAAGGTGCCCGCGTCGGGAACCGAAAGGTCGCCCAGCATGTCGGTGACGCCCATGTGATGCTGCTCCGCGAGCACCTCGGTGGGGGCCATGAATGCACCCTGGAACCCACCCTGCACCCCCACCAGCAGGGCACTCACCGCCACCAAGGTCTTGCCCGACCCCACATCACCCTGCAGGAGACGATGCATCGGATGAGCCAGCTCGAGATCGGCGTCGATCTCGGCGATCGCTCGGCGTTGGGCATCGGTCAAGGGGAACGGCAGGCGCTCATGGAAGAGGCGGATCAGGTCGCCTTCGACGGTGTGGGCCAAGCCCGCGGTCTCGCGCTCGATGCGCCGCTTCCTGCGAACGAGTTCGAGCTGCACCCTCAACAACTCATCAAATACGAGCCTCCGCCTCGCCTCAGCCATCTCGGCCATGTCCGTGGGGAAATGAATCCCGGCAACGGCGGCGTCGCGGGTCACGAAATCGAAGCGGTCGAGAACATACTCGGGCACCGGATCGGCGAAACCGCGGGGCCGACAACGCTTGAGCGCCTCCTCCACGAAGGTGGCCAGGTCCCAGGTAAGGAGACCCGCCTTTTCGGACTGGGGGTAGACCGGCACGATTCGCCCGGTGCGATCACCCATCAGGTCCACCACCGGACTCGTCATCTGGCGACCGCCACGGTAGATGTCGACCTTGCCGTGCACGAGCACGCTCATCCCGGGCTTGAGCTGCTTGGCCCGCCAGGGCTGGTTGAAGAAGGTGAGACTGAGCTTTCCGGTGCCGTCACCGAGCACCACATTGGTGAGCGTGCGACGCCCTCGAATCGGTCGGGTCGACGCCTCACGCACCTCGCCCAACACCGTCGCTTCCTCGCCGGGTTCGAGCTCGGTTATCGCCACCTGGCGGGTGCGATCCAGATAGCGGCGGGGGTAGTGCTGCAGCAGATCGAGCACGTTCGCGATCTCCTGGGCGGCTAGGCCCTTGGCCTTCTTCTCTCCCACCCCGCGTAGGCGATGGACAGGGAGCTCGGCCAGATCCCGAAGGGTGAGCGGTGGGTCGCCCGCCGCCACGTCCGCCTACTCCAACCCGAAGTAGTAGGGGTACAGGGGTTGGTCCCCGGCGTGGACCTCCATATCCACATCGGGATGGGTGGCCTCGATCCATTCCTGGATGGCCGTGGTGGCCTCATCGTCGGCCTCCTCGCCCGCGATGACCGTGAGGAGTTCGTGCTCGTCGTCGAGAATCGCAGTGAGTAGGCCGGTGGCGGCTTCGACCATCGTGGGCCTCACCGAGACGATCCCCGATCGAGCGATACCGATCCAGTCTCCCGCGGAGATGGGACCCACATCGCACGTGGAATCGCGAACAGCCTGGGTGACCTCGCCGGCCACTACTCCCGCCGCCGTCTCCGACATCGCCGCTGCGTTCGCCTCGGCGGTGGCCTGGGGGTCGTACGCCATGAGGCAGGCGATGCCTTCGGCGATGCCTCGTGTGGGCACGACCCTGACGGTACGACTGGTTTGGGAGTCGACCTGCTCAGCGACCGGGATGATGTTCTTGTTGTTGGGCAACACCACCACTTCGGGAGCGGGCACCGATTCCACCGCCGCTACGAGGTCGGCGGTGGATGGATTCATCGACTGGCCGCCCGCGACCACGGCATGCACTCCCATCGAACGCAGGATCGACACCACCCCTGCGCCAACACCCACAGCCACGACTGCGGTGGGAACCGGATCGCCCATCGCGCCGCCGCCGGCCGCGGCCCTGACCCAATCTCGTTCCTCGAGTTCCTCCAGTAGATCGGTGACCTTGATCTTGTGGGGACGCCCCACGGCGATGCCACACTCGATCGCCGCGCCGATGTCGTCACAATGGATGTGACAGTTGAAGATGCCATCGCCGCCCACCACCACGATCGAGTCGCCCACCTCGGCCCAGGCATCCTTGAAACCCTCGATCGAGTCGTCGGGAGCATCGAGGAGGAACATCACCTCATAGCGGAGATCGGCGATCGAAGGCTCGCGATCGTCGCCCTCCAGCCGCAGGGACTCGGTGGGCGGTGCGACCGCCTGGGGTTCGGGCATCGGGCGCCCGTCGACCACATGCAGAGCCGCATCGAGCAGGAGCAGGAGACCAGCACCACCGGCATCGACCACCCCGGCATCAGCCAGGACCTGCAACAGAGAAGGCGTTCGCTCGAGGGAGGCTGCGCCTTCGGCGTGGGCCGCATCGAGTACCCCGAGAAGGTCCGCCCCTCCAGCCGCGGCCAGCACGGCCGCCTCGCTCGACTCGCGCACCACGGTGAGGATGGTTCCTTCCACGGGTTTACCCACCGCCTTGTAGGCCCCCTTCGCGGCCTCCTCCAGCGCCGCCGCGAAAAGCGGACCGTCGATCGCCTCCTCAGCCGAAACGACCTCGACGAATCCTCGGAGGATCTGCGACATGATCACGCCGCTGTTTCCTCGAGCACCCATCAAGGAGCCATGGGCGATGGCCTGCGACACCGATTCGAGGTCGTCCGGTGCGTCCTCGAGGTCTTCGACGACCGAACGGAGGGTGAGAGACATGTTGGTGCCGGTATCGCCGTCGGGCACGGGGTACACGTTGAGATTGTTGATCGCCTCACGATGGTCGTGGAGGGCATCACGAAAAGCGACCACGATTGCACGCAGGGCGGCAGCGTTGAGCACATTCAAGGGCACGGCGTCGGATGGTACCGGCCCTTCGTCGCCGCCGTGACGTCCCGCCGGATAGGGTGCGCAGCCATGCAGGGTGTCATCAAGAGCTACGACCCGGGGTCCGGCGACGGGGTCCTCACCAACGAGGCAGATCTCGCCGACATCGATCTCGCCGACGATGCCCTGGAGGGTTCCCTGTTTCGCATGCTGCGCCAGGGCCAGCGGGTCCAGTTCGACCTCGACGAAGCCGGCCGCGCCACCGCCCTACGGCTCGGCTCCGAAGTCGACATGGCAACCCCCGACCTCTGACCCCCACCTCCCTTCCGCTTTTCTGAGCGCTTTAGCGCGCTTATCGCGCGCCAGCGCTCAGAGATCGGCAGCTGAGAATCGCAGGACCGACCAGCCGTGCAGGATCAGAGCGTTTTGCCTCTGGCGATCCGTGGCGAACTGCGCGGGAGTCGTGTGTTCCTTGAAGCCGTCGTACTCGATCGCTATCTTCTGCTGTGGGTAAGCCAGATCGAGCAGGAAGCGCCTGCCCTCGAGAACCACGGGTGCTTGTCGGGCGGGCCTGGTGAGCCCGTACTTCTCGCAGATCTCAAGGAGGGTCACCTCGGGGCCGGAGTCGGCGACCGCTCCACAAGTGACGAGTCCGCTGGCCACCGCGTGATAAGTCATCCGACGCACCTCCTTCACCGGGAAACGGAGGCCGGCGTCGCACAACGTGCGGACCGGACTCGTGACGGGAATGCCATCAACCCAGGAGACATCAGCCGGGAGCAGGTCGACCGACCGATGAACGATCACACCGCTGATCCTCGGCTGGCGCGGGTAGCGCACCGTTAGTTCCAGTTCGACATCGACCGTGCGCATCTCCCAGAGCCGCATCGCCGACCGGTGGCTCGCCACCGCGTGAGGTGTGACATTCACGATGTGGAACCCGCGAAGTCATCCCCTCAAACCGGGCCATCGGTCAGCCGGTGATGATTCCCGACGCTCGGGCCGCCGTCTCGGCGTCGGTGAGAACCTGCTTGGCATTGACGACGTCGTAGGGCTTGGCCACGCCGGTCACGGGATCCCACTGGGTGCGGCCGTCGTTGAAGAAGTCGCCCCCGTAGGCATGGATGGCGGCGGTCCACCCCTTCGAAGGGTTGTCGACCGAGTGGATGCCGTCGCTCCCGAGCATCATCACGTCGCCCGGCTGGCCCTCCTTGTGGCCGGAGACCTCGATGCTGTCGCCCTGCCGACGGTAGTAGGTGTTGCTCTCGCGTCCGCCGTAGATGCCGGTCGAGGCCCATATCAGGTGATCGTGGGGGAACAGTTCGACGCCCGGTGGCCAGATGAAGTGCAGGATCGTCAGCTCGGGGGAGCGGTGGATGGTGTCGAGGGCCCATCCGGTCGGCTCGCCGAGGGTCGTGGTGATCGTGGCCGGACGGCTGACGGCGCGCTCGAGAACCTCGCGGACGGCCAATTGGGCCTGGTCCTCGGCAAGCGCGCTCACACAGTCGGCCACGAAGTCGTCAAGAACGAAGTTCTGGATCATCCCCCAAGCTAGCGGAGGTCCCAGAGCCGATAGGACAGTCGGACCCGGCCAGCTACTGTGCGGGCCAACAGATCTCAGGGGGGACTTCGGGGGGGTCAGAAGTTGACTATGGGGCAGAGCAGGGTTCGTTCCACGCCCTGGAGCTTGCCGACGGCGTTGACCACAACCGAACCAAGGTCGTCCATCGTGTCGGCCTGGGCGCGGGCAATCACGTCGTAGGGACCCATTGCCACCTCGGCGGTGATGACCTCCACCAGTTCACGCGCCGCGCCAGCAACTTCAGCTGCCGTGCCGACTTCAGCCTGGATCAGAATGTACGCAGTAACAGTCATCGGAGGACCTCCAGTCATCTGAGGAAACGATACGTGGTATCGAATCATTTCGTGAAGCGGGACCACGCTCAGAACGCGGTCTCAAACTAGTGTCGAGACGTCGGCTGTCGCGGGCCATAGCGCGCGCGAGCCGACGGGGGAGACGTTCGCAACGCCGGGAGATCACATGACCACCGCCGCCGATGCCGCTGACCAGCTCAGCGCTTCTTTCGGTCTGAACGGAGTCGAGCTCCGCTACGGCATGAGCCAGGACGAACTGTTCGGTGAAGCGATCGCCTTCGACCGTGGCCGAGTGGAGTCAGACGGCCCCAACGACGCACAGAAGGCCTTTCCCACCGCTCTCGGGACCGACGGACCACTCGTCTACTACACCGACCCCTCGTGTACCGGTCGACCCGTGCAGGACACGTTCTGCGTCGACCGGCCCGCAACCACAGACAAGGTCTGGTGGAAGTCGGGCTTCGCCAAGTTCGACCCCGATGCCTTCGATGCCCTCCTGCCCCGAGTCATCGAACACCTGAGCGATCGCAAGCGTCATCTCTACGTGACCGACGTGTTCTGCGGGTGGGATCCAGCTTTCACCGAGCCGTATCGCTTCGTCGGCGAGTACGCCACCCACGCATACTTCTGCAACATCATGTTCCCCAAGTCGGTCCGAGACGATGCCGATCGGGCCGAACACGGTTGGACTCTCATTAATGTCCCCTCGTTCGAGTGCGACCCCGAGCGCGACGGCACCCGGTCGGGCCGCGCCGTGATAATCGACATCGAAAACAGGGTCGGGCTCGTCCTCGGAAAGGCCGACTACTGCGGCGTCAACAAGAAGACGATGTTCACGATCATGAACTTCGTCCTCCCCGAGAAGGGCCAGCTGTCGATGCATTGCTCGGCCAACGTCGGTCCCGAGGGCGACAGCGCCATCCTCTTCGGCCTGTCTGGCACCGGTAAGACCACGCTGTCGGCCGACCCCGATCGCGAGCTGATCGGCGACGACGAACACGTCTGGACCGACACCGGTATCTCCAATTTCGAAGACGGTTGCTACGCCAAGCTCATCGACCTCGACAAGCAGGCCGAACCCGTGATCGCGGCAGCTATGTCGATGAAGGGGACCCTCATCGAGAACGTGCCGCCCCTGCCGGGCAAACCAATGGAGGCCACCGACTCCCAGGAGCTTGATCTCGCCGACGGAACCATCACTGAAAACACCCGCTTCGCATATCCGCTCCTGACCAACCCAAATGTCGCCGAGGGTGCGCGGGGGCCCCACCCCGAGACCATCGTCTTGCTCACCGCCGACGCGTTCGGTGTGCTCCCACCCGTCTCGATCCTCGACGAGTCCGAGACGATGTACCACTTCGTCACGGGCTTCACTTCGAAGCTTGCCGGCACCGAGGTCGGTGTCACCGAACCCGAGCCGAGCTTCTCGTCGTGCTTCGGTGCCGCGTTCATGTCGCAGAAGGCATCGGTCTACGCGGAGCTGCTCGCGGACCGGATGGCCGCCAACAAGACCCGCTGCATCCTGCTCAACACGGGTTGGAGCGGCGGCCCCTACGGCAAGGGCGAACGCATGTCGCTCAAGGCCACCCGCGCCCTGCTCAACGCTGCGCTGAGCGGCGACCTCGACTCGGTAGAACTCGAAGAGCATCCGATCCTCGGGCTGAAGATGCCGACGAGCTGTCCCGGCGTCGAGACGGGGATCCTCAACCCTCGAAACACCTGGGACGACCCCGACGCCTACGACCGGGCCGCGGCTCAGCTCCGTGAGATGTTCCGTTCGAATTACGACGAGCAGGGCTACGAAGACCTCGGTATCGCCAACGAGATGTAGGAACTCCAGCGGGGTCGGTTGCTGCGGCCACACTCACACGAGGAAGACACCGCGGATCCCGAGACCCATCAGCCAGAGGCTGCCGACCCCGTACAGGAGGTAGGGCCGCTCTTTCATCTCGTTGCGGTAGGCGTAGATGAGCCCGACACTGGCGAACGCGGCGAAACCGTAAAGCTGGTGCTGGTCGTTGTCGACTTCGTTGCGCATGACGATCGCGACACCGAGGAAGACCTGGGCGAGGACTATCACTTCAGCAATGACGACTGCGATCCAGCCTGCCCTACCGCGAAAGCGGGGCCACCGATCGGCACCGAGAGCCCAGATGCCAACCAGGCCGTTGGCGAATATGAAGAGCCACGCGTTGATCGAGTGGACGTCGCGGATCACGTCTCGCGGCTGACCTCAACCGCGTAGCTCCAGAGCTCGGCACTGATCGGGAGCGGAGCCGGGGCCTCTTCACTGGTGGCCAGGGCGACACGATGGCCGTCTCGGAACTGGGCCGACTGAGTCCAGGCGGTGAAGGCCTCATCGTCGCGCCAGCGGGTGATCACCAGCCAGGTGTCGCGATCGTCGGTGGGCCGCAAGAGTTCGAAACCCTCGAACCCATCCATGCCGTCGACCGCTCCAGCTCTCTCGCCGAAACGACGGGCGACTTCATCGCCCATCTCACCCGGAACGGTGATTGCGTTGATCTTGATGACAGAACTCATGGTGTGATCCCAGCGTAGAAATCGGTCTCGAATGGTTCGCCAGTTCGATCGGCACCGTGGCGTATGAACCACTCGGTACCAAACGCGGCGGCAAAGGCCCCTTCGGGCAGCTGAAGGAAGAAGGAGTCGGGCGGGATCTGGCTCTTGTGAGCCGCCATCGCCTCGCGCTTTCGTGCGATCGTGGCGGTGACGTCGATCCCGTGGGTGATCTGGCCTGCGGGGGTGCCCATCTCGGTATCGCGGATCTCTTCGCGCTCTCGCTCGATCTCTTCGGTCTCCAATCCCAGCGCCTCGAAAGCGGGGTCGTCGGCCAACGAGCGCATCTGATCGCGGTTCATGGTGGCCTCGAAGATGTGCTGCACTCCGGCGATCTCGGCCGCTCTCACGCCGACCCGGTTGACCTGGATGTGATCGGGGTGGCCGTAGCCACCGTGCTCGTCGTAGATGGTGATCAGATCGGCGCTCTCGTCACCGAGGATGACAGCCAGGCGCTCGGCGGCTTCCTCGAGGTCGGCCTGCCAGAAGGAGTCGGGGTGCTCGTTGGTATCGGTGTCGGCCATACCCGAGTCGCGGTAGCCGAGGAACTCGATCCGATGAACACCGAGGAGCTCTCCGGCTCTGGCGAGCTCGGTGGCCCTCACCTCGGCGAGCGACGACCCGTCCGGGATGTGGTCGTCGTCGGCCTCGCCGACGGAGCCGTCGGTGGCGCAGACCAGCACGATGCGATGTCCGAGCTCGGAGCCCTCGATCATCACGCCGGCCGTGGCGATTGCCTCGTCGTCGGGGTGGGCGTGGAAGAAGACAGCGGTGGCCATGTCAGGCAACTGCCCCCGACTCGCGAAGTGTGCTGATCTCGTCGGCGTCGTAGCCGAGATCGGCGAGCACTTCATCGGTGTGCTGGCCGGCATGGGCCGGCGGTCGCCCGAGGTCGCTGTCGGTACGACTGAACCGCGGAGCGGGTCGGGGCTGCACCACCCCGTTCACCTCCACAAAGGTTCCCCGGGCCTCATTGTGAGGATGTTTCGGAGCCTCCTCCAATGAGAGCACGGGGGCAAAGCACACGTCGGATCCCTCGATGAGTTCACACCATTCATCGCGAGTCTTGGTCTTGAAGATCGCCGCGATGTCGTCCTTCAGGTCGGGCCAAGCGGCGCGGCTCATCTGGTGGTCCCACTTCGCTTCGTCGAGGTCGAGTTTCTCTCTCAGCTCGGCATAGAACTGGGGCTCGATCGATCCGATCGACACATACTTGCCATCGCTCGTTTCGTAAACGTCGTAAAAGTGGGCTCCGGTGTCGAGCAGGTTGGTGCCCCGCTCATCGTTCCAGACCCCCATGGCACGAAGGCCGTGGAAGAAGGTGGTGAGAGATGCGGCACCATCGACCATCGCGGCGTCGACCACCTGGCCCTTGCCCGATGATCTGGCCTCGAGGATCGCACACACCATTCCGAACGCGAGATACATGCCCCCGCCCCCGAAATCACCGACCAGGTTGAGGGGAGGAACCGGGCTTTCGCCCCGGCGGCCCATGGGTTCGAGCGCCCCGGCCAGAGAGATGTAGTTGATGTCGTGGCCTGCGGTAGACGCGTATGGTCCCTCCTGCCCCCAGCCCGTCATCCGTCCGTAAGCGAGGCGCGGGTTGCGCGACAGGCAGTCGTCGGGGCCGATGCCGAGGCGTTCGGTGACCCCCGGACGAAACCCCTCGATCAGGCCGTCGGCCCCCTCGACCAGGCGCATCACTGTCTTCACACCATCCCCGGATTTGAGATCGATGCCGATCGAGCGTCGGCCCCGGCTCATCGGGTCGGCGGGAGGGACATCGGGATTGCCACCGCGTACGGAGCCGGCTCGGTCGACACGGATCACATCAGCACCCATGTCGGCCAGCATCATGGCGCAGAATGGGCCCGGGCCCAGCCCGGTCAACTCGATGATACGGACGCCGTCGAGTGGGCCCATGGTGTGTCCTCCTGGCTCTCAGCTGAACTCAGTCGAATGTACGAGCAGCAAGAGCGGTAACCGCCTCGATCAGCTGGGGCCACATCTGGTACACAAAATCGTGGGACATCCCCTCGATCTCGAGATACTCCGCGCCGGGGACGAGTTGGGCGGTGAGCCGGCCGGCCTCGCTGGGGATGAGGGTGTCGTTCTCACCATGGACCACGAGGGTGGGGACATCGAGCCGACGGAGTTCGGTGGTTCGGTCGGTGCTGCGGGCTGCCGCCGCGAGTTGGCGTAGGCCGCCACCCGGTACCCAGGACCGCTCGTAAAGGGACCGGAGGTAGATGCGCATCTGGTGCTCGTCGAACCAATCGGGGTTGGACCAGAGGGGCCTCACCTTCAGGTCTGTCTCGACCTGTTCCTCGAGGGTCGGCTCGGGAGGAAGCATCAGGGCTTCGATGACTTCCGGTGAGACGTTCTCTGCCGCGCTTTCCCCGCTTGCGGACGCCAGTGACACCAGGGCACGAACCCGTTCTGGATACCGGATCGCCACGACCTGGGCAATCATCCCGCCGAGCGAGAGTCCGAGCACGACGGCGTCGTCGACCCCTTCGGCGTCCAGCACGGCGATCACATCGCCAGCCATGTCGTCGAGGGTGTACTCATCGCCATCGTCGGTGACGGTGGACAATCCGGCATCGCGGTTGTCCATCCGGATGACGTGAAACCCCCTGTCGACCAGCGACTCGCAGAACTCCTCGGGATACACGAGGAGCTGGTTGCCCATCCCCGGCAGGAGAATGATCGTGAGGTCGTCGAGGATGCCGAAGGTCTCGTAGCAGAGTTGGATATGGCCGTTTACCGCGGTGGTCATAGGTGGGGTCAGCCGCCCGACCGCATGTCGGTGGAGTGCAAGAACAAGGGCTGTGTGTCCACCTTCGAATAGTAGACCGAAGTAGGTTCGACGCCGTGAAGATCGTGGATCGCCGTTTCAGTCGCCTTTCGACCGACCAATTCCACGAGATCATCCGCTTACGGATCGAGGTATTCGTGGTGGAGCAGAGCTGCGTCTACCAGGAGCTCGACGGGCGGGACACCGAACCGGCCACCCGCCACATCTGGATCGAAGACGACCTCGGCGTGAGGGCCTACGTGAGGGTGCTCGACGACGACGACGCGCGCCGGATCGGCCGAGTCGTGACTCGCAGCGATGCCCGCTCCGGCGGACTCGCCGCAGCCCTCATCCACCACGTGCTGGAATCCACCGATGGCCCCTGGGTGCTCGATGCCCAATCCCATCTGGTGGGCTGGTACCTCGATCGTGGGTTCGAGGTCGACGGCGAGGAATTCGTCGAGGACGGCATCCCCCACATCTCCATGCGCCACCCGATCTGACCGAACAGCCCACCGCCCGGGAGCGCGCCGTCGAGGCTCACCGGCGGCGTTGGGGTGAGCCGGAGTTTCTCAGTCGTGCTCCCGGACGGGTCAACCTCATCGGGGAGCACACCGATTACAACGACGGCTTCGTGTTGCCCATGGCCCTGCCGTTCGACACCGTCCTGGCGGGGAGTGGCGCTCCCGGGCAGTTGTCGCCCGAAGTCGAATCGGAGGGGTTTGGCAGCCTCAGACTCACCGGTTCGGCAGATCTCTTCGACCCCCCATGGGCGGCTCACCTTCATGGGGTTCACCGTCTGATGACCGAAGCGGCGATCATGCCCGGCGGTTGGCGGGCAACGATCGCTTCGGATGTACCCATCGGCGCGGGCCTCGCGTCGTCGGCCGCGCTCGAGGTCGCGACGATCCAGGCAATCCTCCAACTGGCTGGTAGCTCGTGGAGTGGGGTCGACGTAGCTCGGCTGGCTCAACGCGTCGAGAACGAGATCGTGGGAGTTCCGAGCGGAATCATGGATCAGCTCGTATCCGCGACTGCCGTCGTCGGGCATGCCCTGCTGATCGACTGCAGGAGCCTCGAGACGACCCCCCACCACCTGCCCGATGGGGCCGTGGTGGCTGTCATGGACACTGGCACGCGCCGCCGGTTAGCCGACTCCCCGTACGCCGAGCGGCGGGAGGAGTGTGTGCGGGCAGCCGAGTTGCTTGGGGTGGACTCTCTTCGCGATGCCACGTCGGTCGAGTCAATGCCTCCCGGCGGAGGTGCTGAGCTGGAACGAGCCCGCCACGTGATTTCCGAGAATCAGCGCACCCTCGATGCGGTCGCCGCCATCGAGGCCGATGATGCGAGTCGACTCGGGCACCTGATGAGCAGGAGTCACGCAAGCCTGCGCGACGACTACAGCGTCTCGGGCAGGGCACTCGACCAGATCGTGACCATCGCAGAGGCGCAGCCGGGGTGTTTCGGGGCCCGCATGACCGGAGGAGGCTTCGCCGGCTGTGCCGTCGCCCTGATAGAAGCCGAAGGTGCAGACTCGTTCCGTGACGTGGTCGTGGACGACTATCGGAATGTCTCAAGCAATACCGCGACGGTCTGGGTGTGTGAGGCCGGGGCGGGCGCCTCGGTGATCGAACTCACTCCCTGATGGCGATCACACGAGTCGGGTCGAGCCGCAGTCGGGCCTCGGCACCGGGCACCAGCCTTTCCTGAAGGGTGAGTCTGAGTTCGTCGCCCTCGCGGGAGCGGACCAGGGTGTCGTAGTCGTTGCCTTGAAACCGGGATCTGATCACGGTGACGGCCAACTCGCCATCGCTGTGCACGGCTGCGGCGTCGCTTCTCACCACCATCAACCCGTCGACAGCGTCGACGATGTTGGTGTGGCCCAAGAACCGTGCCACCTCGGCAGTGGCCGGCTGTTCCCAGACCCTCTTGGGCTCACCTGTCTGACGGAGTGCTCCGTTGGTCATCACTGCCAACCGGTCGCCCACCGCAAACGCCTCTTCGTGGTCGTGGGTGACATGGATCGCGGCAGTGCCCGCAGCGCGCAGAACGCCCGGTAGTTCATCGACGAGGCGGTCGCGCAGGCTTCGATCGAGCGAGCCGAGCGGTTCGTCGAGCAGGAGGATCCGAGGCCGTGGAGCGAGAGCGCGGGCGAGGGCGACCCGCTGGGCCTCTCCGCCCGAGAGGGTCGCCACCGAGCGTTCCCCGAAGCCGGGCAGGCCGACGAGATCGAGCAGTTCGGCAACCCTGTTGGTGCGCGCTTCAGGGCGGACGCCTTGCATCCTCGGCCCGAAGGCGATGTTGTCGGCCACGTTTCGGTGCGGGAACAAGGCATGGTCCTGGAACATCAGACCCACCCCTCTCTCGTGAGGCGCAGCGCCGGCAAGATCGTGATCGTCGAGCAGGATGCGTCCTCGATCGACAGCTTGGAGTCCGGCTATGGCGCGAAGCAGGGTCGATTTCCCACAGCCACTCGGGCCGAGGAGGGCCAGCGTCTCATCACCCGCAAGCTCGAACGACAACGAGTCGACTGCGGTGGTGGTGCCGAACCGGACGGTCAGGTCTTCGACGACGAGCATCACAGGCCTCCTTCGGCGGAGCCTCGAAGGGTCTCGATGGCCACGACCACGATCGCGACCGTCACCATCATCACTACGGCGAGAGCCATCGCCTGGCCTCGCAGGAGATCGCCGGGGGTTCCGAGCAGGCGAAACAGAGCAATCGGAGCCGTGAGGTTTTCAGGCCGCCGAGGGATGAAGGAGGTGGCCCCGAACTCGCCGAGCGACACCGCAAAGGCGAAACCTGCCCCCACGACCAGCCCGCGAGCGCCGATCGGAATATCGATCTCGCGTCGGACCCGGCTCGGTGTGGCGCCCAGGATGGCCGCGGCCTCGCGCAGCCGCGGGTCGATGCTGCGCAACACCGGCACCATCGTGCGGACGACAAACGGGATGCCGATGAGGGCGTGTGCGATCGGCACGATCCACCACGACGTTCGGAGGTCGAGCGGCGGTTCGTCGAGGGCAACGAGCATCCCGAAGCCGATCGTGACTGCCGATGTGCCCAGCGGAAGGGTGAGGCCGAGATCGAAGATGCGGCTGAGTCCGCGGCGACCGTGCACCACCACCAGAGACGCGAGCGTCCCCACCAGCACCGCCATTGCCGTGGCAGCGACGGCGAAGACGAGGGAGTTCCAGATGGCGGTGGTGGCCGGTGCCGGAAGCTGGCGAACCCTGGTGCCGAGCGCTCGATAATTGGCGAGGCCGTAACCATCGCCCGCCACCAAAGAGCGCTCTACAAGTACAGCTATCGGTGTGCCGAGCAGCGCCAGCGCCACCACGGCGTTGAGGGTGACCCATTTCGAGCCCAGTGCGCCCGGCCCTACCCGGCCCTGGCGGTTGTGGATGGGTCGGAGACGCTCGAGTCGCGTGGCCACTGCAACGAGGGCGAGGACCGCGACCAACTGTACGAGCGCGAGCGCGGCTGCGGTGGAGAAGTCGGACCGGGTAACTGCGTAACGGTAGATCTCGGTCTCGATCGTGGCCCGTCGAGGCCCCCCGAGGATGAGCACCACACCGAACGATGTGAATGAGAAGAGGAACACGATGGCAGCGGCGGATGCGATCGCCGGACGCAGCCTGGGCA
>CAXMSE010000062.1:0-8815 GCA_964196195.1 uncultured Gammaproteobacteria bacterium | reverse complement strand
GTCGGGTCGGTGCGATCGGCGTCTGCAGCCAATACTCCTCGATCGTTCCTGTCAACGCCGCGGCCGAGCCGGTGGGGCCGATGGTGATGTGGAGCGACCACCGGGGCACCGATCATTCATGGGAGATCATGGGTCGCGATGAAGATGCCTTCCTCACCTGGATCGATCGCCATGGCATCCCCACCGTCGGTGGAGGCCTGGCCCTCGCCCACATCCTCCACCTCCAACACGACCGCCCCGAACTGGCAGCGGCCACCGCCGCCTGGCTCGAGCCGATGGACTTCGTCACCGCCCGACTCACCGGTCGGATCACAGCCACCCAGCATTCGATGTTCATGTCGCAGCTCTGCGACAACCGAACCCTCGGCGTCACCAGCTACGACGAGGAACTGGTGGCGCTCTCAGGTGTAGATGCGACTCGTTTACCGCCCCTGATCGACATCGACGAACCGGTGGGCCCGCTCGTTTCGTCGATCGCGGATTCTCTCGGCCTGCCTGCCGACGCAATCGTGTATGCGGGGTCCAACGACACCGCGGCCGGTGGAGTGGCCACCGGGGTGGCTCGACCGGGCCGAGGCGGCCTCGCCATAGGCACCACGAGCGTGCTGATCGACACCGTCGACGAGAAGAACACCGATCTCGACCACGAGGTGCTGTCGATGCCCGCCCTCGACCGCGACCGCTACCTCGTCTTCGCGGAAAACGGATATGGGGGCAAGGTGGTGGAGTACATGCTGCACAAAATCGTGCATGCCGCCGACGCACTCGCCGACCACTCGATCAGGGCGCCCTTCGCCCAACTCGACGAGGCACTCGCAGCCGGCCCGGCCGGCGCGGGCGGCGCCTTGTTCCTGCCCTGGCTCGGCGGATCTCTGGCGCCCAGTGCCACTCCGGGGATGAGGGGCGGTTTCATCAATATTTCGCTGAACACCAGCCGCATCGATCTGATCCGCGCGGTCACCGAGGGAGTGGCTCACAACCTGGGCTGGCTGCTGCCCCATGTCGAGGCTTTCACCGGCGAGACCATCGAGGAGATCGCGTTCGTCGGCGGAGCAGCCCGATCACCGCAGTGGACCCAGATCCTCGCTGATGTGCTCGACCGCACCGTTGTTCCGGTTGTCGACCCGGACACTGCGGTGGCGCGCTCGGTCGCCCTGCTCGCCTTGGCCCGGCGTGGCGATCTCGACCGAACCGAAGTTATCGCCGGAGCCGAGCTCGGAGAAAGGTTCGAGCCCGATCCCGCCAACCAGGCCCTGTACGAACACCACCAGACCCAATTCGAAGCCGCATATGCGGCTCTCAAGCCGATCAGCGAATCCCTCACCAGCTTCCACGGAGATCCCCAGTGAGCAGTACCTACCCATACGCCGACCGGTTCCCGGTCAACGCTGCCATGCCCGCTAAGGGGCGCGACCGCTCCGAGATAATCGCCGAGCTGGGCGACCTGGCGAGCGCGGAGGATGCCACCTGGGAGACGGGCCAGTGCTCGGGCACGATGTACTGCGGTGACCACGATCACTACGACTTCCTCGGCGAGGTGTTCGCCCAGTACGCCCACGTCAACGTGCTCCAACGCGACATGTGTCCGAGCGCTACCCGTTTCGAGGGTGAAATTATTGCCATGACCCTCGACATGCTCAACGCCAACGCAGTCGAGGGCACAAAGCCGGTCGGGATGGTCACTTCGGGCGGGAGCGGGAGCATCCTCCACGCGGTACTCGCCTATCGCGAGCAAGGGAAGTTGAACGGGATCGAGCGGCCCAGCATGGTCAAGCCCGAGACTGCGCATCCGGCGTTCGACAAGGCCGGGTTCCTTCTCGGTGTCGAGATCCGCAGCGCCCCGGTCGACCCCCGCACCACCCAGGTGGATCTCGATGCTCTCGCCGGGCTCATCGACGACTCGACCGTCGCGATCGTCGGCTCCGCCACCAACTACGGCTACGGCACGATCGATCAGATCGAAGAGCTTGCGGTTCTCGCCACCAGCCGTGGCGTGGGCCTGCACGTCGACGGCTGTCTCGGCGGGTTCATCCTGCCGTGGGGCGAGGAGCTCGGCTACGACCTGCCCCTCTGGGACTTCCGTGTCCCCGGCGTCACGTCCATCTCCGCCGACACCCACAAGTACGGCTACGGGTTCAAGGGCACGTCGGTGCTCGCCTTCGCCGACCAGGAGCTTCGCAACGGGCAGTACTTCTTCGTCACCGACTGGACCGGAGGCAAGTACTGCTCACCGGGCATCGAGGGCTCACGCTCGGGAGGACTCTTGGCATCGACCTGGGCCGCGATGGTGAGCCTCGGACGCGAGGGTTATCTCCACCACGCTCGTGGCATCTTCGAGACGTCGTATGCCATGCAGGACGTGGTGCGAACCCACCCGGAGCTGAGGGTCGTCGGCAAGCCGAGCTTCTGTTTCAGTTTCACCAGCGACGAGCTCGACATCTACCACATCAACGACTTCCTCCGCACCCGGGGCTGGCGGCTCAACGGCCAGCAGTATCCCGATGCGATCCATATGGCGGTCACCCGTCCCCAGGTGCAGGAAGGACTGGTCGACCGTTTTGCCACCGGCCTCGCCGACGCGGTCGAGTATGCGGGATCAGGCATCACCGATCCGCCGTCCACGGGCGCGATCTACGGTGGCGTCGAGGGAGGACCCACCGACGAGTCCGACGAATTCATTCGCGCCGTGATGGCCCAGATGATGGATAAGCATCAAGACGTTCCAGCCCGACCCTGAGATGCCCTGAGGGTCTCGGGGTCGGTTCAGGGGAATCCCTGATCGTCCCCAGAGTGATCGGAGTCCACCATGAAGACATGGAGATCACCGCAACCATCCAGTCCCTCCTCGGAGCGATATTCAACCCCGTCGTGCTGACGGCGGTGGTGATCTTGACCCTCGCGCTGCTGAGCGGTGGCGCCGCTCGGGTCGTGGAGATCTTCGACCGCTGATGACGACAGGCGGCGGCACGAAGTCAGGGTCTTACGGCAGGCCGTAGTCGCCCAGATCGCACTCCGCTTCGCCGGCCCGAGCCTGTTCCTCGAAACTGATCTCCCGGTAGGCCCGATCAGAGTCTCGCAGTTCGGCAAGATTGGAGATGTACTCGGTGGTGTAGTCCCAGAGGAACTCCACCTGGCCCTCCTCCCACTGGCAGACGTGAACGAGCTCGTGAGCGAGGAGCTCAGCATCCTCGGCGCGGCCTTCGTGCACGAATATCACCCGGCCCGCCGTGATCCCGCCGGATCCACCCAGGTAGGGGACCTCGACGATGTGGACTTCGTCATTGGATCGAGCCCGCCAGTCGACAACCACGAGGATCACGACCCCGGTGACGACAACGACTCCGACAACCAACAAGAGTCGAAAGATTGCTCGACCTGTCGCCCCGATTGCGCTCATGACGACCCCTTTGCCTCGCATATTCAATATAGGCCGAAAGATCGTCCCAATTTCGCGCTATCGCCAGCACATGGCCGTGGTTGGCCGAGGGTTACGATCGCGACGGCAGGCGTTTCGCGACGACCATACCAATCCCCCAAGCGACAGGAGGCAGGGACCCATGACGTTCCTCGATTCCGAAGTTGAAGCAACCGAAGCCTGGTTCGCTTCTCACCGTTTCTCGGACACAACCCGGCTGTACACAGCTCGCCAGGTAGTGGAGCAGCGAGGCACAATCGTTCGTGATTACACCGTGGCGAGGTTGGCTGCCGAAGGCTTCTATTCGCTCCTTCATCGGCTTCGCTCCGAGGGCAAGAGCATCACCACCTATGGTCCGTACTCGCCGGGCCAGGCCGTGGCGATGAAAAGGTCGGGGATCGAAGGTATCTATCTCGGCGGTTGGGCCACGTCGGCCAAGGGATCCGTATCCGAAGACCCCGGCGCCGACCTTGCCAGCTATCCCCTGAGCGCCGTTCCCGATGAAGCTGCGCCCATCGTTCGTGCCCTCCTCGCCGCCGACAAGAACCAGCGGTTTGCCCGCTCCCGCATGACCGACGAGGAGCGCGAGCGCACTCCCGAGGTCAACTTTCTCCCCTACATAATTGCCGATGCCGACACCGGCCATGGTGGCGACGGCCATGTCCGCAACCTGGTTCGTCGTTTCGTGGAAGTGGGTGTGCCCGGCTATCACATCGAGGATCAGAAGCCCGGTGTGAAGAAGTGTGGTCATCAGGGGGGCAAGGTCCTCGTACCGGTCGATGAGCAGATCAAGCGTCTCAACGCGGCTCGCTTCCAGCTCGACATCATGGGGGTGGGTGGCATCATTGTCGCCCGCACCGATGCTGAGGCGGCGACCCTGCTCGACGGTTCCGGCGACGAGCGCGACCAGGCCTTCATCCTGGGTGCCACCAAGCTCGGCATCCCCAGCTACAAGAACGTCTTCCTTGCCGTCGTCGAAAGTCTCAACGCTGCGGGGCTAAGCGACCTCAACGGTCATCTCCTCTACGACATCCCGGGCCCCCAGAAGGCCGAGGCGATGGCCTGGCTCGAAGCCAGCGGGCTCACCTCCGACATCGCCGCGGCGGCAGGCAACGCGGCGGCCGGCACCATCACCGCCGAGCAGGCTCTCGACACGGTGAGCAACGCCTTCGTCGATGCCTGGCAAGAGGCAGTCGGCCTCATGACCTACCGCGAGGCCGTCGATGAGGCCATGGCGTTCAGGGCCGAAGAGGGCGTTGATCTATCCATGACCCCTGAGGAATGGAACGAGTTCTCCGCCGGTGCATCGTGGCATGCGGCCTCGGCGAAGGCCGAAGAGATGGGCCTCGATGTGCACTGGGACCCCCGTATGGCGAAGACGCCTGAGGGCTACTACCTGATCCAGGGCGGCATTCCCTATGCCATTGCCAAGTCATTGGCCGTGGCGCCCTTCTGCGACATCATCTGGATGGAAACCAAGACAGCCGACCTCGAGGACGCGGCTGTGTTCGCCGACGCGATAAAGGCTCAATACCCCGACAAGATGATGGCCTACAACCTCTCGCCGTCCTTCAACTGGGACACCACCGGCATGAACGACGACGAGATGCGTGCTTTCCCCGAAGAGATCGGCAAGCTCGGATTCGTCTTCAACTTCATCACCTACGGAGGCCATCAGGTCGACGGCCTCGCCAGCGAGGAGTTCTCGGCCTCCCTGCAGGAGGACGGCATGCTGGCTTTGGCCCGCCTGCAGCGCAAGTTCCGCCTGGTGCAGTCGCCCTACTCCACTCCCCAGACGCTCGTGGGTGGCCCCCGACTTGACGCCGCGCTCATGAGCTCATCGGGTCGCACCGCCACCACCAAGGCCATGGGCAAGGGCTCCACCCAGTTCCAGCACCTCGTGCACACCGAGGTCCCGCCCGGCCTTCTCGAAGGCTGGCTCGAGAACTGGACCCGAGTGCACGGCACCGACACCGTTCTCACGGTCAAGCTCAGGCCCCACACTCCGGGCTCGGAGATCCTCGAGCTCCAGGTGAACGGCCCCGACGACACCTGTGCCAACGTCGTCTTCTCGGTGATCAACGACCGTCGCGGCCGACCGATTCTCATGGTGAGAGATCAAAACAACTATCGGCCGGAGACCCGGCGCAAGCGTCTCATGACACTGATGCACCTGTTCCTGATCCACCGCTACAAGATCAACGCCATCCATTTCCTGTCGCCCACCGACGACAACCACAAGCAGGCCGAAGGCATGCGCAACAACGGTGTCTTCGGAAACGTCACTGACGAGGTGGGTGAGATCATCGTCGCTGAGGTGAGCGCTCCGGACGTCCAGTCTCTCCTAGGTGAGGGCGGGGCGAAGCTCTCGAAGTTCATCACCGCCTGACATCGGCTCTTCAAGCTGCTGGTAGGCGGCCACGAGCTGATCAGGATTGCTGTTCGGGACCTTGAACAGCCGAGTGGTCTCATCGATGGTGCCGTCGGTGTTCGTCTCGATCCAGCGAACGGCGATGTTCTCTTCCATGAGGGCCCAGGTGAGGATCTCGGCCGCCTGCTCGGCGCCTCTCTCGTCCCACCGCTCGCCACCGGTCCAGGTCTCCAGGCCACGTAGCTGCAGGAAGGCCTGACGCCCGCTGTCGTTCATTGTGGTTTCCACCCATGCGTGGGCGAGTTCGTGGACCATTGTCGAAGCTGAGGGGCGACAGATGCGCACCGTCAACTCCGAGGGTAGGTACACGCCGCCGAATCCGTAGCAGGCAGATTCGGCGCTTGGAAATTCCACGCTGACGTCGGGCAGCTCGAGGCCAGCGAGTGCGAATCGTGAATGGGCATCATCCAGCAGCTCCAGCTCCCCGTCGGCGTAATCGACGACACCGCTCGAGGCCAGCAGGTCGGCGGCGGACCGATCGGGGACGACAGCGGTGGCGCTGAGCACGGTGATGGCGATCCAGGCGGCGAATGCGGCGATGCGGAAGGTGTGGGTCATGCCCGCACCATCCGCGCGACCCATTACCGCCGACCGACAGGAGATAACAATGAGCTGACAAGGTCGCCCGACATGTCATCTCAGGGCGTCAGAGATGCGGCTAGAGCCTGTGGAGCCTCCCCGCTTGTGCTGCGAGTTCCCTTTAGTTCAGCGGTAGAACGGTTTGTCAACTGGTTGTAAGGTCCACCTGTGATTGTGAACCGATGAGCGACACAGCCGGTAGCCCGCACTCCCCCAACCCGACCACTGAGGTCCCCTTCATCCGGGTGTTCGGAGGGCTGGGGGTCGACGGCCCCCTGCCCGGCGACATTCCGATGTGGCACTCCTGCCTCTGAGTCCCGAGAATCTCGGGGAAGGGAGACACGACCGATGAACGAAACCAGCTACGACCTCTTGTTCGAGCCTGTCGCCATCGGGCCGGTGGTCGCCCGAAATCGCTTCTACCAGGTGCCCCATTGCAACGGGATGGGCTACCGGGCACCGGAGGCACTGGCGGCCATGCGGGGTGTGAAGGCGGAAGGCGGCTGGGCGGTGGTGTGCACCGAAGAGGCTGAGATTCACCCCACGTCGGATCTCACCCCCTTCGTCGAGTTGCGCAACTACGACCGTCGCGACATTCCCTCCCTTGCGCTCACGGCCCAGAAGATTCATGACCATGGAGCCCTGGCCGGGATCGAGTTGGTCCACAACGGGATCCACGTATCGAATCGGTCCAGCCGTGAGGCACCGATCGGGCCCTCGGCTCTTTCGGTTCACTGGAACGATCCAATCCAGGCGCGGGCCATGGACAGTCGCGATATCTCCGAGCTGCGGAGATGGCATCGCGAGGCCATCGAGCGCTCGATCGAAGCGGGCTACGACATCGTCTACGTCTACGCCGGCCACGGGATGTCGATCATCCAACAGTTCCTGAGCCCCCAGGCCAATCTTCGCACCGACGAGTACGGGGGCTCACTGGAGAATCGGTCTCGGCTTCTCCGCGAGATGCTCGAAGATGCCCGCGAACAGTGCGATGGCCGAGCGGCGGTGGCCTGTCGGATCTGCATCGACGAATTGAAGGGTCCAGAGGGGCTCGAGCGGGCCGAGATCGAGGATGTCGTGGGCTCGCTCGCAGAGCACCCCGATCTGTGGGACTTTCAGCTGGGAGCGTGGAGCATCGACTCTTCCACCGCCCGCTTCGCTGATGAGGGATTCCAGGAGGAGTACGTGGCGGGGCTCAAGGCACTCACCACAAAGCCGGTGGTGGGCGTGGGCCGGTTCACCTCGCCCGACGCCATGGTTCGCCAGATCAAGGAGGGCATCCTCGACATGATCGGCGCGGCGCGGCCCTCGATCGCCGACCCGTTCCTTCCTTCGAAGCTGCAGGAAGGGAGGCTCGACGACATCCGGGAGTGCATCGGCTGCAACATCTGTGTGAGCGGCGACAACCTGTCCGCTCCCATCCGATGCACCCAAAACCCGTCGATGGGCGAAGAGTGGCGGCGGGGCTGGCACCCCGAACGCATCGCGGCCAAGACGAGGGACGCCCGTGTGCTGGTGATCGGAGCTGGCCCGGCCGGCCTCGAAGCCGCTCAGGCTCTCGGCAAGCGATCGCTCGACGTGGTGTTGGTGGAGGCCACCCGCGAGATAGGCGGGCGGGCCACGCGAGAAGCGGCGCTTCCCGGATTGGCTTCCTGGCGACGGGTGGTCGATTACCGGATGGGCCAGATCGACAAGCTCCCCAATGTCGAAGTCTTCCGAGAGAGTTCGATGTCGGCCGATGAGATCCTCGGCCATGGATTCGACCACGTGGCAGTGGCCACCGGGGCCTCATGGAGGGCCGACGGCGTGGCGCGGATCCACAGTCGTCCCATCCCGATCTCTGCGGGGGCCGATGTGCTCACCCCCGATGATCTCATGGCGGGCGGCACACCACAGGGCGGCAAGGTGTTGATCTACGACGACGATCACTACTACCTCGGTGGGGTGTTGGCGGAGCTGCTCGTCGCTTCGGGTTGCACGGTTGAAATCGTCACCCCGTCGGCTCTCGTCTCGTCATGGACCGCCAACACCATGGAGCAGCCTCGGATCCACAGGCGCCTGCTCGATCTTGGTGTGGGTATCCGCACCGAGAAAGCAGTCGTCGAAGTGGGTGCCGGAGAGGTCGTGCTCGAGTGCGTGCTCACAGAGCGACGTGAAGTAGTGGAGGCCGACTCTGTGGTGATGGTGACGAGCCGTACGCCGAACGACCAGCTCACCTCCGACCTCGAGCTCTTGTCGGACCAATGGAGCGACGCCGGACTGCGGTCGTTGCGCACCATCGGCGACGCATGGGTGCCGAGCACCATTGCATCAGCAGTGTGGTGGGGTCACCGCTACGCCCAGGAACTCGATACCGACCCCGACGACATCTATGTGCGCCGGGAACTCGT
>CAXMSE010000061.1:0-3330 GCA_964196195.1 uncultured Gammaproteobacteria bacterium | reverse complement strand
GACGGGAAGTTGTCGGCACCGTCGATGATCACGTCGTAGCCGCTGATGATGTCGATGATGTTGTCTGCCGCGAGGCGGATGTCGTAGGTGACGACATTGACGTCGGGGTTGAGCCGGGTGAGGGTCTTCTTCGCCGAGTCCACCTTGCGGTCTCCGATCCGGTCGAGGTTGTGGAGAATCTGGCGCTGGAGATTGGATTCGTCGACTACGTCCATATCGATGATGCCGAGGGTTCCCACCCCCGCGGCGGCGAGGTAGAGAGCGGCCGGCGAGCCCAGTCCACCGGCTCCGAGTAGCAGCACCTTTGCGTCGAGCAGCGCCAGTTGGCCCTCTTCACCGATCTCGGGGACAAGAAGGTGACGCTGGTAACGGTTGCGTTGGTCTGGGTCGAGGGTGCGGGGGCGAGCCCAGTCGCGGCCCTCGTCCTTCCACTTGTTGAAACCTCCGTCCATCGACACCGTGTTGGCGTAGCCGAGCTGTTCGAGCGTCTGCACCGCGAACGCGGATCGCACACCACCGGCGCACACCACGAGAATCTTGGCATCGCGATCGGGCACCCGATTCTCGACGTTGGACTCGAGTTGGCCCCTCGGAATATGGATCGAACCGGGGATCGCCCCCTGCTCGAACTCGTCGGGCTCGCGGACGTCGAGGATGATGTACTCGTCGGCGAGCAGGGCCTCACCGCCGGCCGTATCGACCTCGGTAATTTCCGCTTTTGTCTGCTGAAGAAGTTCTCGGAAGCTTGCCATCGCAAAACCCTACCAACTCAGTCGGGAATACCAACGATGACCGGCAAGGCCGCCGAAATCGACTCGTGGAGCACAACAGAGGCGATCTCGTCGTAGGGCGTGGGCTCGGCGTTGACAATGATGAGATCGGCGCCGGCCTGGTGGGCGATGCTCGCCGTCTGGTTGATCGGGTGGACACTGAGCGAGGTTCCCACTGCGAGGAACACGTCGCAGTCGGCCGCGGCCTCCTCCGCCGCACGCAGGTCGCGCGTGTCGAGCGACTGGCCGAACGAGACCGTCGCCGATTTCAGGAGACCGCCGCACAGCAAGCAGTGCGGATCGGGGTCCCCGGCCCGCACGCGCTCCAGAGCGACCTCCATCTCGTCACGCCAGCCACACTCGAGGCACGACACCTTCCTGGTGGTGCCGTGGATCTCAACCACCTTGTCGGGGCTGCTGCCTGCCTGCTGGTGCAACTCGTCGACGTTTTGGGTGATGAGTGTGTGGAGCTTGCCGGTCCGCTCGAGATGGGCGAGAGCCAGGTGGCCGGCGTTGGGCTCGACATCGGCCCACAACTCCCCCGCTGCCCGACGGGCCCAGTTCTTGCGTCGCACCTCTGGGTCGCTCACATAGGTGCGGATGTTCGAGGCCTTCTCCGCGGCCGGATCCTTCGTCCATAGCCCCTGGGGTCCCCGAAAGTCGGGGATCCCGGAATCAGTAGAGATCCCGGCACCCGTCAGCACGGTGATCAGGTCGGCGGATTCGACGAGTCGGCGTGCGACTTCGCGATCATGGGACGGCATCCCCGCAGCGTAGTCACGCGGTCGCCACCACTCCCGGTGACGACTCGATGATGCGCCACCGGTTGAATGGTCGGCGACCGCGGACCCGAGGTGGACTACAATCCTGCCGAAGTCCAGACATGGGGTTGGATATGAGACATGCCCGATTTCGTTCACTGACCGGCGTACTGCTCGCAGTGACAGTCCTGTTCGCTCCACTGCTCGTCGGGGTTGCTTCCGCCGACCACGGGCCCGGCGACGACACCAACAGCGACGGGGTCGAGGACGACTTCGATCACGACGGAGTAGCCGACGACCTCGATGGCGATTGCATCCCCGACGACTTCGATGGCGACGGTGTCCCCGACGCCGACAACACCGACAACAGTATCTATTACCAGAATTGTGATCCAAGCGACTTCGAGGGCGAGGGCGGTGCCCTTCCCGAATCACTCTCGCTCCAGACCATCACCGGTGTCCTCGATCCGCTCTATCTCTTCATTCCCGATCTCACCGGACCAGATGGGGTGCCCGACGGGTTCCCCGACATCCCCCGACTGATCGATCCCGCCACCGGAGATGACCTGGGCCCGGACTGGTCGGTGCTCGACAATGTGGACGGCGATCCCGGCGCTCGAGACCTCACCCAACTGCCCGACAACGAGATCAACGAGTTCCTGCTCGAAAAGGAAGATGTCAACAACACGGAGTTCGTCGACCCGATAACCGGCGAGACGGAGTTCGTTGCCACACCTGCTGCCCTGGCCTACACGATCACCCAGATCAACCGGGCTCGCGGCGATCTCGGCCTCGTTGCCGGCTCCGGCTCCAACCTGCGAGGCCCTTGCATGGGTCAGGCCTGGTCCTACGACTCCGATGGCCAGCCTCTCGATGTCGCGTGGGATTGGGATAGGGCCGCACCACCGGTCAGTTTCAGCGATGACCCAAGCGAGAGTGAACTGCAGCAGGCCTTCAGCTCGGAGCGCCCCTTCAAGGTCCACGTGGATGGAGCGGTGATCTACACCGGTATCGCCGGGGGGCTCCAACCCGGAACCGGGCCGCTCGAACACGACTGGTTTATCCGGCTCGAGTTCCTCGGATTCTCCGGCACCAATATCGACGACGGTGGCGACCCCAACCGCCGCGGCAAGAACCGCAACGCCGGTGCTCTCGCCTTCTTCGAAGACATCCCCGAGCCGGCGAAGATCAGCGGACTCGTGGCCGTCAACGGGCAGATGGATGCTCCTGAGACCGGCACGGGTGAGGCTGGTCCCGACGGGGGCGCCATCGGCAACAACGTTCCGTTCTTCTGCATCGCATCGGGATTCGTCGAGTTCCAGGGCGGAATCCCGCTCACCGCGCCGGGCGCCGCTCTGGTGTTTCTCTCCACCGTCGGGCTCCTGTTCAATGCCCGGCCAGCCAAGACCTGGGGAGGCGTCTGATGGCTGATACAACCACGACCGACACGAAACTTAAGCGCCACCCAGTCCGTGGGTTCCTCTACGGGATCTTCTTCGGCCTCGGCCTGGCCTTGGTCGTTATCGGACAGAGTTGGGCGGCCCTCGGCACATGGCCGCCGTTCATCGTCTTGATCGTCGGCATCATCGTCGGCACCCTCTGGGCCACGTTTGGGCCTGCCAAGGCTCCCAAGGGTCCACCCCCCGCTGGAGCCACATTGGCCGACGAACCGGCCCCCGAGTCCGAGCCGGACTTCGAACCCGCCCCGGTGGGAGCTGAACCGGAGGCGGCCGCCGAAGAGCCGATTGAGGACTTGGCGCCGCCCCCCACCGAGGACGAAGCACCCGGCTTCTGATCAC
>CAXMSE010000060.1:0-49567 GCA_964196195.1 uncultured Gammaproteobacteria bacterium | reverse complement strand
GGTGCGAGCCCAAGCCGGTCCAGGACCGCATCCCGATAGTGATCGGGGGCAAGGGGCGCCAGCGCACGCTCCGAACCGTGGCGCGCCTGGCCGACCAATGGGACGTCACCTTTCCCGAGACTCCGGCCGAATGGCTCGAGCAACATTGTTGTCTGGTCGTGGCGAGGCGATCTCGATATCGCCCGCCTCGAACCTCTGGCCACCGCTCTAGCCCGCTAACCCCAGAAATTGAGGAGGGTTTCCTACCCCAGCGGTCGTATTCGCGCCAAGAACGGCGGACTTTGGCTGCGGGGTGGATCCGACGGTGGACGACGGCAACCTGAGCACTACTTCCTCTCCGGTATCCACCGTGCAGGGGAAACATGTCCGACGAGAAGATCGAGTCTCGATTTCGTGGCCAACATGGGGTCGTCAGCCGGGCGCACGCCCTTGAAGCGGGCCTGAGCGACCGTCAGATCAACCGTCGGGTCGTGTCCGGGCGATGGGTGCGCGTCCAGCGCGGGGTCTATCGACATGCCGCTGTGCGGCCTACCTGGAGTAGTGATCTGCTCGGTGCCTGCCTCGCCACCGGCGGGCTGGCGAGTCATCGGGCCGCTGCTCACCGGCATGGGATCGACCGCCTTCGGGCGGCCCAGCGCGAGATAGTGGTCGCCCATGGTCGATGGCGCCGGCTGCCGGGTGTCCGGCTCCATCAGACAACCCAGATCGATCGCGCTGCTCCGATCGTCCGCGACGGCATCCCTTGCACCGGGCTGGCTCGAACCCTCATCGACCTCGGAGCGGTTGTGTCGATGCGTCGTCTGGAGAGTGCGTTCGATTGCGTCCTACGGGAAGGCAGACTCGAGATCCCAGCTCTCTACGCGACCCTGATCGGTCATGCTCGTCGCGGCCGAGACGGTTGTGGACCGTTTCGAGAGGTGCTCGAGGCACGCGGAGGTGAGGAACGCGTGCCGCTCAGTGATTGGAGCCGAATGGTCTCCGAACTCCTCGTCGACCATGGTGTGGCCAAGCCGGTGCTCGAGTATCGAGTCCGCGATCAGCGGGGCCGATTTCTTGGTCAGGCCGACCTCGCCTACCCGGATGAAGGCGTGGTGATCGAACTCGACAGCGTTCGTTGGCATCTCAATCGCGAGAGCTTCGAAACCGATCGCCGTCGCTGGAATCGGTTTGTCACGGCTGGTTGGACTGCGCTCGCCTTCAGTTGGGCCGACTTCGTCGACCGGCCTCTCGACCTGGTATCCGAATTAGCGACCGCGCTCTCACGATCTTGATGCCAAAACCGACCGTCACGGTAGGAAACCCGCCTCAATTTCGGGGGTTAGCGGAAGGGGAAGAGGCGCTTGGGGTTGTCGACGAGGATCCGATGTCGGGTGGCTTCGTCGGGGGCGAAGGCGGCGAGCAGGTCGACCAGGTCTCCGTCGTCGGGCATGTGACGAACGTTGGGGTGAGGCCAGTCGGTGCCCCAGAGAATCCGGTCCGGCGCGGCCTCGATGAGAGCCTGGGCGTAGGGCACGACATCGTCGTAGGGAGGAGGCCCCTCGCTGGTGAGTCGCTCGGCGCCGGAGATCTTCACCCAGGCCCGATCGTCGTCGAGCAGCTTCAGCAAGGCTTGAAACGGGGCCTGACCGACCCCGCCTTCGACGGGCACGCGGGCCATGTGGTCGATCACATACGGGCAGGGCATCTGGTCGAGCAGATCCGCGTAGCGGGGCAGGTCGTGGGCATCGAAGTGCAAGACGATGTGCCATCCGAGGGGGACGACCCGGTTGACGAGACGCCAATAGGTGTCGAGATCGGGGGCACCGCCGAGGTGGGCCACGAAGTTGAACCGCGTACCGCGAACGCCGACCTCGTGGAGTTCCTCGATCTCGGCGTCGGTGGTGTTGTCATCGATCATTGCCACGCCGGCGTAGCGGCCAGCGCCGCGGCGGATGGCGTCGACCATCGCTGCGTTGTCGGTGCCGTGGCAGCTTGCCTGCACGAACACCGCGCGAGAAAGACCCAGCGTGGTCTGGAGTGCCTCGAAGTTCTCCAGGCTTGAATCGGGAGGGGTATAGGCCCGCTTCTCGGCAAAGGGGAACCGGTGGGCGGGGCCGAAGATGTGGCAGTGGGCATCGCAGGCGTCGGCCGGCGGGGTGTGGGCGGTTGGTCGGTGAGGGTCGGGATGGGGTCCGGGGATGGGCTTGGTCATAGCGGCCGGTATTCCCTGGGATAGACGGTGCCGTCCATCAGCTTGCGGGTGGTGCGGATGATTCCGGCTCGCTCGATCGTGGGGGTGCCGTCGGACCCGATGCTCATGCCCACGGCAGCCTCGAACGTGCCGGTGGGGTGTTCGAGGGAGACGGTTTCGCGGTCGTCGTCGATCATCATGTCTGAGGAGGGTGAGCCTGTGAGGAGTGCGGCGGTGGCGACTGAGACGGCGCCGAGCACGCCTATGGCCTCGTGGCACCGGTGGGGGATGAACGTTCGCGTCGAGAGGTGTCCACCGTGCCGCGGTGGGGCGACCATGGTGAGCTTCGGCACCGTGGTGTCGGTGACGTCGCCGAGGTTCATCAGGAATCCGGCCTGCTGGCGGATGATCTCGAGCCGTTCTCTCAGGGCGGCGTTGGTCTCGAGTTCCTCGCAGGTCTCATATCCGCTGACCCCGAGAGCGTCGGCTCGCATCACCACGACGGGCATCCCGTTGTCGATCAGGGTGCACTGCACCCCGTCGAGTTCATCGATGATGTTGGCGGTGGGTAGGAGGGCACCGCATGAACTGCCCGCGATCCCTGCGAAGTCGAGACGAACGGGGCTGGCGGTGCCGGGCACCCCCGAGATGGCGACATCACCGGCGTAGACGGGGTGACCGTCGTCCATCGCGAACGAGGCGGTGGCGATCGAGTCGGTGTTGAGCATGTGGACACGGACGCTGGCGGTGGGACCCGATCCGGACATGAGGCCTCGTTCGATGGCAAAGGGACCGATTCCCGCCAGCAGGTTGCCGCAGTTCTGGCGATCGCTGACGGTGGGCTCCTCCACTCCGATCTGGAGGAAGAGGTACTCGACGTCGGCCTCGGGGTTGTTGCTCAGCCCCACGATCGCGATCTTGCTGGTGAGCGGGTGGGCTCCGCCGATCCCGTCGATCTGGCGGGGGTCGGGCGTGCCCATGATCCGTTGGAGAAGGTCGTCGCGCTCTGAGGGGTCGGCGGGGAGTTGGTCACTGAGGAAGTAGGCGCCCTTGGAGGTGCCGCCTCTCATGATCATGCAGTCCACGCCGTTCATGCAGTCCACGCCGTTCATGCGGTCCCCGCCGTTCATGGCGACATTGCCGTTCATGGCGACATTGTGGCGGATGTCGACAGGACTGTCGACAATCTCGATCAGGCCAGGGTCGAGTAGCCGAGTTCGCCGGCCCAGGCGAGCCGCTGCTCGATGACGTCGTAGTCGGCTCTTGTTCGGGGTCGAAAGCCGGCCAGGTGGAGGGTTCGACGACTATCGGGGTCCAGGTGCTCGACACCGAGGGAGATCGCCTCGACAAGTGCCGGTCGGTCTGAGCTGTGCGCGAGGCTGGTGATCAGGGGCAGACCGGGAGCTGGTTCGGTGCGAGCAAGTACTCGCACCCTTTGCGCCGAGGGCTCGTGGTCGAGCGCCAACAGCCAGGAGACGGCGTCGACTGCGGCCACGTCGGCGCGCCCGTTGGCGACCGCCGCGATCGATGCCCGATGCGATCCGCTCTCGATGCTCGCTCTGAAATACCGTCCGTCCGTGGCCATCGGCGCCACGGCGTGTTGGAGAGCGGCGTGGCCCGACTGAGAATCGCGGCTGCTGAACGCCACCCTCTCGCCGGCGAGATCGGACAGTGATGCATGAGGCGAGTCGGCGGCCACGACGATGACCGAGTGGTAGTCGCCGGGGTCGGTGCCGGGGAGATCGAAGGCGAAGCAGCCGAGCACCACGACAATCGTGTCGAGCCGCTGTACGAGCGGGAGCCCGCAGGTCTGGCTCACGAGGAGCTCCGGGCTGAGCCAGTGGCGAGCGGCGTCGCTGGTGCGGGTGAGCCCCTTCGGCACCGCCAGTCCCAAGCGCCGAGCCTCCTCCGCGATCGAGCCCCACAGCTCGTCGATCGAACCGTGTACCTCCGGCCAGTCGTACATGGGGAGAGAGGCGATTGTCATGGGGTCACCTTGCGTTCCAGTGGGCCTGTACGGCAACCGGCTTACGAAAGACGAGTCCTCGTGGTCCGACGGTGGCCGCGGCATCGAGCTGAATATCGGGCAGCAGATCCATGACCGCGGTGAGTGCGGCCGATGTCTCGATGCGGGCGAGATGGATCCCGAGGCACGCATGGGGCCCATAGGCGAAGGTCGTGTGGTGGCGCAGGTTCGTGCGGGTGATGTCGAATCGGTCGGGTTCGGCGAACACCTTCGGATCACGGTTGGCCGCGGCGAGCGAGATGCTCAGATAGTCGCGCTCGGCGATCTCCACATCGCCGAGACCAACCGATCGAACGGCGTACCGATCGATCGAGGCCGCGGCGGGCTCGAGGCGGAACGACTCTTCGATCGCGTTGGGAAGAAGGGCTCGATCGGCGTGCACAGCTCCGAGCTGGTCGGGGTGAGACAGCAGATGAAGCAGGGCACTGGCGGTCGCCGCTTCGGATGTCTCGATGGCGCCGAACATGATCACAGCGGCGTTCGACGCGACCTCCGCTTCGGTGAGGTCGGTCGGCGCGATCTCCGCGAGGAGGGAGGCTCCTCGCCCAGCGATGGTCTCGGCTACCGACGCCCTCAGCTGAGCGAACGCGGCGCCACCGGCCCGGGTGTCGGTGCCGCCCGCAGCGATGGCCTGCACCGTCTCGACGATCACGGAGTACCAGTGGAGGAGTCCGGCGGGGTCGACGTCGGCCAAGCCGAGTGAGCGGATGATCGTGGCTACGGCGAGGGGCGCCGCCAGCGTGGTCCTGAGTTCGGCCGCGCCGGTGGCGCGCAACTCGATCACGAGTCGACGGGCTTCTGCATCGACCCAGGCCTCGAGATCGTGGCGGACCCGAGCAGCGCCGTACGGCTCCACGAACGGCGCTCGGTGGCGGGTGTGAGCAGCCCCGTCGGTTGACAGCATGCTCGGCCCGATCACCCGGGCGGTTGAGAAGCGCGGGTCGTCAACGGTGAACGTGGCAGCATCGCGCATTGCCGCGACCGCCAGCTCGCGTGACGTCACCAACCATCCCTCGATGGCAGGCACCCAGGCGACTGGACTCTCTGCTCGAAGGCGGCGGAGGGTCGGATGAGGATCGGCCTCGAGGTCGGCGAGTGTCACCGACTCGGCCCGGCTCATCTCAGAAGCCAGGGTCTGGCGGGGTTGGAAGAAGACAGGCCAGATCGTCCGCCTTGGCCCGATTGACGGGCCGGCTGGTCCAGTGGCCGTGGGGTCCGTCGTTGCTCATGACGTAGGCGTTGGTGCGGTTGGGATCGCCGGCCACCGCTATCACGAAATGGTCCGGTGAGTTGACCAGTGGGACCAGCCGGTCGGGATCGTCGGATGCGGCGAATTCGGCGGGTACGTGGCCCTCGTGGGCGAGGTCGGCCATTCGTGGGTTGCCGGGGGTCAGCCTGCTCCATTCGCCGATGAGCTTCTCGAACTTCCATGCCGGGAGTCTGGCCTGTTCGAAGAGGGCGGCGCCCACATCGGACTTCGACCAGCCCGCGGAGGCGAACACCCTGGCCAGCACGGGCGACAGGATCAGCAGGGGTCGGTAGTGGCCTTGGCCGAGTCCGTAGACGTGGGTGAGGTCCCAGCCGCTCACCCTGACGAGCCCATCGGCGAGATAGGGGAGGATTTCTTCAGGAGTCGAGCCGACGACACTTCCGATGATCAGGCCGCTGTTCATCCGGACCATCGTCACGGCGTCGGCGCCGAGTGTGCCACCAAAGTCGGTACTTACAGGCTCCCATCCGATTTCGGTGAGCGTGTCCCAGTCTTCGGCCAGCACGACTCGCGTGGAGTTTCCGAAGGTGGCCTTGTCGTGTTCGTCGGCAGTGAAGCCGTAGACGTTGCGGAGATAGAGGCGTAGCCAGCGACCGACCGCGGTGTTGGAGTGGGTGCCTTCGCGCAGGGCCCCCTGGCCTGAGTTGAATCCGAGTTCGTCGGCGGATGGTCCGCTGAAGATGATGAGGGCGTCGGCACCGGTGGTGTTGCCGGAATGCTCCGCCCCGTACGTGGGGTCGGCGAGGATTTCGGTTAGCGCGAGCAGGATCGGCAGATGATCAGGACGGCAGCCCGCCATGACCGCGTTCACCGCTACCGACCAGACGGTGAGGTCTCGGCCTGACGACTTGGCTGTGCCGAGGGTCTTCCACGGATCATGGCCGGAGTCGCCGATGAACCTCTCCACCCGATCGCGGGTGGGGGGAATGATGGGCAGGCCATCGCTCCACCCTTCCTCGATGAATCGCTGGTGGATGTCGTCGATTGTGCCCGACACGACGACGTCGAGGGCAGTGGGTTCGATGGGCCCGGCCACCCCGGATGAGTCCTCGATGGCTCGATGGGTGAGTCCGGTGATGATCTCGTCCATGGTGTTGGTCACGAGGTCGGCAACGTTGTCGGCATGAGACCGCGCGTCGACGTGGCCCCGAAGCACGGCGAGAGAGAGTCCTTCGAAGCCATGGCCTCGACCCGTGGCGCGGGCCTGTTTCTCGAACCCCTCGCATACGATCGACACTGACGGGACCCCTGCTCTTTCGGCGGCGATGGATGCCCGCATCACGGCGGGCGTGCAGCTGCCTCAACAACCCATCCCGGACACGACAGCGTCGATACCTCGTGACCGGAGCTTGTCGGGGAGCCTGGAGATCACTTCCGCCTCGTCTCCACCGTGGGTGTTCCCGAATTCTTCGTATCCGATGACTTCCACATCGCTGAACCGGTTGGCGAGCTCTGCCTCGATGATCGGAAAGAGCTCGTCGCCGCGGAAGAGATGATCCCAGAGGAACGCCACCCGCTTGTTGGCCAGTTCATCGAGTCGATCGGCGAGGCGGTGGGCCTGCACCCCGAGCGGCGATCGGGGCCAGATGGCTTCGTAGGTCTCCATGACGACATGGTGTCAGACCCGGCGCTCAGCTCGCTCGGGTCCAGACCGTGCTGCTGGCGCCGATCCTCATTCCCGAGGTGTTGAAGCTGATTGTGCGGCTCCAGCGGGCGTCGTCGAACACGACTGTGAGCTGGGGCTGGACGGCCGCGCCGCCGAACGCATCGAGGCCGCGGCGGGCCGACCATGCGCCAGCCCGCGAACTACAAGAGAGGGTGAGGTCCCGGGCGAACGTGCACCTTGAGCCAATCTGATCGTCGGCCTCGGTAGTGATCCAGGTACCGGCGACCAGCGCCTCTATCGCATTCAGCGAGCTCGAGTACTCGGCAGGCCACGGCGTGACCCTGACCTGAGCTAGGGGTCGGTGGGTCGGCGGGCTGCGGCGAGGTAGAGGAGTCCGGCTGCGATGAACGGACCGCCGCTCACGGCCATCGCCGGCAAGTGGTTGCGGCCGGCCATGAACAGGGCGGAGAGGCTGAACGCGATTCCGGCGGTCAGCAGAAGTCGGCCTCCTGCGAGCGGCCTGCGGACGGCCAGCAGTGTTCCCGCGATGTTGGCGCCTGCGACCAGGCCCACGATAGCGCCCTCGACGCCGGCATCAGAAGCAGCGGAGTCGCCGCCGGACACGAGTGTGGCGATCAGGATCAGTATCCACCAGGCGGCGGCTATCCCGCTGATCCAGCCGGCGGTTCGGCTCGGTCGCCGCTCTCGTCGTCGTCGACCTTGTGGCGCTGGTCGGCCTTCTTGGGTTGGATCAGCGAACTCGGTGGCCAACGCCTTGATGTGTTCAACCCCGAGACCACAGCACCCACCGAAAACCTGAACACCCTCAGCGTGCCAGGAGTGAGTCGCGTCGACCAGCGCACCGGGCTCGATGATGTCGACGAACTGCCAGTTGGGTTCTTCGAAGTAGCCGGACTCTGGGTAGACCCCGAGTGGGCCATCCCAGTACTTGCGTAGGAGCTGGAGTGAGGGTTCGACGTCGGGCACAGCGGTGTGCATCACCGAGATCACGCCGAAGGGAAGGCCGGCGAGCGCTTCGATGGTGTCGACAAGGGGGTGTTGGTCGGAATCGAAAACGGTGAGGGTGCCGTCGGCTCTGCGCCGGGCAGTGAGCCCGAGCCAGACCGGGAGCTCGGTGGCGATCGCGGCCTGGGCCGCGGGCACCGCCAGTTCGGGCTGTTGCATCATCTCGAGGATGATCAGGTCGACGCCCGCGTCGGCCAGTAGTTCGGCCTGCTCGCTGTAGGTCTCGTCGAGGCGGGCGAGCCATTGGGGGTCGGTGTGATCAGCCATGTAGCACGAGATCGACCCTGCGATGGCTGCACGGGTTCCCACGGCGTCGCGCGCCATCATGGCGATCTCGACGCTTCGGCGATGGACGTCGGTCACCTTGTCGCCCATTCCCCCGGGTTCGAGGAGGTGGCGGCCGGCGGCGAACGTGTTGGTGGTGATCACCTGTGCCCCGGCGCGCAGATAGTCCTCGTGGAGGCCCTGGAGGATCTCGGGATATTCCAGCTGAGCGAGCGATGCCCATCCTTGACCGATCATCGGCACACCCCGGGCTTCCAGCTCGGAGCCGGTGGCGCCATCGATGATCAGCGTTTGGCCTCCACGGATGCGCTCGACGAGCCAGGCCGGCCCGATCGGCCCAGGCTTCCAGGTGGCTGAACCGTCCATGATGCTCAGCGGTGGAATTCGACGACGAAGCGTGCTTCCGGCTTCACCTCCACCCGATGGGGGATATCGGGTTGGATCACCTGGGTTTGGCCGGCTTCGACCAGGCGGGATGTGTCGGTGTCTTCGAGCACGAATTTCACCGACCCTTCGCGTACACAGAGAAATCCCCAGGTATTGGATGCGACCCGATGAGCGTTGAGAAGACCGGCAGGGACGGTGTCGACGTCGAACTTCGGCGTGGCGCGGACGAGGGCAGATTCAGGGGGTAGGGAGAGGTCGGCCAACACGGATCGGTTCTACCACAGCGAGCGGATTCCGCCGTCTCACCACTTCACCACGTTCTGCGTGTGAATCGGCACACAACGTGGCCAAACCATGAGACCTTGCTGTGTCGTGTATCCAACACGTAAGGCCTGGGCGGGCGTTCCGGCTGAATCGTGAGACCACCCCCGACATTCCTGGAGTACCCGATGCCTTCCCGAATTCTCGCCGCAGTGATGACGCTGGCGATAGTTTTCTCCGCCAGCCCGGCGTTCGCCGATGAGCCGGCGCCCGAACTGATCACCTCAGCGGTGACCGTTCCCGTGTTCGGCACCTCACTGGTGATCACAGTCGTTGCGGACGACACCGGCGAATTCGTGAGTGCCGAGGTGAGCGCCGCCGAGCCCACCGACGCCGCTGCAGTTGCCGCTGCGGATGGCTTCACCGCTGTTGTCGATGACGAGCACGGTGGCTTCGAAGTCAATCTCGTCAACGATGTGTTGAGAGCCAAGATTGAGATCGAGGTGGGCGCCGATGGCACCATCACCGAGACCGAGGTGGAGGGTTACGACCCCGGAGCCGTCGCCGGTTCCGGTGTGTGGACAGGCACACCGATTGCGGGCCTCGGATCGGTTTCGGTCCTCTATACGGTCACCATCGATGCCGCGGGTTGCCCCGCCATCACAATCGACAACGTCACCGGTCACGATCCCGGCGTGCTCGGCGTCGATCTGACCATTCCCACCGACGAGTTCAACGAGGCCGACGAGGGTGAATGCGGCCTGCGCCACACCGTCGGCTTCTATAACGCCGATTGGGTCGACACCGAGCTCGTCCAGATGGATCTCGTCTTCGAGATCGAAGTCGAGCGGGGCGAGTCCGAACTCGAGATCACCCTGGTCGATCCCAACGCCAAGGGCGACCACGACGAAGACCACGACTCGGATCACGACGACGACCATGATGATGATCATGGCGACGACGACGACGACGATGATGACGACGACCAAGATGACGAGGGCGACGACTGATCACATGGGTTCCCTACGGGTGGTGGCAGTCGTCGCTGCCATCATCCTCGGTGGCTCGGCCTGTTCCTCCGGAGCAGATTCGTCGGAGGGCGCTGGTTCCGCCAACAGCACGGGCTCGGAGTCTGAAGGGTCGCAACCCACCGATGCAGCCCTGGCAGACTCCGAGCTGAGTGCTCGACTCGACACCATCATCGTCGCCCTGCGCGACGCCTACACGTTCGACACGCGAGTCGAACTCGGTGGTGAACTCGTCACCGAGGTGGAAGGCAACAACATCGCCGGCGCTTCGGAGTTCACCATCTCGACCAGCGGCACAACCCTCGATGTGATCTCCATCGGTTCGCAGGTGTGGAGCCGACTCGAAGGTGCCCCGGAGTGGAGTTCTGAGGCGGCATCGGATCTCAGCGCCGATCCGCTCGGTCCACTCCTCGACTCCACCATCCGCACCGTCGCCGGAGAGCAGATCACTGTTGTCTACCCGGGCGCATCCTTCGGTCTCGACGTTGCCGAGGTGGATGTACTCGTTCGACTCGACGGCACTGCGATCGAGCTTGTGCATCAGGCTGGCGACGTCACGGTGCGATCACGGCTGGAAGCGGCCCACCCCGACACCACCGTGACCGCGCCGGCCTGATCCCCGAAAGACCGCTGAGGCGGGCAGACTGGTCGGCATGTCCGCCCCGCCTGTCGGCTCCAGCGAATCTGTCGGCATCGATCGTCCCCTGCCCGCGTATCTTCGCATGGTGAAGGGGAGCGGGGCCAGCACTGTGCTCGGTGCGGCGATGATCGCGGTTGGCGAGATCCTCGAGCCGGAGAAGGCAACGGTGGAGATGGTGCAAGCAGGTAACGACGAGCCTGGCGACGACCCCTTCGAGCTCGATTTCGGACACCTCCCCCCGCTCGACTGAGGGTACCCACGGGGGGCGCGACGAACTATGGCTCTCTCCTTTCTGGTCTCAGGGCTTGTGAGCCATGAACGAATGGCCGGAGACGCCGAATGCCCGAGCGTTCTGTTCGCCGTGGGCACCGCCGAAGGTGTCGATCGGCTCTCCGATGGTCACGTCAACGAAGCCGGCGGCTTCGATTATCGCGGTCCAGCCTGCACACGGCAGGCCACCGGCGATTCAACCAGTCCACAGGTCGATTTCGCGTTTGGCTTCTTCGGGGACGTCGTAGCTGCTGGCGATGTCGGCGAACTGGAGCACGCCGCCGGGCCGCAGGATGCGGAAGGCCTCGGCGAAGGCCCGCTCCTTGTCTGGGCACAGGTTGATCGCGCCGTTGGCGATGACCGCGTCGGCCCATTCGTCTTCGATGGGGAGGTCTTCGAGGTAGCCCTCGATGAATTCGACATTGTCCGCACCGATTGCTCGAGCCGTGGCCGAAGCCTTGTCGAGCATCTCCGGGGTCATGTCGATGCCAATAACCGCTCCCGTGGGTCCGGAAGCGTGGGCGGCCATGAAGGAGTCGAGGCCGGCGCCGGAGCCGAGGTCGACCACCTTCTCCCCGGACTGGATCGCTCTTTGTTGGAAGGGGTCGGCAACTCCTGCGAACGATTCGACGGCTTCGTCGGGCAGCGCGTCCACGGTGGCCTGGTCGTAGCCCAGCAGGGCAGCGAGCGGGCGCCCGGTGTGGAAGTGGAACTCGGCCTCGGGTGTCTCCACCACGGCCGAGTACTTCAGCTTGATCTCGTCGCGGAGGTCGTCGACATCGACGTCGAACCTCGCTTCTTCGGTCATGGCTCGTGTCCTCCTCGGTTGAAGTCCGTGGGTGACCTTAACTCGTGCCCAACGTGGGATGCTCAGGCTTGGCTCAGTCGAACATTCGATAGCTGCCGACGAGCGTTGCCGGCTGAGGATTGGGACCCTCTCCGTCGACGCAGCGATCCACGATTCCGTCTTGGAATCGAGCGAAAGCGGCGTTGTCGTTGAGGGGGTTGGCATCTGCTTCCACATCGGCGATATGTACGAAGGTGCCGTCGGCCAGGCGAAGGGTGGCGTAGCGAACACCGCCCGGGTCGGTGTCGGCCAGTTCGGCGAATACGGCCTCGACCAGTCGCTGGTTTTCGTCGGCGCGGTCGGCTTCGGGACGGTATCTGACGACGATTGTGCTCATTGTGACTCCACTATAGGTAACGGAATCGTTACGGTAGCAGATCTGTTACCCTTGCAACATCGGACAACTTGAGTCTCTTCCCGGCGATCCTTTCGACGCCCTCGGCGATCCCAACCGTCGCGCGATAGTGGAGTTGTTGCGGGGCGACGACAGGTCGGTCCAGGAGTTGGCCGACGAGCTTCCGATCAGCCGCCCCGCTGTGTCACGGCATCTGCGCCTTCTCAAAGAAGCAGGATTGGTCACTGATCGGGCCGAGGGAACGCGGCGGGTCTACCGCCTCCATGACGAGGGCATCGATGCTGTTGGTCGCTACCTCGAGCAGGTGTGGGGCGACGCCGGTGCCCGCTTCCGCTTGTTCGCGGAGAATACGGGCGGAGACGACTGATGGAGCCTCTCGTTTTCGAATTCGATGTGAAGTGCAGCGTCGAACATGCCTTCGAAGTTTGGACGGCCGATACGAGCAAGTGGTGGCCCAACGACCATTCGTTCTCCGGTGAGAAGGGGTTGAGGGTGCAATTCGAACCCCGGATCGGTGGTCGGATTTTCGAGCGGACGAGGAAGGGCGACGAGTACGACTGGGGCGAGATCGTGAGTTGGGATCCACCGGGGCGTCTCGCCTATCTGTGGCATCTCGGCTCGGACCGCTCCGAGGCCACTGAGGTGGAGGTGAGGTTCGCCTCATCGGATTCGGGCACCGCGGTGCGCATCGAGCATCGAGGTTGGGAGCGTTTCGGCGTGGCCGCCGATGAACGCCACGCCAACAATCGCAAGGGTTGGGGAGCAGTCGTTCCCTTGTTCGAGGCTGCCTGCGAAAGCTGAGGCGCGTGGCGGGGGCGGTGACCCTTTCAGCGATAGAGATCGCCGCTCAGATATTCAAGCCTGAGTCGGGGCCCGGGAAGGTGGAGAGCTGGACCACTCGAGTGTGGCCTATTCGGGCGAGCGCTCCAGGTCGGTACGGCATCGGGCACGGTAGCAAGGGGCCGGTGGTGGTGCCGTGTGCCCCTGGCTGGTCTGGCCGTGACGGGCCGAATGGGGGAGACTCCACCCTGACTTGTCCCTACGAATCGAGGTCTCATGGCTGAACTCGTCGACACCACAACTGAATTGCTCCAACAGCTGATCCGAAACGAATGCGTGAATGACGGGAGCAAGGAGTCGGGTAACGAGCTTCGGTCCGTCGATCTGCTGGAGGGCTTCCTCGAAGGCTCAGGCCTCGACGTGCAGCGCTACGAGCCTGCTGAGGGCAGGGGCTCGCTGGTGGCTCGAATCGAGGGAAGCGATCCGTCCGCACCGTCGATCTGTCTGATGGGCCGCACCGACGTGGTTCCGGTGAATCCTGGTGGCTGGGACAACGATCCGTTTGGTGGAGAGATCATCGGCGACGAGGTGTGGGGTCGGGGCGCCATCGACATGTTGAACCTCACCTCATCGATGGCTGTGGCGTTCAAGAACCTCGCCACCACTGGCTACAAGCCTCGCGGCGACCTGATCTACTTCGCGGTGGCCGACGAGGAGGCGGGCGGCGACTGGGGAGCGAAGTGGATGCTCGACCACGAGCACGACGCGGTGATGGCCGATTATGTCCTCACGGAGATGGGGGGGCTTCGGCTTCAACCATGGCGACGGCCGCTCGGTCATCATCAATGTCGCGGAGAAGGGGGCCGGTGGCGTTCGCTTGACGGTTCGGGGCACCCCCGGCCACGGTTCGATGCCGCTCGGGGCCGACAACGCTCTACTGAAGGCGGCCGAGGTGCTGAGGCGGATCGGGCAGTATCGGCCGACGCCTCAACTCGACGATCTGTGGGAAGGCCTGCTGGATGCCCTGGGGATGCAGGGCGACATGCGCGCCGCCCTGATGGACCCCGAAAGGGTCTGGGATACGGCGGCTGGGCTCGGTGATCTCGGTGGCAAGATGCTTCATGCCTGCTCGCACATGTCGATTTCGCCGAACGTGGTGAGCGGGGGACAGAAACTCAACGTGATCCCCGATGCGGTCCACATCGATGTGGACATCCGCACCCTGCCCGGTCAGAACTCCGATTATGTGCGTCATGAGCTCAGGCAGGCGATCGGCGACCTCTCCGATCACGTCGAGATCGAGATGTTGAGAGAACAGCCGTCCACGCGGTCACCCCAGGACACGCCGATGTGGTCGGCGATCGAGAGTGCCGTGCATGCAGCGGACCCGACTGCGAGGGTCCATCCCGGACTCATCGTCGGCGGCACCGATGCCCGGCACTACCGGCCGCACGGCACGGTTGCCTACGGAGCCGGTATCTTCTCGCCCGATATCGACATGGCGGATTTCGGATCCCGGTTCCATGGCAACAACGAGCGGATCGATATTGAGTCGTTGCGGCTCGTCACCGATTTTTGGGACCACATCGTCCGCGGCTTCGACGCAGCCGGCCCCAGCTGAGAACTGGCGGATCCATGGGTGTGGGGCGGGTCGACTCGAATGACCTGGACGAGTTCGTGGCTGAGTGCGACCGCCTCGGCGGTATCGCTACGCCCGAGGCGATGGAGTTCGTCTCAGACTTTGAGCTCTCCTTTTCGACGAAGGTAGACCCAGACCTCGACGGCTACTCCGAGGAGTACGCACGCATGCAGTCGGGCCTCTACCGAGAGGTGTCGGGCCGCCAGATCGACCAGACGGCCAACGAGTTGCTTGACGTCGATGTCGACGAACTCGCCGACACGGCCAACCCGTACGGATCGGCCAACCCGGATCTGATGGCGAAGCACGCCAGGACCATCCTCACTTCGATCGTGGTGGCCGACCTACCTCCGGATGCCAGCGTTCTCGACATGGGGTGTGGGTGGGGCATCAGTACCGAGATGTTCGGATTCTGTGGATGCCGCGTCACCGCGGTCGACATCAACCCAATGTTCGTCGACATCGTGGCTCGACGCGCTGCGGTGCGCGGCTACGACGTGGTGACGCGCGAGAGCGGGTTCGACACCTTCGAATCGGACGAGGAATTCGACCTCGTGTTCTTCTACGAGAGCCTGCATCACGCGATCCTGCCGTGGCAGATCATTGCTCGACTTGCGCCAAACGTGAAAGAGGGCGGCAAGTTCGTGATCGCCGGTGAGCCGATCCAGGACCAGTGGTGGAAGACGTGGGGTCTGAGACTCGATCCTCAGTCGGTCTACTGCATCCGGAAGTTCGGGTGGTTCGAGAACGGATGGTCTGAGGGTTTCATCACCGACTGCTTTCGACGTTCCGGTTTTGAGTTGACGCTCTTCCCAGGGATCGGAATCCAACACTCACCGATAGGTGTAGCGGTGCGACCCGGAGAGCACCCCGAGCCACCCACGGCTCATTGGGTTGTCCCCCCTGTGCCCGAGCGCCCTGCTGAAGCCCGACCAGTGGCGATTGCCCGCTCCCTCGCAGGAAAGGCCTTGAGGGGTCGCCGGAGCTAGGTGACGGTGCCGCCATCGGCGCCCGCTCCATGGGACCGGTCGTACTCACTTGGTGGGGGCGGCCCGAATCCACCGCCGCCGGGGGTTTGTATCTCGAACCGATCACCGGGCTCGACGGTTGTCTGGGCGCTCGCGGTGAATTCGGTGACGGCGCCGTCGGCCGCGATCTTTCGGTTGTGGCCCACCGCTCCGGCCCGCGCCCCCGCGGCTCCGTAGGGAGCCACGAGTCGATGCCCGGAGAGCACATTGACCTCCATCGCCTCCTCGAATCGGAGCCGGCGCACCACTCCGTCGCCGCCACGATGTGTTCCGGCCCCACCCGAACCCTCACGGATGTGGAAGGTCTCGAGCACCACGGGATACCGCCATTCGAGGACTTCTGGGTCGGTGAGACGCGAGTTGGTCATGTGGGTGTGGACGGCGCTGCAGCCATCGGCATGGGCCGTGGCACCGGCTCCTCCACAGATGGTCTCGTAGTACTGGTGCTCGTCGTTACCCCAGATGAAGTTGTTCATGGTTCCCTGCGCGGCTCCCACCACACCGAGTGCGCCGAAGAGGGTGTCGACGATCACCTGGCTGGTCTCGACGTTGCCGGCGATCACTGCGGCGGGGTAGCTCGGGTTGATCATGCTCTCTTCGGGCAGCACCACCTCCAGCGGCTTCATGCAGCCCGCGTTGAGGGGGATGTCGTCGTTGACCAGACACCGGAAGACGTAGAGGACGGCGGCGTGGGCGATGGCCGATGGTGCATTGAAGTTGCCAGGGTGGGTGTCGCTCGTTCCCGTGAAGTCGATCCGCGCCGAACGGTTCTCATGGTCGACGCTGATCGACACCGACACCTGGTGGCCGTCATCCATTGCGTAGGTGAACGAGCTGTCGGTGAGAGCGTCGATCACCCGCCGAACCGATTCTTCGGCGTTGTCTTTCACATGTCGCATATAGGCGTGGACCACTTCCAGGCCGTAGTGGTCGATCACTCGTCGGAGCTCGCTGGTGCCCTTCTCACATGCGGCGACCTGAGCTTGGAGGTCGGCGATGTTCTGGTTCGGGTTTCGCGCCGGGTACTGCCCCGAGGTGAGGTGAGCATGGATCTCGCTTCGGAGGAAACGATCGCCCTGCACCAGCAACACGTTGTCGAGCAGGATCCCCTCCTCTTCGACGGTGGTCGAGTTGGCAGGAGCCGAACCGGGCACGCTGCCTCCGACATCGGCGTGGTGGCCGCGGGAGGCGACGAAGAAGATGGGTTTCGCGCCATCTGCTTCGGTGACGCCGAGCTCGAACACGGGCTTGACCACCGTGATGTCGGGTAGGTGAGTCCCCCCGTTGTAGGGCGCATTCATCACCCTCACTTCCCCCGGAACCATGTTGGGGTTCTGGCGGATGATCGACTTGATCGATTCGCTCATCGACCCGAGATGCACGGGCATGTGGGGAGCGTTGGCGATCAGTTCTCCGTCGGGATCGAACACGGCGCAGCTGAAGTCGAGGCGTTCCTTGATGTTCACCGATGCTGCGGTGTTTTCGAGCACTACCCCCATCTGTTCGGCGACATTCATGAACAAGTTGTTGAAGATCTCCAGCTGTACGGGGTCCACTGATGTGCCCACTGCGGCTCGCCCCGGTAGCGGTACGACTCGTTCGAGCAGGAGGTCGCCCCCCTCGCTGCTGGCCGCAGACCAGCCCGGTTCGACAACCGTCGTGCCGGTCGATTCGAGCAGCACTGCGGGCCCGGGGATCACCTCACCGGGCTGGAGCGCCTCGCGGTTGACGAACCGTCGCCCATCTTTGTCACCTGTGCTGGCGACCGGCCGGATCGGCTCTGGCGTCGGTGTGGTGTCGGTGCCGTTGATTGTGCCCAGGGCCTCTTCGCTGCCGACCACCTCGATCTGGATCGATTCGACGATCAGATCCTTCTCCGGGCTTATGAAGCTGAAGCGAGATCTATGCACCTCCTCGAACGAGCCGACCACTTCGCCGAGGTCGCCAGCGGGCACCTGAAGACCTGTGTCTGATCCGGCATAACGGATGCTGAGGCGTCGAACGCTGGTGACGCGCTCAGCGGCGACCCCTTGTTCCGCGAGGTTGGATCTCGCAGACGTTTCCATTTCGGCCCATGTGGGGGCGAGGGATCGAATCAGCCCCTCGCTGAGGGTTGCCTCGACCGCCGAGTCGACGAGGTGGCGAACATCGGCCAGACCGATCCCCACCGCGGACAGGACACCCGCGTGAGGGTGGATGTGTATCCGGGCGATGCCGAGTCGATCGGCCACCATGCAGGCGTGTTGACCGCCGGCGCCGCCAAAGCACACGAGGGTGTAGCTGGTGATGTCGTAGCCCCGCTGCACCGAGATCTTCTTGATCGCGTTGGCCATGTTCTCCACCGCAATCGACAAGAAACCCTCGGCGACGGCTTCGGGCGAGAGTTCGGTGCCGGTGGAGTCGGTGATCTCTGCGGCGAGGCGGGCGAATTTCTTCGCGACGATGTCGACATCGAGGGGCTGATCGCCGCCTTCGCCGAAGACCTGGGGGAAATACTCGGGACGGAGCTTGTCGAGCAGCACATTGCAGTCGGTGATCGCAAGGGGGCCTCCGTTGCCGTAACACGCCGGGCCCGGGTCGGCCCCGGCAGAGTCGGGCCCGACCCGCATCCGGCTGCCGTCGAAGTGCAGGATCGAGCCTCCGCCGGCTGCAACGGTGTGGAGATGAATCATCGGTGCGCGCACCCGAACGCCTGCAACCTCGGTCTCATGAGTGCGCTCGAGCTCTCCCGAGTAGTGCGATACGTCGGTTGAGGTGCCGCCCATATCGAAGCCGATGAGTCGATCGAACCCGGCCGCTTCGGCTGTGCGGACCATGCCGACCACGCCCCCGGCCGGCCCCGACAGTAGGGCGTCCTTGCCCTGGAAGCTGTGGGCGTTGGTGAGCCCACCGTTGGACTGCATGAACATGAGCCGCGGGCCATTGCCGTCGGGCCGGATCTGCTCGTCGACCTGCTGCACGTAGCGACGAAGAATGGGTGACAGGTAGGCATCGACGACCGTCGTATCGCCGCGTGACACCAACTTCATCAGGGGCGACACCTCGTGGCTCACCGACACCTGACCGAACCCGATCTCTCGCGCCAGCGCAGCGAGGAGCGCTTCGTGGCTGGTGTGTCGGTAGCCATGGAGCAGAGCGATGGCCACCGCGTCGAATCCTGCGGCCCTGGCGCTAAGCAGGTCGTGCCGCGCTCGGTCGGCATCGAGTTCGGTGAGCACCTCACCCTCGGCGCTCATGCGTTCGTCCACCTCGATCACCTGGCCGTAGAGCATCTCCGGCATCTGGATATCGAGCGCGAAGAGGTCGGGTCGGGCCTGGTAGCCGATCCGCAGGGCATCAGCGAATCCCTTGGTGGTGACCAGGACCGTCGGTTCGCCCTGGCGTTCGAGCAGGGCGTTGGTCGCCACCGTCGTGCCCATCTTCACCGACTCGATCCGGTCGGCCGGTAGGGCTTCGTCGTTGTCGAGGCCGAGAAGATCGCGGATCCCTTGAATCGCGGCATCCGGATACTGGCGGGGGTTCTCCGACAGCAGCTTGTGGGTGACGGTCGCGCCGTCGGGCCGTCGGGCCACGATGTCGGTGAAGGTGCCTCCACGATCGATCCAGAACTTCCAGCCGCCGCTCTCGTCAGAAGCCACGGGAGCGGTCACGTTCTGTGGGTGATCAAGGGGCCGGTCATGTGTCGGCCCAGGATAGTTAGTCATGGCTGGATGGGCGTCGCCTCGTGCCCGCCAGATTTGTGACCGAATCCTCTGATGTCGAGCCGTTGGCGGGCGCATCGTGAGCGTGTGAAACGAGGAAGCTCATGGTGAATACCATCTCGTCGCCCGCGGATAGCGTGGGGGAGGATCGGGGGAAGAGGTCTCGGTCGGTTCTCTGGTGGATCGTGCGCGGGGCCGGGGTCTTGGTCTTAGGGTTGGTGGCAGTTTTCGTTTGGGGTTACTTCCAGCCGAAGCCGCCAGGGTTCGCGCCCACCGACCCCGCAGATGGACTTGTGGTCACCGACGGGTGGACTCAGTACACCGTCGATACAACGAGTCGCGAAGAATGGGTCTTCTTCGACGTCGTCAGGGGTCGAACCGTTGAAACGACGTTTGCGGGAAGTGATTGGACTCTTGCCTTCAGGCGCACTGGTCTGCGGACGAATTCGGGCGTCACAAATTCAAACGGCCTGGGAGGGGCGATCAACGTGGGGGAGTCGTCGCTGGACGAGGTGATCGTGCCGGTCGAGGGTGGGTTCATCGCAGATCAGGACGATGACGATGATGCGGACGAAGTGACGAATCGCGCGATCAGCGACTGGTACAACTACAACTTCATCACCCACACCGTTCATGCCGGAGCCGATACCTACCTTGTCCGGTCCGGTGATGGTCATGATGCGCTGGTTCAGTTCGATTCCTACTACTGCGAGGACGATTCTCCTGGATGTATTACCCTCCGCTATCGGAGCGTCCCCAGCGGCGGGGGTCCCTGAATACGCGGCTCATCTCCAGAACCGATGTGGTCAATCAGTTTAAGGTTGAACAATAGAGACCTAAGCCCCTAATAGCATTGGGCCGGCGATCTCAGTGTCGAGATATAGGGACGAAACTCGCCACTGCGTGGGCTCCGGATCCCTATCCGACCAAGGAGAGTTCATGTCCTTTCAACGTGCGATTGTCGCCCTGTTCGCGGTTGCGCTCCTCGCAGCCTCCTGTGGGGATGACGAAGAAGATGGCGCCTTTTCTGATGAAGGCCGCAGCCTCGATGCCGCCGAAGCTGACATCGTTGTCGACGGTGATGCGGGCGATTGGTCCGGTGTCGACGGTCTCGACATGACCCTGCGTGCTATCAGCGACGAAAGTTTCGATCCTAAGGAAGCCACGGTGAAGGTCGCTCACGATGGCGACAACGTCTACGTGTTATTCCAGGTTGAGGACGACTACGACTGGACCAGTGAGGACAAGCATCTGTCGGCGTCGGCGGCAGTGCAATGGGCTGTCGATGATGGGGCCGGTGAAGCGATGGGATCCACCGACGCCGATCGCGAAACGAGTCTGGGCCTGGTCGATATCTGGCACTGGGAACTTGAGTGCGAGGCGGGTGTGGACAATGGCGGGGCAGTGTCCGATCCTGGGGCCGAGAACGATCCGGGCGATGATGGTCTCTGTAACTTCGATGATGAGTACGCCACCGCCACCGAGGACCGCGAAGACGACGGGGGCGACGGAGCCGAGAACAGCCTGCTAGGCGTCTGGACCCACACCTCCAACACCATCGACGAAGACGGCACGTGGACCTTCGAGATGAGCCGTCCGCTCCAGACTGGCGATGCCCAGGACGCCCAGTTCGAGGTCGGTTCCTCGGCGATTCTGGCCCTTGCCTATTGGGATGCCGACACGGGCCCCGACGGCTGGTCCGATGAGTTCCATGTCGTGAGCGCCAACGAGGGTTGGATCACGATCGAGTTCGGCTGAGAGAAGGCCTTTGGGAGGGTTCAGCCATGATGGCCCGAGGCCGGGTGGTGGCAGCGCTACCACCCGGTGGTCCGGGGAGACCGACAGCCGAATCCTTTTGCGGATCGAGAACGGGAAGGGCGAGATGCCTGAGTTCTCCGAGACGCTCAGCGACAAGGAGATCGGGCTCCTGCTCGATTTCCTCCGCGACCAGCAATCGTCGAGGTAGGTGCAGCCGTGGAACGGGTCGTATGAGTAGTTGAAGCTCAGGGCCGAGACGCCGGGCGGAGGCCTTGGCGTGAAGAAGCGAGCTTCGCCATCGCGTGGACCGGTTGGCGTTGGCCACGGTGTTGCGGGCGATCCCGATGGATGACTCATCGGATCAAGAATCAGCGGTTCGAGCGCCTTCGCTGACCAGCTCGCCGCCCTTGTAGACGCCGACGATGTTCTGCTGGACATTCGCGACGTCGAGCGGGTCGCCGCTGACGACCACGAGATCGGCCAGCTTGCCTTCGGCAATGGTGCCGAGTTCACTTTCCACGCCGAGCAGTTCAGCAGCGGTCTTCATGGCCGATACCAATGCCTGGGTGGGGCTGAGGCCGGCTTCGACCAGGAGGCCCAGTTCCCTGAGATTCTGTCCGTGCGGGCCCACTCCACTGTCGGTGCCCATGGCGATCGTGACGCCGGCATCTATCGCCCGGCTGATGGAGTTGGTGTGCTCGGCGATCACCATGTGCACCTTCTCGAGCACCCGCTCGCTGAGCCGTACACCCTCTCCCGCACCCTCGACCACGAGGCGAGGCGCAAGAAGGGTGGGGACCAGATAGGTGCCGCGATCCAGCATCATCTGGATTGCTTCATCGTCGAGATAGATGCCGTGTTCGACCGACCTGATGCCGTTGCGAATCGCAGCCTTGATGCCGTCGGTGGCTTGAGCGTGGGCCATCACGTGGAGCCCCGCGGCGGTCGCCTCCTCCACCAGCACCTCGAGTTCTGCGTCTCGTAGATGGCCGAGCCGCGGATCGCTGATGGGGGACAGGACGCCGCCGCTGGTAGCCACCTTGATGACACTTGCCCCGTGACGAACCAACTCTCGGACCCGCTTACGCATCTCGTCGGGCCCGTCGACCACCCCGCTCGGGGCTCCCGGCCACGGCATCCTGATGTCGGCTCCGCAGAGCACGTGACCATCGCCGTGCCCACCGGTCTGGGACAGCATCGAGATGGCGATCTGCATGCGTGGTCCCGGCACGAGTCCGTTGTCGACGGCTCGTTTCACTCCCAGGTCGGCGCCGGCCGCGTCTCGCACGCTTGTCACCCCGGCGTCGAGAGTGACCTGCATGTTGTTGAGCGCCTCGTAGAAGCGGTAGGAGGGCGGCGCATTCAGGCGCTCGAGAGTATCGATCGTGGTCATTGTGAGGTGCACATGGCAGTCGAAGAAACCGGGGAAGATCGTCTTGCCGCTTACGTCGACCTGCTTGTCGCCCTCGAGACCGACTCCGACGCCGGTGATCCTGCCGTCCTCCACTCGAAGGTCACCCGGTGAGGGAGCGTCTCCGGTTCCGTCGAAGATCTGGCCACCGGTGAATACTGTTGAACTCATGATGGGAAGCTAGCCGACCGCCCCAGCCGGGCCCGCGTGAGCTAGCCCGGGCGCAGGAGAAGGGAGCCATGTAGCTTCCCTGGATGGCCGACACCGATGAAATCCCTTCAGCGTTTCCCTTCGAGTCCAACTATGTGGATGTGCACGGATCGCGAATGCACTACGTCGATGTGGGTGAGGGCGACCCGATCCTGTTTCTCCACGGGAACCCGACCTCGTCCTACCTGTGGCGAAACATCATTCCCCATCTCAGCGGGCAGGGCCGCTGCATCGCCCCTGACCTGATCGGCATGGGGAAGTCCGACCATCCCGACATCCCGTATCGATACGACGACCACTACAAGTACGTGTCGGGCTTCATCGATGCACTCGACATCGGTTCGAATCTCACCCTCGTGATCCACGACTGGGGTTCGGGGCTCGGCTTCCGCTGGGCCCACGACCACGAGGATCAGGTCAAGGCGATCGCATTCATGGAGGCGATCATCGGCACCATGACCTGGCAGGAGATGCCGTCCGATTTCCGCATGGCGTTTCGGGTGATGCGCACACCGGGGATCGGTTGGTTGATGATCAGCGTGGCCAATGGGTTCGTGAAGAAGATGCTGCCCGACGCCACCCATCGCGAGCTCTCCAGCGAGGCCCAGGCCTACTACGCGTCGGCGTTCCCCACGGTGGCGAGCCGCAAGGCGGTGCGTCAGTGGCCCATCGAGGTGCCCATCAGCGGTAAGCCGGCAGACAACGTGGCCGTGATCGAGGCCTATCGCGAGTGGTTGACCCGAACCGAGATCCCCAAGCTGCTGTTTTATGCCGATCCGGGCGGGATCATCGGCGCCGAAGGCGTCGCCTGGTGCCGCGAGGAGTTGTCCAACCTTCAAACCGTCGACATCGGAGAGGGCATCCACTTTGTGCAGGAAGACAACCCCGAGCTGATCGGCTCCGAACTAGCGAAGTGGCACGCGGCTCTCTGAACTGGCACTGCCGAGTCGCGCCTTGAGAACTCAGCCTCAGGTCGTGGGGGCTATGTCGGCCGCCCCGAACGCAACGCCGAACCTGACGCACCAGATCACGACCGTGTCGAACTCAGCCAGATCGACATCCGCGGGGATCTCGTAGTTCTGCGGCCCGACGTTGCCCTTCAGGTCGCCGAGGTCCACAAACGTGCCATCGCGTCCGAACTCGCCGGTCTCGGCGTCGGCATCGGCTGTAGTGAGATACACGTTGAGATCGGGTCCGTTGTCGGTGGCGAAGTCCTCGAAGCGAACGAATCGCTGCTCGCTGCCGTCGCCGAGCACCACAGCCCGCCCGCTCGTCGGATGGCTGCGGTCGACAAATGACCCTTCCACCAGGGTCGCCACCTCGATGCCATCGTCTGCCATCGCAGGCTCGGATTCGTTGACACCCTGCTCTTCGGGCATGTCCACGTCGGCGGCCCGTTCGGTTGTCGACTCGGCGAGAGGCTCGCTGATCTCGTCGCTGGCCGGCCCCGAAGCCCCCGCGCCGCTGTCGAACACGGGTGCCGCTTCGTCGACCCGGTCATCGATGAAGAGGGTGTGGATGCCGAAGTATCCGAACGCCAACCAGCCGATGAGCGCGGCCGCGGCAAGACCGGATGGTAGGACCCACCGCCAGTTGGTTCCCAGGTTCCTGAGGGGCCGTCGCCGCGAGCGTTCGCGGGGCAGGGGGGGCAGTGTCTGGTTCGTTGTGTTCATTGCAGCTCCAACGCCGGCGGCCCCGGGATGGTTCCCTGCAATCCGCTGGGGGCGGAGGGGGTAGGTTCAGGAGCTATGACGAGGATGGTGAAAGCAGCGACGCTCGTGGCACCGTTCGATCTAAGGGTCGAGCAGTACCCGATCCCCGAGGAACTCGAGCCCGGTGCGGTGCTGGTGGAGATGCGAGCTTCGGGGATATGCGGCACCGACAAGCACACCTACCGGGGCGAGACCGAGCAATACGCAGGCACCGACCACGCCAGCTCCACCCCGTTTCCGATCATCCAGGGACACGAGAACGTGGGGATCATCACCGCGATCGGTGACGGGGGCGCGATGGCATTCGATGGGTCGCCACTCCAAGTGGGAGATCGTGTCGTGCCCGCTCCGAATCGGGCCTGCGGCCGCTGCCGTTTTTGTGTCGAGGACTTTCCCTACTACTTTTGTCGAGAGCTTGAAAACTACGGCAACTCCATCTCGTCGGCGGCCGCGCCACACCTCTTCGGAGGCTTCTCGGAGTATCTCTATGTTCTCCCCGGCACGCCAGTGTTCAAGGTTCCCGAGAACCTGCCGGATGATGTGGCCGTGCTCACCGAGTTGTTCGCCGTCACCCACAGCCTCGACCTCGCCGCCCAGATGCCCCGGCCGGGCGGATTTAGCGCCGGCGATTCGGTAGCGGTGGTGGGTGTAGGGCCGGTTGGTCTTGTGCACGCTGCCAAGGCCGCACTCAGGGGCGCCGGGCGGATCATCGCAATCGACCGCTTCGCGGCCCGCCTCGACATCGCCTCAGACCTCGGTGCCACGGACTGCTTCGAGGTCTCCGACGACGCCGAAGCCACCACCGCCGCGGTTCGGGGGATCATCGCCGATGGAGTGGATCTGGTTGTCGACGCGACGGGTCACCCCTCGAGCTTCGGGCCGGCGTTGAGCCTGCTGCGCGATGGGGGAACCATGCTCGAGGTCGGCGCGTTCGTGGATCTCGGCCCGGTGGATCTCAATCCGGCCGACCTGCTGGGTCGAAACCTGACCCTCGTCGGTGTGGCGGGGGAGGACGCCCGCAGCTACGACGCCACCCTCGCGATGCTCGCTGAGCATCATGAGCGAGTGCCCTTCCACCACGCGGTCACCCACCACTTCGCCATCGACGATGCGGAGGAGGCGATGCAGACGGCTCTGGGTGCCGGCGATGCCATGAAGGTCGTCATCCAGCCCGCCGCCCAGCTCTGAGGCGATATACCGGTAATCGGTATATGTTGGTGGACGTGTTACGAGAGCCGACATTTCTGATCCTGTCTGCGGTTGTTCGTGGTCCCCTACATGGCTACGGGATTCTCGGGATGGTCGAGCGACTCTCCGATGGGCGGGTTCGGCTGCGGGCTGGCACGTTGTACGCGGCGTTGGAGCGCATGGTCGGCGACGCCTGGCTGGTCGTTGACGGCGAGGAGATCGTGACCGGGCGGCTTCGCCGGTACTACAAGATCACAGACCTCGGTGTGGAGGTTCTCAACGGCGATATCGCCAACCTCGAGTCGAATGCCGCGGCCGCTCGACGCCAGCTCGCTCTTCGATCGAACCCGGGGCTCGCATGAGCACGAACAGTTACCGGCGTCGTCTTCGCGTGTTAGCGAGGCTCCGCACGGTCCGATCATCACTGTCCTGGAGGTCTGTTCTCATCACCGGCGGGTTGGGTGTGCTTGTGGTTGGCTTGGTGCTCGGAATCGTCGGCTCGGGTGGGCGGATCGCTCCGGAGTTTCTGGCAACTTCGCTCGTTGTCGTGTTGATCCCGGGCACTGGTGTCATCTACACGGTGTCGAACGCGATCGGGGGAGGGTGGCGCCGCGGGTCGGTCGCTGCTTTCGGCTGCACGCTTGGGATCGTCCCGCACATGCTTGCCGCGGCGGTGGGGCTCTCGGGACTCATACAAGCGGGAGCGACCGTGTTCGAAGTCGTCCGGTGGATCGGTGTCGTGTATCTGGCATTCATGGGTGCGTCGATGATCCGAGGTGGTGGGGCGTTGCAGTTCAGCGGCGGCGCGGCTGATGGCGCCCAGCGGCTGATGACGGTGGTCCGGCGAGGGATTCTGTTGAACCTCCTGAACCCCAAGCTCACGGTGTTCTTCTTCGCGTTCTTGCCTCAGTTCCTCGACACGACGCCTCGTGTCCTCGATCCGCGGTTGGTGCTGCTCGGTGCGGTCTTCATGGCCATCACGTTTGTGGTGTTCGTCGGATACGCCTACGCCGCCGCAGCAGTTCGCGATCGGGTCCTCGAATCGCCGGCAACGCTCCGCTGGCTGCAACGGGCGCTCGGGACTTTCCTGGTTGGTTTCGCGGCCCGCCTCGCAGTGGCCGATCGATGACGACCAAAGACGTGGCGAGCGCCGACGCTGCAGCAAATATCATCATCGAGCTCGCCGCCGGGATCCACTGCTGACGGCGCGTTCGAAGACTCGACTCTCGGAGCAGGCGGCTGAGTCTGGGAAGTGTCAGGTGAACCTGGTGCCGTCGTTCACTAGAAGATCGATCCCAGCCAAACTGTGCCACGATGCGGCATGCACGACGACCTTGAGCTCCTCCGCTCGGCGAGCGAACGGGCGATCACTTACGTAGAAGAAGTCGACGAGCGTTCTGTTGCGCCCACCAGTGATCAGCTGACAGCGCTGACCCGACTCGACGGGCCACTGCCGGAGACCGGTAATGATGCGGGCGAGACCCTGCGGCTACTCGATGAGATCGTCGGCCCCGCCACCGTCGCCACAACCGGTCCGAACTACTTCGGGTTCGTGAACGGGGCGACATATCCGGTGGCCCTCGGCGCTTCCTTCCTCGTGAACGCCTGGGACCAGAACGCGGCTCTTCCGGTCATGTCGCCCGCCGCAGCCAAGATTCACGATGTCGTCCACGACTGGCTGATCGACCTCCTGGGTCTCCCAGAGCAGACCGACGTTGCGTTCGTCACGGGTGCCACCGTCGCGAATTCGAGCTGCCTCGCCGCGGCCCGGGACGCACTGCTGGCGAAGGAGGGATGGCAGGCCCCGCGTCACGGCTTGTTCGGCGCACCCGAGGTCAACGTGGTGATCGGCGGGCAGGCCCATTCGACGCTGAGGAAGTCGCTTGGCATGGTGGGCCTCGGCAGCGATCGCGTCACGATCGTGGCTGCCGATGATCAGGGCCGAATGAGGGCCGACCTGCTGCCGGGAATCCTCGACGAGATGGATGGTCCGGTGCTCGTGTGCGCCCAGGCTGGTGAGCTGAACACCGGCGCGTTCGATCCGTTCGCCGAGATCGCCGCTGCCCTGAGCGGAACCACCAACGCCTGGCTCCATGTGGATGGTGCCTTCGGCTTGTGGGCCCTGGCGGATCCGTCCCGGGCGGATCTGGTCGAAGGTCTCACCCTCGCCGACTCCTGGGCCACCGACGGCCACAAGTGGCTGAACGTGACCTACGACTGCGGCATGGCCTTCGTGGCCCGCACCGGGGCATTGCGACGCAGCTTCGCGTCGGTCGCGGGGTATTTGCCTCCTGAGAGCGGGTTCGAGGCGATGCACCACACCCCTCAGTCGTCGCAACGTGCGCGCCAGGTCGAGGTGTGGTCGGTGCTGCGAACCTTGGGCCGGTCTGGTGTGGCCGACCTTGTGCAGCGCACCTCCGACTGTGCGCTGACGATCGCCGAGAGCTTGTCGACGGAGCGCGGATTCGAGGTCCTCAACGAGGTTGTCCTCAATCAGGTGCTCGTGCGGTTCCGAAGCGGTCGCGCCACCGAAGCATTGATCGACGAGATTCAGCGCGACGGTCGGATCTGGTGTGGCCCGACCCAGTGGATCGGCGAAACAGCGATGCGGATCAGTGTGTCGTCGTGGAAAACGACCACCGACGATGCCAAGGCGGCCGCCGAAGTGATCATCGAGTGTGCGGCGCGGGTCGAGGCCTGACGGGTTCAGACGCGGGTGAAGGATTATGGACGGGTGTGGGAGGTTACCGTTGCACCTTGGAACCTTCGAGAGCACAACTCCGCGAAGAACAAGCCGTCACGCTGCGCCAGCCTCGCCGCCGTTACGGAATTCCGGCCCGAGTGCTGTTTCTCACGATGGACCTCGTGTACGGGCGTACCAGCAGGCTTTCCACATTTCGGGTGTTGGAAGTGGTGGCCCGAGTGCCCTATCAAGCGTGGGAGAGCGTGGCTTATGTCGCCGAGACGCACAAGTCTGGTTCCCCGGCGGTCGCGCGGCGGATCCAGGATCGCGTGGAGGAGGCCCGTCATCAGCAGGACAACGAGCTGTGGCACCTGCTGATTCTCGAGGAGATGTTGGGAAGCAGCGGGCACCGCTCCCGTGTCCTACGTGATCGTGTCCTGCCCCAGGTACTGGCTCTGGTCTATTACCAGATCTCATGGTTGCTCTACGTTGTGCGGCCAGCGATGGCGTATCGTCTCAACGCCGATTTCGAAGATCACGCGGAGCACACCTACATGGAGTTCGTCCGTGACCATCCGGAGCTCGACGATGCGCCCTGGGACAGTGAGTTCGCCACCGACTACGGCCACCACGACACCATCGCCGAGTTGCTACGTCGGATCGCCCTCGATGAACGCGAACACAAGGAGAGCAGCGAGGAGCGGATGACGCACGCCCGCTTCGAAGCTTGACCGACCAGATGGTGACCGCTTAGAAGACGATCTCGGCGGCCGCCGCCAATGTCCAGAGCCATCCGGCGGCTCCCACAACCACAAGCATCACTGCGAAGGAACGGGCCACGGTCCCGAGACCCGCCTCCGGTTTCCCCCATCCGCGGACACCGAGAACCGCGATCACACCGAGTACTAGTGGCGATGGAATCGCGATGACTATCAGGGGAAGCACGCTGGCGATGCCGCGAGCGGTCCATGCGGGTTCGGGCCATCTCCTCACGAATGTGTCGATCAGCACTCCGCTTGTGGCGCCGAGGAGGGCGACGAGTGCGAGCACCATCAGCGCGGCGAGCCACTTGGGGCCGAGAATCCGAAAGTCGATGCTGTCGGGATTTATCAGGTCGGACGGCCGAGCCAGGATACCGCCGATGATCCCTGCGATCAGCAAGCCTGCCACCGCTCCGCTCCGGGGGAGAACCGATCTCAGCAGCGCAAACGCGATTGCCCCGATGGTCCCCGCGAAGACCCCGACGAACACCACGAGAAAGATCGTGCCGTCGGTCGATACCCGGCCGACCACCTCATCAGCCTCGGTGAGATGACCCTGAGCGCTTTCTTCTGATGTCACCGCGATCACTCGCATGAGCAGGCGCCCGCCCAGACCGGCGATGAGGAGTCCTCCGACGATGCCGCCGGCGAGGCTAGCGCTGGCGATTCGTACCCCTTCTTTGAGTCGTTTGGCGCGGGATGAGTCGGTGAGGCCGCTGGAGGCGTCCCACGCGGCGTCTCTCAGCCAGACGAGCAGAGCGACACCAAGAGCGACGCCGAGGCTGGAAACGACCGTGACGATGATTCTTGCGATCCGTCAGTCTCCCACATCGAAATCAGCGGTCAAGGGGTTGCCAGCGTTGACGGACTCGAGTGGATCCTGGCTGGCACTGGCTCCCGCACCTCGCCGTCGGGTTGGATCGGCGATCTCGTTCTCGAGTGGGTCCGGGCTCTAGTAACTTTCCCTGGTGGGCGTCTCCAACTTCGAGCGAATCACGGCGTTCGAGAACCGCTTCGCCCGGGCCCAGGCCACCGACGTCGTCGACCTCTCCTGGGGATTCGCGGTGCTGCAAGCGGACTTCCCGCTCTCGCAGTACCACAACCGGATCGCCGTCACTTCGGTCGCATCGGCGGCCGACGTACTCGCGGCAGCCGAGGAAGTGCTGGGTGGGGCGTGTGTCCGGCATCGGTACGTGTCGGTCGACAACGACCCGCTTGGCCAGGCTCTGAGAGCGGGCTTTGAGGCCGCGGGATACGGCCACGAGACAGTCGTGACGATGATCTACTCAGGTCCCGAGGTCGAGCCGGCCGCGCACGAGGTCCGGGCGGTATCGCTCGAAACGGTGCGACCGGCGATCATGCGCGATTGGCGGGTCGCGCTTCCCGACGCTACCGATGAGGCGCTTGGCCAGCTCGCCGACCGGACGGCGTTGTATGCCCGAGGCTTGAACCAACCATGCCTGGCGATCCGTCGACATCAGAATAGTCCGGTCTGTCCCTCCCACCAGGAGCGAGCCAGCCCCGTCGAACGCGAGCCAGCGCGGAATCTCCGCCGCGAGGACGCGGACGGAATTTGCGAGCTGCTGGCCGGAGGCGAGCTGAACCTCGGGCTCCGGCGATGGAAAGAAGCGGCGAAGAATCGTGTCATGTCGGTTGATCCCGGCCGATCGGCCGAATGGGGCGGGTCCAGTGGAGGACTACGAACGGCGCACCTGTGGCGATTCGAGCCGCGCCAGAGCGGTGGCGTTCACATCACCAGCATCGCCGTATTCCACGGTTCATCGATCGGCGTTCTGAAGCCATTCGTCGCCATGAGGTGGCAGCGACTGTTTCAGGCGCAAGTAGAAGGTCTCGTCGACATGGCAGATGAGGGGTGCTGAAATGATGGCTCGACGGGTTCTCGCGGTCGTATTCGGGGTGTTCGGAGTTCTTGTGGGTGCCTCCCTGATGGTTGGCGCCACTTGGCTATTGCTCGAGGACCGAGATGACGACGGGTTCTACGCCACGGAGACCCATACTTTCCAACAGTCGTCGCATGCGATCGTGTCCGGGGATTTCGACCAGCTCACCGAGGTGCCCTCCTGGTTCGCCGATCTGCTGACCGATCCGATCGACGTTCGCATTGAAGGCGACGGTGTCGGCGGTGAAGGTCTGTTCGTGGGGATCGCCCCGACCGCAGACGTTGACCGTTATCTCTCGGCTGTGGCTCACCACGAGGTGGAAGGACTGGATATCGACGGTCGATCCATCACGAGCATCGAGTATGCGGGTCGCGAAGGTGCTCGGGTGCCGACGGCACCGGGGGGCGAAGGATTCTGGGAAGTGTCGAGCGAAGAGGCTGGGCCCCAGACAGTCGAGTGGTCACTCGAGACCGGGAGCTGGACTGCAGTAGTGATGAACGCGGATGGTTCCGCCGGCGTGGCCGCCGATCTTGCGTTCGGAGCGAGGATCTCCCACATCGTCGGAATCGCCTGGGGCCTGATGGCATTCGGGCTGTTCTCGGTGTTCCTCGGCGGGTACCTGACGTATCGCGGGTTCCGACGACTTGGCAGACCCGAACCTACGACCGATATCGTCGACCGGCGCGAGTACACGCCGAGCGACACGAAACTTGACGCCGACCTTCCATCACCGGAGCTGGTAGGCGCGACTCAATACGCTAGTAACCAATCGCAGATTGAAGGGCAACGAATGACCGATCAGCAAACATCTGAGGCCGGAGGACGCACCGCCGCCTTCTTCGAGTGGGTGAACACCCACGTCAAGATGATCACCGTGGGGGTGGTGGTGTTGACGGTCGTGGCGGTGCCATTTGCTATGGATCGCTCAGAGGAGGACCCGAATTTCGACCCGTCAGGGGAGATCTACGACACCAAGGATCTGGCTGACAAGAAGTTCGTGAGCTCGTCGCCCATCGCTCCCGCACTCTTCATCATCGAAGCCGAAGACGGCGGAGATGCGCTGACTCGTGACGTGCTGTTCGAGTTCAAGCAGAACTCTGATGCGTTGCGTTCGAATGCAGATCTCAACGCCGACCTCGCAGTGCAGTTCCGTTCCGAGTTGGGCGAAGAGGTCGATGGTGTCTTTTCACTCGCCGACAAGGTTGCAGAGGCCTTGCCGGGCGGTCTGGGAGCGGCCACCGATGCCGATGTGAAGATCGCTCTGGCCGAGATCCTTGGTGAGGGTGCGGTGGGCAGTCCGTTGCGCGACACACTCTCTCAGGCTGCTACCAGCCGGATCGGTGAGGTTGACGGCCAGGAGATCGTGGTTTGGGAGTCGCCTGCATTCAGCGCAACGCTGGTCCTCGATCTGACGGAGTTCGGCGGCCGCGATACCGAGTCCGATGGCTTTATGCCGGTTGGGCTCGATGGTGAAGAGTTCCTACGCAAAGTACAGACCGTGTTGCAGGGCGACCAGACGTCCACTCGGACGTTGGGACTGGCGATCGATGTAGGTCTCACTTCTGAAGAGCAGCTCGGTGCGTCAATGCCGTTCGTTCTGTTAGCGGTGGTGGGGATCTTGATGCTCGTCGGTGCCTTGTTGCGGTCGTATTGGGCTGCGGCGCTCGTCGGTGCCGGGTTGGCGGTCACGATGCTGTGGTACAACGCGGTGCTCACCGCCATCGGGTTCGAGGGTGGGCTTCTGCTTGGGTTCATCGGCCCGGTCTCGGTGATCGCGTTCGGTGTCGACTTCTTCGTGCACGCCAGCGGTCGCGCCCGTGAACAACAACTGGCTGGGCTCAGTCGCGACGAGTCCTACCCTCGCGGGCTGACCCTGGTGTTCCCGGCCTTGCTGTTGGCGGTCGTTTCGTCGGCTGCAGCGTTCATCTCCAACGGGGTGGCCGGCATCCAGGCGATCGTGCAGTTCGGCATCGGAACCGCGATCGCGCTTCTCATCGGCTTCGTCATCCTCGGCCTGGTGGCGCCCCGCTGGCTGCTGACGATCGAGGACACGGTCGGTGACCCGCCCCTCGATCGGGGCCTGATGATCCGCTACAAGTTTGGGTTCATCGTGATGTCGCTGTTCGCGGGCATCGTCGTCGCGATGACCGTGGGCGCACCCGAGATAGGTGCCATTGCTCTCATCGTGTTCGTACCACTGTTCATCTATCTGCCGATCCGCAGAACCCGCAAGAACTACGCAAAGGCCGCGGCAGCGGGCCGACCGACCGGCATCGTGATCAAGGGCGCCGGCCACGGGTTCAAGGCCGCCGGTGACGTGGTGCACTTCCTGGCCCGCTGGCGAGTGGTGACCATTCCGGTGACCGTCGCTCTCGCGGTAATGGGCGCGATCGCGTTCACCCAGGTCGAATCGGCGTTCTCGTTCGAGGACTTCTTCTCAAAGGACAGCGATGCAGTTCAGAGCATCAACCTGTTCGAGGACCATTTCGGTGAGACCGGCGGTCTCGGGTCGGGGTTCATCTACGTCGAAGGTGACCTCACCCAACCCGACACCCTGGCTGCCCTCGATACTGTCGTAGCCGAGCTCGACGCGGCCGAGGCCGCCGACAGCGACGACTATCTGGCGCGGGATCTAAACGGCAACGTGGCCCTTCAGCGCGACAACGCGGTCTCGATCGTGCAAGCCGCAGTCGCTGCTCCGGCCGCGATGGCCGCCGCCGGAATAGATATCACTGATTCCGACAGCGACGGACTACCGGACTCGGCCGCGCAGGTCGAGGCTATCTACGACCTTGCTTTGGCCGACGGGATCACCACCGATGACGGGTTCGACCTCTACGCCCCCGACAGCGTGACCGAGTTGTTGTGGACCGACGGCGCCGGTAACTATGCGACGCTCGTGCAGGTTGGCATCCCGAGTTTCACCGACGACGCAATCATCCTCAACGCTCGCTCCGCACTCAACGATGCCGCCAGCTCGCTCGAGGCCTCCGCAGGTGGATCAGATCTGAAACTTGTCAGGGTCTCGGGTGAAACTATCGTCAGCCAAGATTCACTCGCGGCGTTCACCGACGCAATGTTGCTCGCTCTGCCGGTGGCGCTGCTGCTGTGTGCCATGTTGGCGGCGTTCTTCATGCGCTCGATCAAGTACGGGGTGGCCGCGGTCATTCCGATCCTGCTGGTCGTGGGCTGGGTCTACGGGTTCATGTGGTGGGCCGACTACAAGATCAACGTCGTCACCGCCACCATCGCCGCCATCGCGGTCGGTGTCGGCATCGACTACTCGACGCACTTCACCATGCGCTTCCGCGAAGAGTTCGAGCGCGAAGCGAGCCGCTTCCCGGCCCTGAGACGAGCCGGCGAAGGAACCGGTGGCGCCTTGGCGGTATCGGCCGGTTCGTCGATCATCGGCTTCTCAGTGATGGCTTTCGCCCCGATGCCAATCTTCGTCACGTTTGGCACCCTTACCGCGGTGATGATCGTCTTCTCGCTCCTCGTAGCACTCCTGGTCCTGCCTAGTGTTCTGCTGGTCGTGACTCGCAGCCGCACCGGAGCGGAACGCCAACACTTCCTCGACCTGACTGGCGTCACGCCCGACGAATACGACCCTCACTCTCGAGATACGGCGCTGGCCGGGGGGCAGTGAGGAGATAGCTGATCTGGATATCCAATCCAGGCCTCGCTTCAGCGCGAGTGCTCAGGCCCGCCAAAATCAAGGCGCGCGACGGGCCAGCGTTGGCTCCCCACTTGGCTCCCCAGCGGGTAGTCGAGGGCTGAAAGGCCGACCGCCCATATGCGCCGATCAGGAGCGGGTGTGAGTCGTCGGGTGGGGTGGTGTTCTGAGCGGGCGCTCGGTCGGCTCTTGGTGTCAGTCCCACCCGCGACGGGTCAGCTCGGCCCGGAGCGCCGTCATCGCCAGGTGTCTTCCGTTGATGCCTTCTGGGCTCCGTGACCCGAACGTGACAGCTCGACGTTGACATCGTTCGTGTTCATCGGTTACCTCGAGCCGACGTGCCAGCTCATGGCTGAAGATGATCGTGGCGTCGGTTCGGCAGAACCAAGACTTGAGCAGGAGGTCGCGGGCCACAGAGATGTCACCCTCGGCGTGCGCCAGCGCGGCGAGCAACAGAACGCTGTCGTTGGCCTCGCCGGAGTACCGGCCCGTCCGTCCACGGGCCACGTGGATCCGCAGGTGGTGCGTTGCTGTGTCGATGTCGTCGAGTTCAAGGTGCGCGAGTGTGCGCACCTCGGCTCCGTCGTAGAAGGCGAGTCCGTAGGCATCCAACTCGGCGACAGTGTCAAGTGCCTCGGCGGGCATGCCGAGGATGATCTGGCACACCCCGCCCAGCCGTAGCGCCATCTCGGCTCTGGTTGCTGGGAAGAAGTCGATCTGCTCTTGGATCGCGAGGGAGGTCTGGAGCTCGCTGAGCGCGGTGGCGAAGTCGCCGGCATATGCGGCGTGCAAGCCGCGGATGTCGTGTACGTATGATTCGGCGAGCCGGTCACTTCGGGACGATCCATGTTGCGTCGCTTCGTCGAGTTCGGCTTGCGCCCGGGTCAACAGCGCCGGAGCGCGATCGGGTTCGGCGTGGGCAGCGATCCACGCCTGCGCGCTCCGCCCCCAGACTCGACCGGTCGGGGTCGTCGAGTCGCTCAATGCTGCGGCATGACGGTTGAAGGCGGCCCAGTCGCCCAACATCGCACACGGATTGATCAGTCCGTATCGCAGCAAGTCGGCCAGCTCGGGGCCGTCGGCGGGGCAGTGATCGATCGCTCGTTCCAGGAGTGACCGGATCTCGAGCATGTGTCCGAACACGTCGTACGCGCACCGGGCGCCGGCGACGAGTTCACCAGCGGTGGTCCATTGCCGGGTGCTCGCCGCCCACTCGAATGCCGACGTGATGTTGCTGCGATCGTGGCGCAGCTGGATCCCAAGCCGCAGCTCGCCACCGGGGTCGCGCCCGTTGACCGCGGCGATCCGGTGGAAGTGCACCAGATGCGCCTCGCGAGCATCAGCGGCCTCGCCGGCATCGACGAGTCGGTCCTCGGCGTACGCCTTGACGGTCTCCAGCAGACGAAAGCGCGAGTCCTGCCGACGCTCGGTCCGCGCAACCAGCGATTTGGAGATCAGCGCCTCGACTAACGCGGTCGCCGTCGGACGCGACACCTCGGCGACAGCCACCACCGCGTCGAGATCGAAACCGTCGACGAACACTCCGAGGGTTCGGAACACCTGCTGTTCATCAGGATCGAGCAGGTCGTAGCTCCAGTCGAGCGTGGCCTCCAACGTGCGCTGGCGTTGGCGACGCCGCCCGCCCGCCAGCAGCTGGAAGCGATCGTCCAGCCCCGAGAGAAGCTCGCTCGGGGTGAGCACAGCGATCCGCGCCGCCGCGAGCTCGATCGCCAGTGGCATCCCGTCGAGTCGGGCGCACAGGGTAGAGACGGTGCTGGCATTCTCGTCGGTCAGCTCGAAGCCAGGATCAAGCGCTGTCGCCCGATCGAGGAACAGGCGCACGCCGGGCGAGTCGGCTGAGTCGCACGGCAAGGTGCCCAGGACGACCGCGCGTTCGCCCTCGACATCGAGCAGCTCGCGGCTGGTGGCGAGGAAAGCCGCTTCGCCCCGAGTGGCGAGGGCGGTCTCGACGAACTCGGCGCACTCGTCGATCAAGTGCTCGCAGTTGTCGAGGATCAGAAGGGCGGCCTTGCCGGACAGGAATTCGATGAGTTGCTCGGTGGGCTCCGCTCTCGTGAGCACCAGCCCGACCGCACTGGCGATTGCAGCCGGCACGTCGGCGCCACTCATCACGGCGGTCAGATCTACGAACCACACGCCGTCTCCGCGGTGCGACAGCTCGGCCTCACCGACCGCGATCGCCAACCGGGTCTTGCCGGAGCCACCGACCGCCGTGATCGTGACCAGTCGGTTGGTCGCCAGCAAGTTGCGAACCTTCGATACCTCGTCCCCGCGCCCGATCAGACGGGTCGGTCGGGCAGGCAGATTCGTGAGCGCGACGTCGACGACCCGCAGCCGCGGGAACTCGCCGTCACCGAGTTGGAACAGGTGCATCGGTTCGTCGACGTCGCGGAGCGAGTGCACACCCAGGTCGTGCGCGTTCACCCCAGCCGTGGCTCGCACCGCAGAGGTGATCAACACCTGCCCACCGTGACCAGCCGCTTCCACCCTGGCAGTGGTATTCACGACCGGGCCGAAGTAATCACCACCACGCTCCTCGGCTTCACCAAGGTGCATCCCCATACGCACCCGTAGCAGTGGCCCTGGCCAGGCTGCAGCCGCAAGCTCTTGTTGTGCCGTGGCGGCTGCAGCGACGGAGTCCGAGGCACGAGCGAATGCTGCTGCAAATGAGTCGCCCGCAGTGGTGAACACATAGCCACCATGCGACTCGATCGCCCCCCGCAGAATCCGGTCGTGCACGAGCAACGACGCCGACATTGCATCCTTGTCCGCCGCCCACAACCTGGTGGACCCTTCGACATCGGTGAACAGAAACGTCACGGTCCCAGATGGATTCGCGTGCTCCGCCGACGACGTCATCCTTCCAATTGTCGCATACTGCATGTAGAGGCAGGCGACTCAGACTCGGGGCATGTATCGAGCCCGACACGAAGTGAGAAACCCGGCCATCGAAGGGCGTCCGGAAATGCTGTCGATGCGGAGCGGAAACCGCTCATAGTCGGCAACATTCTCGTTCTTGTGCCTTCAGCGGCTTCGCTTGGCCGGTTTTGACAACCCACACGCCGCCACGAGTCGCCCGAACCTCACGCTGCGACGGCCTCATTAACGAATACCGAACACCGCCTGACCACCCACGACCGAATACTGGGCACCCACACGCCCATGTCTATCGAGGTTCGAGGACGAAGACCTCGATCTCGCGGTGAGACGCACGCTCGCGGTATCTCGGGTAGCCGCCGTAGAACGCAGCGCCAGCCTCGAACGCCCGCTCGGTCTCGGCCTCGTTTGCCGAGCGAGCAGTCACTTCGACCGATTCCGACCCGTGCGCGACCGTGGCCTCGGCCTTGGCGCGGAGGTTGTACACCCACCCGGGCGTGGAGCTCTGGCCGTAGTTCGACCCGATGACCGCCATGTCGTCATCCATCGGAATACCCAAAAGGGGCATCGCCCGGTCCTTGCCCGTCTTGGCGCCCGTCGTGGTCAACATGATGACCGGGAGCCCAGCCATCAAGCCCGCCACTGTCAGTCGACCCTTCGTCAGGCGGAACAGCCCCTTGTCGATCCGGTACAGGGTGCGCTGGAACACCCAGGCACCAGGTCCGCTGGCGGCAACCTTCTGGGTGAGGCGCTGAATCGCATTCGCGCCCTTCACCTCGTAGTGGAGTTCACTGATCAGTCCCATCGACTGACTATACGTCTACCCAGCCGCCAGCGACGCCGCCACCAGCGCATCGGGCAGAGCGTGCGAGAGATCGGGAGTTCGACTCGTCCCGAAGGCGCCACGGCCACACATCCGGTAGCGGCGATTCCGCCATGTCTGTGTCTTCCGCCGTCGAGGTCGACGGGTCAGTGCGCCGTCGAGACGGTCGGTATTTCGATGGAGGCTTCGATGAGCTGCTGTCGCAGGGCGAGAAGCTCATCGATGATGTCGTCGAGGTGCCCGCCGGATGTCGAGAGCTTGACCCCGTTGGAGGCAAGGTCGAATTTGGGCAGGTCTGTCTCTTCAGCGGCGACAGCCTCTTTGAGGGCGCGATGGATCGACGTGGGGATCTGGAATCGGACCGAGGTGAGAACGTGCTTGCTCTCGTGCTCAGGAACTTCGTAGTACAAGTCGAGATCGACTCCGATACCCCACTTCTGTTGTCCCGTCACCTCCGAGCCGTTGAACGCCGCTTCGGACAGGCCGAAGCCGGCCCGCCCTGCGGCATGCATCGTGACGTCGATCTCGCGCTGGTACATCTCGTAGGCAATGTCGCGGAGTTGCGCCCGATCCCAGAACCCCGCGCGGTCAGGAGCTCGGGTCAGGTAATGAGACTCGACCACCGCGTCGGAGTCGACGTGACGGACTCCGGCTTTGAAACCGGCCGCGAAGCGTTCGATTCGTGATGTCGGGTCGGCCGCGACACCCCCGATGAAACCGAGTCGGCCGGTGGTCGATGTGAGGGCGGCGGCGGCACCGGCGAGAAACGAGCCTTCCTCGATAGCGCGTCTGTCGTACGCGATCTCGAGCGAACGCCGAACGACTCGATGGTCCCCATCCAATAAGGCCGACCACATCTCGCGATCTGATCGCTTTTGCGCGAGGTCGGTGTGCTGCGCCAGCAAGATCACCCAGCCGCATTTCACCTGGTGGTGCTCCAGGTGTTCCCCCAGCTTCGAGCGGATGAACTCCCACGTGGTCTGGAGCATGAGATAGGGGGCTTCGCCTCGCTCGTGTTCCATACCGATCCATGATGTGTCCACCAGGCGGCCAAGGAGGTCGAGGATGTCGGACTCCTCCACTCCTTCGCCGGCGCACACGATCTCGGCGGCCTTGCGGGGAAAGGTGCGATGAAGCGCCGTCAGCCGATACAGCACTAGTCGCTCCTGTTCGTTGAGAAGGTCATAACTCCAGTCCAACGTCGCCTGCAATGTCTGGTGTCGCTCCGAGCCGGTGCGCGATCTGCTGGTAAGGAGCGCGAACACATGGTCGAGGCCCGCTGCGATCTCGGCGATGGTCATCGAGCGGACGCGAGCCGCGGCGAGTTCGATAGCCAGGGGAATGCCATCCACACGTCGACAGATCCGTGCAACGTGGTCCTGATTTTCCTCGGTAAGCGTGAAGGCAGGCCGAGCGGAGCGTGCCCGGTCCGCGAACAGCCGGATCGCATCGAATCCGATCATCTCGTCGGTCGTCAAGCCACGCTCAGCCTGGGTCGGTGCCGACATCGCGGCCACGGGCCACACCATCTCGCCCGGAATGTCGAACGGCTCTCGACTGGTGGCGAGGATACGAAGCCCGGGGGCGCGCTCTAGTAGCAGTTGGACCATCTCGGCACAGGCAGAGATGACGTGCTCGCAGTTGTCCAGCACAAGGAGCATCTCCCTATCGCCGAGGGCGAGAGCGAGCTCGTCGATCGGCCCGGGCGCAGCGGCAATTGCCGACGCCAAGGCCTGAGCAGTCACATCTCGGACTTGGGTGCTGGAAACCGGGGCAAGCTCGATGAGCCACACGCCATTCGGATACTGCTCGAGGAGGTATCTAGCCACTCGCAGGGCGATCCTCGTCTTTCCGACTCCTCCCATCCCCGTCAGTGTGAGGAGTCGAGTCTCCGCGATAGTCGCCATGACTTCTGAAACTGCGTCAGCTCGCCCGACGAACGTCGTTGTCTCCGCGGGCAGGTTGTGAACCCGTTCGGGCTCCGTGCCGGGGCCAGCCGCGCTTGGGCGCTCCTCGTCCATGAGGACCCGCTGTTCCACCTGTTGGAGCATCCGAGACGGTTCGATGCCGAGTTGTTCGCTCAGCACGCGTCGAGTTCGCTCGTATGCCGCCAACGCGTGTGCCGTCCGCCCAGATTCGTGCAGCGCCAACATCAACTGACCAACAAACCGCTCGTCGAGTGGATGCAACCGGGCCAGCGATTCCAGCTCGCTCACCAAACCCGATGATTCGCCCACCTTCAAGTCGGCATCGATCCGATCGGCAATGGCCTCTAGGCGCAGCTCCTCCAACCGTGCGATCTCGACTTGCGCAAACGACTCGTCGCCAAAGTCCTCATAGGCCGCGCCCCGCCACAACCCGAGCGCCTCGCTCAGCAAGGCTGAGGCCGCCGTCGGGTCATCACCTATCAGCGCCCGCCCCTCGCTCGCAGCCCTCTCAAACCGGCGGGCGTCGATCGCGATCGGGTCGATGACAAGCGAATACCCGCGGTCACGGGTGACGAGGATCTCGTGCCCGCCCATCACAGAACGAAGCCGCGAGATGTACACCCACAGCGCGCTTTCCTTGCCCTCGGCGTCGTCGCCCCACAACTCCTCGAGGATCCGATCGGTCCTGACAACACGATTTGCACTAATCGCCAGCAGCGCCAGAAGCGACCGCTGCTTGCGGGGCCCGACATCGATCGGCTCTCCGTCCTCGACGACCTCGAGCGGACCGAGGATCCGAAACTCCATCCCTTCCCCTCTCTGCTGCGCCAGAGAGCCTAGATGGATCGCCGGTCGCACGCAGGCGCCGGTCCGGCACAAACAAGGAAGCAATGCGGGACCTCACTGAACCAACGCTCGGCGCCCCGGAATCCGTGGCAGAACGCATGTCGATACCGGCACGCAACGCGGTTCCCTGACTGCCGATCGCGAACATCCGATATCAGTGCGCATAACCACGCCCATCTCGCGCACCTCAAGTAGCGTATTGCCGGCAATGCGACGGTACGGCCATCGCCGAAGGGTTTGGGACCAAGAGGTCTCCGAGCAGGTTGGCCGATGCGGTGCTGTCTGTGACTGCATGCGTAATGTCACGAGCGGGTCAGTACAAAGCCGCTACTGAACTAGGGGGACCACGAAGTGTCCGACGGCATTGCCAGATTGTTGAAATCGGTCGTCAACGTAAGCGATCTCGACGAGGGCCTCCGGTTCTGGTCCGCAGTGTCAGGGCTGGAGCCGAACTATGTGGACCCGACCGGTCGATTCGCGGGACTAGGGCAGCACCTCGTCGACGGGGAGCCCTCCAGCTTGATCCTCCTCCAACTTGTGCCTGAAGGTCAGGGTGCGACCGGCAGTGGTACTCATCTCGACTTCAGTGTCGATGATGTCGAGTTGGCGGTCGAGCAGATCGTCGCCGTGGGGGGATCATGTCAGAGGCCGCCGGGTCTCTACCCCGATGGTGACCCATTCCTCGAGTGGGCCGTGATGTGCGATCCGTTTGGAAACGAGTTCTGCATCATCAGGTCTCCGCTGTGACCGACATGAGCGGAGGCTGAAGGGTCTGCGAGGAAGTGATCCGCGGAAAGTTTGCGACTGCGAGATAGTGAGATTCGAAGCGGCTTACTCCACGCGACGTGGGCCAGGACTCGTTGCGATTCAGTGGAGCTGATGGGAATCGAACCCACGACATCCTGCTTGCAAAGTAGGTGCGAATCGTCCACGGAGGTCCGTGCACGTCCGTAGATGACTGGTGTGCCGCGGGTGTCTGTCCGTGGACGTCCGTGTCTGTCCGCTGGTGTGTGTGTCCGTTGGCTCCCCACTTGGCTCCCCAGCGTGTAGTCCAGGACTGACAGGTCGACCGCTCATATGGGCTGATGAGGAGCGGTCGCTCCCACGAGGCGCTGTGGCGCTCTAGGGGATGTTTATGCGGGTGATCGTTCCGGTTGTGTCGAATACCCAGATGTCTCTGTCGAACCCAAGCGAGATCCGAGATTCGGTTCCGGCCTCGGTGATGTGGGTGAGTTGCTTGGTGGTGGTGTCTAGGCGTGAGACGTTGCCCGAGAGGACCATCCACAGGGACTCGTCGCTGGCCAGAACGGGATCGCTGGTGCTGTCGGTTCCGGGGATCGTGGTTTTGCCCAAGTGGCTACGTCGCGGTGGTTTCGGGGCTGGGATCAGGCTGCGTCGGGGTCGCGAAGCTGTGACTACTCACCGGAGATCCGCCGAGTGATCTACAGCACTAATTCCATCGAGTCTCTGCACGCCCGGTTCCGAAGAGCGACCCGAGCCAGAGGGCATTTCCCCAACGAGCAAGCCGCGATGAAGTGCCTCTAACTCGTCGTTAGATCCCTGGACCCGACCGGCTCCGGCTAAGAACGATGGATGAACCGGTGGAAGCCCGCCCTCAACGCATTCGCCATCACCTTCGAAGGGAGACTCTTCTAGAATCAGACCAGCACCAACAACGATGAACCGGCCAGACCAGCTACACCGTTCGTCTTACAGTCCCCACCCTCAGGAATAAATGGGGTTATCGGTGCTGAGGCTCGGCAGAGCCCCATGGAGTGTTGGGTTCCGAGTGCGATGCTCGGTGTGTCTAGGCCTCGAGCTGGGGCTGAGGATCAGCGTCGCGCGTTTCGGCGAGTTCGGGCATTGAGGTGTCGGACATGTAGCGCCGGGCGATCGCCTATTCGTCATGCTGGTCGAGCACGGCCGACCTTTCACATCTCGTGATCGATCAACGCAGCAATGCCGGAGTGTTCGTCTCGCGACTTGACTGCGGAGGGTCCGTGGCCGAGCCGGGGCGATGCTCCGCTAGGTCGCGGCGTGTTCTGCGACCGCAGACCGGAATTGGCTGGGTGTGAGTCCGTAGACGTCCTTGAAACAGGTCGTGAACTGGCTTTGATCGTAGTAGTGGCAGGAACGGGCGATATCGGCGAGCGTCTCGTTGCCGGTGGTGAGCATCGAAGCGGCGTGCTCGGCGCGAATTGCCATGAGGTGTTGTTTCGGCGACACGCCGAGCACCCTGCGCATCGCCCGATCGAGTTGGCCGGTGGTGAGTCCGGCTTCCTCGGCGAGATCGGAGACTCGCAGTGCGCGGCGGTCCCTTCGCCCGGCCAGTTCGATCGCTCGCCGTAGGCCCTGGCCGAGTTGTCCGGCGCGGGCACCAAGGTCCGTCGGTGTCGAGATCGCGATGATGACGTCGGCGAACCCCTCAGCCCGGTGGAGCGAACGCGATGTCAGGAACCATTGGCGTTGGCCAGCGGCGTCGGCTACCGCTTCCAGACGGTTGGTGCACGGCTGCCTGGAGACCTGCAGGGCCCGGTCCTCGGCCCGGTACAGTCGGGCGAGGTCGGGCGGACAGAATTCGTCGACGGTCATGCCGATCAGTTCGTGACGGCGGCGGTCCCATCGGTGCACGAACATCTCGCTGACGGAGAGGTATCGGCCTTCGGTGTCCTTGACGCAGAAATAGACGTTCGGTGACGCCTCGAAGAGGTCGATGAGGAGCTGCACGGATGGAGCGAGCATCTGCTCATTCTCGCGTAACCGCGTCCCGACGCAAATCCAGCGGTGGTTCGTCGTGGACATTTCTGGCACGTAAGTGGGAAATTCTTCCAAGATTGCGGCCCGTGGAACTGCTTATGTAGGGGGGATGCCTGATCCACTTCTGCAGCCGTTCCAGCTCAAGCATCTGACGCTACGGAATCGTATCTTCTCATCGGCACACGAACCCGCTTATGGCGAGGGGGGCATGCCGACCGACCGGTATCGCCTGTACCACGAAGAGCGGGCCAAGGGAGGCGTCGCACTCACGATGACTGCTGGCTCCGCGGTGGTGTCGCGGGACAGTCCGCCGGCGTTTGGGAACCTGCTCGCCTACGACGATGGAATCGTGCCATGGATTCAACGGCTGACCGATGGTGTGCACGAGCACGGAGCCGCCTGCATGATCCAGATAACCCATCTGGGCCGCCGGGCCGGCTGGTCCCACGCAGACTGGCTCCCGATCGTGGCACCATCGCCGATCCGTGAGGCTGCGCATCGCGGTCATCCGAAGGAAGCCGAGGACTGGGATATCGAGCGCATCGCAGCCGACTACGCCGATGCCGCCGAGAGGATGCTGGCGGGAGGGATGGACGGCATTGAGATCCAGTCGTACGGGCACTATTTCGACGGGTGGTGGTCACCCGCCACCAACAGCCGAGACGACGAGTACAGCGGGTCGATTGAGGCTCAGATGGCTCCTCCGATGCAGATACTTCGTGCGGTCAGAGACCGGGTCGGTCCGGAGTTCATCGTTGGTCTGCGGATGGCGGTCGATGAAACGAACCCTGAGGGACTGAGCTACGAACGGGGCCTCGAGATCCTGCGACGCGTCGACGAAACTGGGCTCATCGATTTCGTCAACGTGATCCGGGGCCGCATCGACTCCGACCCTGCGTTGGCGAAGGTGATCCCGCTACACGGGACTCCATCGGCACCGCACCTCGATTTCGCCGGTGAGATTCGCTCAACCACAGAGCTCGCGGTCTTGCACGCAGCGAAGATCGATGACGTCGCTACGGCCCGCTTCAGCATCGCCGAAGGCAAACTCGACATGGTCGGGATGACGCGTTCCCAGATAGCCGACCCGCACCTTGTCAACAAAATCCGCGACGGGCGGGAAGCAACGATTCGACCGTGTGTGGGTGCGACCTACTGCCTCGATCGGATCTATGAGGCGGGTGAAGCGCTCTGCATCCACAACCCGGCGACGGGCCGTGAGGCAACGATGCCCCACGAGATTTCGCCGGCCGAGGTACAAAAGCGTGTGGTTGTTGTGGGTGCGGGCCCTGCCGGGCTCGAAGCTGCAAGGGTTGCCGGGGAACGCGATCACGAGGTCGTCGTGTTCGAGGCCATGCCCTGGGCGGGTGGTCAGATCCGACTTGCTGCGCGGAACAAGCGCCGGGTCGATCTCCTAGGGATCATCGACTGGAGACTGTCCGAACTCGAGCGCCTTGGCGTCACGGTCCACCTGAATACGGTCGCTGACAGCGATGCCGTGCTGGCTGTTGAACCCGACATCGTCGTGATCGCTACCGGTGGTTCGCCTCAGCTTCCGCCGCTCGAGGCCGGGGGCGACCTGGTATCGACAGCTTGGGATGTCATCGCTGGCGACAGCCGCCCGAAAGGTCGGGTCCTGCTCTACGACGACGATGGCACGCATATGGCCATGAGCGCGGCGGAGCAGCTGGCGACAGCAGGCGTCGCCCTCGAGATCGTGACGCCAGAACGTATGCATGGCATCGATGTCGGCGGGATGAACGCCGTGGCGTACATCCGGGCGCTGAACGAGGCCGATGTACGCATCTCGCTCCATCAGCGAGTGATGTCGATCAGTCGGGATGGTGACGAACTCGTCGTCGAAGTGGGATCGGACGGTTCGTCGGTGTGTCACGAACGACGAGTGGACTGCGTTGTCGTCGCCCACGGCACGTCGCCACTGGCTGACCTGTACTTCGAGCTGAAGGCCGACTCGAGCAACCGTGGTGCGGTCGACTATCGCGCCCTGATCGATGGGCGCCCCCAGACACTCGCTCCCAACCCCGAAGGCAGGTATCAGCTATTTCGGATCGGTGATGCCGTAGCGAGCCGCAACATCCATGCAGCCATCTACGACGCGCTTCGGCTGGTGAAGGACATCTAGATGGGGGAGAACGAGGCACCTCGCCGCCGAGGACGGGCGGCTCGCAAACGTGCCCGGGAAACCGCGGTGACGCCTCGGTTGTCGACGATTCGCTACGGCCTCAAACCGGTCGAGGTCGTCAGCATCGACCAGCTCGAGACCATTCACCAAGCGTCGCTGAAGATCCTTGTCGAGCTCGGCATCGACTTCCGCGACGAGGTCGCGATCAAGCAGTGGACCGAGGCTGGCGCTGATGTGCGTGGAGAGCGGGTGCATCTTGACGGTGAGCTGATCGAGGAACTCCTCGCCCACGCGCCTGAGCGTTTCGAACTGACCGGGCGCGGTCCGGACACTCGATTCGAGATCGGCGTCGACACCATTGCCTTCTGCCCAGCGCACGGCCCGCCGAACATTCGCGATCTCGACGGCACGCGCCGGCCCTCGACGCTCGAAGACCTCCGCACGATCAACAAGATCGTGCAGATGAGCGCGGGCTTTCACATGGCATCGGGGTTTGCGGCCGAGCCGACGGACATCCCTGTTCCCTGGAGGCACCTCCACATCAACCACAGCAGTTTCGTCGAGACCGATCTCGCCACCTTCGCGATGGTCACCGGCGAGGAGCGATCGCTTGACAGCGTCGCGATGGCGGAGATCATCTACGGCACTGACTTTCTCCGTGACCACGTGGTGATGTTGGGTCATATCTCGGGGAACTCGCCTCTGGTGTGGGATTCCACGATGCTCGAGGGTCTTCGAGTGATGATCGAGGCCGGTCAGGGAGTGTTGATTTCCCCGTTTGTCCTCGGCGCGGCGAACACCCCGGCGGATGTAGTTGCCACGGTGGTGCAGCTCAACGCTGAAGCCATCGCGTGTATCGCGTACAGCCAGTTGGTCCGCCGCGGTGCTCCAGTCATCTACGGCCAGTACTCGGTAGCGGTGTCGATGAAGACGGGAGCGCCGATGTCAGGTATGCCAGAGGTGAACCTCCTCAACGGAATCGTCGGCCAGCTCGCGCGCAGATATGGGGTGCCTTGGCGCACGACGGCGTCGCAGTCCTCGGCGAAGACTTTCGACGCGCAGTCGGGGTACGAGTCGGCCACTTCTTACATGGCCGGGGTCACGGCGAACGCAAACCTGATGATGCATGCCGGAGGTTGGGACGAAGCCGGAATGGTGCACTGCCTTGCCAAGCTCGCCGCCGACAGTGAACAGAATCTAATGATGGCTACCTACGCAAAGGGAGTGAGTTTCGACCGCCTCGATGAGGCTTTGGAATCGGTGAGCCGTGTTGGACCGGGTGGTCACTATCTCGGAGACGAGTTCACGCTCGCGAACTTCGAGGATGCGTTCTTCTCGCCGAAGCTCCTGGACTACGAGACATTCGAGCACTGGGAACTCAACGGATCGCGTGACATGCGTCGCCGTTCGCGTCAGCACGCGGAGGCTGTGCTCGCCTCGTATGAAGCGCCGCCAATCGACAGCGCGATACGAGAGGAGCTCGACGCGTTTGTGGAGAGGCGCCAGTCCGAGATCTCGCCCCACATCGCATGAAGAGGACCGAGTATGTGGTGGAGCTGATGGGAATCGAACCCACGACTTCCTGCTTGCAAAGCAGGTGCGCAGTGTCCGTGCACGTCCGCTGACGTCCGTAGATGACTGGTACTTCAAGGGTCTCTGTCCGTAGACGTCCGTGGTAGTCCATAGACGTCCGTCCCCGTTGGCTCCCCACTTGGCTCCCCGGTGGTTGAGCAGCGCCTCAGCTATCCGAACCACAGACGCTGGTTTAAGAGCTGTTGTGCCGACGCCCAAAGAGCCGAGACCTCAGCTCGGTCCACAGCGGACAATGGGGTCACGAAGGGACACCGTCGCATCATCCGATTGGGTTACTCGGCGGGGCAGAACGATGCCCGCCTGCCACCTCGCCCGCCTTGGTCGATCTGATCGACGAGCTCGCAAGACCATGACTCGGCTATCCACTGGACGAATTCGGCCGTGTGGGTCTCCCAGAGTGCGAGCGTTTCGGGTGTCCGCCAGGGGATGTTATCGAAGCTCATCAGCAGCGGCTTGTCGTCGGGATGAGCCTGGTTCAGCCAGAACGTCAACACATCGAATACGGCGATGGCTTCATCTGAGTCGACTTTCGGGAACGTGTGGGACAGGTGCTGGATCTGACCGTTGGCGATGTCGAACACGAACTTGCTGTCGGTGCCCTGGTCGTCGGCGATGGCTCGCGTCCAGTCGTTCTCCCACTTGTAGGTGCAGACGACTCGCCCGGGTGAGCTCGCGACACAATCCGGGTCGACGAAGGTGGTGCCGGTGAGGCGTTCGAACTGGGCGTTGGTCACATAGTCGAGGTCCTCGGCGGGGAGGTAGGTGCCTCCGCCCACGGGACTCTGGAGCAGGTTGTCCACCATCGACGAATCGACCGCGATCAGAGACTTGGCGGCCTCGCCATCGTAGGCATTGCGGGCGTCCAGGAAGCTCGTCGCCACCGCTACGTCCTCGGCGGTGGATATCTCAGGCGCGGTCTGCTCGGCCGGCTCCGGCGCAGCATCTTCGGTCGGTACATCGACGGAATCTGGCTGGTCGACGTCGGTGGCGACAGAACCAGTCTCGTCGCCTGATCGTGCCAACGCGACCAGGCCACCGACGATCAGGATCAAGGCCGCCGCGGCGCCCACAATCCATTTGAAGACCGGTCGGCTCGGAGTTGGATTTGGTTTCAGCATGACTATCTCCGGTTCAAGTAGTGGGTTCTCGTGAGCACGGTCGGATGGATCGCCCAACCGCGCACCGTCTTGGCCCGATGGGGGAGACGCGGTGTCCGCTACCTCCTGGAGGAGCTGGTCGAGTAGACGTTGGACGAAATCCGGATCGGGCGCGTCTTGGAGTGCACCGAAGACCGCCTTCTCGTGTGGCTCAGGCATCGGTGGTCTCCTCGATTCGATTGCGGAGCCGCCGGCGGGCACGGGCCAGCAGCGACTCCGTAGCTCGCACGCTCCGGTCGAGCTGGCGCGCCACCTCGGAGACTGAAAGATCGTCGACGTAGCGGAGGGCGAGAACGGTTCGTTCCATCGGCCGAAGGCCGCGGAGCAGATCTTGAATATTGATCCCAGCCAGGTCGATGACCTCGGGATCGGCATCAAGGACGCTCGAGCGATGCACCAGCCGGAGCTTGCGGTCCGCTCGATCCTCGGCGCGTGCAGCATCGATCATGCGGCTGCGGGCAACTGTGAGCAACCAGGGCACGGTGACGGTTTCCTGGCCACCGCGTTGCAGGGTTCTGACCGCCTGAAGGAATGTTTCCTGAGTGATGTTCTCGGTTTTTGGCCGATCCCCACCGGTGGCCTTGTACAGGTAGCCGTACACGCGAGGAAGAACGTCGCGATACCAGTCCGCGAACTGCGCGGCATCGAGTGAACTTGGCGCCGAGGGCCCCGGGGTGCTTTCCATCTCTCCCATCAATACAGAAAACGACGCGAACCGCACTTCTCCGTCGCGGAGCGCAGGATTTTCTGGAATCCAGTCCCGATGCGTTCACTCGGTGGCGACAGCCAGCCATCGCCACCTGCCG